>JALVWQ010000024.1:0-23092 GCA_027034975.1 Campylobacteraceae bacterium
TTACTATATCACCCATTGCAATTCTTTTTTCTTAAAATTATAACAAGTTATTCTCTTTAGCTTTAAATTACTGCCATTACTTACTACTCTTACTCTTCATCACTAAAGAAAAACCAGCCAAGCCCAAGCCCTAATAGAAAATTTTCTAAAACAAAAGAGCTTTTTTTATTAAGGTGTTTTGCTAACAAAGCAGCTTCACAAGCTACATTTATCTCTAAGTCCAACTCCCCTTCGCCGCCTTTTAAAATAAGATTTTCAAGCTTTATAAAGAAAATCTCTACATCTTTTACTATCTTTTTTATTATTGCTCTATAAATTTGTAAAGTTGTATCATTACTATATTTTTCTAACTCTTTATATAAGCCTTTTAGTTTATCAATCTCAAAAAGGATATCTTCTAGGAGTGGTTTTATCTCTAAACTTGCTGTAAAATAGTCAGTATAGACCTTTAAAAACTTTTTTGATAACTCATTTTTTACTATATTACCAAGTATCTCTAAACTCTTTTGAAGCGTCTCATATAAATAATTATAATCAATGTATATATAGTAGTTTTCAAATCTTTCAAAATCAACTATTTTCATTCTATAACTATCAATTAATGCAGCAAGCTCTCTATATTCATTCATCGCAACACCTTACAAAAAACAATACTCATAATATGCACACTTTCTACACTTACTCTCATATTTTGGCTTTGGCGGAGTATCTTGGCTAATAATTTTTTCAATATCTGCCAAAACTTCTTCAAGCTTTTTGCGGTTTTCTTCGTCCAACTCAACTAAAAAACGCTTTTTATTTTGCTTTTTCTTCTCAAACACTTCCAGTCTACCCTTTTTCTTTACCCCAACTTGCTCTAACTTATAAAGATACAAAAGCAGCTGCCACTTCGCCGCCTCTAAGTCGCTATCGCTCTTTTTTACCTCAACCACATAATCTTTTGTAATCTTATCAAGCTTAATATTCTCAAAAACAACTTCACTTACTCTATCTTCGCTAATCTCATGCAAAACCCGCCCAATCCGCACATCTTCGCTATTATCTTCTAAATTTATACGGTTGGCATGAAGCCAAAGTTGAGTTTTACAGTGGCAATAGTAGTTTATTAGAGTGCCTGTGATTTGCTTTATCATATAAACATCCCTACATTCGTTCCTTTTAATACTCTTGTATCAAGTCCATTTTTGTATGAATAAATATGGCTTTCATCAAAAACATCATCTTTTGCTATGTGTTCTTCTTTTAAATACCAATATCCATATTTTTCTTCACAATAGTTTTTTAGATACTCTACTCCGCTACCCTCATATTTTGCTAATGAAAAAGTATAATTTGAAAGCTTTGAAGATAGTTTTTTTAATTTAATCTTTTTACTTGTAAAATCCAACTCTTTGTTTTTAACTATGCTCTCATAAGCTATCCAATAAAGCTTTGCCATTTTGTTATAAGAAACATAAACAGAAATTGAATCAATATCAATGATCTTAATATGAGTTTCTTTAAATCGAAGGTTTTTAATATAATCGATATAACTATTAAGATTATCTACAAAATTCAAATTATTTAATTTTTTTAATTTTTCTATAACTTGTTCATAATATTTATCAAAGTTTTTTGTTTTTAAAACATCCTCTTTCACTTCTATATTTAATCTTTTATCCCCTTTATACACATACTTTGCTTTTGAGTTTTCCATCTCAAACAAAAATAATTTATTATTATCTTTTTTACTGTTTCTATTGATTCTACCAGCTAATTGCTCATCACTATCAAGCAAAGATTTTTCTTTAAATCCTACATCCATATCTATATCCACACCAGCCTCAACAACTTGAGTAGTTACTAATAAGATATTTTTATCTTCACATTTTTTAATAAATTCAATTATCTCTTTTCTTCTTGGCTCTAAAATTGTCCCACTAAGCAAAAATACCTCATCAAAAAATTTGTTTTTTATTGCTTCTTGATAAAATTCATCTGCCCCTTTTTTAGTAATAAACTCTATTATGGTGTTAACATTAGTAGCAATTTTTTTATACTCTTTACTCTCTTTTAAAACTCTTTTATAAATATCTTTTGCCTCTTTTATTTTAATTGGTTTTGTCTCTATTTCTACTCTTTTAGCAAAATTTGGATTTTGAAAATACTCTTTTTTATTTGTAACTAAAAAAGTAAACTCACTATCAATAATTTCTCCAATTTTTGGTAAAGTTGCACTCATTATGATAAATTTAATATTGAACTTGTTCGCTAAAATATCAAGCAAATAAACAATTTGAGACCAAAGATTCGGATTGTAGGTTTGGATTTCATCAATAATTACAACTGAATTTGCTAAGCGATGAAAGATAAAGTTATCTTCTTTGCTAATTCCTGTTACAATGTCAAAAAATTTTACATGACTAAGCAGAGTTATAGGATAGTTCATAAATAGATTATCTAAAAAATTTGTTCTTTCATCTCCATATATTCCATCTTTTTGTTGCTCTTTTTTTTCATTATATTTTGCTCTTGAATGGAGCTGAACTATCTCAGAATTGTTTAAATTCAAAACTCTCTTTATAGATTCATAGGTTTGAGTAATTAATGTAGTAAATGGAAAAACATAAAAAATCTTGTTTATACTTTTATTATTTTTCAAAATCTCTACCGCACTCATAATAGATAGATTGGTTTTTCCAGCTCCAGTTGGTGCTTCAATATAAAAAAGATTTTTATCAAAATTTTTTCTTAGATTTTCTTTTACCTCAACAAAAAGTTTGTTTCTTAGATGATTTAAATTTCTATTTGACTTTTCTAGCAGTTCATTAAAGCTTTTGAAATCTTTATCAGTTTTGTTTTCAATTCCTTTTAAATATTGATTTTTATAAAACTCATTATAAATTTTATCTCTAAAATTATTATCAATAAGTCCAAAATCGTTATAAACTAAATCATTTCTATTGCCATAGTTTATAAATTGTGATGTAGCATAGTAATCTGAAATAATTAGAAGAGAAAAAAGAGATTTAGTAAGCAAAAACAAAGTATCTTTATTATCTTCAACATAATCAAAAATTCCTGAAAAAATTCTACCTTCATTTTCATGAACTTTTGTATGGCACTTTTGAATACAAAAATATTTTAAAAATTGTTCTAAATCATCATTAAAATGCAAATCATTAAAATTATAAATTACTCCATGATGTTTTGTTATAATATAGCCAAAAATATAAATGATACTTTCAATTATTTCTATTTCATCTTCATTCCATTTTTTCCTATATAATTCATCTAATGAGTGATTTATATATAAAAATGCACTCAATAAAGAATGATTGCTACCTTCTAATAATCTAATGTTAGAAAAACTTTCATTATCCATTTTTTCTATCTGAAAATTTGGATTTATTTTACCCATATCGTGCCAATAGATAGCTTTTTCAAACAAATACTTTATAAAATTTGCAAATTCATTCTTTTTTGAAACATTATCAAGTAAACTTGCACCATTGCAAAAGAGTTTATTAAGATAATCTTCTATATTAGTTTCTTTAACTAACCTCAAAAAATATTCAAATACTAATCTACTGTGTTTTTGCAAACTTTCATATTCATTTTTTATACATTCATTTTTGTCTTTTTCTACACATCTTTTATGGGCTTTATAATTTTGAATATTACTACAAAATGTTATATCAAAAAGTTCTTTTTTTATTTCTTCAAATTTTAAAAGAGACATATTATCCCCTCATCGCATTCATATAAATTGTTTAAACCATTATTTGTTTTAAAAATATGATTTGTAAATACAAAATCTGCATAAATGTATTGTTTAAGCTCATCATCAAACCCTATTGGTAATCTTTCAAAAAGATAAAAATAGTTCGTGGTTCTTTCTTTATAGCCTGTTCCCTTTAAAATAAAACTTTCACCTTTTTTTATAATGCTTTTAACTTCAAATTTTTCTTTTTTTTCAATTTTTTCAAACTTCTCATGAATATGAAAATCTTCCCACCATAAAGAAAATTCATTTTTTCCCATATAAGGCAAATAAACTGCCTTATTATTTTGCAAATTATTAATTATTTTTCTATGTTCTTTGTTTTTTTCATCCAGTTCAATATAAATCCTATATGCAGGATTTATTATTGTTTGCTCAGTTATATTAGAAGTAGTTCCATTTGTGGTATTGTTAAAAACAATAAATTCTTTTTGAAATAAACCATTTTTTTTCCCGTAAGGAGCAATCGCTACTCCTATATTTTGTAATTTATCATAATATTCAGCTATTTTATTTTTATCATTCCTTTGAGCATATCCATCATATCCAACTATTGCTCCTAAAATTCCTAAAATATATGGCTTATGGATAGTATTATATGTAATAAAAATCTTATCATTGATATCTGGTTTTTTAAACATACCAAATTCTGATTTTATTGTAAAGCTAATTAGCTTTTTCATTCTCTTCCACTCTTATAATATTTGATAAGTCAAACTTTTTAATTTTATCCTCTAAAGATTTATCTTCATTTTTAATTTCAATAAGTTCTTGAATATGATAAATTTCAATGAAATCAATTTCATCTTTGTATTTACTTAAATACTGAATTAGTTTAGTAATATCGAAACTACATTTATTTTCACTTTTAGTAAATTTTATAAATTGAGAAAAATTTGGAAGTGTTAACATTGAATCTTCTTTCAAAACAACATAAATACTCAATTCATTCTCAATACCAGATTTAGAATGAGAATCATAATAAGTTGCAGCATTATTAAAGGCATTTTTTAGAATATTAATATCATTTTTACTCAGTACCTTGATATTTTTATCTTGTACAATATTTTTCCAACTTGATAAATTTTTGGGATTTATTGAAAAATGATGAATATAATGAGCTTCAGTAGCTTTACTCATATTTCCAATTGCAGTAAATGGAGCTAAAATCTCATCCGTATATACTTTTCCTTTTTTATACAAATCGATTGCATGATTTATCTGCACTGGTCCATGAATGGAAATATTATTATCTTTTTTACCCTCTGGAGAAAATACTGCACCAAATAATCTAACATCAATAAACTCCAAAAGCTTAGGAAATAAATCTTTTTTCATATCATCTTTATTGATTTTAGTGTTAGTTAATTTTTCAAAAGCCTCTTTAAGTTTCATTGTATTTAATTTTTCATCAAATACTTTTGTAAAAAGTATTTTTTGATTTGGATAATTTTTTTTAATATAATTTCTAACCAACCACTTAAATGCTTTATCTGTAGCATAAAAAGTCCCATCACTTTTAAGTCTTCTTGGCATTCCGCTAAAATCTGCATTGTAATTTGCATTTACTGCCTTTACAACCACACAACCATATACTCTATTTTTAAATTCATTACTCATTTTCAATCTCCTTTTTTTCATAGAAATAATTATCCGCAAAATATCCAGCAATCAAATACTCTTTTACTTTATCCATCTCTAAATCATCTTTGTATGTTTCAATAATACTGATAGCATTTTCCACTTTACCATTTAAACTGCTATACTTTATTTCATGTGCATATTTACTAAAAACTTCTAAAACATAATTCTTTAATAATTTACTGCAATTCCAATCCAAAAAACCAGCAAATGCTGCATGAGTTAAATTTTCACTCTTAGCTTTACTTTTAGACAAAAGAAACCTTGCAAATTGCCCTACTAAGAAAGCAAAAAACTTATCGTTTTCTTCATTTAATTCCAAATTGTCTCTACCTCCAACAAATCTCTTTTTTGCTTCATTATTTTCTTGATACTCTTGCCAATAACCAATATTTTCTTTCATTTTCTCTTTCAAATATTTTAGTTCATCGCTTTGCAATCTATTCTCCTTTTGTAAAAATTTTTCTATACTAAAAAGAAAATTGATCTTTTCTTTAATACTATTTTCATAAATAGAATAGCTATTTTTATCTTTTTCATCATGCCTGATGTTATCTTCGATTATATCTAATAACATCTCCTTAAAATCAATCTGCTTTAAAGCATTAAATCTTGATTTATAGATAAAATCATAAAAATCTTGTCTATATTTTAAAAAATAATTTTTAAGCAAACTATTTTTATTTTTTGAATTAGGATAAGTAAATTCAAAATCTTTATAATCAGAAAAATAATTTTTTTGCATTTTATTTTCAAAAATCAAATCATTAACAACTTTTTCAAACTGAAAAACACTTAGTAGCTTATTATAAAAATCATTTAAAATAAAACTATTTTTAAGATCTAAAAAATTTTCTATAACTATGTCAGTCATATATTGAAAATTCTCAATATAATCAATATCTTTAATTTTTAATTTCCATCCATTGTCATTTACAGAAATATAATATAAAAGATAAAAATTTTTTAAATCCTTTGGATTTGTATAGTAGATAGCTTTTATCATTTCTTTATAACTTTTTTTCTTTTCATTATCATTTAAAATTGATTTTTGCTCTCCAAAAAGATTTTTTTTATCAATAAAAAGTGGAAATGGTTTTGTTAATTGATTATTATCTGTCATAACCTTAAATTTATGAAGTTTTAAAGTACAAGTTTTACAAATAGCATTCGTTATTTTTAGTGGCATAGTTAATTTCATACCAAAATCATCACCCATCGTTGATAAAAAATAAGGCAAAGATAATTCAACATTTTCTCTTTTACAAATAGGACAAGTTCCTTTATAGATACCAGCTTCTTTTGGATTTAAAAAAGCTCTTTGTTCTACAAATTTTTCATAAAAATGTTTAACTCTTTTAAGTCCTACATCAATATATACTCTTATCTCTACTGAAACCTCTTTTTTATCTTTTTTTTGTTTAAGATACTTATCTATAAGAATTCTTTTTATAGCTTCATTTTTAATCAAATGATAATTTAAGTTTTTAACTAAAAAAATTCTAAGTTTTGATAAGTTATAAATATCTCTTTTATTAACAAGATATTTTCTCGCTTGTAAAAAATGTTGTTCTATTCTATTAAAACACTCTATTACTTTATTTTTATCAATTTTATTTTCTATAAAATATTTTCTGTGTTTTCTTTTATTCAAAACAATACGTTTTGTCTTTTTTTTATCCTTTTGTGATAATATATTTGTCCAAAATTTTTCACCATTATAATACATAGTTATAGTAAGTATATATGGGGATGAACCTCCTAATCCATAATCTTTTGTTAAATATTTATTATGCATACCTTTTTGATAATAAGTCATATATTTTAGAGTTTCTCGTAAACTACTATTTAACTTATTAACATCTAAATAATCTCGACAAACTATATCGTTTTTTAATTTAATATAGTAATGCAAATAAGTATCACTAATTTCATCCTGTATAAAATAATCTTCAATGTTAGGATTTGCATTCATAAACTCCACTATCTCTTTAATCATCTCTCTCCCTCACAAACACTGCTACTTCAATCTCTAAATTGTCTCTATTTACTCTTTGTACAAAGCATTCAAAAATATCCCAACCTTTTCTTAAAATTAAACTGATAGAATAATTAGCACTTTTTGGAATATACCCAAGCTTTTTATCTTTATAATAAATCTCAACTGCATTCTCATCATAAATATTATCTTCTGGCTTTAAAGTAAGCTTATTGCCTATTTTTATTTCATTAATAACAAAAAGTGCCTCATAATAATTAATTCCAGCTATTTTAAAATTTTTATAAACTTTCATATTTACTCCCTGTATTAAAATATTCTCTCATAAAAGGGGATTGAGACTTTTTATTTCGCAATACAAAACCCTCCACCAAAGCTATTTTTCTCGCCAAGGCCACAAGCTAAGGCTATAAAAGCTAATTTTTGAGAGAGTTCATCTTCGTTTGGAACAATACGAAACTTATTGCCAAAAAATCTAAATGAGGTTGTTTTACCACTTTCATCTTTTTTTGTAACATAGATATTTTGAGGATGCCTATTTTTTATCTCTAGTAGCTGAATAAAGTTTTGCTCTGTTTCAATTTTTTCACCATAAAATGTCTGATACTTCTTTTCTAAATTATCATGAAGCTGTTTTTGAAGCTTGAGTATATCTCCATCTTTTTGCATTGTCCAAAAAAGCTTATTTTTAGTAGTTACAATAACTGGAGTAGCAGAGTATAGCTCTGTAATAAAGAGTTGCTTTACAACCCTTTTTTGTGCCTCTACGACTAAAAAGTTAGGATTGTTTATATTTTCTCTTAAATTTACATCCATAGTGTCTATAAACTTTTCATCCAAAGAGCGAAGTATAAATTTATAACTCTTTCCCTTTTTATAAACTTGCTCACTCTCAGGAGGATAAAAATTACCAAAGCTATATAGCTTATACCCTTTACTATCGTGAAGCTCTTGGTAATCCTTAGTTTGAGCCATAGAGTAGCTAATATATTTTGAGATAATATCAAATCCCTCTTTAAAAGGTATATCTCTTTTTAAGTATGCCGTGCATATCAGTTCAAAATATTTCATAATCTGTAGTCCTTTCTACTTTGCTTCTTTAACAAAGAGTGCCACATCGATACTAAGGGCCTCTTTATCGACTCTTTGGACATAGGCTTCAAAGATCTGCCACCCTTGCCGCAAGATAACTGAGATTGAGTAGTTACTATTTTTTGGAATGTAGCCAAGTTTTCTCTCTTTATAGTATATCTCTATGGCGTGTTCATCGTAGATATTCTCTTCTGGTTTAAGCTCTAGCTTATCACCAACCTTTATCTGCTCTATTGCAAAGAGTGCCTCATAGTAAGCAATTCCAGCTACTGGAAAGTGTTTATATACCTTTTTCATCTGCTGCCTTTTTTCTCTTATTGTAACATACTCATTTGGACATCTATTTGTCTATTAAAGCAGCATCTTTTAAAAACTGCTTGCAGTCATTTATGAGTTCATCTCTTAACCACTTAGGCTCTAAAATCTGGATATTTGGCAGCCAACTCTTAATAGCAGGCAAGAGCTCTAGCTTATGGGTAATTGTGCACTCTATCTCTATATCTCCATTGTAGTGCTCATCTACTATCTTTTGGCTGTGGTGGAGTTTGCTCTCTTTTATATATTTTGCCGCAAAGGCATTAATATAGAGTATAACACTTATCTTTTTGGCTCCACTGCTGCTCCAGACATTTTTAAAGCTTGCTGCCTCTTGCTTGAGCTTGCTTGGGAGGTGAAACTCCTCATCTTGTATCTTAAAATGCTCTATTCTTGCTAAATTAAATGTCTTCAATTTACTATCTTTATGATCACGAGCAATAAGATACCACTCCCCTTGCTGGGTAAAGAGGCGAATTGGGTCTACACTGCGGCTACTTTTACTCTTTGGCTTGCTATAAATAAAGCTGCAGCTTCTTTGCTTTTGCATCGCATCTACAATCGCTTCGCCAAGTGCTTTTGGCAGATTTTTATACTCAATGGCAAAATTAACTAAATCTTTCGAGACACTATAGAGATCAAAGCAGCTAAGATCAAGGTGAACACTACTTGCAAAGGATCGAAGCAGCGTAATATCAAGTGAATCTCTATTTATCTTTAGAGCCTCAAGATTAAGCGACCATACCCCTCGCTTATTAATAAGCGGAATAACTGTAGCGATCTCTTGGAGGTTTCGTGTTATCGTCTTTGGATCTACTGCATACAAAGAAGCATCTTTAGAGGGTCGAATAGTCTCTAAAGCATAGAGTTGCTTTATTAATTGCAGTATCCGTTTTCTCTTCTCTTCTCTTTTTGGGTGTGCCATAGAGTATTATAACGCAAAGCGATTAACTTTTCGACTTTAGCAGCCAGCGAGAGAGCATATAGAGTGGAAAGAGGTGCTGTTTAAATTTACCTTGGGCAGCTTTAGCACTTAAGAAGTCAAGATGCTTTTCGTTTAAAAAGCGAAATGCTCTGTTTGCTTCGTAGATTGCATCTATCCCATTCTCCTCTAATATCCACTCGATAAATGGGTAGTTTAAGCCCTTCTTTTTTCGCTCTATTGTACTTGCTGGCAGATACTCTTTACCGATCTCTTTTAAAACTTCTTTTACATTCTCTGGGTTAAAGCGGATATTGGCTTCTATATCAAAGGCACTCTCTACCACCTCTTTATCGATAAAGGGGCTTCGTACCTCAACACCAGCAGCCATACTGACGCGATCAATTTTAACCAAAAAGAACTCCGCTAACTGCACTTTAAGATCACAATAACTATACCAGTCGATAATATCTCGTCCACTCTTACTAAATCGCTCCCAATACTCTTGCAAGGCTTCGAAGTTTTTGCCATCTCGCTCTTGCAGACGCAACAGCATATTAAGCTGCCTATCGGTATAGATCTCAGCACTACTTCGAAAGACAACTTCGCCATTTAAAGCCCGCTTGTACCACTCCCACTCTTTATTCATACTAAAGTGTGCTCGTAAGTGGTTTTTAAGCCAATTTGCATAAGGTAGATCCCTAACACGCTCCATCATAAAATACTCTTTGTAGGTACGGTATCCTAAAAAGAGCTCATCACTCCCATCACCACTAAGCAAGACCTTTACCCCTTGCTCTTTTGCCCTCTTTATTAAAAAATAGAGCGGAATTTGAGCAGGATCGCCAATTGGATCATCTATAAACTCTAAAAGCTCATCGAGCGTTGCAAAAAAGTCTGCTTTAGTAAATTCGAAGCTATAGTGCTCTGCTCCAATATGCTCTGCAAGCTCCTTTGCATAGGGTCGTTCATCATACTTACTATAACCACTATAGCCAATCGAGAAGGTAGCAATTGGCTCTTTGCTCTCTCTTGCTGCTAAGGCTGCTACAAGCGAACTATCTAAGCCTCCACTTAAGAGCACACCCCACGCTACTTTTTGAGGTATCCGCATCATCACAGCCTCTTGGAGTCGCTTTTTTACAACTGCAATAGCTTGCTCTTTGCTTGCTATCTTTTGACGCTGCTCTAAAAGGGCATCGTAGCTCTTAATCTCTAGACTCTTGCCACTATAATAGAGCATCGAAGCTGGTGGCAGTTTAAAGATGCTTTTATCCAAAGTTTTTGGTGCAATAGTTGCCCCAAATCCTAAAAACTGATGCAAAGCCCGCTTATCAAAGCTGCCTCCAAGCAGAGCATGCAGCGACTTGAGCTCGCTAGCAAAATAAAAGTGCCCCTCTTGCTTGGCATAATAGAGTGGCTTTTTTCCAACTAGATCTCGAAAGAGCCACACTTTGCCACTTGTAATACTGTAAATCGCTATCGCAAACATTCCACGAAGCTCGCTAATAAACTCTTCTCCAAGCTTTAAAAAGAGCTCTAAAATGGTCTCTATTTCGCTATTTGCCTCTAAGTTGTAGTGGCTAATAAGCTCTTTGTAGTTATAGATCTCGCCATTAAAAAGGGCAATGTATTCGCCTCTTTGGAGTGGCTGCTGCTGCAAATTCCCTACACTCTCAATTGCAAGCCGATGAGAGCCAAAAAAGTAGTTTACTCCGCTAACACTTTTGCTACTATCTTGCCCCCTATGGGCTAAAAGTGCAAAAGCCTCTTTAATATCACACTGCTGATAACAAAGCTTCTCTTTTGCAATTATTCCAAAAATAGAACACATTCATTAAAAAAGTGCTCTTGAGAGCTCTTCAATTGTATATGCTTTACCATTCAAAATTACCTTACCGCCCTTTAACTCCCCTTTTAAACGGTAAACAGAATCTTTTTCCGTAATAAAACCCTTTTGCTTAAGCATATCTACAAAGAGAATTGAGAGTGGATTAATCTTTACAATCAGATCCCGCTCTAAAGCGATATCGAAACTTCCATCAAGTAGAGTTAACTGCTGAGCCATTAAAGAAATCATCGCTCCTTGAAGGTTGCTGCCTTGTAGCGGCTCACCTTTGTAAAGAAAATCTGCTTTAATATAGTTTTGCTTATCACTTTGCATCAGCCAATCAAGCACCAATTTGCTCTTATCTTTTACTAAAGTGTGGTTAAAAACAGGTATAAACTGATTCATCAACTCATTCGACTCAATAATCGCCTTTTGAATCTCGATATCGTTTCCACTCTTACTCGCTTGCATCATTTTATTATTAATCTTTTGCATCTTTTTTGAGAGCTTGATCATCTCAAGCACCCCTTGAATACCAAGATTTTTCAATGCAAACTCTAATTTACCACTCTTTATCCCCTCAAAGAGTACGATTGTTTGAGCATCCAATGCTTTATAACTAATTACCGAACTTGCATCTAAAAAGATATTACTTACTCTTTTAAGTTCACTATCGATATCTAACGAGAGTTTTGCCTCTACCCTCTTTGGAGTTGTCGCATTGATCTCGATCTCATCTATATGAAAGCCTGTCTTTCCAAAGAGCACAACCCCATCTACAGGCTCATCAGTAATAGTGTTTGTAAACTTCACTCCATGAAGCAAAAGCATCTGTTTTTGACTCTTATCCTCAATAAGTAGCTTCTCTAAGCTCATCTCGCCACTGCCTTTTAGAGTCTCGATATCTGTTTGACTCTTTATGAGCACTTTTGTAGACTCTATTGTCAAGTTTGCATCTTTTGCATCTACTGGATCTATAGTCATCTCTTCGCTGAACTCACCTCCAAAACTAACAATACCGCTATAGTTGTAGGCTATATCTTGCTTTAAGTTCTTCTTCATCTCGGCTACCACTTCTGGCTTAAAAAAGTCAAAAACCGACCCCTTTGCACGCAAACCTGCCTTAGCCAGCGTAAATTTAGGCGTTGTAACTATCGGCCCCTCATCAACAGCAATATGCATAAACTTATGGTTAAGTATCTTGCTATAGAATGGCTCCGTTGGCGATACGGTAATATCGTAGCCATCACCACTCTTTGTGGCATTAAACTCAAAAGCTCCGTTTGTCTTAATATTATAGAGATTGACTATTTTATCAACTAAACTCCCCTCACTTGCAGCTAACAAACTTAGGAGGGTAATGAGCATAACTATTACTCTTTTCATCTCGTAACCTTTACTCTTTTTTTGATAGTATACAAAAAAGATTTATAAAACTATGCTAGAATGCAAAAAAAATATCTACTCTAATAGGGATTGCATGAAGAATTTAATCATTGTCGAGTCACCGGCAAAAGCAAGAACAATTGGGAACTTTTTAGGAAAAAACTATAAAGTGGTCGCCTCCAAAGGGCATATACGCGACCTCCCAAAGACCCAATTTGGTATCACAATCGAAGAGAATCGCTTTACTCCAAAGTATGTTATCGCCAAAGAGAATCGCGAAACGGTAAAAGAGTTAAAAAAGTTAGCCAAAGAGGCAGAAACTATCTATATCGCAACCGATGAGGATCGCGAAGGAGAAGCCATTGGCTACCATGTTGCAAAAGCTATTGGCAAAGAGCCTACTGAGCTTCCTAGAATTGTCTTTCACGAAATTACAAAGAGTGCGATTAAGAAGGCTCTTGAGAATCCAAGAAGTGTTGATATGGATAGTGTCGATGCCCAGCAAACAAGAAGGCTGCTTGATAGAATCGTAGGTTATAAGCTCTCACCACTGCTAGCAAGCAAGATTCAGCGAGGCCTTAGTGCCGGGCGTGTGCAGAGTGCGGCTCTCAAAATCGTTGTCGATAGAGAGCGAGAGATACAAGCCTTTAAACCGGTTACCTACTACACAATCGAAGCACTCTTTAACCAAGAGATAAGCTCTGCTCTTTATAGCTACAAAAATAAGAAAATTGGCAAACTCGATATAAATACCCAAGAGCTAGCAGACGAGATTGTTAATAGCTCAAAAGCCGATATCTTCCGTGTTGATACAATCGAAACAGTTAAAAAATCGGCAAAGACACCACCGCCATTTATGACCTCAACACTCCAGCAAGCAGCATCTACACAACTTGGTTTTGCACCAAAGCGAACAATGCAGATTGCCCAAAAGCTCTACGAAGGGGTAAAGACAAATAGCGGCATAAGTGGTGTTATTACCTATATGCGTACCGACAGCCTAAACCTTGCTAAAGAGGCAGTAGAGAGTGCAAGAGAGTTTATCGCTAAGAGCTTTGGAGAGAAGTACCTCCCAAGCAAACCAAAGGTCTATACTACAAAATCAAAAGGGGCTCAAGAGGCACACGAAGCGATACGCCCAACAAATATAGAGTTTACGCCAGAGATTGCAAAAGATTATTTAGAGTCAAGCGAACTTCGCCTCTATACACTCATCTACAACCGCTTCTTAGCGTGCCAGATGGCAGATGCGAAGTATGAGCTTCAAAATATCTTCTTTAAAGGGAGCGATGCTGTCTTTAAAGCACAGGGTAAAAAGATGCTCTTTGATGGCTTCTATAAGGTTACAGGCTACAATGACAAAGATACGATTCTTCCACCACTTAAAGAGGGGCAAGAGGTTAAGCTTGATGAAATTAAAGCAACAAAGAACCAAACAGAGCCCCCTGCAAGATACTCCGAAGCAAGCCTTATTAAAGAGCTTGAAAAAAGAGGCATAGGGCGGCCATCTACTTATGCTCCAACAATCTCTATCTTGCAGGCAAGAAACTATATAACCATTGAAAAGAAGCGAATCCACCCAACTAAGATCGCCTTTACAGTAACTGAGCTTCTCGAGAAACACTTCGACGAAATTGTCGATGCAAACTTTACCTCTAATATGGAAGAGACGCTCGATAAGATCGCCGAGGGCAAAGAGGATTGGCAAAAGGTACTTCGCGACTTCTACGAACCATTTATGGCTAAGATAGAAAAAGGAAAAAAAGAGATCAAATCGCTCAAAACCGTCACCCCAATTGGCGAAAAGTGTCCAGAGTGCGAAGATGGCGAATTGGTTATTCGAAAAGGTCGCTATGGCGAGTTTATCTCTTGCTCAAACTTTCCAAAGTGTAAATATAGCCGTAATATGGAGGGAAAAGAGGATGATAAAGGTGCTCAAGCAGAGACAACCGACGAAGTTTGCGACAAGTGCGGTAGTCCAATGGTTATTAAACAGAGCCGCCGTGGGAAATTCTTGGCTTGCTCTGCCTACCCTAAGTGTAAAAATGCAAAACCACTCACTCCACCAAAAGAGGCCGAAGCCCCATGTCCAGAATGCGGCGGCAAACTCTTAGAGCGAAGCGGCAGAAGGGGCAAATTCTTTGGCTGCGAAAACTACCCTAAGTGTAAATTCCTCACAAACACAACCCCTCTTAAAGAGAAGTGCCCAGAGTGTGGGTACATGCTAGGAAGAAAAGAGCTCAAAACCAAAACGGTAACCCAGTGCCTTAAGTGCGACTATAAAGTCGAAGAGAAGCGATAGACTTCTCTAGCAACTCTCCAAATTTATATCCAACTACCCTCATTAATCTTTGTAGCAAAAAATATGCTATAATAGATAAAATAGTTATCATAAGGACAAACTTTGCGAAAAATAGAGTTGTATATCGAAGATCAATATATCGATAAAATTTTAAATATATTAAATAAATTCAAGAAAAATGGTATTGTTAATATCGTAATGCAAGAAAATCATAACTCTAAAAGCAATAGAAGTGCATTCGGAATATTAAAAGGAAAGGTTAAAGACCCAATAAAGTGGCAAGAAGAGCTAAGAGATGAAAACGATAGAGATATTTACAACTTAGTATGAAATACCTAATAGACTCTAATATAATCATTTACTACTTAAATGGCAGCAAAGATGCTAAAAAATTTATTGATACAAACTATACTCAATCTTGCATATCATTAATAACATATTACGAAGTACTCAACTTTGATTTCTCACCCAAAGATGAAGAGCTAGTAAAAGATTTTTTGAAAAAGTTTACCATCCTACCACTCTCAGAGGATATAATAGAGCAATCTTTAAAAAATCGTAAAAGAAGAAAAATCAAAATGGCTGATAATTTTATTTTATCTACTGCTCAAACTTATAATTTACAAATCGTTACAAAAAATGTTAAAGATTTTATTTACTTTTGCAGTAACCTAGTTGAGCCATTTTAAAAACAAATAATAATTAGCTTACTCTTTGGCTGCGAAAACTACCCTACTCTACAACTTTTTGCGTTGGTCGTTGAGCAATAGAGAGCCCAACAAGTATTAAAAATGCCCCAACAACCATCTTAAGCGTTAGCTTTTCATCAAGAGCAACTATCCCAGTTACAGCTGTAATAAGAGGGACAAGATAGATATAGTTACTTGCATACATCGCACCAATTCGCTCGATTCCTTGTTGCCACAGAATAAATGCTAGCCCAGAGCTTAAGACTCCTAAAAAAAGAATATTTATCCATACTACCGATATTTTTAGGGCTTGAAAATGGAACGCTTTGCCACTTAAGAGAAAGTATAGCAGCATCAAAAGTATCCCATAGAAAAAGCTCTTGCGAGTAATTACAATATAGTGGTACCCCTTGGGTGCTAGTTTTAAAACAACCGAGTAGAGAGCAAAGACAGTAGCCGCTAAGATTGCCAATATATCCCCTTTTAGACGCACTTTGAAACCAACACCATCTAAAAGTATCAAAGCGATCCCAAAAATGGCAACCAAAAAGCCAATAACTACATTTCTATTTAGCCGCTCATCTTTGGTTAGAAAATGGGCAAAGATAGCAGTAAAGAGTGGAATCGCCCCCATATAGAGCCCCACATTTGTTGCTTGCGTATATTTTAGGGCAAAGTTCTCAAGCAAAAAATAAACAAATATCCCCAAAAAACCTAATATGAAAAATCGAAACTCATCTTTAAGTCGAAAACTATTAAAGTGCGGATAGAGCAGTAAAAGCAGCAAATATGCAATTGCAAAACGCAAAATCATATTCTCTATTGGGCTAATATATGCAAGCAGAGCCTTATTGCTTACAAAGGCAACACTCCAGATCGTGATAGTTGTAAAGGTAAATATATGCCCTAATAGTTTTTTGTTTATCATAAGCTATTATAGCACTTTTGCTATAATACTAATAAAAAAGGATCTCTTTGGTAGTTATTGGCGTGCTCTCAGATAGCCACAAGCAAGTAGAATTACAAAAAGAGGCAATCGAGCATTTAAAGAACGAAGGGGCACACTATCTGCTCCACCTTGGCGACTTTGAGCTTCAAGAGAATATAGAGAGCCTTGCAGCCTCTAAACTCCCTTATGCTGGTGTCTTTGGGAATAACGATAGAGCCCTTATGCCACTTGCAGCTAGTTACAAAATTGCAAAAGAGCCCTACTACCTCAAGATTAAAGATCTCACAATTAAAATGATGCACCTGCCTTACTACCTAAGCCCAGATTGCAATATTGTACTCTTTGGGCATCTGCATAAATTTAGTGTCGAATATAAAGCTAAAACTCTCTTTTTAAACCCTGGCGAAGTGTGTGCTAGAAACAAAAATTTAACCGAGTGTGCCCTCATTAAAGCAGATAGTAATCAGTTTTTAGTAAACTACTACTTCAAAGAACCAAACGCTACTAGCTGGCAAAGCAAAGAGTATAGGTTTCAAAGGAATTAAATGAAGAAGATTTTTCTCTGTGCAATCAATAATATCTTAAGTGGTAACTGCATGGAAGATTGCAAGTTCTGCACCCAAAGTGTTCGTTACAAAGCCGATATTGAGCGATATAAATTTAAAGAGACTGCCCAAATTATCCAAGAGGCAAAAGAGGCAAAAGCTAATGGAGCAATAGGCTACTGCCTAGTAACTGCTGGCAAAGGACTAGACGATGCAAAATGCGAGAAAGTTGCCCAAATTGCAAAAGCCGTTAAAACGCAAGTAAAGGGACTCAACCTCATCGCTTGCAATGGAACAGCCACAAAAGAGCAGTTACAACACTTAAAAGAGCATGGAGTCGATAGCTACAACCATAACCTTGAAACCTCAAAAGCGTACTACCCCCAAATTTGCACAACGCACAGCTGGCAAGAGCGATACGAGACTGTTTTAAATGCAAAAGAGGCAGGCTTAAAGGTGTGTAGTGGAGGTATTTTTGGTATGGGCGAGAGCCAAGCAGATAGAGAGAGCCTTATTGAGTCGATTATCTCCCTCAATCCAGACTCAATACCACTTAACTTTTTTATCCCAAACCCATCGCTACCACTCAGCAAACGAACCATAGAGTACCAAGAGGCACTCGAAATCATCAAAAATTTAAGAGAGCGACTTCCCCAAACACGCATAATGGTAGCAGGCGGACGCGAGCAGCTCTTTGAGAGCGAAGAGCAAGAGTTAGCAATGTTTAAAGCTGGAGCAAATGCCATCGTTATTGGTAACTACCTCACAACAAAAGGGCTCTCTCCTGAGCTTGATAGAGATAGATTAAAAAGACTCGGGCTCGAAATAGCGACAAGTTGCAATGACAAGTGATATCTATTTAATTATTACCCTAGCACTGGCACTGTGGCTCTCACCATTCTTTGCTAGAGTCATACGCACCCCTATTCCAGCAGCCGAAATTCTACTTGGCTCCATTCTCGCCACTGTAGGAATTATAAATAAAAACCACTACTTCGATCTTATTGCAGAGGTTGGCTTTTTATACCTAATGTTTCTTGCAGGTCTTGAAGTAAACTTAGATAAGATCCTCAAAGCCTCTTTCTCTCTTCTTAAGCGAGGTTTTCTCTTTGTAATACTTTTAGGGGGGCTCTCTGCAACAATTGGCTATATTTTAGATCTTAATATTATATTTATCATCTCACTCCCATTAATCTCTATTGGGCTCTTAGCTAGCCTTGCAAAAATTTATGGCAAAGAGAGTAGATGGTTAGAGATCGCCTTTACAGTTGGGGTAATGGGCGAAGTTGCAAGTATTATTGCCCTTACGGTACTTGATGCTGCAAGCGAAGTTGGCTTTGGTATCAAATTAGCCGAAAAACTCTCGATTCTCTTTGCATTTATACTCTTAATTATCATTCTTTATAAATCACTCGATCTGCTTTTTTGGTGGAGCCCAGAGCTCAAAGATAGACTCATGCCCCACAACGACACAGCCGACCAAGATATCCGCTTGAGTATGGCTCTCTTTTTCCTCTTTATTGTAGTGATGATAGCCTTACACCTAGAGCTCGCCCTTGGTACCTTTATTGCAGGTGTAGCAATTAGTGCCTTCTTCCACCACAAACACGAACTCGAAGAGAAGATAGGAGCCTTTGGCTTTGGCTTTTTGGTGCCACTCTTTTTTATCCATGTAGGGACTACCTTTGATCTAACCGCCATTAAACTCCCAGGAGTAGTAAGTGGAGCACTCTTAATTGTTACCCTCTCGCTAGCAGTTAAAATAGCAGCTACTTTTGTGCTTAAAAAGTATCTAAGCACCCTCGAAATTCTCCTCACAGCCCTCTCACTCTCGATGCCACTAACACTACTTGTAGCAGTTGCGACAATTGGCTACGAAACTAAATATATCACCCTCATAGACTACTACGCCCTAATATTAGCCGCAATCACCGAAATCCTCATCGCAATGACAGCCATCAAACTCCTAACCCTCAAACTCCCAAAAGAGGAGGAGTAGGCTTATCTAGCATTAGTTCAATATCATATCTAGAAGTTTTTGACTTATTCTAAAATCTGAGTTGTTTAATTTACCAATAGTAAATTTTTGTGCATTTTAGAGCCTTTATAATTTTATTGATACACAACAAACGCTGTACCTTTTTGCTTAAAAAAGTTCTTCCAAAAACTCTTAAATTTTCGTGTTTGAAACTTTTTTAATTTATCTCGTTTCACTAAGATAACATGCAACTCTAAATTATCAAAATCTATATCGTAAGTATCAAAATATTTCGAATCAAAACCAGCTGTTGAGACCCCATGCATATACATCGAAAAACTCTTGGTATACTCCATTAAATCAGAAACGATATAGAGTGTTTGGTTTTTAACCTTTGAGAGTTTAAATTTAGTCATTAACTGCTCTAATCCATCCAAAAGTGGTGTTCTTTTTGCTTCGCTAAGACTCTCTAAATCATTAAGTAGCTTATCAAGCGGTTTATGAAAATTTTTTCTCCATTGATACTCTGCAATTTTTTGAGAGCCTATTAGTGGATTTATATCTCTCCCTCTTCCTGGATTACACATAGAAAACTTCTCTATTAGATAGTTATCTTCTGAATCATTTAAGATATAGATACTTAATTTATCATACTTTTTCATATCTAGTTCTATATCTTTAATTAACTCTTTTATCTTTTGTGAATAGAGTTTTGGCAGTTTATCGGTTGCATCGATTAAAATTGTATATTGATGATTTATATACTCTTTTTCTAATGGACAAAAACTATTTTTATCTATTTCTATTTTGTTTTTTTGACTATTATAAAGTGCTACTCCTGCTGCTATAAAAAATAATAATACTCCAAGTATCATTAAAATTGGGGCTTTTGGAATTGAGCCTTTTTTCTTCTTAAAATTGCTTTTAAACTTTTTTCTACTTAATGCTTTAAACTTTTTACTCATCTTCACTGCCCGTTTTAGAAATTACATCGTTTCGCTTTAATAACTTTTCAAAATAACCATCTTCATTATGACCATCTTGTTTTCGGTAGTGCATTTTTTCAATATATGTTGGAATTTGCTTATCAATATATTTAATAGCCCTTTCATAAATAGCAATATTTTTTTCTACAATCTCTTCTAACTTGCTTACTTTCTCTTCACTCTCAGTTTCATTATAAATATTATTAAATTCATCATCTATTGACATCTCTATATTAAAATGTTTTCTTCGTCCATTTTGTCCAACTATCGTTGTATATTCATCTCTATAAATTGCCAGTTTTTTATTCGCTTCTTTTAAAGAAGCCGTAAGAGCTCTCAACATATCATCTTTATGAATTTTTAGCCAATCTAATGTCTTTTTAAACTCATTTAAAACTGTTCTATTCTCCTCTATTTTATTTTCATACTCTTTCTTTAACTCTTCACCCATATCGGCTACTAATTCCTCTTTATACTTTTTATACTCAATCCAAGTAGATTCAGCCTCTTCTTGCCTTCGTGCAGTTTCACCATATTTAGGGAAAGGGTCGTCCATACCATTATAAAAATCTTTAGCCACTAAAATAAATACAATTATTCCAAACAAGAGCAATGCTAAGGCTTCTAATTCCGTAATACCAAAAGGGTTATCTAATAGATGTTTAAATGCAACTTGACCAGTATTTAATAAATCTTCAACTCTATTATTTGTTGCAACTTCTCGATAGTGGGCAACTGCTAAATTCCATAACAATCCTAACGACATACCAACTACTGTAATAACAAATCCTAATAATTTTCTAAGATATTCCCTTGTTTTATTTACAATATCCCTAAAGATTAGATTTCTCCACCCAAAGTATCCTGTCATAAAAGCTAAAAGCACATTCATTGCAGCAAAACCAGCAGCAACCAATATACCCCCAATAAGACCGCCACTTAAATCTTTGAATACAATACCATTAATTGTCGCTTCAATTGCAAATAAAAGAATTAGAATAGCAATAGGCCATATTTTATGTCTAGGATATTTAGCAGCTAATTCTCTTTCGTGTCTTGATCTAAATTTTCTTAAATCAATTGATGATTCTACAAACTCTTTTGCAATACTGTTTGACTCTTCATCAGTGGCTGTAATAGCTCTATAGTCGTTGTCTAATTTTAATTTAATATCTTCTTCTGCAATATCATTTTTCAACTCAATATAAAACTGCTCTTGTGTTAATGTTTTAAAATCTTGTATAGCTCCTTTTAAACTATCAGTAAATTTTCTGTGTGTTTGATCGTAAGCATTTTTTATTTCGGATTCTGTATGGCTCTCTGTAGGTATTTGATTATACCCTTCTGGAATACCATTCTCTTCTGCATCTTCTATTGCTCTGGCTTTTAAAGTTCGCTCATCTAATGCCTCATATGCTTCTTCTATCTCTTTATCTGCATCTACTGCATATGTTGTTTGTATTGGTATAGTTATTGAAGTACCCATATCTTCCCCCTGTATTTTTAAAGTATGTATAATGTAGAGAAAACTTCTATTGCAGAATCAATACTTGATTCTGCAATATCACACTTAGAAGCCAATTCATTTATAAAACGATTCTCTTCGCTAGTAATAACTCCATCAACAAAGAGCATCTCAACAGCTAGAAAAAATGCGATTTTTTGATGTTTTTTATCTAAAATTGATATAGCACTATCTAACAAATCAATACTGCCGCTATCACAGTAGTTTTTTACAGAATATATAAGTTTCTTATCCTCCTTGTAACTATTGTTGTTAAAAATTGGACTGCCAGACACAACATACTGTAAAAGCTCCATTTCTTCTTTAGATTCACTTTTATCTGCTTTTATTGCAAAGTAGAGAATAATTAAAATTGCAGTTTGAGTATTTAGTTCTAACTTTTCACTCTTTTTCTTCTGTAAAAATTGTTCTAACATTAATGCTTCTCCTTTGCTAATTAATACTCTTAATATCACTTCCAGAGTCAGCTTTTATAATACTTAAAGCATCATCAAGTGTTTTTGTAGTTCCTATATTCTTTTTATCATCAAACAAAAAGCCAACATCATCTAATCTATAAACCGAATATTTACCGCTATATTCTGAAATATAGTAAATTTTCTTATTTTTTGTTATCACTTTTCTTTTGCCCATAAATCCTCCTTTGAATACTACCTAAGATAAATTATACCAACCAAGCGTCAGAATAGGCGTCAGAAATTCGGGTAGGCTTGTTTAAAATGTATAAATTATTAATTCAAGATTAAAACGGTCAGTAAGTTAATCGTTTTATGTTATAATATAGTCAATAGATTGATTGGAGATTTAAAATGATGGAACAGCTTTTAAAATATTCTACACTTAAACTTTCTCAAAGGCTTCCTAAATATCGACGTTTTTTGTTTGAAAAAATAGATTTTAATGCAAAAATGATTGCTCTAATTGGGGCTAGGGGTACTGGCAAAACCACTATGGTTTTGCAGTATCTTAAAAGTTTAGAGTTAAAAAGCGATGAGTTTTTATATATTAGCTGCGACCACCCTATTGTTGCTTCGCACTCTCTGTTTGAAATAGCAGAAGAGTTTTCTAAATATGGCGGTAGAGTGCTAGTAATAGATGAAATTCATAAAAAAGAGAACTTTTGTATAGACTTAAAAAACATATATGACTTTTTTGAGTTGCAAGTTGTT
>JALVWQ010000024.1:23102-47560 GCA_027034975.1 Campylobacteraceae bacterium
CGGCTCTTCGGCTATTAGTTTAGAGGAGTGCCAAAGCGATTTAAGCAGAAGGGCTTTAATATACAGGTTGCCAATTTTAAGTTTGCGTGAATATATAGAGTTGCAAATAGGCGAAAAATTTAAAGCTTATGATTTAGAAGAGTTATTAAATAACCATATTGATATATCGGCAGAAGTTTTGCAAAAAATTAAACCTTTAAAATATTTTAAAGAGTATTTAAAATTTGGGGCTTACCCTTTTGTGATGGAGGGGAGTAAAAGCTACCACCAGAGACTTGTAGAAATCGTTAACGAGACTCTTTTTTTTGATATTGCAACAATTTATAAAATCTCTTTTTCTAAAATAGAGTCGTTGCAAAAACTGTTGCTAGTAATTTGTAGAAGTAATCCTTATGAGATAAACTATGAGGCTATATCTAAACTTATTGGTATATCTAAAAACACACTAAAGAGTTATCTACTTTACCTAAATAAAGGGAGTTTGATAAACACAATAGATGGCATTAGCAGAGGTAATACTTTTATTCAAAAGCCAAGTAAAGTCTATTTAAATAATACAAATCTTTTTGAAATTCTTTGTGCCAATAGTGAGATTGGAACAATTAGAGAAACCTTTTTTGTCTCTCAGTTGCAGCAAGCTTACAATTTACACTATCCTAAAAAGGGTGATTTTTCAGTAAACGAAAAGTACCTTTTCGAAATTGGTGGCAAGAGTAAAGGGTTTAAGCAGATAAAAGATTTACCAAAAAGTTATATCGTGGCTGATGATATAGAAATAGGCTTTGGCAATAAAATTCCTCTTTGGCTGTTTGGATTTTTGTATTAATGGCTTAATATAGTTTTCACCTTTTTGCAATATACAGTAACTTTTTCACAAGATGCAAACTATTCTTCTCTTCATACCTAAAAGATGCTGAATTTTTAGCTATCTCTTTGCCATTAACTAATAGTTTAGCTAAATGCCCATTAATAAAGTAAAGCCTTTTCGTTTTGGTTTTAGAGAGTTTTTCACTAAATGCTTTTACATACATTGGAGCGTTGTAACTTATCTCTTTAGTATAGATAAAAAATACTTTGCCGTTATCGAAATAGTACTCTTGCTCCTCTCTACCCATTTCACCTAAGATATCGACTTTAATTAATTTTAATTTGCCTTTATTGTAATAGTAGGTAGCCTCTGCACCCTCTGTAGAAATATCGTCTATCTCTTTTACTTTTTTGTTGTAGCTTTTCTCTTTAGTATGGATTTTCTGAAATTTGCTTTTTATATCATCAATATTTGCAATTTTAGCAACTGCTACAGATAACAAAAGAGCCAATAACAATACTGTTTTAGACACTTTAAATCCTTTTTAGGTTTAAAATAGAGTTAAAAAGATTATCCAGAACTAATGTTCTGGATAATCAAATAAGAACAAGAAGATTTACAAACTATCGATTAAAACTCATAATGAATCCATACTCCACCAATTGCACCGCTATAATCATAACTTGCACTACCTTTAGCTGAGCCATTTCCATACTTTCCATTTACAGTTATTTTTTTATCTACATCTGTAGAAGAAGCTCTATAGCCTGCTTCAATACTTAAATAAAGTGGTAAATTGGTCATATTTCTTAAATCAAACTCAATTCCTGCACCTAATTCTGCACCTGTTGTTGTAATATCGACTTTATCTGTAACAGTGGTATTCCAACCAGTTGCTTTAGAAGAATAAGCCAACCCAGCAAATCCATAAAGATCGTAATGACTATTTTTTTGAAACTTATATATTCCTCTTAGTCTAATACCATCTACATCACCTAATCCCCCCATAAGCAATTTGTGCCGCAAAACTTGGAGTAATATCTTTTTTAATACTTACTCCATTATATCCACCACCAATATACCAACCGCTATTTCCTGCATATGCAAATGTACTAACTGCTAAAACAACCAATGCAACTAATTTCCTTATTCTCATACTCCTTACTTTTAGTTTTTACTCTCAGAAGGTACTTCGCGTACCACCTCTCTAATGACAACTGTATTTTCTGCATCTGATTTTGCTACACTTACTAACGACCAGATCCAAACACCAATTGCAAGTGGTATACCAACTATTGCCAAAACACCTGTTGCTGATAATCCAAACCCAATAATATATAAAATTAATTGGGCTATACCTGTTCCAATTTTCCCTACTATCATCGTTCCAATACCTGGAAAGAAGATATTAATAATAATTGCTAGAATCTTCATTCTTGCCTCCTTAAACAAAATGTATTACGATTATACCAACCAAGCGTCAGAGAGGGTGTCAGAAATTCAGGTGATTTTTACTATAATTTAATTTTAGGGGTAAATTATGCGAATTTTTTACTTTTTTTTACTCTTTTTCTCTTTTTTGCATGGGGTAGAAATAGATAAGAAGATTGATTTTAAAGAGATTTTATCTCACTCCTCTTACTATGTAGACTACAATCAAACTGCAACTATAGAGACTATTGCTACAAAAAAGTTTACTCCTATTAACGATAAGGAGCTTGGATTTGGCTATTCACCCGATTTTACAGTTTGGATAAAGCTTGTTTTAACCAACAATAGCAATAAGGCAATTACTAAAATTATTGAGTACAACAATCCATTAACCTCTTTTGTAGAGTTTTATGATGCAAAGAGCAACAGACTTTTAAAGAGCAGTGGTATGCTAAGTAAAGATTCTAATGAATCGCTTACACCTTTTATAAAGGTTACCCTAAAACCCCATGAGAGTAGAACCTTTTATATTAAGATTGCCTCTAAAGTTACCTCGCTTATAGCTAGGTTAAATCTTTGGGATCCAAAAGAGTATACCCTTAACCAAAAGAGAAACCAGATTATTTTAGCACTCTTTTTTGGCGGAATGGGAGTAATAATTCTCTATAATATTGTTATATTTTTTATGACTCGCAAAATTGCATTTTTCTATTATGTTGTAGCATTTTTAGGAGTATTTCTTTACTATCTACTCTATCAAGGGGTGGCACCACTTCTTTTTTCGAAAGAAATTATGAAACTCTTAAATAGTAATATACCATTTATTGTACTTTTTCCTGTCGTTTTTTTATCGCTTTTTACAAAAGAGATTTTAGCTCTCCATAAAAACAGAAAACTCAATAAAATTTTTAAGATTATAGTAACTCTATCTATTCTCTCTACTTTTGTTTTTTACGCATTAGGTCTGCACGCAATTCGTAATCTATCTTATGTAATACTCTTTTTTATGCTCTTTGGGCTCACACTCTACTACTACAACAAAAGTAGTTACGCAAAGTATCTTCTTCTTAGTTGGATCATCTTTTTTCTGATAGCACTCTTTATGTATTTGGAAAATATCCAAATATTTAGTTTAAGTTCAATTTTTCCTTACTATAGCGAAGTGGCTCTCCTCTTTGAAGCTCTTTCGTTCTCATTAATTTTAGCTCACTATATGGAGAAATTGGAAAAAGAGATAGAGTATAAAGAGCTTACCATAAACGAACTTGACCACAGAATCTCTGGGTCGCTGCAATTGATAAAATATAAAATCCATCAAGTTGAGAGAGAAAAGGGTAAATCTTTAGATGCTCTTAAGCAAAATATTCTTGCAATAGGAGAGATAGCTAAACTTCTTAATAGCACACATAGCTTTCCAAAGGTTCATATGCAAGAGTATCTACCAGCGTTGATTACAAAACTTCAAAAGATTTATAAAAAGCCGAATATTCATATATCAATAGAAATCGACCCAAAAATTGATCTACAACCCAAAATTGCGACAAGTTGTGCTAAAATAGTGCATGAGGCTCTTACAAATATCTACAAATATGCCTATAGCGAGGAGGGTGGAGAGGCGAGCGTAAAGCTTAAGCGAGAGGGAAACAATTATATCTTTACTATAACAGACAATGGCAGAGGAATAGAGAAGAGAAGAGAAGGAGCGAGAGGACTCTTACTTATAGAAGAGATAGTCAATTATGAGCTCAATGGAAGTGTGGAGATAGACTCTTTTAATGGAGTAAAAATCACTATAAGGTGGCAAGAGAATGAGTAGAGCAATTTTAGTGGTAGAGGATAGCATTGAGGATAAAAAATATATAGAAGCGATTTTAAGAGAGGCTGATTTTTCGAACCTTTCATTTGCAGCTAGCTACAAAAATGCTGTAGAGTTGATAGAGAATAATAGTAATTTTGATGCTGTACTCATAGATATTAACCTTAATGATAATCTTGACGGCATTACACTCGCTGCTACTATAGATAGAGAGTTTCATCTGCCTTATGTATTTGTTACTGGACAGCATATATATAATGGTAATAGAATATATCAAGATGTAGCAGAGTTAAAGTGTAGAAACTTTGTTACAAAGCCTATAAATGAGGATGATCTTATCTCTAACCTTCAAATAGCAATACGCAGTTATAAGCACTATGTACAAATAGCTCATAATGCAACTTATGATCTTCGAAATAAAATTGTAAAAATCGATAACGAGCAGATTCATCTTACTCAAAACCAGATAAAACTTTTAGATATTTTGGCAAAAAATATGAATCGTTTTGTAAGAAGAGATGCAATAAGGTACCATATTTGGGAAGACAGCCCTCCAAAAGCTCGAAATCACCTACGGCAACTTAAATATGAACTTTTAAAAGAGCTAAAAGACAATGGTACAGCTATTAATATTACAACCCATATCTATAAAGGGTATAAATTAGTTTTTTAAAAAAGCTCTTTTAAAAAAAGGTGAGACTTTTGCAATCTCCCAAGAGCTTACAATAAAGGTTTTCTCTAATTTTCCATAGCCGCTATACTCATGCTCTACCCTAAAGCCGCCAAAATTTTTGTAGTATCTATTGTAGGCTTTTTTATCGGTAATTGAGACAAGTGTCGAAATGCCTTTTTTTCTAAGAAGCAAGTAGGTTCCTTTGGTTAGAAGCCTTGGCTCTTGTCCTAAACTCTCTCGCTCTACAACCAAACGAGAGAGTTCGCAAAGTTCGCCTCTTTGGGCTCTTAGGTAATCAAATGAATAGTTTTTTTCAATTGGTAACTTTAGTGGACTATCAAAAACAACTCTGCAGCTTCCTGTGATTTTGTTGTTAAACTTAACGCATAAAATTGCACTTGTTTTATCATACTCATCGTAATCTAAACCATCTATAAATTGAGGAAACTCCCTATCGTACCCCTCTCTTTTATAGACTCTACTTCTTAAAGTAAAAACTTCAATGATCTCTTGTTTGGTTTGAGGATAGCAGAGATTTTTAATCTCTAAATTTGGCAAATTTTTTTGAAATGCTAAAATTTCCTCTATATCTTTAGAGAGTTTTTGTAACTTAGTAAATGTTGGGGTAATACTATAATTTTTAAGTATAGTTAGTAAAGAGTAGTCAAGATCTTTAGAGTATTGCATCTGCATCGTCTCTCCTTTTTGCTTTTGCCATAAAACTTGTTACAGCAGTAATTTCGAGACTATTAATGCTACTACTCTCATTTCCGACTTTTCCGACTCGAAAAATCGCTAAATTTGTGCTACAATTATTGAGAGCTTAGGGCTAAGAGCAAAGAGCTTAGAGCCCATTGAAGGTGAGAAAATGAAACCAACAAAAGTTGTAAAAAGCTTTATAGAGATGCTAAAAGAGGCAGCAATTATTACCTACAATAAAGATTTTTTAGAAATTATCGGTTTTCCTGTCGATGGAAAGCACATTAGAAGGTTAAGCGATTATATTCGAAGAGATGGAAATATTCGCGATAAGAGTTTTCTTATTGCTATAGAGAAGCGATTTGATCTGCCAAAAGATATATGGCAGTTAAGTGATGATACACAACGCAAACTTTTACAAGAAGCCGTAGAGAGAGAACTTGAACTACAAAACCTCCCAAGTGAGAGTGCACTTGATAATATCTCTGATATCTTACGAACAAAAGCCCCAATTACAAATGAACAAAAGGCTCTTTTAGAGAAGTTTGCAAACAGCATAAGTAAAGAGGAGAGCGAAAAGATTATAGATCAATTTCGCACCAAAGGGTTGCTAGATAAGCGAGTAGAGAATCAAGAGTTTTTGGTAGAGCTTATTAAGCTAGCATACGAGAAAGGAATGTATGTCGTTATTGTAGAGTTTTTACTCCCAAAACTCTATCGACGCTACCGCTTGCTTACAGATATACAAAAGATAGAGGCCCACTCTTTAGGGAGTTTAGAGCAGTACGAAGAGGCAAAACATATATTAGATACTTTAATTCACCACAATACAATTATAAATATCAATCTAAAAACTGCGGCTCTCTCAAACCATAAAAGAGCTCTACTTGAAAAAGAGAGTATCGATGCAGATGAGTTGTATCTTTTAGTTAAAGGGTACAAAGAGCTGCATGCAATCAATGGGGAGTATAGTTATTATACAGGAGTCAATTTAGCCTACATGGCAGTGCTTGGGCAGATACTCTTTCCAAATGACAACAGATTTTTGCAAATCGATATAGAAGAGATCTATAATCTCTCTAAGAGATCCTTACAAGAAGATAAAACCCACCATGAATACTACCGCTATATGAGTGAATTTGAATTTTGGCTCCTCCTTGGCAGAGAGGGTGTAGAGAAAAAGATAGAGAGCTTCTTAGAACACTACAGACCACATCCTTCTTTAGTAGAGCGAAGCTTAAGACAGATGCAGCTCTTTACAAGAAGCAGCAAAAATCCTGAAGATAAAATTGTAAAAGCCTTTGTAGATGCAAGTTACATTTTAAAAGATTATATCGCCTTTTATCAAATCTAGCAAGATACCAACCAAATAGAGTACAATTGCTAAAAGTACTGCAAAAAAGAGCATAAAGCTAGCTCTTCTTGTAAGAGCAGATACTATCTGCCTAAAACCGGCTCTACTATGTATCTTATATGTTGGTAGACTCTTTACAGCTGGTATATTTACAAAAAGAAGCGACCATACAAAAAGAAAACTCAAAATGCGTGTACTTGGTGAGGTAATAAAGTTCATCGTATAGAGCCAATAGATAATTGCACCAATGGCTAAAGAGACATAAAGCCCTGCATAGTAAGCTGGGTCTACTGTTTCACTTTGTGTTTCTAGGCTTGAAGGAAGCTCCTCTTTATCTATCTTTACCCCAAAGACTCTTTTTATCTCTGCTATTAAATGGTTTCTAAAGAGCTCTTTAAAGTTCTCTTCGTAAAAGTCATTATAGCTATGTTTGGCATTACCAAAGCGAAGTTTGAGTTCGTGTATATACTCTTTTAGACGCTTATTTTGCTCTAAATCATCATAAGTTGCACTATCAAGATCGATTAGTTTCTTATCTTTTTTAATGTAGATCCAAAGACTCTTGTTTAGGGCAATTGCACTCTCTAACTCATATTGTGTACCTGTAACTCTTGCTTTATTTGTTGCTAAACCTTTATACTCTTTGGTTAAAATTGTACCTATTCGTCTCCAAAGAATAGCAACAAAGAGATCGCTTGCAGAGAGGTCATGATAGAGGTTAAAACTACTTTGCCTATCTAGATGGTATACCCCTGGATAATCCTCCCATAAATGAGGCACTATTTTAATTTTATGGGGCTTGAGATAGTAGTTTAACTCATTGCACACCTCTTTAGTAATAAGCCGCTCTTTTGCAACATCTGTTGGTGAAACAATAGTGATATGAAACTCCCTCATCATAAAACTATTATAACACAAGAAGTTAAGAGTCTAAAGCTCTTTTTTACTGCTATGTACCAACTTTAGACTCAATGCAATTAAGAGTATCCCAACTGGAATTATCAAAATTGAGTAGATATCTTTTTGAAACAGTTCCATACTTCTTACAACAAGCTCTAAAAAGGTAATTATTAAGATCATAATAGCAACTTTAATAAAGATCGACTTTAGCTCGCCAAAGTTCTCTACCCTTACCCACTTTGGCCTTACCTCATAACTTCTTGTATCTCTTGAGACATTATCGAGTTTCGAGATAAAGAGATTATAGGTACCAAAGGCAAAGATCATCATCACCATACCAAAGAGGAATATATCGACAATACTTAGCGTTGCAAGCTCTATCTCTTTTGGATCCTGCGACTTAAACAGCAGCTGCAACACCCCTATAGTCTCATAGACTCCATAGAGTATTAAGCCAATCGATACAATTAAAGAGCACATAATTGCTAAAATTATAAAAAATTTTGCATTCCACATATAGGGCTCGACTCTATTATCAAAAAAGTTAGCTATTCTATTCTCCCTCTTTGCTACTTCGGGAATAGTGTCGGTATCAAGCTCCTCTAAGATCTTCTCTTCATAATTGCTCTTTTGCTCTTTTAGCTCCATGCTACCCTCCTAACTTTTTTAGTGCAGCCAAAACATCCTTTTCATACTGGGCTAAAACAATGAGCAGATCACCCTCTTGAACTCTATACACTTTTGCAGCCTCGTAGTATGGGTTGGTAATAACTGGACCTTTAAGCCCATATTTTTGCATTATCTCCTCTGCTTGAGCTTTCGTTCGTTTATACTCAACATTAATTGAGAGCAGCAGTATCTTATGTTCGCGTAAAATAGAGAGAATCTCATCATAGGTTTTATTATAAAGCTGGCTCTCTTTGCTCACTGGAAATGAGTATATATCATTTTGATCATTGTAGGTTACTATCTCGTTAATAAATTTTGCCACTCCAGGATTAAGCACTGCTTGGGTAAAGATTTTTGACTCAATATTCCCAAGCGAGATTATTTGATCGACTCCAGCATCCTCGGCAATTGGTATATTTTTAGGATCTTCAATCTCTGCAATGGTATGGATATTGCTTCGACCCTTGCGTTTGCCGCTTCTCTCCAGCTCTAAACAGTATTTTTCGATTGTTAAGACCTTTAAGATATTTTTTGCATCAGGCTCTGGCATCTTGCTATCTGAGATAACAATTGCAATATCAGCCTCTTTTATATTGGCTCTATCTAAATCCTCCCTCATTGTTGCATCCCCTTTAACATAAAAGAGATACATTGGGTCAAATTTCTGTCTCTTGATCTGCTCCTCATATTGAGCCTCTGCAAGTATGACAATCTGCCGCTTATAGAGTTTATTCTCATGAAGCAGATTCTTTACAATAAAGTGGGCATTATCGCTCCAGCCGCATAAAATTATATGATCTTTAATCCGTTGTACTCCCATACCATTTGCCTCCATAAAATGCTTTATAATTTTGTCGTAAGCAATTAAGCCAAGCAGTGTAATTAAACTTCCAAACTCAAGCATAGGGGAGAGGGATGCAATAAACTCCCCTCCGTTGCTATGTGGAAAGATACCACCATCATAGTTGCTGCTACCAAAGATAAAGAGCCACCACAATATCTTAAAAAGAGAGAGTGTATCAAATATTGCCACCTCCCCATGCTCTAATGCCCAACTATGTTCAAAATATTTAATAAGGATTGCAAAGACAATATTAAGCAGCACAATCAAGACGAAAAGGGTGATATATTTATATTTTGTTAGCACTAAATAGATACTTTGTAGCCACTTGATGATAGTATGGGTTCCATGAAATCGATGCACAAGATCGGTATGGCTTAAGATAAACATACCTAATAGAATAAAGAGTAGCACTAAAATAACTATCGCAAAAAAGAGGTAGAGGATATAGAGATCTAGATGAATCTTTTGGTCATAGTTGATACCCTGCTCTTGAAGATACTTAAGTGTCCCCTTATGCCAATACTCAAGTGGATTTTGAAAAAAGTGCTCTTTTGGTTTTGCAAAGCCCTTTGGAAAGTGCAGTTTATTATAGTTTGCATCTAAAATCTTTGTTAATCGATAGATCACCTCACTCTCTACATCGCTTCGAGTTACTAGCAGTGTAGTTACTGCAACTGTTGGCACTATCTCGCCATCTATACGATACTCATAGAGAGAGAAGTAGGAGAATGTTCTCTTTAACTGCTCTACAAACTCCTTTTGGATTGGTACAATATAGAGCTCTTTTGCTAAAATTTTCTCTTTTAGGGTATCATCGATAAAATTAAGCAGTATCGCTTGCACTCTCTTTTGCAAAAGAGCCTTAATAGCCCTATTTGGCCCATAGTGGTACTTACTAATACTCTCCCAAATGCCAATAGATTTAAAGAGCACATGGCTTGTACTCTCTACACCGCTATCTCTTAAACCGATATTAATTCGCATATTGGCAAGCTGGTAGATATTGTTAACTCCTGCTTGATTGGTAATAATAAAAAGGGGCTCTTGGTAGAAATTAATAATTGTTCGCAAATTCTCTAGCGGATTCTCTTTGAAAGTGTAGATACCATTTTCGGCATAAAAGGCGGTATCACTCTGTACAATAGCCAACTCCACCTCGCCATTTGCTAAACGCTGCAGATTCTGAGCTGAGCCTAAACTTACTCTATTTTGCAACGCATAAGAGAAGTTGTGCTCTTTTAGTAGCTTTTCTATACTTGTAGCTAAATTATAATACCCCTGCCCCTTTACTCCAGAGCTAATTACTAGCGTCTCTTCAGCTTGGCTTGAAGATAGCAATACAAAGAGTATCAGAAGCAGTCGCCAAAACATTCTCTCCCCCTCTTTGTAATTATACAAATAAAGCGTCAGAAAAGGCGTCAGATTTTTAAGTAACTACAGAAAAAAAATCATAAACTGTTACAGTTATTCAAAGATTTATCTTCTGCTTCTATTTAAAATATAGATCGCAACAACTGCTAAGAGTGTGCCAAAGAGCATATTTAGAGTTATCCTTTCGCCTAAAAAAAGAGCACTGAGGGCTATAGCACTAAAGGGAACTAAGAAGCTAAAGCTACTTATTTTATCAGCTCCGATTTTTTGGCCGCCTACGAAGTAGATAGAGGTTGCAAAAGTAGTACTAAAGAGGGCTAGTGAGAGCAGGTTACCCCAAACTAATAGCGGCTGCGAGAGGATATTGCTTTGGAGTTCCACTACAAAGAGAAGCTCAAAAATAGCTACAAAGGCATAGAGCCAAAAGCTATAAACAAGCGGATGCACCTTTGAGGCTTTTACACTAATAATTGTCAAAATTGCCCACATAAAGGCAGCAACTACAAAGTAGAAGTTTTCGATTTTGAGTATATCTTTGGCACTAAAACTAAAAACATTTACAATCAACATCACCCCAACTGCACCTAAAAGCAGGGCAAACAGCTGCTTTTTTGTTGGCATCTTTTTTACTAATAGTGCACTAAGCATAAAGGTAGCGATTGGAATGAGCGTAGTTACAAATGCACCACCAAGACTTGCTGTTCCAAGATGCGTCCCTTCAATAAAGAGCCAGGTATAGATGATAAGTACAATAGTATTGAGTAAGATATTCATTAAACTAGCTCTATCTATTTTAAAAGAGAGTTTTAAAAAGAAAAGCGTTGGCACCATTCCAAGGGCACTCAAGAGATAGCGGTAGAAGATAATCTCATGAATTGCAAGATGTTCGCTTAAGATTTTAGCATGCACCCAGCTTGCACCCCAGCCAATCATGGCAAGTACCATAAGCGGGTAGAAGAGTTTTGCGGAGAGCTTTTGCATCTATTTTACTACAAACATAAATTGCGATAAGAAAATTATTACGATAACTAAGATAAATGGGAATCTGTGGCTCTTAAAAACGAGTGGCTCAATACCAAAAAATACCTGCAAAACACCGCGAAGCCCTAACCACCCACCAAGAAATGCTTTAAGTAAGAGAACCTTTTGAAAGTTACTTAGTTCGCCATTTTCTATAGATCCAAAATTGACACTAAAGAGGTAGATACCAAATACAACAGCAACAATAAGGGCTTTTGGCACCACTTGGCGAACATACTTCATAAACTGCTCGCGAGCCTCTAAATATTTATCACCCAAATCTTTTTGCATTCTGCTTAAAAAGAGGTTATCTGTAAAGAGAAAACCACCATAGATAAAAACCGAAAAGATATGCACTAAATGCACAAAAAAGTAGAACATTTTATACCTTATTTTAAAGTGCGATATTATAACACAGTTTATTCATAACCTGGGAGAACTGCTAACATAGAAATAGTTTTTAAAAAATATTAAAGATCCCCTAAAAAAGTTATATTATAATTACAACTAATTTTTCATATAAGGCTTACTATGCTTACATTTATAGTTCTACTGCTCATCTTTTTATATTTTAAAATTGCAAGGGTCCATAATAAGCAAGAGTCAAAAAATTATGCAATCTACATGCAGCATGCAATCGTAGCACTCAGCGCTTTTTTTGTTTACCAATATGCCTTTAATCACTATGCATGGTATACTGTTTTTATCCTCTCTTTTATCTCATTTATCATTGCAGGACTTGCTATCACTGCTGTACAAGTCGGTATTTTTATAGAAGGTAAACCGCTATTTGGTATGGGTTTTCTCTTTAAATATATCTATGTTTTAACTGCACTTATTGTAGTTATGACTATAATTTTAGGAAAGTTCTAAGAGGTTACAATTCTCTCTTCTTCTGCACTCAACAGTAATATTACTGCTGTGCATCTAAGAGGGAGTTGTAGAATTTTACATATTCGGTATCGTTCTCTTCTCTTGCTTTCATAGCACTTCTTGGATGTTCTGTTAAAAGCCCTGTAATCATATATGGAATACTATATCCCCAGTCTAACTCTTTTTCGAGTGGAACTATCTGCTCTTCGATAAATTTAAGTATTGGTCTTAATTTATATTTCGGGTTCTTTAAGAAACCTACAAGCAACTCTAACGGACAGTTACCGGCACCTCTTCCGAGTCCGGAAATTGTAGCATCTAAGAAACTTGTACCATACATCATCGCTTCTATCGTATTTGCATACGCTAACTGGATATTATTATGCGCATGTATCCCTACTTGCTTACCACTCTCTTGGGCAACTTTTAGATACTTCTCTGTGAGCATTCGAATCTGTTCTGGATAGAAAGAACCAAATGTATCGGCAATATAAATAACATCGACAGGTGTTTTACTCACCGCTTCAAGTGCTTCATCTAACTCACTCTCAAAAGCTTTTGCAATTGCCATAATATTGATAGTAGTTTCATACCCTTTTGCATGTGCCTCTTCTACAAGCTCTATCGCTTCAGGGATTTGGTGAAGATATGTCGCAACTCTTACCATATCGACTACAGAATCTTTTTTAGGCAGAAGCTCCTCTTTTACAGTTCGCCCAATATCAGACATGACTGCAATCTTCATATCGGTATTATTCTCACCTACAATTCTTCGGATATCCTCTTCTTTGCAGAAGTTCCACGCTCCAAACTCCTCTTGGCTCATAAGCGTTGGGGAGTTGTTTTTTCCAATCTCCATATAATCAACACCACTTGCGACACAAGTTTCGTAAACTCCACGAACAAACTCATCGTTAAAGTGAAAGTTATTCACCAATCCACCATCTCGAATTGTGCAATCTAATACTCGAATATCCTCTCTCACACTCAACATTGAGCCTTTTTTCTTTAACATATACCTAACCTTATCATATAAATTATTGTAATACTATCTTAAATTTTCTTAGATTTTTAGCAGCTTGAGAGATTGCTCCTACGAAAAATACCCTGCTGTTACGCTTAGAAGAAGCCTCTTTATAATAACAATTTGGGTTTAACGGAGATTATTTATCCGTTACTTCACAATATGGCCTACAAATTTCGACATATTATTTAAAATCTTACCGCCTCGCCTAAAGCCAACACCACACGCCTCATAAGCATAAAAGACGCCAGCTTGGTAGGAGTTTCCAGCCGCATCTGTTGGGAGCTCTACGAACTCCTGGTAGAGCATCTTATGATTGCTATAAATATCCTTGTTCTCCTCAAGAATACTGCCATTTGCATCTAAGATCGCTACATCACCACCCTCTCTGCCAAAGATAGGCTTGCGTACCTGCTTTTTCCCATCTAGTGGCTCAAAAGAGCTCTCTAGAAGCAAAGGGTGGTTTGGGTAGAGATCCCAAAGCACCTTTAAAAAGCCTTTGCTTTGAAACATTAGCGTATAGGCGGGGTTAAAGATAATCGCCTCTTGATTCTTTATAATATTAGTTAGCAGCATCGCAAGCTCTGACTCCTCTATTGCAATATCCTCCCAAGGAATCAGCTTAAACCAGAGCTCAAACTTCTCTTCGTTGTAGTAGATACCATTATCATCAAACGCTACATCATCGATATAGGCAAACTCTGTCTCAAAGCCAGCCTCATTTGCCATATGCTGCAAGAGTCTAACAGTATTTTCCTCTTCTACATTCCCTCGAATTGAGCTAAAGAGAAACCGCCACCCCTCATAGAGCTCTTCGAATCTTGAAGTATCTTCTGTAAGTGTTACTATACGGCGAAAATTCTCTACTAAAGCCTCGTAGATAAAGTTAAATTGGCTGCTCTCCTCTAAGCCATTTTGCTTTAAAATCGCCCACTGGATAATGGCACTCTCAAATAGAGCTGTTGGTGTGTCGGCATTAAACTCTAGCAGTTTAATTGGCTTGCCATCAATACCACCAGCAAAATCAAAACGCCCATAGAGGTGCCAATGGACATCACTCTCCCAACTAAGCTTAATGAGTTCAACCAAATTAAAAGGAATACCTATTTCATGAAAGAGATCATTCTCTATGACATACTCTCCAGCCTCTACAAACATATCATAAAGCTCATTGGCAGCTGCTGCATAAGCGTTGGCTTCATCTTCGCTTAAAACCACAAGCTCATTGGCAACATAGCTTGTATTATCACTATCGGTATGCCAAAGAAAGCCAAGCTCTTCAAGATACTCTTTTGCTAGAGGAGTAACCTGCTTTAAATTAACCACCAAAACCTCCAAAGAAGCCACCCTTTCTTGCACTACTGCTCTTGCTGCCAAAGAAACCGCTCTTTTTTGTTGAACTTAAACTCTTTCTTGGTTTATTAAAACTGTTTTTGCTTCTTGTGTATGTTGATGGAGACTTATATCCTGCCTTTCTATTGTTTTGGTAGTTTGGATTTCCAAAGAGTTTGCTCCCAATCCACGAACCAATAATTGCTCCAGCTGCACTTGCTAAAATCGCTTCGCCAAGGCTCATACCACTACTCATTTGTGCTTCGCCATTTGGCTGGATAAGGGGAGATGTTCCATTATCAATTTTTGCTTTCTCCTCTTGTAAAAGTTTATCCATCTCCTCTTTGGTTAAAACTTTTTCAGTTCCATCAAGTTTTTTTAAGACAATACGTGTCTCATCTGCTGGAAACTCATCTTTTACTTTATACTTTCCAGGTGCAATCTCTTCTATAATTACAAATGCACCCTTTGCCTTTTGCTGCTCTTGTACCTGGTTATCTTCACGACCGCCGCAACCGCTTAATCCAGTCACTAAAAAAGCACCCAAACCGGTAGCCATAGCAGCTGTTGAAAATTTGCGTAAAATAGACATATCTATCCTTTAGAAATATTGTTTGAAAGATTATACTTTATGAAGATTAATAAAAAGTGAGAAATAAGAGGCTCTATAGCTCCTCTTTTGCCTTTTTGAGTGCCTCTATTACACCATCGATATTACTTTTTGGTATATGTACTAACCAGTTTGGATTGAGAGTCTCTGGATCAGAGTTTAAAAAGACTCCTATACTTGCAACACTCTCACTATCCTCACCATACGGCTCCTTAATAATAGCAACCTCAATTTTACCATTCTCTGTTCCGCTAAGCTTAATTACATCAACAATCTTATCCAAAATCCCCATTGCCTACACTCCTTGCTGCTTGAGTTGTTCTATTATAGAGTATATAATTGATAGAAATCATTTTTTTGGATGAAATTTTAGAGTTTTTTCACCACTTGCTAACTTTCGTATCATCTGCTATAATAAAAATAGCTAATATTAGTAAGGAGTCAATATGAAAGATGAAAACAATTTAGATATTCTTAGCCTCTTAGGCATAAAAGTCGAGAATGGGAAAATTGAGCTTGATACAAACAAAACAAAATCCTTTTTTGAAACTCTACAGACTACAATCCAAGAGCAAGCATCAAATATTGAAAAGGGTATTAAAGAAGGTAATTTAGACCTTACTGAGAGTGTTGGTATAAAAGTTGAAGATCAAAAGATTGAACTCGATCTCAACAAGACAAAAGGCTTTTTAGAGAATCTCGCTCAAAAAGCTGCAACATTTTTAGAAACAATTAATAAAGATATTGAAGAGATCAACAAAAAAGAGAGTTGAATATAAATAAAATTTAATACCATTCTTTGTTTTAATATAATTTCTTTATAATTTTATTTGCATTTTGTTATAAAGGCTCAAGAATGGTAAAAAAAATATCTCTATCTCTTGCACTATGTACTCTTTTTGCTAATGCGGTTAATATAGAGTATGGAACGGGTACTTTTGGTATGGAGGGTGGCTTTTTAGGGCTAGACCATAGAATCGATTGCGACATCTCTACATTTACAATCAAAAAAGAGCATGGCAATTTTGGAAAATTCTACTTCGGTTTTGATTTTACTTGGCTTGATTCCGATAGATTAAGACAAGCTCAAAAAAGCTATAACTCTCTAGCTAAAAAGGGGAGCGAATATCTTTGGGATGTTACAAATAATAAAAATGCTACAATTCCTGAAATTGAGTATCGTGTTAAGGGGCTCGATATTAATCTCTATCTTGGGTATGATATTCTCCATAAAGACAATAAGAACTATCTTGGGATAGGTTTGGTAACAGGGCTTTCTGCTCCAGTTATCGATGCTGATAAAGGTGACTCTGTAGCTCCAGATCTAGGGTTTATGTATGACAGTGCTGGATATCTACTCGATGCTTATAGACTCTTCTCTAAAAGCAAAACCAACTTTATTACATATAAAATTGGTCCATCTATTACTTTTCAAAAAGAGTTAATAGAGAGCAAACTCTTTCTTCATGGAACAGCAAGTTATGCCTACCAAAATGCTGATATAGATAACTCTATTGCACATATGGGTTTAGGTGCAAATGGTACATTTACCTCTTTCAATGTAGGGTTAACCTTTAAGCCATTTGCTAGTAGAAATAGCTCAAAGTATCAAAATCTCTTTGTCACTGCTGGATACAACTATAGCAGATGGGAGGTTAAAGATGTAGCATTCGATATAAGTGGTGCAAAAATAAGCTCAAAAATTTTAGATCCACTTAAAAGTAAATTTATCATGGATAGCCAAACAGCGTATGTAGGCTTAGGCCTCTCATTCTAAACAAAGCCCAAATAGACTTTGTTTAACCGCAGTGCCCTCCACCGCAACAGCTCTTTTACTCTCTTATTAACCTTAATTAAGATAGAGTCACCACTCCCTACCACATTAAACTCATGCTCTTGGCAGAACTCTTGGTTCATCTCTTTTGTGAGATTCATAGCTTTAATTAACGTATCATCTTTGCTATCAAATTTTTAATTACTCTCAATGCCACTTTTTCTAAAGCAGCCACACTCTTTCTCAAGCTACTATAAACGTTCTCGATCCTTATCTATAAAAGTTTTCTATGCAAATTTGAAAACCGATAATAGAATATTTAACCTTAAATAGGATAAAGTTTCTCCTATTTATACCACTTTACAATATCATCTAATGGCTGCCTTGTCTTTACGGGTTGTGGATTGAGACGATAACCAAAAGCAACCATTACACTCACACCCCAAATATCTGTCTCTACTAAAAACTCCTTATGCATTATTCGCTCAATACTCTCCTGCTTAAACCCCTCAATAGCACACGAATCGATCCCTAACATTGCAGCAACACTCATCATATTTCCCAAGGCAATATAGCACTGTTTCGATGCCCAATCAAAAAAGGCTCTCTCGCTCTCAATAAGTTTAAAATCGCTCTCTACAAACTGCTTATACTTAGCTCTTCGAGCTTCAGCCTTCTCTTTTGGGATTTTATGAATATCATACATCATGTGAGTAATATAGTCACTTTGTGGCAGCAAAGTTGGTTTTTTGCGAGCTAAAATTATAAGATAATGACTTGCGGTTGGAAGTATCTGCTTGGCACCCCAAGTAGCTGGAAGAAGTTTCTCTCGTAATCTCTCATCTTGCACAACTAAAAATCTCCACGGCTCAAAACCAAAAGAGCTTGGGCTCAAACGCCCTATCTCTAGGATCGTATTGAAATCTGCTTCGCTTATCTTTTTTGTCTTATCAAAAATTTTACAAGCGTGACGAAAGTAGAAGGCATCTAAAATATCTTTTTTATGCATTTTTTTATCTCCAAAAGATCTTTTTAAATATTATATCTTAACTTTAATAAGTTTATCTGCTCTTGACTATTAATTTCTTTTAGGTATAATAGGCTAAAAAAATGTATAAATGGTGGTAAAATGGGAATTTTCAAAACTATAACTCTCTCTGTTCTTCTTGCAGTTTCTCTTTTTGCTAAAGTCGATTTTAACAGTTTTGGTGATATATGCGATCAAAAGCAGAAGTGCCAAAATCGAAGCAATGAGATTTTAGCTATGCAGTATCTTCTAAAAAAGCGATTTAATGATGAGATAGAGCTTACAGGCAAATGGGACGAACAGACAAAAACAAATATCATTGTATTCCAAAAACAAAATGGGATTCCTGCAACGGGATATGTTGGGGCAAAAACAAAAGCTGCTCTCAATCATCTTCTATATGGAGACAAAAGAATTGAGAGTGAAACCAAACTTAAGAGCAAAAAGAGCGTAGTAGTAAAAACTAAGCCCAAAAAAGCAGAAAAGCAACTTACTTCAAACAAAGAGACAAATAGCACCAAAGTAGCTTCAAAGAAAGAAAGAGTAGATTTTAGTAGCTACAGTGCCTTTAGAAGAAGTGTAGATCTTAAAAAGAGTTTTGCAATCTACAAGGATCCAAAACTTCTTCGCATTGCTAAGAGAGCAAAAACACATATAAAAGTCGATGTAAGCGAACAGAGAATTAAACTTGTTGTAAATGGTAAAGTTGCTCTCGATGCACCATGTACAACAGGTGCATCGAGAAAATTAGAGCCAAATACGCGTACAATACGAGACAAACACACTCCATACGGTACATTTAGAATTATGGAGAAGATTGCGGTAAAACGCTCAACAATATTTGGCGATATCTATAGACATGGTAGATTAGTTTACCATGGCGATAGAAGAAAGTATAAAGGCTCATGGAAAGGAGCAAAGTTTGTTGGACACCCACTTAAAAAGTGGATGCGGCTTACAAGCAGCGGTATTGGACTCCATGCAAGTCGCTATATTAAGCGATACCCTGCTTCAAATGGTTGCATTCGTCTACCTCACAGTGTAGCAAATACACTCTTTGCCTCTATAAAGAAGGGAACAAAAGTAAAAGTGGTCTATTAAGAGTCGCCTTTACTCTCCTTTTCTCCTCTATAAAAATCACTTTTTATCAAAAATACTCCAGATCTTTGTTAATTAACGAAACATAATAATATTTTAACCAAAAGAAAATGTAACTTTTCTATACAGATTGTAAATTTATTGCAACATAAAAGGTACATATTTATAACTATCAATTTTTCTGTTCTATTTCCTAAGTTACATTTAGATATAAATATTTTATAAATTTTACTGAAGAGGAGGATCAATAAAATCAACTAAAGTTTTACTCTTAGCATCCTTATTTACAACTACACTTATGAGTAAAATTGACTTTATAGGGTTATAGCAGAGTAGTCATAGTATACTTCAAGCCAAGCAGCTAGAGGATACACAAATAATTGAACAGATCTTTAATAGATACCTTAATACACCATTTACAATAACTCTCCCAACAACTACAGCTATCGATATTAAAAAAAAGAGTAAAAAAGAGTACTACCGCATTATTGAGACACCAATAGGTTCTATTAGAGTTATTAACAAAGTTGTCTTAAAACGCCCAATCTCATTTGAGAAAAAATTATGAAGGTTTTTACCTCGAATAGATAGATAATTCAACCAAGCAATAAAGGGACTCTTAATATTTTTATGGTACAACTGCACAAAAAGTGGAGTATCTATGTTTTCAAAGAAAGAGTTGATTATTTTCGATATGGATGGTACACTCATTGATAGTGCCCCCTCTTTAGCCTATGCACTCAATAAGACTCTAGAGCAACTAAAACTCCCTACATATGATTTAGCAACTATTCGAAAATGGATTGGTAATGGAGCAGATATCTTAATCAAGCGAGCATTAATAGGAGATTATAATTATGAGAACCATCCAATCGATTCAGAAAAGTTTTTGCGAACCAAAAAACTCTTTTTAGAGATTTACGGAGCAAATTTAACAAAAGATGCAACGCTCTATGATGGTGTGGAAGCTACACTTAAAAAACTTGCTCAAAATTATACCCTTGCTCTAGCCACCAATAAGCCTGTAGAGTTTGTTGGAAAAATGCTCCAATCCTTCAATATAGAAAAATACTTTCACCTCAGCCTAGGAGCTGGCTCTGTTGCAAAGAAGAAGCCTGATCCAGAGATTCTCTTCACTATTTGCAAACAACTTGATATCGCTCCAGCAAAAGCAGTTATGGTTGGAGACTCTAAAAATGATCTTTTGGCTGCTAAAGCTGCAAATATCGACTCTATTGCCCTTACATATGGCTACAACCAAGGAGCAAACTTAAAAGAGTTTGCACCAACAGTTATCTGTAACCACTTTAGCGAACTTGAGCACTATTTCAATACTTAAAGCTAAGTGAGAGCATAAAAATATCGATCCCACTATTTGGCTTTACCAATCCCGCATTTGAGTAGTGCATATAGCAAAAGTTCAAATCATAACCTTTATAACGAACCCCTGCTCCTATTCTATCTTCGAACAAAAAGTGGCTTGAGACATTTCGAGTAGCAATCATTGTATCTGTCCATAAAGAGCCCCCTATACCACCTTCGATATATGGTTGTAGAGTCGTTGGTAAAAAGGTAAAATTGTAGGTAAAGACTGGTGAGAGGGCTATACCAAAGTTACTACTCCTCCCTTTAACCCAGTAGTTTGCGCTCAGCTCATAATAACCACTTAAGTACCCTATACTGCTTTTAAACCACTTCTGTTTAAAATTTTCCCGAACTCCAAGGCGGTAGATACTAATATGGGTATGATCCTTACTCTCTCCTATGCTTACCATCACTCGTTTACTATCTATTAAAAAAGCAGAGGATAGTGATTGCCACAACAGCAGTAAAGTTGCAATTTTTTTCATTTTTCTCTCTATTTAAAAATCGATACAAGCCATTCTACCGAATCTATAATCTCTAAGAGCTTGGCTCGCAATCTTTGGTTTACCATTGTAGCTTAAATTATGTTAAAATATACTCCTTGAAGGAGAGGAGATGTTAGAACGAGCTAAAAAGGCTATAGAGGAGGCGGAGTATCTACTCATTACTGCAGGGGCAGGCATGGGGGTAGATAGTGGCTTACCAGATTTTCGAGGAGTAGAGGGCTTTTGGAGGGCATACCCAATTGCAAAAAGACTTGGATTAAACTTTCAAGAGTTGGCAAACCCAAGATGGTTTGAGGAGAATCCAAAGTTGGCATGGGCCTTTTATGGCCATAGACTCAAGATCTATAGAGAGACAAAGCCGCACGATGGCTACTACAAACTACTCAAAATTGCTCAAAATAAAAAGGATTACTTTGTTGTTACCTCTAATGTCGATGGGCACTTTCAAAAGGCTGGATTTAGCGAAGAAAGAATTGATGAGATCCACGGCTCTATCCACTATATGCAATGTGTAAAGCCTTGCTCAAGCGATATCTGGAGCGCACAAAAGATAGAGGTAACTGTCGATATGGATCGCTTTGAGGCACAAGAGCCCCTCCCCTACTGTAAAAAGTGCAAAGCAGTTGCAAGGCCCAATATCTTAATGTTTGGCGACTGGAACTGGCTAGAGCATAGAGAGGCTAAGCAGCGAGAGAACTTATCTACTTTTCTCAAAAAGATAGGCGATAGCAAGCTTGCTATTATTGAATTTGGAGCCGGTGAAGCGGTACCTACAATTCGAAACTTAAGCGAAATTGTCGCCAACGACTTAAAGGCAACACTCATCCGCGTAAATCCAAGAGACTACTGGGCTCCTCTTGGTTCGATATCGCTTAAGATGGGTGCAAAAGAGGTAATAGATGCCCTCTAATTGTCAAATTTTGATACAAAAGTACTATTTTAGAGTATAATAGCAAAATGAATATTTTAATTGCTGGTGCAGGAAGAGTTGGGTACGATTTAGCAAAAACTCTCTCTTCTTACCATAATGTAGTAGTAATTGATAGAAATGAGTTAGCTCTTCACTCAATGCATGAGAGCTTAGATATACTCCCACTCTTCGGAGATGTGGAAGACCCTGCCACCTACCAAAAGCTTTTAGATCGTCAATTTGACCTCTTTATTGCAGTAACTAATAGAGACGAAGCAAATTTAATATCAGTTACTATTGCACGCGATGTAATAGATATTCAAAAAACAATCATTAGACTTAAAAACCACTTTTTTGCAAAGAGTTCACTCATGCAAAAGTTTGGTATTGATGATGCCATCTTTCCAATTGAGCTTACCACCAATACCCTTTTAAATCTCCTTAACTATCCAAAAGCCAATAATGTCAAAAGTTTTAAATATACCGATAAGAAGCTTATTAGTATTCGCCTCTCTAAGCTCGATGGACCAGTAGAGTTGGTACCCCATGGGTATATTGTTGTAGGAATTGAGCGAGATCGAGAATTCTTTGTTCCAAACAGAAGCGAGACAATCTATCCAAATGATTTAATCTATCTCTTTGGAGATGATATATCTATCCTCAAATTTTGCAAAACCTATGGTGGCGAAGAGGCAGAGAGCATTGAAAATATCGTTATCTTTGGTGCTGAGAAGCTTGGTATATCAATTGCAAATGCCTATATACAAGAGGGTAAGAGTGTCAAGTTAATAGAGAAAGATCTTAATAGTTGCAAAGAGGCAAACGAAAAGCTTAGTGGTGAAGCTATGGTACTTCATTGCAAATATAGTACAAAGCATCTCTACTCTCAAGAGGGTTTAGAGCATGCCGATATTGTCATTGCAGCTACTAATAATGATGAGTATAATATTATTAAGTGCCTCGAAGCAAAAGAGCGAGGGATAAAAAAGGTAGTAGCAATCAACCATGACTTAGAGCACTACGAACTGATGCACTCACTTGATATAGTCGTTGTAAGAGGGCCAAAAGTGAGTGCTTATAACGCTATTTTAGAGCGAATTCATTCAAGCTCCATTGTAGCAGAACGCAACTTTTGTGGTGGCAAAGGGCATATCTACCTCTATAAAATTTTAGAAAACTCCACTATCGCACAAAAAGAGGTAAAGGTTCCAAAATGGCAAGAAAATATGGCTATATACCTTATTAGAGAGGGTGCAATTTTAGAGTGCAAAGAGAGTATAAAATGCCAAGCAGAGGATCTAGTAGTCGCCTTTTGCACAAACGATCAAGCAGATTTTATAGAGAGATGGATACATAATCTGTAATTCAAAGTATTAATGCTTTGAAAAGTTAAGGGCTAAGAGCATAGAGCTTTAGTAAAAAAAGGGTTGCAATGTCATATAGAAGTATTTTAAAACTTATTGCTCTTATTGCAACAACACTAGGTTGTTTTTTGCTATTAGAACTTTTTGTAGCAATTCTCTACCACGAAGAGTTTAGTGGGCTTGCACTCTTTATCACTCTCTTTTTGGGAGTAGATTTTGCAACTCTCTATCTTTTAAGAAATCAAAAATTGAAACTTGGCATAAAAGAGAGTATTCTCTCTGTAAATCTGCTTTGGCTTCTTTTGGGTCTTGTTGGGGCTATACCTCTCTATCTTTATACCAATATCTCTTTTGCCTCTGCATTCTTCGAAGCAATTAGCGGCTTTACAACTACAGGAGCCACCGTCTATAGTAACATCGAAGCCCTACCTCACTTTATACTCTTTCATCGCTCTCTTACCCATTGGCTTGGTGGTATGGGGGTTATTGTGCTTGGTGTTGGGCTTCTTTCTATTATCAACCCAACAGGAAGCCTTAGTCTCTTTAAAGCAGAAGCAACAGGTGTTACACTTGAGAAGATAACTCCAAAAATCAGAGATACTGCTTTAATACTCTGGGGTATTTATGGAGCACTCACTCTCTTAGATACACTCCTTTTAAAGCTCTTTGGAATGGGCTGGTTTGATGCCATCAACCACGCATTCTCCACAATCTCTACTGGAGGATTCTCGACAAAAAATAGCTCTTTAGGATACTTTGAAAACTATGCAATCTACTGGGTAACAACAATTTTTATGGTGCTCTCTGGCATTAACTTTTTAGTCCATGTAAAGCTCTTCTACAAAGACCTCTCTGGCTACAAAGGCGAAGAGACGAGATGGTATATAAACATATTTTTAATTTTAGCAACGCTCTTAACATTTATCCATGCAGGGGAAGGGGTCGATTTCGATAGTGCTGCAACCCACTCATTCTTTACTGTAGCCTCAG
>JALVWQ010000025.1:0-2909 GCA_027034975.1 Campylobacteraceae bacterium
CAATGCCGCTTTGGTAGGTTATATTGCCAAGCCTATCGTAGCTGTATCTTTTATACTTTGCATAGTTGCCTACTACATCTGAGCTAACACTAAAAGAGGTTAATCTATTCATACTATCGTAAGTAAATCTATCGGTAATAGTTTTATTTGGAATAGAGTTATCCTCTCTTGTAACTACATTGCCTAAGATATCGTAAGTGTAATCGACTCTTTGGATATTGGCAAAGAGAGCCGAAGTTTTACCACTTGCGATTGTCTCTAAGTAGCCTGCACTATCGTAACCATTAAAGTTTTCTACTCCATTGCCATATCTTGCACTCTCTATTTTACCAAAGGCGTTAAAGCTATTAATTTCGTAGATTATTTTTCCATATTTATCGGTTATCTTATCCAAGATACCTTTATTATAGTGGTTAGTTATAGAGTAGCCGTTAGGGTAGGTTATACGGCTTGGGCGGCTATATTGGTCGTAGGTGGTTGTGGTTGGATAGTCGCCTCTATTGTAGATGTGGGTGTTGCTTTTTATGACTCTCCCTAGAGAATCGTAGGTTATAGTTTGCAGCTCCCCATTCCAGTCTTTCCCTTTTACTTTAGAGCTTGCATAGGCTTTGACTAGTTTGCCTCTACTGCCTGCTTTTGCTTTTGTATCACCATAAGAATACTCTAAATAGTTATAACTATATTTTTTACTATCCGTGTTAAACTCTTTATGGTTAAATGTTTTTTCTTTAATAACTCTTCCTAAAATATCATAAATTTTATAGGTAGCATGTTCACTCTCTTGATAGCCTTTTATTCCACTCCATTGATATTTTAATTGTCCTGATGCATTATATCGATAGTTCCATACTCCTAAGTCTGGATCGTTGGTATATTTTTTATTTCCTGCCTCGTCATATTCCATTTTGACTACACTATCAAGAGAATCGCGAGTCTCTATTAGGTTACCTATAGCGTCGTACTTATAGGCAATTTGAGATGCATTGCTTGTACCATAAGCATCGATAACTTTTATAGTTTGATCAATCGCATTTTTTACAATTACCTTTTTTACACCTTTTGGGTCTGTAATAGTTGTTGTAAAGTTTTTATAGCTTGTAGAGTAGGTTTGTGTTTTTCCTTGTGGTCCAGGTTTGGTAACCTTGACTACTCTTCCATACTTATCGTAAATTTTAGTGATCGCTTTGGCACTGCTATTTTGGTAATGTGGGAGCTCTTCTTTGATAAGCTCACCTTTTGCATTATAGTATTTTCGTTTAATAATACGTCTATCTTTATATGAAGTACGACTCCCTTTACTTATGCTGTATGTGTACGATCCAACTTCACGACCTAGCATATCATAATAAGTTCTTGTAGATGGTTTTCCGGTAGTATCAATGCCAACACTATAGAGGGTATGACTAGCACCTATTGTAGAGCCATCACTCCATATATGCTCCCAAGATGTTCTTGTACCATCGGGTCTTAACTCTTCAATTTTTCGCCCTAGACTATCGTATCTCCATTTTATTGTTAAACCGTTTGCATCGGTAACTGAGGCAACTGTTCCAAATCTTGGATCGTAAGTGTAGCTCTTTGTTAAACCTGCTGGATTGGTCACTCTCTTTAAGAATTTCCCTAAGGAGTCGTAGTTATAGCTTGTAGTTGCAGTTTGTATACCATAGCCAGAGATTGTCTCTTTTATCTTGTTACCTCTGCTATCGTAACTGTAGTTTTTTGTTAAGGCTAAAGAGGTGCCTGCATTTTTTACCTCTTGACTTAAGAGTCCATGGCTATTATATTTAAAGGTTGCAACTCTTGTTACACTATGGCCATCGCTTTGAGTATGGACAACGGTTGATTTTGTAACTCTCCCTATATACCACTTCTCTTTATCTTCGGCATCGTAACTATTATAGGTAGTTTTATAAAAATTCTTTTTGTTTATATTATCGTAGGTTTTATCTACTGTTTTTACTATATTGCCTAAGCCATCTTTGGAGAGATAGTTATAGTGGTAGATACTCTTTATAAACGCTTTAGAATTTGGGTCATAAAAAGTCTTTTTATTAACAGTTGTATATGGTTCGTATATTTTTTTTCTATCAGAAACATCGCTGTATTCTATATCAGTTTCAGTTAGCCATTTTCCCCAACTATCTAGTTGCTTACTACTCCCACTACCTTGAAAAGCTCTTCCAGCATAACTATAAGTAGGTAGTCCATAATATTGAAAACCCTTTCCATTTGGTAATTTTATCTGCTCATAAAAGACACCGGAAGCAAGCTTAGTTTGCATATTATAGGTAATAATATAACGAAACCCTTTGATCCCTCGAAATTTATTATAGATATAGTCATGATATTTATATTGAAATTCATTAAATTCACCAATACCATTTTTAGTTTTCAAGCTATAAACTAACTGTATTGGTGATTTTATAGGTATATTATCATTCTCTATATTATTCCAAGGTTGAGTATTTCTTTTCTCTGTAAGTACATATATTTTTGAATCTATATCTAACATACTTTTATAGTTAATATATATATTTTGATCTTTTGAGTTGTAAATATGAGCGATTAATGGTTTATTATTTTTATTAATATAGATTTTTTTATAAATATTATCTACACCTTGATACAACTGAATAATGTCATTAATTCCATCTCCATCTATATCAATAATTTTGGTTCCATGAAAACGACCATATTTCGCACTAATAGATACAGTAGGTAAAGAATAGTTTTTTGCTTCAATAAAAGCAAAACCATTGTTTAGGAATACTCTTTTTTGACGTTTCCCACCATAATATACAGAATCACCAGGATTATATAGCTGAATCAAATCAATCAATCCATCTCCATTTATATCTGCTAATTGTGTTCCCATACTTTGTCCATCAGTATCTGAAAAATATGCATCT
>JALVWQ010000025.1:3009-12721 GCA_027034975.1 Campylobacteraceae bacterium
GATACAGATATAACTGTATTATGTCTACTAGTCCATCTCCATTTATATCTGCTAACCTTGTACCTTTATCCCTTCCTCTAGATTTGTTAAAACTAACTCCTTCCCCTAGATTCTTTAAGTAGGTGGAATTACCTACAAATGATGTGCCATTATTTATCCATATTCGTTGTTGATTTTTCCCACCATAATATACAGAATCACCAGGATTATATAGCTGAATCAAATCAATCAATCCATCTCCATTTATATCTGCTAATTGTGTTCCCATACTTTGTCCATCAGTATCTGAAAAATATGCATCTGGAAGACTTTTTGAGTAGCTTGAATTATATTTAAAAGTTTTACCTGTATTTAAATAAACTCTCTTATGATAACCTCCATGATACAGATATAACTGTATTATGTCTACTAGTCCATCTCCATTTATATCTGCTAACCTTGTACCTTTATCCCTTCCTCTAGATTTGTTAAAACTAACTCCTTCCCCTAGATTCTTTAAGTAGGTGGATGTTTTATTACTATAAGAATAGATTTCACTATTCTTCCATGAAAATGATAATTTTTTTAAGTCTCCTTCTGGAGTACACTCTATGATACTTGTTATCAAAGATCGTTTTAAGCCATTTTTTTCATTTTTATACTTAATTTTATATCGTCTTATCTCTTTAGAGCCGGTTTTTACAATGACCTCTTTTAATCTTTTGGTCATATTAATTTGGTGACCACCGCTATAGAGATGTTTTTTATCTGCTCTATCTTCATAGATAAAATCTACAACATTATCTGCATAGGTGACTTTATCTAAGTAGTTCTCTCCATTAGAGTAGCTATTTTTATAGTGAAAGGTTATTCTATTACCGTATGTATCTGTTATATCACTTACTTTCCAGAAGGCTTTTGTGTCATTAATTCTTATATAGGCTGATCTATCTCCATTATTGCCACCATAAAAACCATATCTGTATATAAGTCCACTTTTAGTTGTCACTTCAAAATGTTGAGGACCTCCATCTTTATATATTCCTTTTTGGGTGATTTTGCTGTAAGTGTCAATCTCTGTTCTGTATTCGCTTCCATCAGCACCGTAGCTGCCTTTGACAACAATTAATCTTTTTCCGTCTAAACAGAATCTATCGTTGCTATTGTATTTTACTCCAAACTTATGGTTTGCCCCATCAACGGCTTTAGTTTGGGGACACCTTGTTATGGTAGAACCCCCCCCCTATACGCCAACCGACACCCATATATCCATTACCACCGTTTGAGCTATACTCTAACCAAAGATCAGGTTTCATACCGGCAACACCTGGTGGTACATCTATCTTTAGCTTATAGTGTGCTACTCCTTGATTGACAGAAAACTCACCCTTGGTTGTTCCTACAATGGATGCTGTTAATTGTGTTATCAAGATTGGTATTAAAATAGCTATATACCTTAAAAACCGTTGTAGCAATTTCATAAATCCTCCTCCTAAAGAATTATTTTTCTAGTTAGCTTTTATTGATTGTTGATATCCTCATCTGAGATATTGCTTAAGTTTACATCATCTTTTAACTCGGTTGATGTTTCTCTTTGTGTTTGGGTAATCTCCTCTTCTTCTACCTGTTTAAGTGTCTTCTCTTCGGTTGCTTCTTGTTGCTTGGAGAGTTTAGCTTTTACATCTTCTAATTTTTTATCTAAATCTCTAAACTCTTCTTCTGCCTCTTGGATAAACTTGTCATGATCTTTGGGAGTAAGTTTTTGATATATCTCTTGAGTTGTCATATTTTGTTCTTGTGGTACTTCTGCTTCGATTTCGGTTTTGTTTATCTCTTGAGTTGCTTCTTTCTTTCGATAAGTCTCTTCTTTTATAGTATTGTTACTGTTGGATATTGTTTTATGTTTCTCTTTTACCTTGATTTTAAAACCTTCAACTTCTTGTTTGCTCTTATTTTCAAATTGGCTCTTTTTTTCTACTGCTTGCCTTGGCTGATTCTGAACTCCACCACTCCAAAATAGATAAAAAACATATGCAGCCACCATAGCAACAATTGCGATAAAGAGTGAAAAGAGATATCGACTCATAGATTCAAAAACCTTTTTGATTATTATTGTATGCAAGAAAACCTATTAGCAAAGAAAGGGACTAAAAGAAGTTACTTGGCATGACTTTATGTAGGAAATAATAATCTATTTATTATAAAAATAGTAGTCAAGTATTGATTTTTTAATTCATCAAGATCGATTTGATACTTTTTGTTACAAAAAAAAGAGCAAAAAATTTAATCATTTTGGGCAAGTGCCCAAATAAAAGACTAATACTATTTATATCTAAAAGTAATTCTACCCTTATCGAGAGAGTATGGTGTAAGTTCTACTTTTACTTTATCGCCTGGTAAGATTTTAATATAGTGCATTCTCATCTTACCAGCGATATGACAGAGTACTACATGCCCATTATCTAACTCTACTTTAAATGTAGCATTAGGAAGTGCCTCAATAACCTTACCATCAATCTCAATTACATCATCTTTAGCCATTATCTCTCCTCTCCTATGGATTGGTTAAAATTAATGCTTTACCATCTACTACAGCAATCTCATGCTCATAGTGGCTACCTCTTAATCTATCGCTGCTTACTACGCTCCATTTATCCTCTAAGATAATTGCGTCACCCTCTTTTTGGCATACCATCGGCTCCAAACAAAATACCATACCATTTTTAATCTTAGGGCCTTGGTTTACTTTACCATCGACATAGTTTGGAATATTTGGTTCATCATGCGGCTTTTTGCCAATGCCATGACCACAAAAATCTCTTAGAGGCACAAAACCAGCCGAGCGAATGCTCTCTTCTAAAATAGCACTAAGCTCTTTAAATCGTATACCAGGCTTAATCGCCTCGATTGCGGTATAGAGTGCATCTTTAGAGCAATCAATCAACTTTTGATCCTCACTCGTGATTGTTCCAATAGGCATAGTAATTGCCGCATCGCCATAATAGCCATCTACAATTGTACCAATATCTAAGCCCAATATGTCACCATCTTGCAATTTGTAATCTGTAGGAATACCGTGAATAATCACCTCGTTTACAGAAGTGCATACTGAAGCTGGAAAGCCATATAAACCCTTAAACGAAGGCTTGGCACCCGCTTTGAGTATAAACTCTTCACCAAGTGCATCAACCTCTTTAAGGGTCATTCCAGGCTTTACTGTATTACGAAGATACTCTAAAGTTTGACCAACCACTGCACCTGCCTGGCGTAGTGTATCGATCTCATTTGGTTTACGAAGCGGTATAGCCATTATAGACCAATATTCCCTGGTGTTTGGTACTGCCCCATAACACGCTGAGCTTCTATCTTTCGCATTGTATCAAGTGCAACTTGAACAACAATAAGTACTGCAGTTCCACCAAAGTAGAATGAAGCCCCAAGTTTATTAATTATTATAAATGGTACAGTTGAAATAATCGCAAGATATAATGCACCCCATACTGTTAATTTACTCGCTACATCATTTAGAAACTCTGCTGTCTGTTTTCCTGGTCTAATTGCCGGAATAAATCCACCTTGCTTCTTCAGATTTTCTGCAATATCTTTTGCATTAAATTGAATAGAAGCATAGAAAAATGCAAAGAAGATAACTAAGATAAACATCAATACATTATATAAAACGCCACCTGGTGTTAAGGCATCTGAGATAGCAGTTAATATTGGATTGCTACTTGCTTTTAAAACTGTAAGTGGGAACATTAAGATCGCACTTGCAAAAATCGGAGGAATAACTCCAGAGATATTGATACGGATTGGAATATAGTTCATAACTTTTTTATTCTGATTTTGCATAATAGTTTTTCGAGAGTAGCTAATTGGAATTCTTCGCTCCCCTAGTTCAACATAAATAATTGTTAAGATTGTTACGATCATAATAATTACGATACCAATAACCGTCGCAAAATCCATACTTCCTGCATTTACCTGTGATATTGTATTTCCAATAGCTCTTGGAATCCCCGATACAATACCTGCAAAGATAATAAGCGAAATACCATTTCCAATACCTCTTTGAGTAATCTGCTCACCAAACCACATCAAAAGCATTGTTCCTGTAAGCATAGAGAATACTGCAATAACAATAAAACTTGTCATATCAATAAGTACTGCACCTTGACCACCACTTCCCATATGTTGGAGTCCAAAAGATACACCTACTGCTTGTACAACTGTAATAAAGATAGTAAAGTAACGAATAATCTGCATATACTTTTGCATACCGTCTCGCTCTTTCTTCATCTGCCCTAATGCTGGGAAAGTTGCTGCTAATAGCTCCATAACGATAGAAGCTGTAATGTATGGCATAATTCCTAAAGAGATAATACTTAGTCTACTAATAGCATTTCCACTAAACATATTTGCTAGACCAAGAGCGTTGTTAGAGTTTTGATCGAAGAATTGTTTTATCACATCTAGGTCTACCCCAGGAACTGGGATATACGCTAAAACACGATAAGCAAAAAGAAAACCAAGAGTGATTAAGATTTTTTGCGTTAGTGTGTTATTCATTACTATTTCCTACTTGTAGTTACTGCGTCATCCTTAATCTTAGCAGCTAAATCTTTCGCACCGCTTCCTATAAGTTTAACTCTTGTTACATTCTTACTTAATTTATGTACACTTTTAATTGTCTCTAGTGTAATCTCATCAAGCTCAGCAACTGCTTTAATCTTCTCAACATTAATGACATACGGCTTCTCAACTCTAGATGTGAATCCAATTTTTGGAAGTCTCTTCGCTAATGGCATTTGACCACCCTCGAAGTTTCTCTTTCTTGAGTAGCCACTTCTTGACTTTTGACCTTTCTGACCACGACCAGCTGTTTTACCAGTACCCGATGCCTGACCACGACCTACTCTTTTTCTCTCACGAGTAGAGCCTGGTGCAGGTTGTAGATTATGCAAACCCATTATTGCTCCTTAGCCTTTAATTCTTGTTAACGCTTCTAAAGTACAGCGAACAAGGTTATTTGGATTGTTTGAACCAATCGATTTAGCAATTATATCTTTAATACCTGCAAGTTCGATAACTGGTCTTGCTGCACCCCCAGCAATTGCCCCTGTACCTTCGCTTGCTGGTCTTAAGATAATCTTGCTTGATTTATACTTATGTTCAATATCGTGTGCAATTGTAGTACCCTTGATATTCACTTTTACAAGAGACTTAAATGCATCATCAACCGCTTTTTTAATTGCATCTGGAACCTCTTTTGCTTTTCCGTATCCAAATCCAACAGTACCTTTTTTGTCACCAATTACAACAAGTGCAGTAAATCTAAATCGTCTACCACCCTTTACAACTTTTGTAACACGACCGATATTTACTACGATCTCTTCGAAATCTTCTCTATTAATATTTTCCATGCGATTTCCTTAAAATTTAATACCAGATTCTCTAAGAGCGTCTGCAAATGATGCTACCACACCATGGTAAAGGTAACCATTTCTATCAAATACAATTGTTTCGATATTTAAAGCCTTGAGCTTATCACCTAAATCTTTTGCAACACTCGCAGCACCCTCTTTATTTGACTTAACACCAAGCTTGATGCCATCACTATATGCTAAAGTGTGCCCTTTTACATCATCGATAGCCTGTGCGTAAAAGTGTTTGTTCGATCTAAATACTGTTACTCTTGGTCTACTCTCTGTTCCAGAGATTTTACCACGAACTCTCTTTTTACGCTGAGCGTAGCGTCTGCTTTTTACTTTTTGTACTCTTTTTAACATTACTTCGCTCCTTACTTACCAGCTGCTTTACCAGCTTTTCTAATGATAACTTCATCAGTATATTTAACACCTTTACCTTTATATGGCTCTGGTGGACGGTATCCTCTAATTACAGCCGCTACTTGACCAACTTGCTGCTTATCTGTACCACTTACTGTAATAATGTTCTTCTCAACTTTAATATCGATACCCTCTGGAATCTCAAAATTAATAGGATGAGAGAATCCAAGTTGTAGCTCTAAAGTCTTTCCGTTCACTTGTGCACGGTAACCAACTCCATTGATCTCTAAAGATTTGCTAAAACCTTTATCTAAACCGATAAAGATGTTATTTAAAAGCGATCTATATGTTCCCCAAAATGCTGAAGACTCTTTAGAGTCACCTACGCGAGTAAGTTTTACTTGCTTATCTTCAATCTCTACACCTACACGACCATGTGTCTCTAGTCGCTTCTCTAAGTTCCCTTTTTTTGCAACAATCTCAGTACCATCAACTGAAACTTCAATTCCAGCAGGGATAGTAACTGGTTCTTTTCCAACTCTTGACATTACTCTCCCTCCTTACCAGATGCTACAAAGTACTTCGCCGCCAGTTCCAAGCTCGAAAGCTTTATCATTTGGCAAAATACCCTTGCTTGTTGATACAATTAATGTACCATAACCATTTTTGAAATTCTTAATCTCATCTCTCCCTTTGTAGATTCTTCTACCAGGCTTTGAGATTCTTTTCACCTCATTAATCACGCTTCTATCGTTATCGTCATACTTTAAAACAACTTTAATGCTCTTCTTATTGTTTCCTAAATCTTCTACGCTATAACTCTCTAAATAACCCTTCTCTACAAGAATAGAAACAATCGCCTCAATAGTTTTTGAGTGAAGAAGATCTGTTGTCTCAAGTCTTCTCATTGCTGCATTTCTTATACGAGTAAGAGAGTCTGCAATAATGTCTGTCATCATCTTTTACTCCTTAAATTACCAGCTTGCTTTACGCATGCCTGGGATTAGACCTTCAGAGGCCATCTTTCTTAAACAAATTCTACAAATTCCAAAATCTCTATATACAGAGTGTGGTCTCCCACAGATAGAACATCTTGTATATGCTTGAACCGCAAACTTAGGCTTTCTTTTAGCTTTAGCAATCATCGATTTCTTAGCCATTATCTCTTTCCTTTCGCAAACGGCATACCTAACTTCTCTAAAAGTGTAAATGCCTCTTTGTCATCTTCAGTGTTTGTAATAATTGCAATGTTCATACCGTGTGTTTTCATTACTGAGTCGTAGCTTACTTCTGGGAACATCAACTGCTCATCTAAACCGAAGTTGTAGTTACCGCGACCATCAAAACCTTTTCTTGGTACACCTCTAAAGTCTTTTACTCTTGGCAGTGCAATAGAGATAAGCTTATCTAAGAAGTTATACATATTCTCACCTCTTAGTGTCACTTTAATACCACTTGGTGCACCCTCTCTCGCTTTAAATCCTGCAACTGACTTTTTAGCAACAGTAATAATTGCTTTTTGTCCTGCAATTAAAGAGATCGTGTCTGCCATATTTTGAATTAGTTTACTATCTTTACCCTCTTCACCTGCTCCAACGCTGATAACGATCTTCTCCAATTTTGGAGTTTTCATAACATTATCAATAGAAAGCTCTTCTCTTAAAGCGGGAGCAAGTGAGTCATATTTCTCTTTTAATCTGCTCATGATTATCCTTCAACTTTCTTTACATTAGAGATATGAATAGGCATCTCTTTGTTTACAAAACCGCCCTCTTTGTTCTCTTCTGAAGGCTTCACAGTCTTCTTTGCAATTTTACAACCAGCAACGATTACTGCATCTTTTTTTGTAAGTACTTGTAAAACCTCTCCAGTTTTACCCTTATCATCACCAGCGATTACCATTACAGTATCACCCTTTTTAATCTTGAACTTCTTCGCCATTACCATACCTCCGGAGCAAGTGATACGATTTTCATAAATCCTGCATATCGAGTCTCTCTCGCTACAGGTCCGAAAATACGAGTACCAATTGGTTCTTTCTTATCATCAACAATTACAGCTGCATTATCATCAAAGCGAATGAGTGATCCATTTTCTCTCTGAATCTCTTTGTGTGTTCGCACAATTACCGCTTTAACAACTTTTCCTTTTTTCACTTTTCCATTTGGAGTAGCTTTCTTTACAGATGCAACGATTACATCACCAACAGTTGCGTATCTTCTTTTAGATCCGCCAAGTACCTTAATACACATAATCTCTTTTGCACCACTGTTATCTGCTACAGTTAATCTTGTAAAACTCTGAATCATTAGCCCTCTCCTCTCTCTGTTATCTCAAGAAGACGAAACGCTTTATTCTTAGAGAGTGGTCTACACTCAATAGCACTTACCGTGTCACCTACATTAGTCTCATTTCTTTCGTCATGTACTAAATATTTCTTAAATCTCTTTACTGTTTTGTGGTATCTTGGGTGTAAAACTTTTCTCTCAACCAAAACAGTTGCTGTCTTATCACCAGCTTTTTTAACAACTTTTCCAGATATAACTCTTTTAGGCATATCTTACCCCTTACTTCTGTTTTGCAGCTGTGATTGCTGTTTGAACTCTTGCAATATCTTTTTTCGCAGCTCTAAGCTCTGCTGTATTTGTTAATTGCATAGTCTTTAGTTTAACTCTTAGTGTAAATACTTCGAGTTGTTTCTCTTTTAAAAGTGCCTGGAGCTCTTCTAAGCTCTTATCTTGAAGATCAGTATATTTCATTGCTATCTTCCCTTGAAATAATTTTAGTCTTAAATGGTAATTTATGGCAAGCAAGTGTTAACGCTTCTCTTGCTAAATCCTCTTTAACACCAGCCATCTCAAAAATAATTCTTCCTGGCTTAATGTTCATAACCCACTTCTCAACTGCACCTTTACCTTTACCCATTCTTGTCTCAAGAGGCTTTTTTGTTAAAGGTTTATCTGGAAATACTCTAATCCAAGTCTTACCAGTTCTACTTACTCTTCTTGTCATCGCAATACGAGCAGACTCAATTTGGCGAGAGTCTATTCTACCAGCCTCTACAGCTTTAATAGCAAACTCACCAAACTCGATTTTATTACCACGGAAAGCTTTACCACGGTTTCTACCCTTTTGCTGCTTTCTCCACTTGGTTCTCTTTGGCATTAACATTGCTTACTCTCCTCTTCTTTTTCTTCTACTTGGGCGAGTCTCTTTCTTCTCAGGCTGAATACCTTTTTGAAGTACTTCCCCTTTAAAGATCCACACTTTAACACCAATGTTTCCATAAGTAGTTAAAGATTCAGCAAAACCGTAATCGATTTTAGCTCTTAAAGTATGAAGAGGTACTCTCCCCTCAAGATACCACTCAGTTCTCGCCATTTCAGCACCACCTAGACGACCAGATAGTGAAATTTTGATACCCTTAGCACCCTGCTTTAAGGCACCTTGAATCGCCTTTTTCATTGCTCTTCTAAATGCAACACGGCGTTCAATCTGCTGAGCAACATTCTCTGCAACTAATTGTGCATTCGCAAGAGGTTTTTTCTCCTCTTTAATGTTGATTGCAACATCTTTATTTAAAACTTTTTGAAGCTTTTGCTTTAACTTCTCAATATCTGCACCTTTTTTCCCAATAACTACACCAGGTCTTGCAGTTTGAATTGTTACTCTAACCTTCTTAACAGTTCTCTCAATAATGATATTACTTACACCTGCAAAAAGGAGCTCTTTTTTCAGCATTGTACGGATCTTGTGATCCTCTTCGATAAATGAAGGTGCTCTATCTTTTGCAGGGAACCATCTTGACTCCCAGTTTCTATTGATTCCTAGTCTTAGACCTATCGGATTAACTTTTTGACCCATAGTTATGCATCCTTTCCACTATTTTTGCTAGTAGGTGCTACTTCTACTAAAATATGAGAAGTTGGCTTTAAAATTCTTGT
>JALVWQ010000026.1 GCA_027034975.1 Campylobacteraceae bacterium
GGATTGTTTTATATTTATCGTACTCCACGCTAGAGCCCTCTTGGATCTTTACAAATTTTCGTTTTGTATAATCTACTTCGTAGTTGCCGGGGTTTTTGGTAGAGAAATCGACACAGAGCTTTGCGGCAGACTCTAGCACACTTTGAGGCAAGTTCTGTTTATCGGTTCGAATAAATACATGTGAGCCTGGGATATTGCGAACATGAAACCAGATATCATTTGATTTTGCCACACTTAGGAGCTCTTGGTTCTCTTTAGCGTTTCTACCAACGGCTACTTTGTATCCCTCTATCCAAAAAACTTCGCCTATTTGGTTTTTCTCTTTTTTATTGCGGCTTCGTGCCTGTTTTGGCACTAAAAGCTCGAGTTCGTAGGGGTCGTTACTATTTTCTAGGGCACTCTTAATGTTTTTGTAAAATGCTAGTTTTCCTTGGAGGTTACCTAACTCTATCTTTACATTTTTGGCTTTGCTTTTTGCTCGTTTAGCTAGGTTAAAAAAGTGCTCACTGATTCTGTTTTTAACTACATTTTGCGGCAGCTCAATTGTTATTGCTTCGCTTTGGAAGTTGTAGGTTTTAAGCTCTTTGTCATATGGCTTTATCTGGTGGAGGTTTGCCAAAATGATATTTGCAATTTCGCTATATTTGTTAGCCTCTTCAAGTAGCTCCTCTTCGTTTGGCAAGGCATCTAGGTTCGATTGCAATTTTTGAATCTTCTTTTCGATCATATTGAGTTTTTGGCTCTTTAGCCGCTTAACCAAAGTATTATTTACCTTTTGGTAGTTCTGCTCCAAGAGTGCTTCGACATCCTCTACCTCTCCAGTAAACTTAGACTTAAAGGGTAAAAGCTCTGCCAACTCAACGCCGGGTTTGACAACTCGGTAACTTTTGTTTGCATCGATATGGTGGAGTGCCTCGATAACAATATTTTGCTCATCTGTAAGAATCAAGTTTGTATGGCGTCCTGTAAGCTCGAACCTTGCATAGATAACCCTATCTTTATATTGGCTTTTTGGCTTAATTTTAAAAATAATCACCTTATCATTGCTAGGAACACTAACACTTAAAACTTTAGCGTGGCTAAGCAAGGAGTGTAGCTGCGTATCAAAGGGGGCGCTATAGTGATTAACCGGGCGGCTTGGCGCTTTATAAATTGTAGAATTACCTCTAGTTAAGTCAAAAAAGATAGACCACTCTTTGCCAAAATTGAGCTCAACTACATTATTAGCTACTCGGCGTGCCTTTTTTATAAAATCAAATGGCTCTAAATATCTAGCAACAGCTTCTATTTCGTATAGTTTCAATGTAAGCCCCGTTTTTTTAAGAAAGTATAGCAAATATTCATTCCAATTTTGCTATAATCGCCCAAAATATTACATAGATGCAAAGAGTTGACATCTATTACAACGAGGTTTATTATGGCAGGTTTAACTATTACCGAAAAGATCTTTAGCGACCACGCCGGCAAAGAGGTAAGAGCTGGCGAAATTGTCCGTGTTAATATAGATATGACAATTGGAAACGATATTACAACACCAATCTCTATTAAAGCATTTAAAGAGAGTGGTGCAAAAAAGTTAGCAAATCCGGATGCATTTGCAATTGTAATGGATCACTACATTCCAGCAAAAGATATTGCGAGTGCAAATCAGGCTAAAATTAGCCGTGACTTTGCTTACGAGCATAACTTAAAGTACTTTTTTGACGAAAAAGATATGGGTATCGAGCATGCACTTTTACCAGAAAAGGGGCTTGTAATTCCAGGAGATGTAATTATTGGTGCAGATAGCCACACTTGTACACACGGTGCTTTAGGGGCATTTAGTACAGGTATGGGAAGTACAGATATTTCGTTTGCAATTATTACTGGTGGCAACTGGTTCAAAGTGCCAGAGAGTATTAAAGTTGTGCTCAATGGAAAGCCTGGAAAGCATGTGTATGGAAAAGATATTATCTTAGAGGTTATTAGAATCTTAGGTGTTGATGGTGCATTATACAAAGCCCTAGAGTTTACTGGTGAAGGCGTAAAGCATTTAGGTATGGCAGATAGATTTAGTATCTGTAATATGGCAATTGAGGCTGGTGCTAAAAATGGAATTATTGCAGTAGATGATGTTACAAAAGAGTACCTAGAGAAGGTAAAAGAGGCTAATGGCGGCTTAAGAGCAGAGCCTAAATACTTCTACTCAGATGAAGATGCCGCGTATTGCCAAGTTATCGAGATAGATTTAGATAAACTAAGCCCTGTAATTGCCTACCCATTCTTACCGGAAAACGGTAAAAGTATCGAAACAGCAGTAGAGGATGATATTAAAATCGATCAAGTGATGATTGGTAGCTGCACAAATGGTCGTTTAGAAGATCTTGAGATTGCAGCAAAAATTGTAAAAGGCAAAAAGGTTGCAAGACACACAAGAATGATTGTAACACCAGCAACACAAAGAATCTTTTTAGAGGCACAAGATAAGGGCTATATTCGTGACTTAATCGAAGCAGGTGCGGTAGTATCTAATCCAACTTGCGGAGCTTGTCTTGGTGGATATATGGGAATTTTAGGCGAAGGCGAAAAGTGTGTCTCGACCACAAATAGAAACTTTGTTGGTAGAATGGGAGCAAGAACAAGCGAAATCTACCTAGCAAACTCAGCAGTTGCAGCAGCAAGTGCATTGGCTGGTAAGATTGTTGATCCAAGAGAAATTTAACCCAATATTGCGTATGAATTTGTAACACTTATCCCCCTTGTAAGTGTTACATAAAGTACTTTTGAAGCTCCCCTAAACAGCTTTTAACCACTTTTTAGATATACTCTATGCCACTTGGGAATAGTGGTTACATTCGATTTATTAAGAGTTTTATTCGATTTTATCTAAGTATTTACCATACTACAGAGTAACTAGAGTAACCAAAAAAGCTACCCTGAAACTTCCAATACAAGGATGCCTATGCAAGATTTATATACCGCATATAAAGATAACTGTGGATTTGGGCTTATCGCCTCTATCGACAACCAAGCAACTCATAAAAATGTAGAAGATGCACTAACAGCTCTTTCAAGAATGATGCACCGTGGAGCTATTGCTGCAGATGGTAAGAGTGGAGATGGGAGTGGTTTACTATTTTCACTTCCAGAAAAGTTTTTTAGAAAAGTTGCTAAAGAGAGCGGCTATGATTTACCAGAGAAATTTGGTGTTGGTGTTATCTTTACAAAAGATGATGCACACTTAGAAAAAGTAGAACACTACTGTGAAACAAACGACCTTAAAGTGCTCTTTTGGAGAGAGGTACCTGTAAACACAGAGGTGCTTGGAGAGTTAGCCTTAGAGACACTACCAAAGATCTACCACGCATTTATTGTGCCAAACTCAATTATTGCAATTCGTCGCTTTGAAGCCCTACTCTACTTAACAAGAAAGGAGATCGAGAACGATATTGACGATAAAGATTTCTATATTCCAACATTCTCGAGCAAAAAGATAACCTACAAGGGCTTATTAATGCCAAACTATATTAAAGATTTCTATCCAGATTTGGCAGATAAAGATTTTAAAATCTCATTTGCACTTTTCCACCAGAGATTCTCTACAAATACGCTCCCTGAGTGGCGTTTGGCTCAGCCATTTAGATTCATTGCTCACAATGGAGAGATCAACTCTGTAGAGGCGAACAGAATAAACTCACTAATCAAGATAGAGTCTATAAAGTCAGAGGTATTTACCGAAGAGGAGCTAGAGAGACTTCTTCCGATTGTAAGATTTGATGAAAGCGATAGTAGCTCTCTTGATAGAATGATAGAGTTTATGATAATGAATGGTATGGACTTCTTTAAGAGTGTTCGTGCACTTATCCCTATGCCGTGGCAAAATGCACCATCTCTTGATAGTGAGCTTAAGGCGTTTTATGAGTACTTCTCTACTCGATTCGAAGCTTGGGACGGCCCAGCAGCCGTTAGTGTAACAGATGGTAGATATATTGGGGTTGTTTTAGATAGAAACGGCTTAAGACCAGCAAAATATATACGAACAAAAGATAACCGTATGCTTATTGCTAGTGAGTATGGGGTTTTAGATTTAGATGAAGATGAGATTGTAGAAAGAGGCAAACTACAATCTGGACAGATGATAGGAATCGATACAAAATTTGGTGTAGTGCTTAAAAATGATGATATTGATGACTACCTAAAAAGAAGCAACAACTACACTAAGTGGCTTAATGAAAATATGATATACCTTCAAGAGTATATCGAAAATCCATACGCAATTGATGATAATATCGAAATTGATGATTTTGCATTTAAACAAAGATATGCTGGTATTACAAAAGAGGTAATAAATCTATTTATTAAACCACTTGCAGTTGATGGCAAAGAGCCTACAGGAAGTATGGGAGATGACACTCCATTAGCCTGTTTTAGTAACTACCCATTTAGAAGCTTTAATGACTTCTTCCGCCAAAAGTTTGCTCAGGTTACGAACCCTCCAATCGACTCACTTAGAGAGAAGATTGTAATGAGTTTAAATACAGGCTTTGGTGAGATACACAATATCTTAGATGAAGAACCAAAACACGCAAAAAGAATTAAAGCAACATCACCAATTCTAACACAATCGAAGCTAGAGGTGCTCAAGAGCTTTGGCGACGAGAAATCACCAAGATTTGAGGCAGATTATAAAAATAGAACTTACGCTACAACATTTAAAAGTGGTTTAAAAGAGGCTATAGAGACTCTTACAGATAATATTATAGAAGATGTAAAAAATGATGGTGTAAGAATAGTATTCTTAGACGATAGCGGTGTAGATAGTGAGTATAAAACAATCCCCATGGCTATGCTCATTGGTAGGTTACACACAAAACTACTCGATGTTAAGCTTCGCCACCTAGTAAGTATTGTTGCTATGAGTAACGAAGTTATTACAGCACACGATGCAGCAGTGTTTATCGCTTATGGTGCAAGTGCAATCTACCCATATATGCTCTTTAAGACTGTTTGCCAGATCAGCGATGCAGATGGTTTAGATAGAGATGAAGCCCTATTTAATGTACATAGTGCCTTAAATAAGGGGATCTTAAAGATTATGTCGAAGATGGGGATCTCGACTATAGCGAGTTATAGAAACTCTGGACTCTTTGATATTATAGGTCTTAAGAGTGAGCTTGTAGAGGAGTGCTTTATCGGCTCTAAAGTAACCCTTAGTGGTCTTGATTATAGCGATATCGAAGCAAAGATCGAAAACCGCCACCAAGAGGCATTTAAAGAGGATAAACTCATTAATGGTGGGGTATTTAAGTACCGCAAAAACGAAGAGCTACACGAAGTTACTCCAGCTCTTACAAAAGCCCTTATGAGAGCTATCGAGAGCGAAGATACAACTGAGTATAAGAAGTTTAAAGAGATGATAGAAGAGCGCGAGCCAACCTATATTCGCGACTTCTTAGATATTAAATCAGATAGAGATCCAATTGATATTAACGAGGTTGAAAGTGCTAGCGAAATTGTAAAACGCTTTATTGGTGCAGCTATGAGTATTGGGGCTCTCTCGCCAGAAGCACACGAAGATTTAGCAGAGGCTCTCAACTCTCTTGGAGCAAAATCGAACTCTGGTGAGGGTGGAGAAGACAAAAGAAGAAATGGCACGATTAAACGCAGTAAGATTCGTCAAATTGCATCGGGTCGTTTTGGTGTAACACCTGAGTATCTTGTAAATGCAGAAGATATTCAAATTAAGGTAGCTCAAGGTGCAAAACCAGGCGAAGGTGGGCAGCTGCCTGGCTTTAAGGTAACAACATATATCGCAAAACTAAGACACACAACACCAGGAAAAACGCTTATTTCGCCACCGCCACACCACGATATCTACTCTATCGAGGATTTGGCACAGTTAATCTTTGATCTCAAGCAGATTAACCCAAGAGCTAAAATTAGCGTGAAGCTCGTTTCAACTATCGGTGTTGGAACAATTGCAGCAGGTGTTGCAAAAGCATATGCAGACCATATTGTAATCTCTGGTAGCGAAGGAGGAACTGGTGCAGCACCAATCACCTCTATCCGCCACGCGGGTAACCCTTGGGAGATTGGGCTCATAGAGGCACAAAATGCCCTAAAAGCAAACCACCTAAGAGAGTATGTTCACCTAGAGACAGATGGTGCAATTAAAGCTGGTCGCGATGTAGTTGTAGCCGCACTTTTAGGGGCAGAGTACTACGCATTTGGTACAAGCTTAATGATGGCAGTTAGATGTATCTTCTGTAGAAGCTGCCAGACAAATAAGTGTCCGGTAGGAATTACAACACAATCAGATGAGTACAGAGCAAAATATAAAGGTGTTGTAGAGAAAGTTAAAAACTATCTCATGCATGTAGCGAACGATGTAAGAGAGTACCTTGCATCTATGGGGTATAGAAGTGTCGATGAGCTTATTGGTAGAAACGACCTTCTCACAGTTAAAGAGGATCTTGAGTTAGCCAAAAAGTTTGACTTCTCACCACTCTTTGCACAAGTCAAGGGAGTGAATAAAAAAGAGAAAGCAAACGACCCATTCGATAAAAACGAGTTTGAACAAGAGCTTTTAGTAAAAGTACATGAGACAATTAAAAACCCTAACTATAAGTCGGTTGTAAATAGCGAAATCTGCAACTTAAACAGAAGCTTTGGTGCAAGAATTAGTGGCGAAATTGCTAAATATTATGGCGACGAGGGGCTAGAAGATAATAGTATAGTATTTAACCTTACAGGAACTGCTGGGCAAAGTTTTGGGGTATTTTTGAGCAAAGGTGTTACCCTTAACTTAGATGGCGTTGCAAACGACTATGTTGGTAAAGGTATGGCTGGCGGTAAGATAGTTATTAAACCAGCAAAAGGTGCAGGAGCAGGAAACACTTGTCTCTATGGTGCAACTGCTGGTAAACTCTTTGTAGCCGGAGAGGTTGGCGAGAGATTTGCAGTTAGAAACTCTGGAGCAGTTGCCATTGTAGAGGGAACTGGCGACCACCCATGCGAGTATATGACAGGCGGAGAGGTTATTATTTTAGGAAAAACAGGTATCAACTTCGGTGCTGGTATGACAGGCGGTGTTGCATTTGTTTACGATACAGAGCATAACTTTGTAGACAAAATCAACCCAGAACTGATCGAAATTAGAAGAATCGATATCGATGAAAATGAAAAACCGAAACTCTACCTCAAAAAGAGACTCCAAGAGTACCTCAACGCAACAGGCTCGAAAGTAGCAGAGTTTATACTAGAGAACTTCAGAAGCGAAGTAAGACACTTCTGGCTAGTAACCCCAAAAGACAACCGCCCACCACTAGACCCTAACGATATGGATTAATACTTCCTCTCCTTTTGGAGAGCTTGCAACCTTTAAAAAAAATTATTTATTAACACAATATATACCATACTTCCTAAAAATATCGAAAGTAAAAATCTTCTAAATAATAGATGTATTACAATTGTAACTACTATCGCAACCAACTCGTAACTTAAGATTTGTAAGTCAAGCTCTTTTGGGAAAAGTATATACAATGTTAATATAGTTAACAAAACAGTTGGAAAATCCTCTTTCAAAAAGAGAAACCTTTTATAGTGCTTCTTCAAAAAAAGTATTGGTAGAAAACGAGTTAAAAAATTTGCAAATGCTGCTACTAAAATCTCAATCATTCTTGTGCCTTAAAAATAAAACAACAAAGGCAAAAAAAATTGAAAAAATTAAAAGATTTTTTACTCCTAATAAATAAAAGATTCCGAACGATAAAGCACCTAATATAAATGGAAAAACTCGTTTGGATTTTAGAAAACTCTCTAGCAATATTACGATAAAAAGAGTAACCAAAATAAAATCTAACCCTTTAAATTTAATCTCTATATACTGTACAAAAACTACACCACAAATTGTTCCAATTATCCAATATGCATGATTTAACAAAGAGATATACATCTCATATTTAGGATTCTCTCTTTTATGTGTAAGTATTGCAAAAGTTTCATCTGTTAAAGCAAAAATCTTATAAAAGCTATTTTTATATCGCTCTAAAAATGTTAAAGAGTAAAAAAACTGCCGAAAATTAAACAAAAATGAGGTTATAAATATATCAAATAGACTCAATTTATTAAAAAGAGCTACAAGAAAAAACTGCAAAGAACCTGAATAGATAATTATTGACATAAAAATAGCCAAATAAGGGTTTAACCCCATTTTTACAGCTAAAATACCAAATGAAAAACTTAGAGCAAAATAACTAATAAATATTGGCAAAGTATCCTTAAATGCACTAAAAAATAGCCTTTTGTCTAACAAATGATTCCTTTTTAATTTGAATATGGCAAATTTTGTGAACTTATATATGGCTTTTTAATTTTATAGTTGCAGTTATGGGCTTTTCCTTGTTTGTCAAAGCAGACTCGTGCGACCTCTACGGCTTTTTGTAATCTCTTTTTGTTTTCGCTTTTTTTAAATGCTTGCTTAATTACCTTTTTGGCACTGCTGCTCTCTTGATCTACAGTTTGCTCTACGATAATAGGTTCTTCTTTTGGGCTCTCTTGAGGTGTACTTGTTGCAACACACCCACTCAATAATATAACTAAAGTAGGTAAAAATATTTTCTGAAAATGCATCTTTACTCCTTTTTCTCTTTTAGCCACTGCTGAGCTTTCTCTACCTTTGGGGCAGCTACAGCCATGCAGTAGGGTTGGTATGGGTTTTTTTGAAAATAATCTTGGTGGTACTCTTCGGCTCTGTAGTAGCACTTAAGCGGCTCTACCTTTGTAACTATTTTTCTCTCATAATCTTTTTGCAGCTGCTCTATATACTCTTTTGCTATTTGCTCTTGCTCATCATCTAAAGTAATAATTATCGAACGATACTGCGATCCATAATCTGCACCTTGTCTATTGAGTGTAGTTGGGTCATGTATCTTAAAGAAGAGATCTAGGAGATCTTGATAGCTAATTTTGCTCTCATCATAAGTTATCTTTACAACCTCAGCATGCCCTGTTGTATCTGTGCATACCTCTTTGTAACTAGGGTTCTCTACATGCCCATTTGCATAGCCACTCTCTACATCCACAACGCCTTCTACAATCTCAAATGCAGCCTCTAGGCACCAAAAGCAGCCGCCACCAAATATTGCCTCTTTCACTTTTATCCCTTTGTCAAAAACCAATTAAATGCAAAAAGGAGCCCTGGTGTTTTTGGGATAGTCTCATCAAACATAAATGCTCGAGCTTCACTCAGAGGAATCTCAACTACCTCTATCATCTCTTCACCTACAACGCCGCCGCCACTACTTACTCGCATACTCTCATTTACTTTTGCAAAATAGAGGTGCTGTTTTGAACCTGCAAAACCAACAGAGGTATAAAAGGATGTAATCTTCTCTAATGCAGAAGACTCAACACTAAAGCCACACTCCTCTAAAATCTCTTCGCTAGCAATCTCTTCGAGACTTAAATCTTTGTCCAAAATACCGGCACAAAGCTCCACTGTTACACCGTTTGTCTCCTTATCTTGCATATAGACAGCTGGGCGAAACTGCCGAACACAGACAAAAGCGTCGCTCTCTTCATTAAGAATAAGTATTGCTACACTATCGCTTGCCTTTACTATCTCCCAATTTCGCTCTTCATTATTGAGCCTATAGCTTGCAAAACAGGGCTTTACAAACTTCCCCTCTTTCAGCTCTTGGCAACGAAAATCTTCTACTTTAAACTCCATCTCTTCCCTTTACAGTAGTATCACTTTTGCTAACCCTAAGAAGGCAAAGAAGCCCACAATGTCGGTGACCGTTGTTAACAGTACACTACTTGCAACCGCTGGATCGATACCTACTTTTTTAAGCATTAAAGGTATTGTTGCCCCAAAGAGCCCCGCACAAAGCAGGTTAATTACCATAGCGGCTCCTATAACAATGCCCAGCTTATAGTCGTTAAACCAAAGATAGGCGACAAGCCCCATCACTATTGCAAATATCAAACCGTTTAAGAGTGAAACCGCAACCTCTCGCAAAATTGCTGCTTTGGCTTCGTGCCAGTTAATCTCTTGCAGAGCCAACTGACGCACCATAACCGTTAAGCTCTGTGTTCCAGCATTTCCACCCATCGAAGCAACAATAGGCATTAACACTGCTAAGGCGACATAGGCTTGAATGGTCTGGTCAAACAAGCCAATTACAAACGAGGCAGCAATCGCTGTAAAGAGGTTGATTCCTAGCCAGATAGCCCTCTTTTTCGTAATGGCACCTATCTCTCTATCTTCCTCACTCTCATCATCAACCCCGGCCATCTTATAGATCTGCTCGGTTGCTCGCTCTTCAATAAGATCATAAATATCATCCGAGGTGATTCGCCCAATAAGCTTGCCGTAAACATCTGTAATTGGCATCACAACAAGATCGTAATCTTCAAAATTCTTTACAACCTCATCAACTGAGTCTGTCGCCTTAAGAGAGATAACTCGCTTATAGGACTCTCTAAGATAGTCTCGATAAGTTTTATCAAAATCGAATGTAATAACATCCTCAAGCGGTATTGCACCTATGAGATAACCAAACTCATCCGCCAAAAAAACCATATAGATATTATCTAAGCCCTCCTCTTTCAGCTTTTTTAATCGCTTAATAGAGTCGCCAATCTTTTCGTCTAAATTGGCACTAAAGAGCTCTGTTTGCATTAAAGAACCTGCCACATCTTCGTCGTAGCGTTGAAGCTTTTTGATATCCTCTACATCCTCATCATCTAGATTTGAGAGAATCTCCTTCTCTTTCTCACTATCAAGCTCTGCAATATCCTGTATAAGATCTGCTGCATCATCGCTATCGAGCTCATCAACAACTTCTGCTAATTTCTTTACAGAGAGCTCTTCGAGTGCCTCATCTTTTAAGTGCTCTGGTAACTCTAAAAGTACCTCCCCTAAATACTCTTCTGGGATTTTGCGAAGATACTCTATAAAGCTCTCTCTTCCCTCATTTTGGTATATATCTTTTACAATTTTTGCTACAACACTTGGATGTGTATGCTCAAACTCACTCGGATTTGCTATTAACTCCTCAAGCATCTCCTTTTTCACTTCGTACTTCGACTCTTTTACCATTACTACTATCCTCTTTTTTAACTACTATTGTTACAGTCGCATTATAATCTTTCCATCTATATATGTTTTGCGAATTGCTTTTGACAAGCGTATTATATTCAATTTTCGCCTCTTTCGTAAGCTCTTTTTCGAGTTTCTCACTCTTAACTACAACTTTTTTTGTAACAATTGCACTCTGTACCTTTACTCGCCGCTGTAAATATCTATCCGGATTCACTGCTCTCCCTCGTTTATAGAAACCAAGATGCAGGTGTGGTCCGGTACTTCGTCCAGTAGAGCCAACCTTTCCTATAGTCTCACCTCGTTTTACAAAATCTCCTCGCTTCACCAAAAGCTTACTCTGGTGTGCATAGAGCGAAACTAAGCCATAACCATGGTTGATCTTTACAACTTTTCCATACCCTCGCATCCATCCAGCATAGACAACCTTACCATCTGCAATTGCATGAATTGGTGTCCCACTCTTTGCACCATAATCGATACCAAGGTGGGGTCTGTAACGATGCAAAATTGGGTGCCACCGTTTATAGGTAAACTTTGAAGTTATCCGGATTTTAGAGAGTGGGTTGCTAAAACTAAGGTAGACAGGAGCAGTAGTAACACTTTTTTGCTCAACACTTTGATTATTCGTCCAAAACCGGTAACTCTCCTCTCCATCTCTTAGAGCAAAATACTCACTCTTCCCTCGTTTTATATAGGCTGCATTAATAGTAGGCTTCTCCCACGGAAGACCATTAATACTTCTCTGTTCATAATCGATTGCTACAAAATCACCCTTCTGCAGCTTCGTAAAATCGACATGATCCTTAAAGACTCGCTTTAAATAAGTCGCAATATGGGGATTGTTGGTAAGCTCTTTAACATTACTAAAGCAGTTACTCTCTATAGTAAAACCAATCCTGTTTTTGATAACCTTATACTTTAGAGGAATAATATCAAAGCTATACCCCTCTTTCTCCTTTTTTATATGCATCTGCATCTCTTCACCAAGAGGGATAAGCACCTCTTTAAGCTCATCTTTTGTGCTATTTTCAAAAAATGGTGCTCCTGACTCTATTGAAGAAAGAAATTTTAGATCATCAGGATCCACCTTGGCAAAAAACTTCGTAGCATCAATCTTATGCCGTACCAAGTAGTCCGAAAAGGTCTCTTGATCTTTCCAAAACTTTAACTGAAACTCGTTTGCATAGAGTGAAACGAGTAAAAATATTGCTATTGTTACTATTCTCATTAATTTTCTCCAATTTGTGCTAAAATAGCAAATATTATAACACAATATTCAATCACTATCAATATTTGTGACAATACCAAATAAAGGCAACTCTAAAATGAAAAAAATTCTCTTCTCACTTATGCTAACTTTTACAGGAGTTTTTGCAATAAACCTTTCAAAAACTTATGCAACAGTAGCAGCAATCAATGGCGAGAGTGTCACCCTCTCTAACCCTATGCCCTACCCTAATATGAGCGGTATAGTGTTACGAAACACCCCAAATGGAGATTTTGCACTCCTCTATCTTAAAATAGATGGGACAAATGGGCAGATAATTGACAAAGATCCCCTTGGTGGTAATCCACTCGCAACGCTCAAAACAGTACCAAAAGTTGGCGATAGAGTCATAGGTGGCTTCCTCTACGATAAGGTACTTATTGTTGCAGCAAATAAAGAGCAAGAGGAAAAAGTTAAAAACCGCTACCCAATTACAACTGTCGATAGCCAACTCTTTAAAAGCTTCCTTGCAAGTAGTGGCAAGAGTGTAAATGCACAAAGCTATAAAGCCTTTGCAAAGCTAGTGGGAGTTGGGCTTATCTTTATTGTTGAGGGGAGTAGTGTAAAAATTTACGACCCAATCTCAGAAGCTGTTATCGCTACAGAGAGTTTTTAACCCAATTTTTGCAATAGAATTAGCAAAGATTTAGCAAATGCTTTGTTTTAGGGTGTTTGCAAAAATTTTGAGGTTAACCCATAGGTTAATTGATGGATTTTTGTAAATGCCCTAGAACAAATGATTTGTTAAAGGTTGTTAATCTCTAATGCGAAATTTGGGTTTAACTCTACAATTTAATCCAAATTTAGGTATAAAACAAATAATATTTATAGTAACGGAGTCCTTATGGAACTACAAGCAAAAGATATAGAATTTTTTACCAATCTCCTTGGAAGCGACAATATCTATACAGACAAAGCTCACAAAAGAGCCTATAGCTACGATGCAACAAGAACCCACTACGAGCCTGATGCTGTATTATTTCCACGAAACGAAGAGGATATTAGTAAAATTTTAAAATATTGCAATGAAAATCAAATTATTATTGTCCCTCGCGGTGCCGGAAGTGGCTTTACAGGTGGTGCACTCCCAGTAAATGGCGGCATAGTACTTGCCATGGAGAAGCACATGAATAAAATACTCGAAATTGATCTTGAGAATATGCTTGCCATTGTACAGCCAGGTGTTATTAACAAAGATCTCCAACGCCATGTAGAGGAGCTAGGACTCTTCTATCCGCCAGATCCTGCAAGCGAAGAGTACTCAACACTTGGCGGAAATGTTAGCGAAAACGCTGGTGGAATGCGTGCTGCAAAGTATGGTATTACAAAAGATTTCGTTATGGCACTTAGAGCAGTGCTTCCAAATGGCGATATTATTCGTGCTGGAAAGCGAACGATCAAAGATGTTGCAGGCTATAATATTGCCGGTATCTTAACTGCAAGCGAAGGGACACTAGCAGTAATTACCGAAATCACTCTAAAGCTGCTGCCAAAACCAAAATTTGCCAAGTCATATATGGGGATCTTCCCAGATGTTAATAGTGCTATGAATGCTGTATTTAAGTCGCTTGCGAAGGGTGCAAATCCGGTAGCTATGGAGTTTTTAGACTCTCTAGTGGTCAAAGCAGTACAAGAGAAACTTGGTATCAAACTCCCAAGCAGTGCCGGTGCACTCCTAATTGGTGATGTCGATGGTAATGTGCAAGAGGAGGTAGAGTTCCAGCTCAAAACCCTCAAAGAGTCTTTTATAGAAAATGGTGCCCTCAATTTCCAAGTAGCAACAGATAGTAACGAAAGAGATGAACTCTGGAAAGCACGACGAGGAGCTTCACCATCTATTACAATCTATGGAAGCAAAAAACTTAATGAAGATATATCCGTACCTCGAAGTATGCTCCCAAAAGCTCTTGAAGAGATCTATAAAATTGGTGATAAGTATAACTTTAAGGTTCCATGCTTTGGGCACGCAGGGGATGGAAATATCCATGTAAATGTAATGGTAGATGGCTCAAACCCACAAGAGTTAGAAGATGGGCACAAAGCGATTGAAGAGATCTTCCAATTAGTTGTCGATATGGGTGGAACACTCAGTGGCGAGCATGGTATTGGGCTTAGCAAAGCAGAGTTTATGAATATCGCCTTTAGCGACGAAGAGCTTGCACTCTTTAAAAGAGTTAAAGAGGCTTTCGATCCAAATGGCATCTTAAATCCTGGAAAGATGGGACTTTAGGAATTTTGAATTTTGAATGATGAATTTTGAATTAAATTTGTAGGAGCAGAAGGGTGTGAAACAAAAAACAGTAAAAGAGTGGATTATCTATATCTTTAAATTAACAAAAGAGTTTATTGGTGAGCTTTTAGATCCTAAGCTAAGCTTCTATGCTGCAAGTATGAGTTGGGCTACCCTCTTTTTTATCATTCCACTTCTTGTTATTACCCTATCGGTTATTATCTATACCCCTATCTTTAGCCAATTCTACCAAAAAATCCATACTCTTATTACAAACTCATTAATGCCAACAAGCTCCAAACAGCTTATAGAGCTACTCGATACATTTACAGCAAACTCTTACCAGATGGGTTACATTGGAGTACTCTATGTCATCGTTGCTGCAATATTTTTCTTTCGTGATTTCGACTATATCGTAAACGATATATTCGGTCACCAAAGACGAAGATTCCTCAAAGCTTTCTTTATTTATGGATTGATGCTTATTCTCATTCCTATCTCAACTGCTCTCTCCATCTGGTTTTTAACAATCTTACAGAGCAAAATCCACTTTGCTCCAATCTTTCTGCAATTTATCATAACATGGTTTACTATATTAATTATCTATAAAGTAGCACCCAAAGAGTATATCCCTCTTGATATAGCTGCCCAAAGCTCATTTGTCACTACACTTGTTTGGTATTTAGCGAAATCGATCTTTATCTTCTATATCCTCTACAACAAAACATACACAACAATCTATGGCACTATCTCTATAATAATGTTTACATTTCTTTGGATCTACATCTCTTGGACAATCTTTCTGCACGGCTTGCAACTCTGTAAAATGCTTCAAGATGAGGATTAAGGGTGGGTTCAGAGTTCCGAATTTTGGGTTTAAAGATTGTGGCGAAGCCACACCTTATAAGCTCTTAGCCCTAAGCTGTCCCTATAGTTTCTTCAACTTTGCAATCTCATCACGACACCTCGCTGCCTCTTCAAAATCGAGCCGTTTTGAGGCTGCAAGCATCTTTGCTTTAAGCTCTTTTATTATCTTTTGTCGCTCTGCTGCTGGGATCTTTTGAGCACGGCTTGCTTTATTATAAATCTCTCCGCTATCTTCAACTTTCAAGTTGGTATCGAGAGCTCGCTTTGTACTCTTTGGGGTAATACCGTGCTTCTTATTATACTCTAGCTGCTTTTTACGGCGAGCCTCGGTCGTTTCGATACACTCCTTCATTGAGTTTGTTATCTTATTGGCATACATAATCACCTTACCATTCACATTCCGTGCAGCCCTCCCAGCAGTCTGTATAAGCGCTGTTGTAGAGCGCAAAAAACCCTCTTTATCGGCATCTAATATAGCAACAAGTGCGACCTCTGGTAAATCTAACCCTTCTCTAAGCAGGTTAATCCCAACTAAAACATCAAACTCTCCAAGCCTCAAAGAGCGGATTATTTGGTTTCTCTCAATCGCATCTAAATCTGAATGCATATATTGCGTCTTTACCCCCAAATCGTTGTAAAAAGTTGTTAGCTCCTCTGCCATCTTTTTTGTAAGTACCGTTACTAAAACCTTATCTCCTCGCTCAACTACCTTCTTTATCTCATCGTGCAGCTTGGCCACTTGGTTATCGCTGCTCTCTACCACAATCTCTGGATCCACAAGCCCTGTTGGTCGAACAATCTGCTCAGCAATTACACTCGAATTTTGCACCTCAAAATCGCCAGGTGTTGCCGAAACAAAAAGAAAACTTGGAGCCTTATTGATATACTCTTCAAACTTTAAAGGGCGGTTATCTAGAGCACTTGGCAGCCTAAACCCATGCTCTACAAGCACCTCTTTTCGACTTCTGTCTCCTGCATACATGCCTCGAAACTGCGGCAAGGACACATGCGACTCATCAACCATTACCATATAATCGTCGCCATACATCATCTCAAAGTAATCTAGCATCGAGTATGGTGTCTCGCCCGGTTTTTTGCCTGTTAAATGCCTAGAGTAGTTCTCAATCCCCTTACAAGTTCCTGTGCTCTCAAGCATCTCTAAATCAAACTCGGTTCGCTGCTTCAAGCGATTATACTCCACCATTCGCCCCTCTTTTTTAAAGAAATCGAGTCGATCGGCAAGCTCCTCTTCGATACTCTTAATCGCTAAAGCAAGTTTCTCCTTTGCAACAATAAAAGGGTTTGTAGAGTAGATCGTAATCTCTTTATAATCAGCCACCTTCTCGTTGGTTAAGCTATTAAAGCTGTAGATACTCTCTATCTCATCACCAAAAAACTCTATTCGATACGCTAACTCTTCATTATAGGCTGGATAGATATCGATAACCTCGCCATTGACTCTAAAATCACCCCTATCAAAGTAGGCATCGTTTCGCTTATACCCCATATCAACAAATCGCATCAACAACGCTCTTTGCGAATACTCTTGCCCTACACTTAACTTTTGTACAATTTCTTTATAATCTTGTGGGCTTCCTAAACCATAATTTGCCGAAACTGAAGCGACTACAATGACATCATCATGACTCAACAAACTAGCCGTTGCAGAGAGCCGCAAACGCTCCAACTCATCATTAATAGAGCTATCCTTTTCGATAAAGAGATCCTGTCTTGGCAAATATGCCTCTGGCTGGTAGTAGTCGTAGTAACTAATAAAGTACTCCACATGGTTATCTGGAAAGAAGCTCTTAAACTCACTATAGAGCTGTGCAGCAAGCGTTTTATTATGCGTCATTATTAGAGTTGGCTTGCCACTTTTTGCAATAAGGTTTGCCATAGTGTATGTTTTCCCACTCCCTGTTACCCCAAGCAGTGTCTGGTAGCGGTTCTTCTGCTCTATCGATTTGAGCAACTTCTCTATGGCTTGCGGCTGGTCCCCAGATGGAGAGTAGTCACTTTTTAACTGAAACTTTGCCAATTTTGATTCCTTAAACCCAAATTTTGTATTAGAATTAGTAAAGATTTGGCAAATGCTTTTGTTTAGGGTGTTTGCTAAAATCTTGAGCTTAACCCATAGGTTAAGTGATGGATTTTAGTAAATGCCCTAGACGAAATGATTTGCTAAAGGTTATTAATCTCTAATGCAAAATTTGGGTTATATCTGTTTGATGCTCATATTTTACTAATTATACCCTTTATAGATCATAATACTTTGTGGTGTATAAGGGTATAAATGTTATTATTAGTTAAAAAAAGAGGGAAGCTATGACAGCTCTTGAGAGATTAAAAGCAAAAATTGACGAATGGAAGAACAACTACGAGGCAATTGCAAAAGAGAACGAAGAGTTAAAAGCGAAGCTAGAGAGCTCTTCTGGCGGTAGTGGTAACTGTGAGCAGCTCGAATCAAAAGTTGCTGAGCTTGAAGCCCAAATCGAAAAACTGCAGCAAGAGATAGAAGAGAAAGATGTCGAAATCGAGAGCATCTTAGAGAATGTCGAAGCACTACTAGATTAAGGAGAAGCAATGGATTTAACACTCAGCATTAAAGGTTTACGCATAAAAGCAAAAAAGCTCGATAATGACTTTTACGAATTTATAAAAGAGGATCTCGCAAAATCGGGGGTCGATATTACACAAGATAACTCAATCGAAGCACTCTTTACAGCATACCTCCGCCTTGCAGCAAAGGCACACAACTACGACAAAGAGATAGAAGGCATCATTAGTCAAATAGAGAGTTAATATCCTCTCTTTTGATCTTCTCGTTTTAAATAAATATAAATACTTCCAAAAAATCTTACCTTATATATAATATATCCAAGAAGAAGAGAAATTTCAAAAAAATAGTCCAAATTTTTAAAAAAAATGAAAAAAATTCTAAAAAAGTGCTAAAAATGTGTTTTTTTAATTTTCTTATTACCATTTTATGGTATTATTTTAATGCAAAAAAAATAACAAAGGAAAAAAATGAGACGTGGTTTTACTATGATCGAATTGATCTTCGTGATCGTTATTATAGGTATTTTGGCGGCGGTAGCTATTCCTAAGCTTAGTGCAACTAGAGATGATGCGAAAGCGGTAAAAGTTTATCAAAATCTATCTACTTGTATTAATGACATCGGTTCACACTATACTGCAACAGGTATGGAAGTTGTAGGTAATGGAACGGCTGCAGATGGTTCAGATTCTTACAAATCTTGTAAGGTTGTTAAAAATGAAGATTGTTTTGTAATAGCCGGAGTAGAAGCAGGAAATGATGCAGATGGAAATATTACAGTAGATTGGGCAGGTGGAAATAAAAATAAGAGATGGTGTAAGTCTGCTAAAGATGAAGCAGTGAAAAATGCTGATTTTGATCCAAATAATGCCCCTACAGTTCATAGCTTCGGTGGTTCAAAAGTCGATTTAAATGCTAACTAATTTCAAGTAGGCTTCTGCCTACTTTAGTTTTAAATAATGAAAAAAGCTTTTACTTTAATTGAATTAATTTTTGCAATAGTAGTAATAGGTATTTTAGCTTCTGTTGCTATTGTTAAAATTAATGTAACCAGGGTTGATGCAAAAGCAGTAAAAGCAAAAGAAAACTTGACTGTGTGTATTACCGATATAGCTTCTATATATACTGCAAAAGGTATCGAAACTACTGGAAAAAATAATGACGCTAGTGATTATTCTAAAGCTTGCAAAATGGTTCTAAATGATAACTGTTTCATCATTGAACTATCAAACTTTACAGATGGAAATATAACAGTTAAAGATAATAATATTAATAAAAAGTGGTGTGATATTTCCCATGACTTAGCCCATAAAGAAAATTTGTCTGCCCCTGGAGAAGGTTTATTATTTAGTTTCGGAGGCAGTAAAATAAAATAACAAAATGAAGTTTCAACTACTTAAAAACAGATTACAAGATCAATTTTTCAAAGTGATAAAACTGCTTAGAACAACATTCTAAATCTATTCACTTACAACTCCTGTATGAGTTGCAACCATACTGTACAAATATAATATCATGAATTAAACTGTAGAACTCTTAACCCATAACCTTACCCTAAAGAAAGGCTTTCTATTCTGAAATAGTCTTAATTTCTTGGAGACTCCCACTAAACTCAATCTGTAATTGCGATCTATTAAAAGTTACTTGCCGTTTCGCTAAGCGGGCTGTATTGGTTGCTATTTTATCTTCAAGTTCATTTCTACTATAGACACCATCAAGATACTCTAAGACCTCTTTTATCCCTATTGCTCCCATCGATTGTGGTGCTCTTGTGTATTTTTTCTCGAGGTAGGCAACTTCGTCAATCAAGCCCATTTTAAGCATCTTTTTTGTTCTCAGTTTAATCCGCTCTCGCAAAGCTTCTCTCTCTATTGCAATTTCATATATTGGTAAATTTGGCTCTATTGGCTTTGGGGGATTTGCCTTAAAGTATTGGCTTGGTGGCGTGTTTGTTGCAAAATAGATCTCTAATGCCTTCTCGATTCTATAGCGGTCGCTACTCTTTATACCCTTTGCGTAAGTGCTATCTATACCCTTTAAAAAATCATAAGCAACTTGCAAATTTTGCATAAGCTCTGCCACTTTTGCTTTCGTTTGGGCTTCTATTTTTGGCAGTTGGCTAATTCCATCGGTTAACATCTTTAGATAGAAGCTACTCCCCCCAACAATAATTAACTTTTTGCCATGCTCTTTTGCATACGCCTTTGCTCTTTTAAAATATTCTAAGAACTCAATAACACTAAACTTCTCATTAGGGTAGAGCTCATCAATTCCAAAGTGTTTTACCAACTTCAGCTCTTCACGGCTTGGCTTTGCAGAGGCGATATCTATCTCTTTATAGACAGCTAACGAATCTACTGAGAGAATTACTCCCCCAAGCTTTTGTGCTAACTCTAAACTTAAATCGCTCTTACCAGAAGCGGTTGGACCAACAATAGCTATAATATCTTTTTCGCTGCTCTTCATGGCTATAATGATACCATAATCTCAAAAAAGGTAAAATAGCATTTGAAATAATAAGGAGTATAAATGAACCTTTTTGATCCTCATAATAGATTTAACCTTGCAAACTCTATCACCTTTGCAAATGTTGCATGTGGGGTAATCGCCCTCTACTTTGTAACACAAAAGGAGTTTTTTATAGCAATCATCTTAGCATGGATTGCTGGGGCACTCGATATTGCAGATGGCAAAGTGGCTCGAAAATATAATCTCTCTACAGAGTTTGGTGTCCAACTCGATAGCTTTGCCGACTTCTTAAGCTTTGTTATTATGCCGGCATTCTTGCTCTTTTACTCTTTAAATATCCAATCAGGCTTTGCAACCTTTCTTATTGGGTTAATCTTTATCTACTATATTATCAGCGGTTTACGCCGCTTGGTAGAGTTTAACCTCAAAACAGATGCTGGGAGTGTCGATAAGTTCTTTACAGGCGTTCCAACACCTCTTGGGGCGATCTTACTGTGGGTTCTCTATCTTCTCCATAGCTTTGGCGTAATCGACTCACCATGGATTATTGCAATTCTCACAGGTATTGTGGCTTGGTCTCTAAACTCTCAAATAAAGATTCCGCACCCATGAGTTTAAAGCAAAAACTCAAAGATTTTAGCGATTTAGTAGTCTTTGAGCATACCATCTTCTCTTTCCCATTTATCTTTCTTGCTATGGTGGTAGCAGCCCATGGATGGTTTGGCTGGAAACTCCTCTTTTTAGGAGCCATAGCAGCAATAAGTGCACGAAACTTTGCAATGGGAGTAAACCGCTATTTAGACCGCGATGTTGACGCCCTCAACCCACGCACAAAGAATCGCCCCTCTGTAGATGGGAGGGTATCGGTAGAAGAGATGCTTCTCTTTATCGGAGCAAATGCACTTATCTTTATTGTAACAGCATATTTTATCAACTCTCTTGCATTGAAACTCTCGGTACCTATTCTTTTTGTTTTAGGGGTTTATACACTCTTTAAACGCTTTAGTGCTTTAGCACACATTGTTTTAGGTATCTCTTTAGGGCTTGCACCAATTGCCGGTGCCATAGCAGTACTTGGCGATATTCCAGGATGGGTAGTGCTCTTAAGTATTGGCGTTACCTTTTGGGTGGCAGGTTTTGACCTTCTCTATAGTCTGCAAGATATCGATTTTGATAGAGAGCATAAACTCCACTCTATCCCTGCAAAGCTTGGAGCACAAAATACACTCCATTTAGCTCTGCTTTTCCATATTTCTACAGTTATCTGCTGGTACCTCTTTGCAAAGAGTGCCAACTTACACTTGTTGGCTACACTTGCAGTAGCTCTTGCAGCCATTATGCTCACATACGAACACTACCTAGTTCGCAAAGATTTTACAAAGATAGATAGAGCTTTCTTTACTGTTAATGGCTACTTGGGTTTTATCTTCTTTATTTTAGTAACCTTAGATATTGTATTGTTGGGGTAACTTTATGAAAAAGAGAATCCAAAAGTTCCTAGCCCCAAGAGTCGATAGCTCTTGGCTGCCACTCCTTAGCGAGGCTCTATTGCAGCTTGACCCTAGCTACTTAGAGTTTGTCTTAGAAGACAATAGCTATATTCCAAACCAAAACAAACTCTTTAACGCCTTTAAAACACTCCCTAAAGAGAGAGTCAAATATATCCTCTTTGGGCAAGACCCCTACCCAAGAGAGCAAAGTGCCATAGGATACGCCTTTATCGATGGAGCGGTAAAAAGTATCTTTAGTGAAAGTGGACTAAGTAAAGAGGTGAACCGAGCAACAAGCCTAAGAAACTTTATAAAGATGGCTCTCGTTGCAGATGGCAGACTCTCCCTTGAAGATACAAGCCAAACAGCAATCGCAACACTCGATAAGAGCGACCTTATCGAGACTATCGAAGAGCTCAAAAGCAACTTCGAAAAAAAAGGTGTCCTCCTCCTTAATACTGCCCTCCTCTTTACCGATAAAAGAGATTCAAAAAGACACATAAAAGCATGGGAGCCCTTTACGCGTTACCTTTTGGAAAACCTAGATAACACTATTGAACTCATCCTCTTTGGCAACCACGCAAAAGAGATTATAAAAAAGTTCCAACCAAAACAAAAAAGCACCCTACTACCACACCCATACAACACCTCTTTTATCTCTTTAAATGAGAGCCACACACTCTTTGCACCGCTTTCGCTTCTAAAAAAGTAGTCCAATTGCATATTTACTACACACAAGAGAGATACTATAGTAATATAAAAAAAATATCAAGGAGAAAAGTATGAAACAGTTAAAGTATCTCGTCGCCGTAGCAGCAATTGCACTTGCCTTTACAGGGTGTCTCTCTACAAGTAGTTGAGCAGCAGGAACACCGCAACAGACAAGCTGTAGCGTTGGACACTAGGCTACTCATCCCTATTTGCTAGCGGATGAGCCTTGAGGTAGTTTTGTAGCTTTGTAGAGTTTGTTAATTTTGTATATATTTGTGTAGTTGCCATAGAGCTATGCCCCAAAAGTTCGCTTACATCTGCAATTCTTGCTCCATCTTTGAGAAGCTCTGTTGCAAATGAGTGGCGAAGCTGATGAGGTGTTGCTTTTATACCGTGTCTCTTGAATGCTCGCTCTACTCTGTAGCGTAACTGTGCACTACTAAGAGGCTTCTCCTCTTTCTCAAAAAGGTAGTGTTTTGGTTGCTTAAGAGCAATATACTCCTCTATTAGCACAGAAACATTTCGCAAAAGGGGTACTTCGCGAGTCTTTGAACCCTTCCCAAAAACTCGTACCCACTTTGTCGATATATCGATTAGTTTTAAAGAGGCAAGTTCGCTAATTCGTAACCCCAAAGCATAGAGCATCGCAATTATAAGCCGCTCCTCCAAAGAGCACTCTTGCAGTACCTCTATAATCTTCTTATCATCAATAGGTTTTGGGAGTGTTTTAGGCACTTTTACAGATTGATCGCCATGGAGTTTTACTTTTAAATTATGATGCGTGTTGAGGTACTCGATAAATGAGCGAATAGCACTGAGTCTTGCTGCAATCGCCTTTTTAGAGTGCTTTGCAAGCATAAGCCGCAAAGGCATAATATTAACTATCGTCACACCATTTTTAGACTCAATTTCGTGAAACTCCAGAAGTTGATTGAGAGCAATATGGTAACTCCGCAAAGTCTCTTTACTATAGCCTCGCAAATCGCGACAATACTCTAAAAAAGGCTCTACGAAATTTGCTAACTCCATACCCTAGAGCACTTCTCCATGGAGCACCGTTATATTGGCACTCTTTATTGCTACCTCTTTTATTTCACCTAAAAGCTCTTCGCTCCCTTGCACCATTACCAAGCGACCATCATCACTTCTACCTGCAACTTTACCACCCTCTTTAAGCTCTTCAAAGAGTACCGCAACTCGTTTGCCAACTTGGGCATCCATAATCTCTTTTTGTATCTCTCTATGGCGGCTTTGGAGGCGTGTAAGTCGTTCAGAAGCAATAGCACTATCAACCTGGTCTGGATACTCTGCTGCAGCTGTATGAGGTCGCGGCGAATACTTAAACGAAAAGAGTGCATCAAATCGCACCTGCTCTAATACATCCATAGTATCTTCAAAATCTGCATCGCTCTCACCTGGAAAACCAACAATAATATCTGTCGAGATAGCAACCTCTGGCACCATTTCGCGAATTTTATTACATCTATCTAAAAACCACTCTTTTGTGTAGCCTCGCTTCATCCGCTTAAGAAGCTCTGTCGATCCACTCTGCAAAGGTACATGGATCTGCTTACAAATTTTTGGATTATTGGCAAACTCCTCTAAGAATGCATCGTCCATATGGAGTGGATGTGGGGATGTAAAGCGAATCCGCTCCAACCCCTCTACCTTGCTTACCTCTTGCAGTAGCTCAGTAAAGTTTTGAGCACCATCAACACTCCCACTAAAGCGACGCCCATAATTGTTGACATTCTGCCCCAAAAGGGTAACCTCTTTTGCACCGCTTGCTACTGCTTTTTGCACCTCTTGCACAATTAAATTGCTAGGTATCGAGATCTCTTCGCCTCGCGTTACAGGCACAATACAGAAACTACACTGCTTATCGCAACCAATAGAGATATTCACCATCGCTTTGTAGGGATTGGAGCGAAACTCTCCAAAGACATAGTTGCTCTCATCATAATCGGTTGCAATCTCTACGGCATGTTTTTTTTCTATAACTTCGGTAATTTTAGAGACATTTCGAGCCCCTAAAACAAAATCGACATAGGGTGCTCTTTTGATAATATCTTTCCCTAAGTGGCTTGCTGTGCAGCCAGTTACTCCAATCTTTGCACCCTCTTTACGCTTTTTCTTAAATACCCCAATCTCCGAAAAGAGCTTAGAAACAGGCTTTTCGCGAACCGAACAAGTGTTAATGATAATCAGATCTGCCTCTTCAAGATTTTGTGTAAGCGTATAGGGCTCTTTTTTATTCAACTCCGCTATCATATGCTCGCTATCGCGAACATTCATCGCACAACCAAGCGTCTCTATATAAAGTTTTTTCATCTTAGAGAATATGCACTTCGTAGATATAATCTAACTCTCCAAGCCCAAACTTTACCTCTTTCATATAGACATTATAGCCTTTCTCTTCGAAATACTCTTGGAGTGCTATTAAATCTTTATGCTCATTCTCTCTTGCAAAATAGAAAAACTGCTCTTTTTTAAGAGCCTCTTCAATCTGCTCTATCTTTATCTTTTTTGCTTTTGCATTCAGTGATGGCTTCGCTAACTGTAACTCCATATCTCTACCCTTTAGCTTTAAATTTTTTGTATTATAACAAAAATTGCTTTTCAAGCCGATTGTCTTTTGCCTCAAAAAAAGCTTTAGGATAGCTCTAAGCATTTTTTCGATACAATTATACTCTACAAAGACGAGACAATCCCCCACGAAATTACTATTGTTAATTAAATCTATTGGTGATTGTATAAAGGTATATAAATGGAAAAAGTCAATACTATTATTGAGGCGATTGCACACGATAAGAATATAACTATTGAGAGTGCAAAGAGAGCCTTTAAAGAGGCGTTAATTAACACTGCAAAGAGACTTGAGGGTCAAGAGTGCAAGTTCGAAGTTGTTGATGACACACAAAATGATAAGGTTGAGATCTATCGAATATTAAATATTGTTGCAGATGATGACCCACTTTTAGAGGAGCAGCCAGAGGTCTATATAGGACTCTCTGAAGCAAAAGAGTACGGCGATGTTGAGATAGGAGACCACTTACGATTAGAGTTTGATTTAGAAGAGTATGGGCATACAGGAGCAGCAAATTTCTATAAAGAGTTAGAGTATCATCTTCAAAGAAATATAGAGCAAGAGCTCTTTGAGAAGTATAAAAACAAGGTTGGCACAGTTGTTCTTGGTACAGTAACACGCGTAGATGAAGATGATAACACCTTTGTAGAGATTGGCGAGCTTCGTGGCCTCTTAACGCAGAGAAACCGCATTAAAGGCGAGCAGTTTAAGGTGGGTGACTCTATAAAAGCTCTCCTTAAATTTGTAAAAGTAGATCCAAAATTTGGAATGCTCCTAGAACTTACTCGAACTTCGCCTAAATTTTTAGAGGCACTCATGGCAAAAGAGGTTCCAGAGATCGAAGATGGCGATGTAGAGATTGTATCGAGTGCACGAATTCCAGGTGAGAGAGCAAAGGTTGCCCTTACAACTGACCGAGCAAATATCGACCCTGTTGGTGCAGCAGTTGGAAGCAATGGTGTAAGAATTAATGCAGTAAGTAACGAATTAAATGGCGAAAATATCGACTGTATCGAGTATTCTCCAATTCCAGAGATATATATCTCTCGAGCACTCTCGCCTGCTGTTATTAAAAGCATTCGCATTATAAGCAATAAAGAGGGAGAGAAAAAGGCAATTGCTGATGTTACAAGCGATCAAAAGGCAAGAGCAATTGGTAAAAGTGGTATCAATATTCGCCTTGCCTCAATGCTTACAAAGTATGCTATAGAGCTTAACGATATCGAAGGAAGCTCTGCAACTGCTCAAACAAACGAAGAGCAAGTTACAAAAACTTCTGATACTTCAGCCCTAGAAAGCCTCTTTAAGTAGAGAGGCTTCGAGCTTATATTCTTTTAAGCTCATCTTGATATAATTTCGCTCTAATTTATGCACTCGTAGCTCAGCTGGATAGAGCATCTGATTGCGGTTCAGAAGGTCACAGGTTCGAATCCTGTCGAGTGTACCACTTTTCTTTTGCACTACCCCATAATTTAATCATTATTATAGTAAAATTTTTTATCTTCAAATTAGGTTTTAAAATATGAAAGAGATATCAATTATCAGTAAATCCCTTATTGTCAATGAACTACTAAAACTTATCTTCAAAAAGAGAGAGGAGAACCCCTCTTTTACAAAAGAGAGCGATATTGAGACTCTCTCAAACGCTATAGTTATTATTGATGACTCTATTGCGGATCTAGAGAACACTATTGAGCACTTAAAACACCAAAACAATAGAGTAATTTTACTAGGTGAGAGCTCTGCTCCTGTAGAGTACCAAGTCGAAAAGCCTTTTTTGCCACAAGATATAGAGAGTATACTAGATAAACTCCAAAAGCAGCCAGAGAGTGAAATTAAAACCAATATACTCGATCCAGACGAAATTGCTCACATCAAAGCACTTATGGCACTTGAAGATGACGAAGAGGAGGAGTCAACACTCACAGCCCTTGAGAAGTTAGAGGAGAGGCTATCTTTTAAAGCCAAAGGAAGAGAGGCAAAAGAGTTTCTACTTGCACTCACAGAGCTTGACCCTAAAAGTTTAAAAAAGATGCTCAAAAAGAGTAAAGTCTCTCTAAAGATCTCATTTAAAGAGAGTAGTGATGCATAGTGGTGTTTTGGTTCTTTCTGGCCCTAGTGGAGCTGGGAAAAGCACCATTATCAATGCAGCTGCAGATGCAATTGGGGAGTTCTACTTCTCAGTCTCTACCACAACACGAGAGCCTAGAGAGGGAGAGATTGAAGGCGTCGATTACTACTTTGTAACTAAAGAGGAGTTCGAAGAGGGTATCGCAAGAGGCGACTTTTTAGAGTATGCAACGGTGCATGGAAACTACTACGGCACCTCTTTGCTTCCAGTAAAAAAGGCTCTTAGTGAGGGGAAGTTAGTAATATTTGATATCGATGTGCAAGGGCATAGACTTGTACGAGAAGTGATGGGAGATATTGTAGTAAGTGCATTTATTACACCTCCGACACTTAATGAACTTGAAAAAAGACTCCAACTGCGATGCAGTGATCTTCCAGAAGTAATTCAAAAGCGTATTCAAAATGCCAAGGAGGAGATAAAAGCGATTCATGAGTATGACTTTGTCATTATAAATGATACTATTGAAGATGCAAAAAATGCATTTATCGCTATTGCAAATGCTGCAAGATATAAAATGGATAAAAGAGAAACAGAAAAGTTTATAAAAATGTGGTTAGAAGGAAAATAAAACTCAAATCTTCTTTTTTATAAATAAGAAAAAGTAATCTATTATCAAAAAAGTGTATAATTAGAGAAACAAATTTGTAAAAGGATAAGATATGGGTATGCCAGGTGGTTGGGAACTATTTGCCATTATTTTAGTAATTGTACTTCTTTTTGGAGGCAAAAAGATACCAGAGCTCGCAAAGGGTTTAGGAAAAGGTATTAAGGACTTCAAAAAAGCGGTAAACGAAGATGAGACTGAGAGTGCAAAAACAGTTGACGCTAAAGAGCTAGAGGCAAAAAAAGAAGAGACTACAACTGTAGAGTCAAAAGATACAAAACAAGCATAATTTTACACTTTACTTCGCCCTTTAGGGGCAATACTACATTGACAGAGGCGTCTTGAATGCAAATAAAATCACAAATTAATAATATTTTAGAAGAGAGCTTTAAAGCTTTAAATATTACCCCAAAATCACTCCAAGTAAGCGATGCGACAAAGCCAGAGTTTGGAGACTACCAGTACAATGGTGCAATGGCATTAGCAAAAGAGCTTAAGCAAAACCCTCGCGAAATTGCAATAAAATTAGCAAATGAGCTAGAGAAGAGCGAACTCTTCGAGAAGGTAGAGGTAGCAGGTCCTGGATTTATTAACTTAACCCTCAGCAGCAGTTTTTTATCGAAAAATCTTCTAAAAAGTTTAGATGAGAGAGCCGGTGTTTCACTTAAAGAGAATCCGATTAAAGTAGTTGTGGATTACTCTAGCCCAAATATGGCTAAACAGATGCATGTTGGACATCTTCGCTCTACCATTATTGGGGATACACTTGCAAATCTCTTTGAGTTCTTAGGCGATGAGGTGATCCGCCAAAACCATATTGGAGATTGGGGTACACAGTTTGGTATGCTTATTGCATACTTCGAAGAGAACCAAAAAGATATCGATGCTAAACTAAGCGACCTAGAGGAGTTCTATAAAGCAGCTAAAAAACGCTTTGATGAGAGCGAAGAGTTTGCAAAAAAAGCAAGAGAGTATGTCGTAAAGCTACAAAGTGGTGACGAGGGGTGCTTAAGACTCTGGAGTGCCTTTATCGATAAGTCTCTGCAGCACTGCCAAGAGGTCTATGATAAGCTAGGAGTAAAGCTCGATAAGAATTGCGTAAAGAGCGAAAGCAGCTACAACGATGACCTTGGGAATATTGTTACAGAGCTCGAGTCTAAAGGGGTTGCAAAAGAGAGCCAAGGGGCAAAATGTATCTTTTTTGAGGGAAGCGATAACCCACTTATTGTACAAAAGCAAGATGGTGGATTTCTCTATGCTACTACCGATTTAGCTGCCATTAGATACAGAGTACAGGAGCTTGGAGCAAAGAGAGTATGCTATGTAGTCGATGCAAGACAGAGTGAACACTTTAGGCAGGTTTTTGAGGCTGCAAGATTAGCTGGTTTTGCTGATGAAAGAGTTTTGCTTGAGCATATAGCATTTGGAATGATGCTCGATAAGAGCGGCAAACCTTTTAAAACAAGAGATGGTGGTACTGTAAAACTAATTGACTTAATAGATGAAGCTGTCAATCGAGCCAAAGAGGTTATTAGCCGTGCTAATGAGTATAGTCAAGAAGAGCTAGAAAAAATTGCTCAAGTTGTTGGTATCGGTTCACTCAAATATGCTGATCTCTCAATCAATCGCCAATCAAACTATATCTTCGATTGGGATAAAATGCTCTCACTTGATGGCAATACAGCTCTTTATATGCAGTATGCTTATGCAAGAATTAACTCTATCCTCAATAAAGCAGGTGAGTTTGAGACACGAGAACCTAAGCTCACTGATACGCTAGAGCGTCGATTAGCACTCAAAGTGTTAGCACTCGAAGATACGCTTTTAAAAGCTTATCAAGAGGCAATGCCACACATAATTACCAACTATCTTTATGAGTTAGCAACACTCTTTATGAAGTTTTACGAAAATAATCCAATACTAAAAGAGGGTGTAGATGAAGAGACAAAGATAAGCCGGCTCAATCTAGCAAAAGCAACAGCAAATGCGATTAAAGTTTCGCTCAATATTTTAGGAATAGAAGTTTTGGAAAGAATATAAAATGTGGCGATTAGTACTGCTTTTTCTCATATCTCTAGCTTTGATAGTATTCAACTATAAAAAAGAGAGGCAACTCCAAAAGAGCCTTCTTTTGCTCTTCATTTTGCTCTATATATTCTCAATTGGTTACAGCGGTGCAATTTTAACGCGTGCAATCCCACCACTCTTTTTTGCTCATATTATCGCTTTAGTTATTGGATATATAGGTTTTATACTCTATCTATGGAGAGATAAGCTTCGATGGTACTTCCTATTAGCACCACTCTTACCAATTGCAACCTATATCTTATTAAACTATTTTGATGGCTCTCGCTACGAAGCTCTTAGAGACTTTTCTATCTATTATTGCACATAATCAATAATTGCGGAGAACCATCTATCTGCCATCTTTTTGTAACCACTTTTACTAGGATGTGTATTCTCTAAATAGTCACCGGCTCTTCCACTTAACATATTTCGCATATCCACTTGAATTACATCTGGATCTCCGAGCGAAGCTAAATAGGCTTCCAAATTTTTATTATAATCCTCAATCTTACGATCAAAGAGCCATCTATTTATAATCAATGCAACAAAAATTTTAATTTTCATCTTATGATCAGCAGCAAATCGTTTGATTTCGCTAATAACCTTTTTAGTTCCTTTTATACTTCTTGAGTGGTCGTTTGTTCCAATATGCAATAAAACTATATCAGCTGGATGAGCAGCCAAAAAATCATATACATGACTCGCAATCTGATAACTAGTCCATCCTGGATGGCCTTCATTATCTGGATCAAACGGTGGTTTTACACTATAGCCTGCTCTTCTGCTTCCAACAAAATCATAATTAACGCCTGCATCATCTAGGTCATATGCTAAAAAAGAGCGATAAGCTGTTCTCTTTCCCGCAGGCACTAAGTTTCTACCATTTGAATCATAATAAGCATGAGCATCATCATAAGTTATAGAGTCACCTAGCGGCATAATTCTCCACCTTTTAGAAGAACTGCTAGACGAGGAAGAACTACCACCTCCACCGCAAGCAGTTAAAAGTACGGAGAGCCCAATTATAGTTAAAAACTTAAATAATCTTTTCATACACTACCTTATAATAAAAATCTGCATAATTGTAGCACATTATTATAAAATAATTGTAAAATAAAATCTTCGTATATCCATTCTACTTTATTGATATATCTTTTCTTGCCGCATTAATCGAGATAACAAACCCACCAATTGCATCTAAAAATGACATGAGCATTAAAATAAAGAAAAGCGAATTGTGTGCTCTATCCCACATCAAAAAGAGTACTAAATAGGCAACTGATACAAAAAAACTCACTATTGTCTCAGAGATACTGTAATCTCCTGTTGTTGCTGCTTTGTAGATTTCCACAAATAGTAGTACAACTCCCACTATTAAAAAGATATCTTTTGTTGTAAGATAAAAGAGCTCATTATGGGCCCAAACTACATGCTGCATATCTAAAGCTGGCATATCAAGTTCAACTACAGCATAGCGTGCAAAAATATAAACAATCAACAACCATAAAAAGGTTGATATATCTCTAATTAATGACATTATATTCCTCTCTTTTCATTGGATTTTATAGACTTTTTAATTAAAGCCACATTAATTGGGGACATGTTAAACCCCCTACTCTTTTTTAGCATCATCACTACTCTCCTTATCCATCAAAGGATCAATTGCTCTAAGTCCCATAAACCCTTTCATTGAGTCTCTTAAATCTGCAGGATAAACTACAAACTTAGAATTTTCTGATTCTGAAAGACTCTTTAATGTATCTAAATACTTCTCACCTAAAATATAATTTAATGGCATCTGTGCATCGTTTGTACTATTTACCTCTTTAATCTTCTCTATTGCCTCTGCAGATGCTTGAGCATGAATATGGTGCATCTGGGCATGAATCTTTGCAACCTCTAGTTCTGCTTTAGCCTGAAGCACTTTTACACTCTTTTCTGCTTCGGCTTTAATCTCTTGTGCCATCTTTTGTCTCTCTGCAGCTGCACGCACTTCAATTGCTTCTCTAACATGCGATTGTGGTGTAAACTCTACTCCTCCAACAGCACGAATCTCAATTCCGATATCTGCACCTTTTTGTGCAATCTCAGATAGTACCATTCCACCCATTTTTCCACGATTTGCCAAAGCTTCATCTAGTGTCATATCTTTTATAATATTTCGAATCGACCCCTTTATAAAGCCAATAATCCTATCATTATAATTTGGTGCATCATAAGCAATTTTTTTAGCATCTTTTATTTTATAAAGTACAAAAGCTTTTGCTTCTATAAAAACCTTATCTTTTGTATATGCTTCAAACTCTGAAACCACTTCTTTTTGTTCTTTTACATTTACTTTTGCTTTAATTCGTTCAACAATTGGATCAAAAAGTACAAAACCAAATGGAGATGTACATATTCTTCTAAATTCATCTTTTCTATCAATTACCCACTCTTCTCCAAACGGAATACGATGTACACTTTTATATAAAAAATAAAAAATTACTGCATCAATTGTTAGTATAATTCCTCCGACAGTACTATAGCCATCTTGAATATATTTAATACCACTAATTAATATAAATAGAGTAATTGCTACACTTAACAATAAAAAGAGATCAATAAAATTCTTTCTAAACTTCTCTATATACCGATAAAAGATAGAGTGATTTTTCTTATTTTTATCCATCTTATACCTCTAAATTAAATTTTACACTATTATAACATGTATTCATTAACTTTTAACCTCACGCAATCTAACTGCTGGTACCTCAAAATGGTACTTTTTATGCCCTACTGTTGACTCCTCTATAATTTTATCATACATATAGGCATCATAGAGGAACTTTGGGGCTCCATTTTCAAACTCGAGCGTAAAATAGACAATATGGACTGGTATTTTCTGATTTAATCCTATTCGCACCGTCTGCCCACTTGCAACTAAGCTCCCTAGATCTTGAGGATTTCTTAAATATGGCATCAACACACTATAGAGTCCATCTGGATCACTCAGCCGCATACACCCAGAGCTATTATAGCGATACTTATTACTAAAGAGCCCCTTATTTGGCGTATCATGCAAATAGACTGCATACTTATTTGGGAACATAAACTTTACATGCCCAAGTGCATTGAGTGGGCCAGGTTGTTGTACAAAGTGGTACGGAAGAGCCCTTTTAGAATTCTCATAACTAAAGAGTCTTTGTAAATCCGGCTTCACCTCTTTGCGACCCTGATAAGCTTTGATACCAACCTCTTCTAATAGATTTGGATTATTCTTGAGGGCTGGTATTAAATCTTTTTTTGCTAAGTGTTCTGGAATACTCCAAGTAGGGTTTACCACCACAAACTCCAACTGATCACTAAAGATTGGTGTTGGACGATCAAGTCTACCTACAACAATATCACTGCTAAATCGCTCATAGCCACTCTCATAAAAACGCATCTTAAACTCAGGTATATTTACCTCTATATATGTGTTCCCAAATGATGGTGGATAGAGCTTTGTCTTATCCAAATTAACGAGAATCTTCTTAATATAGTATGACTTTGGAAGATTAATATACCCAATAAGCTTATTGTCAATATAGTCACCAGCCCTTAAGTTAAATCGTTTTCGAAATCTCCGTACTGCATAGAGCAGGTCTCTATCGAAAGTTCTATTAATCGATCCACTTCGTGGAAAATCACCCAATAGTAGAAGCCGTCTCTTAATCTGATAGACTCTCTTATCTCTTTGCTTATACTTTATCACCTTACCAAAAGGGACTTTTCTAAACTCTGGAATTTTACGATAATACTGCAAAATATCGATATAAGACTTATATCTCTGCTGCAATCCAATACTTGCAGAGAGGAGCGTATTGACTCTACCTGATCGGATATAGCTATAGATCGTTTGGGCAGATGGCATCCCTTTAATTCGCATCTCCCAAACTGCATGAATATCATGCTCTCTTTTGAGATCTTTAAGCTTCTTTTTGACTAATGCCCAATCGACATCTCCAACGCGTATAAATTTGAGTAGCCTTAAATATGCATCGGTTACAAGAATATCTAACTTATCTTTTTGCAAACTACTTAATGCCCCAGAATCGAGTGCATAGAGGAGTCTTGTTATCTCATTTCTATGGAGAGGTTTATTTTTGTAGTTATAGTAGCCATTCTCGAAAGCTTTTGTAGCTTTCTCAAGGTTTGATGGATTGTTTAACCATAAATAGTTGCCACCACTCAGTCTATAGAGTTGCATAATCAAGTTCTTATAAGGTGACTGTATACCATTTAATACCGAAAGATTCACTGCACCAAAGAGCGAAACAATACTAATAAGTAGTAGAAAAACTATTCTTCTCATCACTCACCCTCGCTTATACACTCTCTAAAGATATATTTGTGATCCTCTGGCAAAACCTCGAAGAGAGCATTTGCTAAATTGCGTATCTCCCAGAGTGCACTTTTTGAGCTTCGAAGCGTTAAAAAGTTCTGCAGACTACGAGCATTGATTGTCCAAGTAAGCTCTGTTTTATAGCTTTCAGGAAGAGCATACTTAGCTATATCGTTACCAATCCCCTGCTTTAAAAGCTCTTGAAGATTATTTAAAGCTGCAATCGAAGCACTATCGACACTCTCGTTTTCCGTTAAAACAATAAATCTAGATGCCCCTTCGTAATCGTGTAATGCAAAAGGCTCTACCTTTTTAAGCTCTTTTAGTGTGTATCGTGTCGACTTTACACTTAAGCTTGCTACTCTGTGTCTTGCTAACTCTTGCAAGAGTGCACGGCTAATGCCTTGGATATAAAAGGTATATACCAAGTGTTCTAGAGTTGATGCGTGTTTATACTTATTGCCTACTCTATCGATAAGTGCCTTATCCTTCTCGCCACCTGCATCACTTTTATCAAAGCTTTGCCAACATGTGCGGATTGCATGACTACACACCTCTAAGGGTGTAAAGTGTTTGAGTGTTACTTTCATTTTAGTCCCTTTTGGTACAATTGAGAATATTATAGCAAAAAATTAATATTTTTTAGTAAAAAAATTGCAAAAAGGTTAAATATGAACCCTTTTAAGAGATTTTACCCCTTAAATAATGACTTTCGAGACCCCTTTAGTAGGGATAGAGACAGAGTTATACACTGTAGCTCATTCCGTCGCCTCGAGTATAAGACGCAAGTCTTTATCAACCATGAGGGAGACTACTTTCGAACCCGTCTCACCCACTCGCTTGAGGTTGCACAGATTGCACGAACACTCGCTAGGGCTCTTAGCTTAAACGAAACACTCGCAGAGGTAATTGCCCTCAGCCACGATTTAGGGCATACCCCCTTTGGACATGTTGGGGGCGATGAGCTTGATAGGCTTCTTAAAGCTGATGGTTTTAACAATGGTTTTGAGCATAACTTTCAATCGTTTCGAGTTTTAACGAAACTAGAAAAACGCTACAAGGGGTATGATGGGCTTAACCTCAGCTACGCAACGCTAGAGGGGGTTTTAAAGCACTCCGAACCCTATAGAAAAAGCTTCTATCCAAAAGAGATAGAACAACTGTTCATGCTCGATTTTCACCCCTCTTTAGAGGCAATCTTAGTAGATAATGCCGACGAGATAGCCTATATTAGCCACGATATTGATGATGGGCTCAAATATAAACTTATCACCATCGACGATCTTAAGCCAAGCACGCTTATCCAAAAGGCTATTGCAAGCGTAAACGAAGAGGGTGTTAAAGAAGATGAACATCTGTTCAATCATCGTTTAGTGGCGGCAATTATTAAGATTTTGGTCGAAAATGCCATCAACTTCTCGCAACCATTTACAGCCAAGCTAGCAAACGATAAGCCACTTGCCTCTTACTTTAAGAGTGAACAAAAACTCCCAATTGGTTTAGACCCACAGATACAAAAAGAGTTAAAGCAACTCAAAAAACTTCTTTTTCAAAAACTCTACTGGCACGAAGCAATTGTAAAACATATGTACGCTGGAAAGGTCTGCGTTCAAAATCTCTACCAAGCCTTTATGGATGAAGAGAAGCTCCTCCCAAAACGGCAAAAAGAGTTTCTAGAAATTCGACCAAAACATAGAGTTGTTGCTGATTTTATCGCCTCAATGACAGACCGTTATGCTCTGAAACTCTCGCAAGAGATCTATGGTATTAAGTTATAAGCCTTTTTTCGATATTATTCGCCTAAAATTATCAAGGATTTCGCTTCGATGCAAAAGATTAAAAATATTGCCGTGATCGCCCATGTTGACCACGGAAAAACTACACTTGTAGACCAACTACTCCAACAAAGCGGTACATTTGCTGCCCACCAAGAGGTGCAAGATAGAGTTATGGATAGTAACGATATCGAAAAAGAGAGAGGGATTACGATTCTCTCTAAAAACACAGCTATTACCTATGGTGACCATAAAATTAATATTATCGACACTCCAGGCCACGCCGACTTTGGTGGCGAGGTTGAGCGTGTTTTAAAGATGGTAGATAGTGTTTTGCTTCTTGTAGATGCACAAGAGGGTGTAATGCCACAAACTAAGTTTGTACTCAAAAAGGCTATCGGTTTTGGTATTAAGCCAATTGTTGTTATAAATAAAATCGATAAAGATGGTGCCGAGCCTGATAGAGTGATGGATGAAGTTTTCGATCTTCTTGTAGCACTCGATGCAAACGAAGAGCAGCTAGAGTTCCCCGTACTCTATGCAGCAGCAAGAGATGGCTATGCAAAATGGAACCTCGAAGATGAGAATAAAGATATGACACCACTCTTCGAAGCAATCTTAGAGCATGTGCCATATCCAGCTGGAAGCAGCGATGAACCAACACAACTCCAAGTATTTACACTCGATAGCGACAACTTTGTAGGAAGAATCGGTATCTCTCGTATCTTTAACGGCAAAGTTAAAAAAGGGGATGAGTATCTTCTTATTAAAGCTGACGGAAGAAAAACAAAATCTCGTGTCAGTAAACTTATTGGATTTATTGGGCTCGATAGAGTAGAGATAGACGAAGCGGAAGCTGGTGATATTGTTGCAATTGCAGGATTTAGCGATATCGATGTAGGCGACTCTATCTGCGATCCGGCAAACCCACAGCCACTTGACCCAATGCATATAGAAGAGCCAACACTCTCTGTTATTATGTCGGTAAACGATGGACCACTAGCAGGGCAAGAGGGGAAACATGTTACCTCTAATAAGATCCGCGAACGATTAGAGAAAGAGATGGAGACAAATATCGCAATGAAGATGGAGCCACTAGGCGATGCAAGCTTTAAGGTAAGTGGGCGTGGAGAGCTCCAGATTGGTATTCTAGCAGAGAATATGCGAAGAGAGGGCTTTGAGTTTCTACTTGCAAGACCAGAAGTTGTTGTAAAAGAAGAAAATGGCGTAAAGATGGAGCCATTTGAGCACCTAGTAGTAGATGTTCCAGAGGAGTTCCAAGGAGTAGTTATAGAAAAACTTGGAAAAAGAAAAGCAGATATGACATCGCTTACACCAATGCCAGATGGAACTGTGCGGTTAGAGTTCGAAATTCCAGCACGCGGACTTATCGGGTTTAGAAGCGAATTTTTAACAGATACCAAAGGTGAGGGGATTATGAACCACTCCTTTATCGAGTACCGCCCATACACAGGAATAGTTGAAAGTCGGACACAAGGTGCCTTAGTCTCTATGGATAATGGAGAAGCGGTAGCATTCTCTCTTTATAACCTCCAAGCTCGTGGTACCCTCTTTATAAAACCACAAGATAAAGTATATAACGGTATGGTAATTGGCGAAAGTGCAAGACCAGGAGATCTTGAGGTAAATCCTCTTAAAGGAAAGCAACTCACCAATATGCGTTCAGCTGGTTCAGAAGATGCCATTAAATTAGTGCCGCCACGAGAGATGAGCCTCGAGCACGCTATGGAGTGGATTGAAGATGATGAGTTGATCGAAATCACACCAAAATCTATCCGAATTCGTAAAAAAGCTCTCGATCCAATCGAAAGAAGAAAGATCGCGAGAGAGCGAAAAAATGCAGCTGCTAAATAGTGGCTACTTTTTTCTATCAATCATAGTTTTGTTACTTCATAAAAACGAACATTTATATAATTTTAGTAAAAACTCTCAATAGAATATTCAACAAACCTTACGAACTCTTTTATATATTTAGATTTATATTATTTATACTTCTTATGTATATCAAAAAAATTGCAAAAAAAAATATAAATTATGTTATTTTTATGTAATTTTTTACTTTTTTTGCTATAATTCTCTTGTAAACAATAAATTAATTTTACAACTGAGGACAAAATAAATGAAAAAAAGATTTGTAAATACCTATCTAGAGAGAATCTATGAAGATAAAAAGAGCTTTATAGATGTTTTTGGAACAGAGAAACTCTTTGATCCAAAATTTATGCTTATTGCAGATATAGCTAGTGAACATCAGGAGCTTTTCTCAGATGCGATCTTAGAAGCAATCCAATCTATGCAAGAGCAAAATATAGTTTCAAACACTTACTCTTTAGCTTCATTAAGCAGAAAAAATTAAATACCTTCTTTTTCTGCTTCACTCTCTATTAACTTCTCTACAACAACTGATGTTACAATAGAAAAGATAACATAAACAAGAAAAATATAGAGTCCACTTTCGATCTGAGAGTAGCTATTTTCGGTACTTCCAGCACTTAAATAAACCAAAAGTAAAGCAACCACAAAAACATCTAACATCGACCATTTTCCCAAATGCTTAAAGAGTTGTACCAATTTCGTAGCCATATGCAATCGTTTCCAGAAAGCAACAGCTATCATACTGAGTGTCTTTAGGAGTGGAACAACTATAGAGAAGAGTAAAATAGCAATCGCTACTGGATAGTTCCCATTATTATAAAGATGCACTATAGTTCCAAATATAGTTTTAGATTCAAAAGAGAGTATAATATCGCCTAAATAATCGACATTTTTATGGATAACAATCATTAAAATTGGAGTAAAAATACCAAAAAGGAGTGTTACCAAAGAGGCAAACCCAAGGAGTAGTGCATAGCTATTAAGTGATATTATAAAATATGTCAATAAAATGGCAAATCCTACCACACCAAGTAGTAGTGTGCTCTCTCTATTCTTCTCTTTGAGTATCAAAGTTTGGGCTTTAAGCTCCTCAATGTTTTTTGCCTTTGTATTGTTTCGCTCAAATGCTCCAAAACTAATAGTAGAGAGTAACGAATCAAAACGGCGTTTTATCAGTTCCCCTATATCTGTTTGTGCTTCGTAGTAGTCTCTATTTATCTTCTCTAGCTCTTTTGCTGTAGTATAGGAGCTATAGCTAAAATAGAGCAATGCAAGAAATGCAAAAAGGGCAATGGTACTATCGATAACTTTTTTCATGCTCCTATTATACAAAAAATTATGGAGTTTAAGTTATAATCGCGCCTATGGAAAGATTAAAAGCATTAGAAAATATAGTACTAGAAGCAGGTAAAATTGTTCAAGAGGGCTACCACAGCAATATAGAGGTGAGTAAAAAATCACCAACAGAACTTGTAACAAAATACGACAAAGCTGTCGAAGCATATTTAATAGAGAAGATAGCACCCCTCTATAGCAATTACACCATAGTAGCCGAAGAGAGTTTTGAGGGTGGGAGCATCCCACAAAATGCTATCTTTATCGACCCAATCGATGGAACAACAAACTTTGTCCATAAGATCCCTCACTTAGCCATTAGTATAGGCATATGGTCAAATGGTAAACCTCAAGAGGCGATAGTCTATAACCCAATACTTAATGAACTCTATAGTGCAAAAAGGGGGCAAGGTGCCTACTGTAATGGCAAAAAGATTCAAGTGCAAAAAGATACAAATCTACAAAATGCAATTATTGCCACAGGTTTCCCATACGCAAAGCATGAGATGGGCAAAGCGTATTGGTGGGTTGTAAAGAGTTTTGAGAGTCTACTTCCTAAAATTAGAGATATTCGTCGCCTTGGAGCAGCAGCACTCGATCTATGTTACCTTAGCTCTGGAAAAGTAAATGGTTTTTACGAAATCAACCTTAAACCTTGGGATGTCGCTGCAGGTATACTGATTCTCCAAGAGGCTGGTGGAGAGGTATCCGATATCTATGGCAAAGCCTATAGCTTTGAAAAAACGATTATAGTTGCAAGCAATGGGTCTATTCATAGTCAACTCTTAGAGAATCTTGCGGAGTATCACGATGGATAGTATCAAAGCACTGCTCCAGTCACTCCCAAAGAGTCCAGGAATGCGTATAATGCACTTTTGCAAAGAGCCTCTTTTGATTTCGCAGATACAAGAGTATTGCAAAAGCGAAAGTGACTATTGCGAATACCTTATAGTAACCCTAACAGCCCAAGATGCTGCCGAGCTCCAAGAGTTTCAAAACAACTATACTGAGGTGAAGTATCTAAGCCCACAGCGTCCTCGCTTCCATATGCAATCGAAGCAGTATGACTACCTCTTTCTAAGTACACTCCCACAAGAGCGAATTCCTTTTTTTAAAAAAATCTATCGTGCCCTTAAAAATGGTGCACCACTCTTTATATTTTTAGAAAAAGAAGTAAGTGAACTCTACTATAAAATAGAGAGTGAATTGATAGAGACAAACTATGTAGCCACAAACAGAACAGAACTTGAAGAGTTTACACTTCTCTCAGCCAAAAAGATGCACGGCTGGAGCGGAGCTTAACAACTAACACACCCTTTTTGCAGCATCGCTTGAGAGATCATAGATTTAGAGAACTCATAGAGTTTTAAGAAGAGCTCGCTCTTATACTTATCTTTATGATAGATTGCATAAAAGTCTCGTGCACAACGGAACCCTTTTACATTAAGCTTAAAGAGTGATCCATCAATTAACTCTTTACTAACTGCTAATTTCGAGAGGCAACTAAGTGGTTTTTTGCTTAAAAGTAGACTTTTAATAGACTCTGTATGCCCAAGCTCTAAGAAGATATTTAAACGAACACCACTCTCTTTTGCACAATTTAAGAAGGCTTCTCTTGTTGAGCTGCCTCTCTCACGCAATACCCAGCGATAATCGGCAATTTCAGCTAGAGTAAGCTCTCTATCTTTTAACTCCTCATTTGCACTCACGATAATAAGTTCATCTTTTCCTATCGACTCCTGTATAATATCGCTATCCATAACATCTGCTTCAATAAAGCCCATATCGATTTGCCCACTCTTAACCAAAGAGAGAATCTCTTGTGTATTCCCCTCTTTTAGATCTATCTTTACATTTGGATAGCGGCTCATATAGTCACAGACAATCCCTGGCATAAGATAGTCGATAATGGTAGTACTCGCTCCGACACGAATATTCCCTTTATCTTCGCTATTTTTAAACTCACTCTCAATATCACTTAACTTTTTATAGATTGGCTTTACAGCACTATAGAAGCTTCTTCCAATCTCATTAAGAATCAACTTTTTATTAATTCTATCAAAAAGCTTCTTGCCTAAAATTGTCTCGAGCTCTTTAATTGACATAGAGATAGCCGACTGGCTTAAACCAAGGGTCGATGCTACCTTCGTTAAATTTTGAAACTTTACAACATATAAAAATATCTCTATCTGTCTGAGTGATATCTTCATAACTTACCTTTATAGCCAAATTGTATAAATTTATCGAAAAAACTTATTATAATAGAAAAAATTCTAAAAATTTATTATACATATTTTTTGTTAATAGTAGCCCAAAAAAGCATTCTAAAACGAAAGAGTCTCATATATTCTTCTTTTTTTAAAAAGCTAAGTTGAAACAAAGCTATTTAATTGTAAATTCAAATCGGACAATATCACTCCCAAAGGAGAATTTGAATGGCTATTTTATTAAATAGTAATATCACCACCCCAACAATGCAAAATGTAATAGATGCAATGGAGCCATGGAGAGACAAAGCAATAGACCTATATAACAAAGCAAGATCAAATCAGAAAGCTCTCCAAACCTATCATGGTGCAATAGAGAAGATCTACGCCTCAATTCATGCAAAAGATGAAGATACAATTTTACTCAACTCAGGCAACAATGAGGCAATCTCACAGCTCTATTTTACAATCTATATTCACTATATATTAACTGGGCGTAAAAATGCCATTGTAGCTTTTGATAGATGCTCTATGAGCGAGCAGCGAACTTTGAAGCTATTAGAGTCGCAAGGGTGTAGAGTGCACCGAGTACCACCAACTATAGATGGTACTATTGACCTTGAGATCTTAAAAGAGTATGTCAATACAAAGACAGCACTCGTTTCACTGCCACTTGTTGATGAAGAGAGTGGAGTTATTCAGCCACTCGAAGAGGTTTCACAAATCTGTGCACTCCATGGTGCACCTCTTTATGTTAATGCAAAGGATGCTATGGGGAGAATCCCTATCGATACACAACGCGAAAGGGTTGATTTCTTAAGCTTTGAGGGGGCAAATATTGGAGGACCAAAAGATATTGGTGCACTCTATATTGCAAAAGATGCTCCAGAGCTTCTACCGCTTATTTTTGGGCACCAAAGTGAACAAGCAGGATTGCGGGCAAATCTGCAAGATGTTGCAAAGGTAATTGGTTTTGCTAAAGCACTCGAGAGTGTAGTGGATGCTCTTGATTTCGAGATCGAAGATACACGAGACCTTCGTGACAAACTCGAAGAGGAGCTTCTTAAGATTCCACAGAGCTACTCACTAGCACCTTGGGCACTGCGTGTTCCAACAGTTGCTATTATGGCGTTTCAAGGGGTACATGGTGGCATGCTCGTTGATCTTTTGGCAAAAAGAGATATTATCGCCTACTCATATGCGAGCTACCCTCGTACAAACTTCGAGCGTACACCACTTACAGAGCTTGCAAAGCTCGATGAATCACTTAAACACTGCACAGTTGGTTTTAGCCTCTGGTCGCACAATAGCGAAGAGGAGATAGAAGAGGCGATCAAAATAATTAACGAAACAGTCGCAGAGGTACGCGAAATCTCTGCTTGCAAAGGAGAATAGATGAGTAAACAAGCAATACTCCCACAGGTAAGAGAGAACTTTAAAATCGACTCCCTAATTAACGGAAAACAAAATATCGGTAGACTGAGTAAAGAGGAGGCTCAAGCAATGCAAGCTACTCTCTTTACCTACAACTATGGCTCTTGCGAGAGTGGCTTAGCCCTTACAATCTATGCTGCCTTTAATAAAGAGCAAAGAGTGGTCGATTGCAAAATCGAGGTTTTTGGAGAGAGCGAATTGATTGCAGTAGCCTCAATTGCAGCTCTCATTGCCAAAAACAAAACACCTCAAGAAATACTGCAGCTTAAAGAGAAGGGGATAGAGTACTTTTTGCGCGAAAACCCAAATAAGCCAGCACTTCCTAAACAGCTGCGATTTGTCACAAATATTATGATAGATGCCCTCCATCTTATGGCAAAAAGCTACCTTGGCGAAACGATCGTAGAGGGTAGAGAAATCGACCCACTTACTGGCACAACAGAGCGGTTTATTAAAGAGAGTATCAAACGGTTCGATATCAAAACACTCGAAGAGTTAAGCGACTATACGCGTGCAGGCTACCTTGGCTCGACACATCTTCAGTCTGGCTTTAGTAATATTTTAGAAGATATCCTTAAAGAGAGTCGTAAAGAGATAGAAGAGTCACAAAAAGAGAGTATAACACTCCCAGATAAACCATTTAAAGAGCTCACCGTAGAAGAGAAAAGAGCAGCCATAGAGGCGATAATCGAAGAGAATATCCGCCAGATGCTCGTTATGGACGGAGGTGATATGGAGATACTAGACATCAAAGAGAATGGCGAAGATACAGATATCTATATCCGCTACCTAGGAGCCTGCAACGGCTGTGCGAGTGCAAGTACTGGAACACTCTTTGCTATCGAAGGCATTTTAAAACAGAAGCTCGATAAAAATATCCGTGTAATTCCTCTCTAAAAATAGAGCTTACTGCTCTGTCTTTTTTGGATGCGTAGCATAGTAGCGATCTATCATCTCTTGAGTTACCTCAAGCATAATACTCGAAGTCACCTCCACTGGCTCATCATCTATTGCTGTGCTCTTTTTGGGTGCCCCTTTGGCAACACACCCACTCAATATTAAACATCCTATACTTAAAAGTAGTAATTTTTTCATAACCTTCCCTTATTGCATTTCACAACTTCTTAAACAAGAGTTGCTTTAAGAGTAAATACCCATATGCAATAGTACTACATTTTTAATTTTCACATTAAAAAATATACAAATTGAAATAAAAATAGTCCCTTTTTACCTATTGTTTAAATTTATTTACCGTCAAATCAATAAAATTCTTTGCATTTAGGTATCCAACAAACTTTGCTTGCATGCTTTTATCGCAAGGATCAACAATATAGATAATAGACGTAGACTTTAGCCTCTTTAAGAACTTTGGTTCACCCTCTACATCTACATTTACAACCGCTGGAATAAACTGCTTCTTTATAATTGTATCGATACTCTTTACAGAAAGTATATTCTCTTCTAATTTTCGGCACCAAGGACAAGATGGGGCATCCGCAACAACCATTATATAGCGTTTCTCTCTCTTTGCCTTCTCAAGATCTTTGTTAAAATCCTCTTCGTAGCCCATCTTTTTAGCAAATGAGTGATGCTTGATCTCTTTTAGCAATAAAAAATTTGTAAAAAGAATAATATAATATAAGAAATTTTAATATAATATGGAGTCTATACACTCCACAAAAAAGATTACTGCCAATCGAGCTGATTGTAATAGTCTGTAGCATTGTGACGATTAAGCTCCTTCACATGCTTTAAATCTTTAAACTTCTCTAAATGCAAATGCTTTGGCAAATCAATTAAATCTACATCATTATCGTAGGCTTTTTTTACTTGGCTCTGCAGTGCTTTGAGATACTCCTCAGTCGTTTTATATGCATCCGCACCCATAATCGATCCATGTCCGCCTAAAACAATTTTTGGCTTAAGGGCTTTTATCTTCTCTATCGCCTCTAACCACCCTTTCATATTGCTATTTTTTGTGTAATTGAGTGCTCTGTTATTAAATACAATATTGCCAGCAAACAAAAAGCCGTTATCGGGCACCCATACAACAATATCAGACTTCTCTTCACTGACATAACTCAATTTTAAAAGTTTTACAACCCTTTTTGTGCCATTAATATCATACTCTTTCTCAAAAAGGGTATTTGGCGTTACTACCTTAGTGCCCTTAAACTCCTCTTTTGTTAAGATATGTTTCATTCTCTCAAACTTTTGTGGATTCTTCTTGATATCTTCAATAATATTTTTATGTGCAATTACAGGAATATTTTTGCTTGCATAGTAACTTGCACCCAAAAGCCTATCGTCATGATAGTTTGTAACAACAACTGCTTTTACCTTCTTACCGCTTAGTTTCTCTGCGGCAGCTGCAAACTCTTTTGCAAAGTTAAAACTTGGCCCTGGATCAACCACAACCAAACCATCACCCACATCAATAAAGCAACTATTATTTACAAACCCTTTATTCTCTTTTGTTGGTGGATTAAAATCTCCTATAACGCACTCTATACCGTCTGCAACTTTTTTAAAGTCAAAGTTATAGATATTTGCATTCAAAAACGAAAATACAATAGCCGCTATCAAAATTATCTTTTTCATCTACTCTCCTATCTTATATTTTTGTAACATCTCTAAAAGCTCTTTTTTACTCAATTTACCCACATGTCTTGCAACTATTGTGTTGTTACTATCTATAAAAACTTGTGTTGGAATCAGCGATATTTTAAACTTTTTTGCTACATCCATCTCTTGCATAATATTTACAAAATAAAGCGGCCGTTTTGGATCTTCACTCTTTAATTGGTAAAGCAACTTATCCATCTCTTGACACGCCATACAGCTTGTTGCACCAAACTCTATCAACTTTGCACCTTTTGGTATATCGGCAAATTTAGTTGCCTCAAGCATCCCATCTTCTGCATATAAACCTAAAATCAAAAAAGCCAATAGTAACATTTTTCTCATAATTTTCCTTCTCCCTTCATCCTTCAACCTTCTCCCTTATTTAAATAATTTGCCACGCTTTATAGAGGTAATAAACTCCAATTCCAAAGAGCATTGTAATAAATATTGCATTTAAAGCACGGCTAATTTTACTCAATAAATCACTACTTGCAATACTTTGTGCAAAACCTACCGAAATGCCAGAGATTAAAAGCAAACTTGCATGCCCTAATGCAAAGGCTAAAACAAGCATATAAGCCTGCAACCAATTACTACTCTGCTGTGCAACAGTAATTATTGCAACAAGTGGAGCCGAAGCACAAGGTGTGCTTACAAGCCCAAAAATTATACCAATAATCACCGCACCAAAAAGTTTAAAACGCAAAAGCTTTTTAGCAA
>JALVWQ010000027.1 GCA_027034975.1 Campylobacteraceae bacterium
GAAGAACAAGTCACAGAAAAAGATGTCAAAAAAGTTAAAAATAGTGTAGATGGTGTAAGTGTACAAAAAAAAGAGGAAAAGGGTGAAAAGAACAAAAGTAGCACTAAAGAGAATAATATCTATCCTCCAATTCCACATATAGAAGAGAAGTTTAGAAGATTTTTTACTCACTATCCACCTCTAAAAGAGAGTGATGTTTGGGTAGAGGTTGTTATTAAGTTTCTCAAAAATATATCAAAAGAGAGTTATACAGATAAAGATGTAGAAGCATTTTTGGAAGAGTTTGACTACTTTGTAAAGCGTGGAGATATAGTGCGAGCATCGCAAGTAATCCTATTGGCAGGTGCCACAGATTCTCAATATGCACAGTTTAGGTTAGCAAGAGAACTTTTTAGTGGTAAAATCCTTCAGCGAAATATTGAAGCCTCTTTTGCAATTATTAAAAAACTTGCTGAAGAGTATTATCCAGAAGCAGTTTGTGACTTAGCACAATTTTATGAATATGGTTTAGGGGTAGAAAAGAATAAGAAAGTTGCATTAAAACTATATGAAAAGGCATTTGAGCTTGGTTCAGTGAGAGCTTCAAGACACATTAATAGAATAAAAGAGACAAATAGTGGATTTTTATCTTCTCTTTTAAAATTAAAGTAAATTAAGACTAGATTGAATAGAATAAGTTTGTATTCTATTTTTTAATGAGTTCGTATGAGTGACTCTACATAAAATGAGGCTATTATTGTCAAGAGAGTGTAACTTATTGTAAAATAATGTAAAAAGTTTACAATTTCTTTAATTTTATTAAATAGTACCATTAAATGGGGATATTTATTATTAAATAATATTAACATAAAATTTTATTTACAAAAAAGTGTAAATTTACTTTCAATTAATGCTATTTAAAAAAGTTTTCTTAATATTAATTAGGTTAAACTTGCATGAAAGAAGAATTAATTTAGACACTAAAAGGGCAAATTTTATGATTACTTGGATGCAGCGTCACAATAAATATTTAGTAATTACTATTTGGATAGCTACTATCGCATTTATTGGTGCAGGCTTTGTTGGTTGGGGTAGTGTTAACTTTGGTACAAAATCGAGCTCTGTAGCAGAGGTGGGGGATATTCCAATTTCAAAGGTGAAGTATCAATTTACATATGGGAATTTATATAATCAATATGCTCAAAAATTAGGAGCTAATAATTTTGATAGAGAAAAAGCAAAAGCGTTGGGTTTAGATAAGATTGTTTTTAGAAACTTATACAACCAAGCCCTCTTTTTAAACATGGCTAAAGAGTATGGTGTAACTGTTTCTGCCCAAGAGGTTGCTAATGAGATAGCAAAATTTGATATATTAAAAGATAAAGATGGTAATGTAGATAAAAAGATCTACGAGAACTTCTTAAGATCCCGTGGTTTAAAAGCAAAGGATTTTGAAGCCATTATTCGTGATGAGTTAATAGTTCAGAAACTATTGTCACTATTGCATGTAAAGCCACTTTCTTTAGAAAAAGAGGCGATGGCAGCTACATTTAGAATTGCTGATAAAATAGATTACAAAATATTGAAATTAAGTGATGCAAATGTTTCAGTTGGTGATGATGCTTTAAAAAAGTATTGGGAAAAGAATAGAGCAAACTACTTAACAAATACAAAATATAACTTAGAGTTACTCTATACGAAAGCAAAAGATATGAATTTTAGTAATGATGAGTTAGAGAAGTTTTATAAAGAGAATAGCTTTAATTATGTAGATAAAGATGGAAAAATTATAGACTTTAATAACTCTATTGAGAGAGTAAAGCAAGATTTAACAGTTAAAAAACTCAAAAAAGTAGCAATTTTAGAGAGAAATAGATTTAAAAAAGGGAAGCTAAAGCCTTCAGAAGTTGTAACACTAGAAGAGGGAGATAAGAAGCTTTCAGGTGAGTTATGGAAAGTGATTAAAGAGTCTGAAGATGGGAGCTTTTTAAAGCCAAAAGTAGTAGATGGTAGTTATGTTACAGTACATCTTCTAAAGAAGATTGCACCAAAAGAGAAGAGCTTCGAAGAGGCAAGAGAAGAGGTAGCTAAAGAGTATAAAGTACAATTACAGCGTGAAGCATTAAATAAGCGTGCAGAAGATCTAATAAAAGATCCAAAAGCTCTCGATAAGAGCGTAAAAGAGTTTATTACATTAAGTAAATTTCAACCTATAGATGGTTTAACTCCACAAGATAGTATGAAGGTTACTCGCTATATTTTTGGTAGTGATAAGAGAGTAGATAAAGTTACTATAAGTGATGGTCTATTTGTCTATAAAATATCAGAACAAAAACTACTAGAAGATAACAATACATTACCAACACTTGATAAAGAGATTGCTTCAATCAAAAATGCTGAGCTAGATAGTAATCTATTTAAAGATTTATCTTCAAAATATAGTTTAAAAGTTTATGTAAAGGGTCTTCAATGAGTAAAGCAATATTAGCTATAGATATTGGTTCGATGGCCGTTAAAGCTGTCATTGCTGAAGTAGATGAGTTTGGAGATATAAAAGTTTTAGGTCATGGTATCGCAAGATCTCAAGGAGTAAAAAAGGGTATCATTACTAATATTGATCAAGCTTCTAAATCTATCCGTCAAGCGGTGAGCGATGCAAGAAGAATTGCGGGGAATAATATTACACAAGCTGTAGTATCAATCTCAAGTGCATATACAAAGAATACAAACTCTATTGGTATTGTAAATATCCCTCAAAAAGATATTACAGTCAAAGAGATTAATAGAGTTATGGAGACAGCACTCTATAATGCTGACATTCCAAAAGATTATGAGGTCTTACATGTGCTACCTTATAATTTTAAAGTAGATGACCAAAGCAATATTGAAGATCCATACAATATGAATGCAACGAGAATGGAAGTTGAGACGCATATTATAATTGCTCAAAAATCAAGTTTGAGTAATGTACGCAAAGCAATTGTGTCTGCTGGTTTAGAGGTTGAATCGATTGTATTAGATAGTTATGCATCATCTATAGCAACACTTAGTAATGACGAAAAAATTTTAGGTGTTGCAGTTATAGATATGGGTGGACAAACAAGTACACTTTCTGTATTTAAAGGGAACTCTATAAGATATAATGCATTTTTACCAGTTGGATCTGATCATATTACAAATGATATTTCTATTGCACTCCATACGCCACTTAATGTTGCAGAGAGTGTAAAAAAGAGTTATGGTGATCTTATCGAGATAAATGATGACATCTTAGAGTTACCTATTATTGGTGATGAAGAGAATAAGAACTCTGTGCCACTTAGAGTTGTTCATGATGTAATTGTTGCTCGTGTTGAGGAGTCGCTGTTAATTCTCTCGAAATATTTGGATAAGAGTGGCTTAAAGTCAAATATAGGTGCTGGTATTGTTTTAACTGGTGGTATGACAAAGCTTAAGCATATGCGAGAGTTTGCACAATCGATCTTTCCTGGTATTGCTGTAAGAATCGGTTTGCCTCTGCCTTTAAAGGGGTTGGCAGATGATCTGAAAGGGCCTGAGAGTGCGACAGTAGTTGGTTTACTACTTTATAAAGCTGGTAAGCATACTCAGTATGAGATTGATAATAAAAAAAGATTACTTCATCAAAAGGAGGAGCAAGATAGTTTGGGAGACATACGCTTGGGGAGTGGTTCAGTGAGTCACACTGACGAGGCTGAACATGGTGTAGTCGACAGTACCACAGTAAGAGATAAAGATCAAATAGTCTTTACAGATCTTGCTGGTTTTGATGATGAGAGCAGAGGTGATTTTTTAACAAAATTAAAAAATTGGATTAAGCAACTGTTTTAATAGAGTAAAATGAAGGAGATAATATGAAAGAGTACAATATAGAGGTTGAAGTTTTAGATAATAGCATAGCACCGACAGAGGGGGCAATCATTAAAGCTATCGGTGTTGGTGGCGGCGGTGGAAACATGATTAATCATATGGTTTCACAAAAGATTAGTGGTATTAGTTTAATAACTGCAAATACCGATGCTCAAGCGTTAGATATGTCACTTGCACCGTATAAGATTCAGATTGGTAAAAATGTATCTCGTGGTCGTGGTTGCGGAATGGTTCCAGATCGTGGTAGAGAGGCTGCAGAAGAGGCATATGAAGAGATTAAAGAGGCAATTAGTGGATCTGATTTAGTATTTATTGCTGCTGGCTTAGGTGGTGGTACAGGTACCGGTGCGGCTCCAGTTGTTGCAAGAGCTGCAAAAGAGGTTGGTGCACTGACTGTTTCTGTTGTAACAACTCCTTTTAAGTTTGAGGGTCGAAAAAGAACTAAATTAGCTGAGCAAGGTTTAGCAGAGCTCAAAGAGATTAGTGACTCAATTATTGTTATCCATAATGAGAGAATTCTCTCTATTGCAGAGAAAAACTTAGGTGTAAAAGAGAGTTTTAAATTAGTAGATGATATTCTCGCTCAAGCAGTTGCTGGTATCTCTAATGTTATTATCTCTCACTCTTCAAGCGATATTAACCTTGACTTTGCAGATGTAAGAACAGTAATGAGCCATAGAGGTTTAGCATTGATGGGTGTTGGGCATGCAACTGGTCAAAATGCAGCATACGATGCAGCAACAGAGGCTATTAGTTCTCCTTTACTTGGTGATATCTCTATTAATGGTGCCCAAGGTGTACTTGTACACTTTAGAATTCATCCAGACTATCCACTCTTCCAAATCTCTGAGGCGATGAGCACAATCGAAGAGTATGCAGATGAAGATGCAAGCGTAATCTTTGGTACTACTACTGATGAGAGTATGGGCGAAGATGAAGTTGGAATTACGATTGTTGCTACTGGTTTTGATCAAGAGGCACCAAAGTCTAGCCAGAATAGTGGTACAAGTAATGTAGGTACTTCAAAAGCTGCAAATACTCCAACAGCTGAGCCAGTAAGACCAAATGTAATTAAGGTTGTTGGTGGTGAAAATGATGCCTTCTATGATACTCCAACATATTTAAGAAACCAAAGAGATTAATTACTCTTTGTTTCTGCCACACTTTCTACAATAAAATCTATCTAAATTTAAAAATTCTGTTATTTTTCTTAGTAACTTTAAATTTTTTATATATAATATAGTATAAAAAAATTTTAAAGGATTGTAATGAAAAAGAGTATTGTTTCTATTGTACTTGGTTTTGGTTTACTATTTGGTTTAAATCCACAAAAAGCTTCTAAAGAAGATTTAATGAAAATTAAAGGTGTAGGCGAGGCTAAAGCAGCTGCTATTATCAAATATAGAAAATCACACAAGCTTAACACTGCTGAAGATTTAATGCAGGTACCAGGAATTGGTGAGGTTATAGCTAACAATATTTTAAAAGATGTTTTAAATGGTGAGAAAAGTAGTGCTCCTAAGAAGTCAAAGAAAAAGAAGAGTAGTTCAAGTAAAAGTAGTACAAGCAAAGAGAGTTCAAGTAAAAATAGCACTAGTAAAGATAGTTCAAAAAAGGTAAAGAAAGAAGAGAGCAAAAGTAAAAAAAGCAGTAAAGGCAAGAAGAAAGAGAAAAAAGATAAGAAAGAGAAAAAAGCAAAAAAAGCTGCTTAAATAAGGGCTGCGAGTGTTTTTAAAGACACTCTATAGGCTCTTATAACTTCTAAGCTCCACACCTATGCAACTTAAGTATCAAAACATGAACTAATAGTAGTATATAATACTCTTAAAAAAAGGAGAATAGATGGAGAGTATTAAGTTTGTATGCCCTTATTGCAAGAAGATAAATAGACTTCCAAAAAAGAGCAGTTATACAAAGGCAAAATGTGGAGGTTGTGGTGCTTCACTTTTAGAGGGCAAAGTGATTGAAGCAAACAGCAGTGATTTCAATTATATTTTAGAGAATGCAACGGTTCCTGTTATTGTCGACTTTTGGGCATCTTGGTGTGGACCTTGCCGTATGATGGCACCAAACTTTGAACAAGCAAGCCGTAACTTAGCACCAAAGGTACAATTTGTTAAAGTTAATACAGAAGAGAATCCACAAATTGCTGCACAGTTTGGTATTCGATCTATTCCAACACTCATTATTTTTAAAAATGGAGTAGAGGTACATAGGGTTTCAGGTGCATTAAGTACAGAGCAGATTATGCAGCTTGTATCGCAATTTCAGTAAAGGTAAATTTTGTCAAAAAGAAGAATTTTTTTATTAGAGGATGACTTAAATCTCAACGAGACAGTTGTAGATTTCTTAGAAGAGGCTGGATATAGTGTAGAGTCACAGATAGATGGTTTAGAGGCTGAGTCTATCCTCTATGAAAAGAAGTTTGATTTAATCCTTTTAGATGTTAATGTTCTAGGAATTAACGGCTTTGAGCTTTTAGAGTCGATTAGAGAGTTTGGGGTGAAAACTCCAGTTGTTTTTATTACTGCTCGAGACTCCTTAGATGATATAGAGAGAGGCTTTAAGTATGGAGCAGAAGATTATATAAAAAAACCTTTCTCTCTCAAAGAGTTGCAGATACGAATCGAAGCGATTTTAAAACGCTACAATAAAGACTCTAGCATTATTGAAATCTCATCTGATTGTCACTTTAACAGGGATTCGGGTGAGCTTATTTCAAAAGGAGTGGTACATAAATTAAGCAATAAAGAGGCAAAACTCCTTGAGTTGTTTGTTTTGCATCCAAATGAGATACTCTCACATGAGCAGATTTTTAACGAAGTGTGGGACTATAACGAAACACCAAGTGATAGCTCTTTACGAACATATATTAAGAATTTACGAAAACTCTTTCCGAAAGATTCGATAGAGAGTATTAAGAAACGAGGATATAGGTACATTGCTCAGTAGTGAAAAGAAGAGTTTTTGGCGGTTTTTGGCAATCTATATACTACTGGTATCGTTAGTGCTTATCTCGATCTCAATAATATACTACAGAGCAAATAGCGATAGGGTAGAGTTACAATATAAATCGATGATGCAAGAGTTAAGTGTCTTGCAGATTAAACGGCTCAAATGGCTTCATAATCATTTTCCTAAATATAATAAATACCCTCGAGATGAACGCTTTAATAGTGCAATATATGATCTTGAGTATCAAGAGATATTCTCGACACTCAAGAGTAAGAAAATTGACTTTAACAAGAGCTTCTATTTTACAAAAAACTATGCAATCTATGTAGCAATTTTAAGTGACTACTATTTAGGTGCAAAGTATCTTTTTATAGAGGTGCCTAAGAATAGTGAGTTGGTTAATAGAATTATCCGTAATATTATAATCTATGGCACATTGGCATTTTTAGCTCTGCTACTGTTAGGTGTTTACCTTGCAAAACTCTTTATTCGACCTATGCAGAGATCGATAGAACTTTTAGATAACTTTATTAAAGATACAACGCATGAAATCAATACACCAATTAGTATTATCAATACAAATATTGAGATGTTAAAATCTACTGGCTCATGTAAAAAAGAGGAGAAAAAGATCAAAAGAATCGAGATAGCCTCGAGAACTTTAGAGACTATCTATAAAGATCTAAAGCTTAGTGTACTCTCAAATGAAAGTGAAAGTCAAGATGAACTCTGTAATATAAAAGCAATCGTGCAAGAGCGTCTAGAGTATTTTAGGCTTCACATAGAGTCTAAAAGGATAAAGCTTCAAGAGCAGCTAGAGGATGTAGAGTTAAAAGTAGATCGAATTTTAATCGAGCGGTTAATCGATAACCTTATCTCAAATGCAATTAAGTATAATAGAGTAGGGGGAAGTATTATAATAAGACTTACTGCTGAGTATCTCTTGATTGAGGATAGTGGCATAGGTATCGAAAAGAGCAACCTAAATAAGATATTTGAGCGGTATAGACGCTTTAACGAGAGCGAAGGTGGCTTTGGGATAGGTTTGAGTATTGTAGATAGAGTTGCAAAACGGTATGGTTTTGTGGTAGAAGTGGAGTCTGAGAAAGATAAAGGTACAAAGGTAAAAGTGGTATGGTAAAAGCATTTATTATTATGGTAGTTTCGTTTACGCTTTTGAGTGGATCGAATAGTTGTCTAGAGTGCCATGCCAAGAAGAAGATAAGTTTAAGAAAAACATTTATGGAGGCACTTCAAGTGTATGGGGGTGAACAGAACTTTAAAACAGCACTCTTTTACTACTGTAAAAATCCAGCGAAATCCTCTTCGGTAATGGGTGAGGAGTTTATACAGAAGCATCTTCCGCTGAAACCAGTTGCTTTAAGTGATGAACTATTAAAAAAATTGATAGATTGGTATTGGAATAGTTATAAAATTGAGGGAAATTTAAAATAGACCTTAAAAAATTCACATTAATTTCATCTTTAATTGCTATAATATAATTACAAAAAAATAAGGAGATATAATGAAAAAAATCGCATTATCATTACTTTTAGCTTGTGGTGTAGCTATGGCTGCAGAAGGTAACGCAACTGACGCAAACGCAACTGACGCAAACGCAACTGCTAGTGTAGCTGATGCTGGAAAAGGGAAAGCACTATTTGCTAAATGTGCAGGATGCCATGGACAAAACGGTGAGAAGAAAGCTCTTAGTAAATCTGATGTTATTAAAGGTTGGGATGCTGCAAAAACAGAGGAGGCTCTTAAAGGTTACAAAGCTGGTACAAGAAATGCTCACGGTATGGGTGGCGTAATGAAAGGTCAAGTTGCTGCAATGAGCGACGAAGATATCAAAGCTTTAGCTGCATATATTGCTACATTAAAGTAATTGAGAGTCGCATCTTTGCGACCTCAAGATGGTTAAGACTATCTCACTTAAACTCTTTCAAGAATTTTATCTAAAACATCGTTATATACTATTTGAAGAGCTTATAGACTACTATGCACTCTTTGGTGGTTTAGAAGAGGAGAGTATTGAATTCTATAATCCCTTAGATGAAATTGTTACTACACTTGCATTGAATGATAGTGCTAAAAAGCAACTTCCATTTTTTCTTTTCGATAAACCCTTTAGAGAGTTTCTTATTCGATTAGCAAGAAGTGATGGCAAAATCGACTCACTTTTACAAAGATTAAAAATAGGGCAAAGAGTTGGCGAAGAGATTATGGAGGAGCTTTTGGTTAATGGTATCGTTAGAAAGAGAGAGTCACGAGAGAGCCCCTTTCGGCTCTACCCAAAGCAAGCTATAAAAAAAGAGTTACGATCCTATAGAATAGAGGATAAACTCTACTTTACAAAACCTTTTTTTAGATTCTGGTTTGCCTTTATAGAGCCCTATTTTACGAAAGAGAGAGTCGTAGATAGCAACAAGCATCTCTTAGAGAACTTTCATAAGGAGAGATATAGGCTCTCTTCGGCACTCTTTGAAGATTTAAGTAATGAGTTACTAAGAGTCCATTTTCAAGAGCATGACCCTGTAGTAGAGTATGGTTCTTTATGGAACTATCAAAGTGAATTTGATATTTTTGCAAAGACAAAATCTGGCAAAGTGATTATAGGTGAGTGTAAATATAGAAATCGACCAATTGTTAAAGGTGAATTGGTAAAATTAGAGAGTAAAACAGAGCTCTCAGCAATAAATGCTAATTTCTATGCACTCTTTTCAAAAAGTGGTTTTAGTAAAGAGTTACAAAAGAGCCAAGAGCCAAATCTCTTACTCTTTACATTAGAAGATTTTAAGAGATTATTGACATAAAAGAACTATACTCCTTGTGTTGTATCGAATACTCTAATGTGGAGTCTGTCGCTATAGATAAAATTATATTTCTTACAGAATTCAAATACCGCTGCGTCATTACCCCATATACTTTCGCGGCTCTCCCCTACAGGCATACAGTAGATAAGTGGATGAGGGTCTAAAGAGGTGATTTCGTCAATCTCTTCTTTTGCTGAAGTTGCTACTAACTCTTTACTAATCGTAAATTTAAAAAAATACTCTTGTGCATTTGTGATAATCGCTTTGATTGCTGCTATATTAACCCTTTTTCTTTTTGGCTCAAAGCTATTAGAGAGCTTAATAGAGAGTGCAAAGATAGCCTCTTTGTAGGCTGGATATTTTTCAAAATCTATTTCGATTGTGGCATTGGTTTCAAAAGTAACTTTAATACCATTTTCAATTAAGTAGTTAATAATGCTATAAAAAATACTATCTTTATAGTAGAGTAGGGGTTCGCCACCAGTAATAACTACATGGGGTTTATAATCTATAACAGCAAATTTACTTTTTAAATGGGTAATAAAGTCTTCTTCAGAGTCTATAAGTCTCCATTGGTTTGCAAAGGCTTTATCGACGGCAAAGTAGGTATCGCAACCAAGTTTTCTCTCTCCATTAGCACTATACTCTGTTTGGAAACCTGGACAAGTTAAGTTGCAGCCACCTGTTCTTAAAAAGTAGGATGGATATCCGGCATATTTACCCTCTCCTTGAATAGAGAAGAACTCTTCGACTATGTAGAACATCAACCACCCGTTTCAAAAAAGGCTCTGTTTGAGCTATTCTCTTCATCATCACTTCCCCAGCGGTTCTCTTTTGGTTTATTTGCTAAGACATCTTTTAAAATTGCAGTTGCTCTATCTATATTATTCTCTTTAACAGCCTCTGCAATGCTTTGGGCTTCATCGAAATAGAGGCAAGGGATCAAGTGCCCCTCTGCAGTTAGGCGGATTCTATTGCAATCTTCACAAAAGTCGTGTTTATGTGGATCTATAAGTCCAAAGATATAGCCATTCTCTTGTATTTCGTAGTTAAAACTTGGGCTATTGCTTACTCTCCCTATCTTTTTAATGGTATAGCGACTCTTAATGACATTGAGAATCTCTTTTCCATGCATCCCTTTGATATTGCTACTTGCATGGACATTCTCCATATACTCTATGTAGCGAATACGAATATTTCGCTCTCTTGCATACTCAAGGATATCAAGAATCTCATTTTCGTTTATACCCTTTAGAGGCACCATATTGATTTTAACTGTTAAGCCAACCTCTAATGCTTTCTCGATACCCTCTAATACATGCGAGAGTACATTTTTTTGGGCAATCTGTGCAGCAACCGCAGGCTTAAGAGAGTCCAAAGAGATATTTAATCGTTTAAGACCTGCATCTTTTAGCTTATGAGCAACATTTGGAAGTAGAAAGCCATTTGTTGTGATTGCTAAGTCAATATCTGGTTTATAGTCGTGGATGAGTTTGACAAATTTATCCAAATCTTCACGAAGCAGGGGCTCGCCACCTGTTATACGAACTTTATTGATCCCCTCATCAATAGCAACTTTTATAAATTTAAAGAGTTCGTCAAACGAGAGTAGGTTCTCTGTAGGTACCCAACTAAAGGGTTTTTCTGGCATACAGTATTGACATCGAAAGTTACATCTCTCTGTTACTGATACTCTTAGATAATTGACACTTCTACCATGACCATCTATTAACATAGTTACCTTCTATATTTTAATAAGGCAAAAGGGAGAAGGGTGAATGTCGAAGGAGTTTATATCAAATCCCTTCAACTTTCAACCTTCAATCTTCAACCTTTAAATAAATATAAGAGTAGCAGAAAAATTGTATATTTTAGATGATTTTTGTCAAAAAAATGAAGGAATTAAAAAGAAGTGTAACTACAAGCGAAATGCTTGTAGTTTAGAGTTTAAAAGAGTTAGTCTTTTAAACCTTTCCATTGAGATTTATACCAAAGGAATGCCAAGATTGTAAAGATAACAAAGAATCCTAAAACAATTGGACCAACTTTCTCTCTTTTTGCTTTGCTTGGATCACCTGTTGACTCTAAATACTCATATACTTTCTCGAAGCCCTCTTTTGTAATACCAACTCTAGGCATTGCTGTACCATGGAGGTGAGACTGAGGGTCTTCAATAAATGTCTCTAAATACTCTTTGCTTCTAGCTCTTGAGATAATAGCCAGATCAGGTGGTAATTTACCCATATATTCAGCTAATTTATCTTGATATTTAGCTAAATTAATTTTAAACTTCGCCAATTCAATATCATTACCTGTTTTAATATTAGATTTAGTTTTTGGAACATCGCCAATTTGTGTCCA
>JALVWQ010000028.1 GCA_027034975.1 Campylobacteraceae bacterium
CGATGATGAAGTCGAGCAAAAAGGCTAAAGATTCGCTAGAGTAGGGGTGTTTTTCTAAATCTAAATACTCTATGGGGCTAAGAATGGAGTTGATGTTAAATATCTTAGCAAAGAGCTCGTTTTGGTAATTTATCTTTAGTCTTTGCTTGTTCTCATTGTGTGTATAGTGCTCTTTTATCTCTAGGTAGTTATAGACAAACTCTTTGTCTAGCTCGCAGTCGAAAGTGAGCACAACTTCGGATGTATTGTAGGTTTGCAGGAGATTAAAAATCTCATCAAGAGCGTAAGTTTTATCATCTCTTGTAGAGTGCACTTCGTTTACTATACACTTGCCTGTTGTAACATCTACTGCACTATAGCCTGCATAATATATTCCACGATTTTCGCCAATAAGTAGCGAAACAAGGTAGTTCTCGCTTGCTTCTACCTGATAGTCAAAGTTAGTACCCGGAGAGATAATATTCGATAAGTAGCGTTTTACATTTGGTGGCTCACCCTTTTGGCGAATAAGCACAATGGTATATTTTTTACTCTGCACAAGACGGTTGAGGTAGCGTTCGAGTGCAAAGTTCGGCACCCCTGCCATAATTGGGTTGCTAACAGAGTTCTCTATAATAGACTTATTTTTACGAGTTAGCTGAATATTCAAAAACTCGGCAATCTCTTTGGCTTTCCCAATTTTAAGCTCTTCGTTATTAACTTCATAAACCTCAAAAAACGAGCCAATCTCCATTAAAACAACGGTATTCTCACCATACTTCGCCTCAAAATACTCTTGAAGCTCAAAATATATCTCGGTAAGAAGTTTCTTTTTATTGTTTAAAAGCTCATTTAAATCAGCTGTTTCGATGTCCAAAGAGATTGCCTTATTTTTTAAAGAATTATAGCCAATTAGCTTTTAAAGCTTATTGGTGCGGTAATGATAAAGAGCGAGTTTAAAATGTTTCTAAATAGAATATAAAATTTGCTGCAAATCTATCTCTGCTATAATATCAATAATATGAATATACTATTATATACTTAAGAAGGAAAAAATGTTTTTTTATAACTATTTACCTATACCTCTGCTTTTGCTTTTTTTCCTGAATGGATGTGAGAAAGTAACTCCTTTAAACAATTCTCAACCAGCAACTTTAAACAATTCTGCTCCATCAACAATTACAATAATCGATAGTCACAGTAAAGAGGCACAAAATCTCTATCGTAGCAGATGTGCTGGGTGTCATGGAGAGAGAGGAGAAAAATCTGCACTCGGAGTCTCTTTGCCAATAGCAAAATTAGATAAAGAGACGCTCCTTTATGAACTAGAAGAGTATAAAGATGGAAATATGGATTTCTATGGATTTGGTGCTTTAATGAAGGGGCAATTAGCATCCCTTACTCAAGAGGAGTTGGAGTCTTTAGCTGAGTATATTCCTCAATTAGATAATGGTACTCTCTAAGAGAGATTACTCTTTTGCACTGCAAGCAAACTCTACTGCACTTTGGGTGTGAATGGTGGTTGTGTCGTAGAGTTTTACCTTGGTATCGCTCTGTTTTACTAACATTCCAATCTCGGTACAGCCTAAAATGACACCTTCGGCTCCCTCTTTGGTAAGTTTCTCTATAATCTCTAAGTATGCCTCTTTAGAAGTTGCTTTGCACTCGCCTAAGCAGAGTTCATTGTAGATTACATTGTGTATTAACTCTCTATCTTGTTTCTTTGGCACAACTACCTCTAAGCCATGCTCTTGGAGGCGGCTTTTGTAGAAATCTTGCTCCATAGTAAAGGCGGTTCCAAGTAGCCCTACTTTTTGAATGCCATCTTGAAGTAGTGCTTTTGCCGTTGCATCGGCTATATGAATAAGCGGTATCTTTATGGCACTCTCTACCCAATGGGCAACTTTATGCATCGTGTTGGTGCAAATGAGCAAGCACTCAGCACCTGCTCGCTCTATATTTTGTGCTTCGTTCGCTAAAATCTCTCCTAACTTTTCCCACTTGTCTTTGTGCTGTAAAATTTCTATCTCTTCAAAATCTACACTCACCATCACAATTTTAGCTGAGTGTAGACCACCTAGCTTTGCTTTTACACCTTCGTTTATTATTTTATAGTAAAGAAGCGAACTCTCCCAACTCATACCGCCAAGTAATCCTATAGTTTTCATCTATTCCCTTTTAAAACTTTTTCCAAAACTCACGGCTTAAGAGTACAAAAACAGTATAGAACTCTAAACGCCCAATAATCATAGCTATTGAGAAGATTATTTTATCGAAATCGCTAAAGTTTGCAAAGTTTTCAGCTGGTCCAACGCTTCCAAAGCCTGGGCCTATGTTACCAACGAGTGCGAGAGCTCCTGAGACTGATGTCATAGTATCGTAGCCTCTTGCATAGATGTAGATGGCTAAAAGTACAGTAGTTAGAACATAGATAAAGAAGAAACCAAAAGTTGAGGTAAGTATGGTAGTTGTTAGCTTCTTAGCATCTATAAATACCGATATATGGGCATTGGGGTGGAGTATTCGTTTGAGTTCAGCAAAGAGAGTTTTAAAGATTATAAGATAGCGAATTACCTTTATTCCTCCTGCTGTAGAGCCCGTATTACCGCCAACAAGCATTGCTAGAAAGACAATTCCAATTGCAAAGTGTCCCCAGAGTGAGTAGTCTGTTGTTGCAAAACCTGTAGTTGTCATTACTGAGGCTACAGTAAAGAATGAGTGGGTTGCAGCACTATCGAAATCGACCCCTTCCCCTGCATGGATAAATGTTAAGAGCGTTGCTAAAATTAAAAATATGTTTATATACCATCTCGTCTCTTCGCC
>JALVWQ010000029.1 GCA_027034975.1 Campylobacteraceae bacterium
TTGTAAAGCGACCATTTCGGATTACAGAGCTCATATCGCTAATATTATCGACACTCTTAAGATCCTCTTCGATAGGTTTGACAGCCATCTTATCTAGAATATCTCCACTTGCACCAGGGTAGCTCCCATAATAGATATTTTATCTAAATTAGAGGGCGGAAAGAGCTCTTTAGGGATTGTTTTATATGCGAATACTGCCAATATTAACATTAAAATAAAGAAAATGTGATTTAAAATTGCTTTATCGACTGCAAATGCTATAAACCTTTTAATCAAAATGTATCCTCTATATTTATTGTTTCAAAGAGCTCTTTGGCATCTTTGGGTTTGATACTCTCTCTGCCACTCTTCTCTTGTGTTTCATTTTGTTGTGTGGGAATATCAGTTATGGTACTACTGTTGCTCTCTTTTGGAGGCATATAGTTAAAGAGAGGGTCTACGATTGTATTTTTATATTTTAGTTTCTCTATCTTTAGTTTGAGAATATTTCTCTCCTCTTTAAGGGCATTGATCTGTTGAGAGAGCTTCTGGATATCTCTACTTGTGTAGTATATTTCGTTTGAGATGTAAACTTTTATTACTAATAGAATGGTTGCAATAATTAAGAGTAACATAACTGTTCTACTTCGCACACTCTCCCCTTAATCGTTAAATCTAAAGAGTCTTAGTTTTGCACTTCGGCTTCGCAGATTGCATGCAATCTCCTCTGTTGTTGCTATTATCGGTTTTCTATTTAACTCTTTGCCAATATTATTGTTGTTACCACAGCTACACCGAATCGAGTCGGCTGGGCAGATGCAGCTCTTCGACCATTTTCGAAAGCGTTGCTTGACCAATCGATCTTCTAACGAATGAAATGTGATAAGTGCAATTATAGCACCTTTTGGTTGTTTCTCTTCTAATAAATTCAAGAGATCTTTAATCTCTTCTAATTCTCTATTAACCTCTATCCGTATAGCTTGAAAATAGAGAGTTGCTGGGTGGATTTTACCTTTAATCCTTGTGTGCTTTTGAATTATACTAGATAACTCTTTACTACTTTCTATAGGTTTTTTTTTACGCTCTTCTATAATGGCTTTAGCAACTCTTTTATGCTCTTTTGTCTCTCCATAATCTTTAAAGATCTCCTCGAGCATCTCTTGTGAATAGCTGTTGACAACATCGTATGCACTAAAGTTACTGCTTTGATCCATTCGCATATCGAGTGTTGGGCTGTCGAAATTAAAACCCCTCTCTCTTTTATCGAGTTGGAGCGAAGAGACACCAAAATCAGCTAAGAGAGCAGTAACGCTACTAAAATCTATCTCTTTTAACTGCTCAGAGAAGCGCCCTTTTAAGAGTTTGACTCTATTGGTAAAAGGTTCTAGCCGTTTAGCACTAAACTCAAGAGCTTCATCATCGCGGTCGATTCCAATGAGCTGAAGTTTTGGGTATTTTTCTAAAATCTTTGAAGAGTGTCCCGCATATCCAACTGTACAATCTACAAAAACTCCTTCTTTTACACCCTCAAGGCCTTTGATAACTTCGTTTAACAATACTGGGGTGTGTGGGGCAATTTGACTCTTTTTCACCATATACTCTTTTTTAGTGATATAATACCAAATTAGTTTTAAGCAGGAATAATATAAATATGGTCTTAGTGAGATTGACAGCTTGACAAAAAATATAAATTAATGTCAATTAATATTGAAATATAAGATAGAAAATGCTTATTGTATGGTATTATACTAAAAAGTATCAAAGATAACAGTAAATTGTCATAACTACACTAAAGGCGAATAGATGGATATGAAGGATTTAGAAGTACGATTAGAGGTGATAAAACTATTAGCTACAATTGGTGATAAAGAGGGGATAGAACATCAGAGTTCAGCTTTAAAGGCTTATGGCGATCCACAAATTGATGAAATTGTAACACTTTTAGATGGAAATAATATTCGTCAAGCACTCTATTTGATTAAAAATTATAAAATCGAACACTTCTCTGGTGAGTCATTTGCCAATTTAAATGACGATCAAGAGGTTGTCTTAGGTGTAGAAGATATGCTTCGTATGAGTCCATTGGCAAAAGAGACATTGAGTGAGTATCGCGCTCAAGCATATACGCAAGAGGATTTAGATAGGTTTTCTCAGAAGATTGTAGAGAGTAACGAAGATAACAGAGTTCGACAAGAGAGCCAAAAGCCAGAAGTTGCAGAAGAAGAGAAGAGTACTCAAACTCCAGGAGAGAGCCATAGTGGTGAGAGTGAGATGGATTCGCTTATCGAAAGTGCCGATAAAAATCTACCGCTAGATGAGATAAGTGCAAATGTTATTGGTAAGGGTGAAAAAGAGAAGAGATCAAAAGTACTTTCGAAATATAAGACACTAAGAGAGAAGTTTGCTCGTAAAGAGAAAAAAGAGAAGCAGGTAGAAGAGTTAAGCAGTGTTGAAACAAAAGAGAGTGTACCTTTAAAAGTTTCGAAAGTTGCAGAAAATCTACTAAAGCAAAGCAGAAAAAGTTTAGATACAAAGTCAGAGAAAGAAGAGAAGGCTTCTGAAGAATCAGGGCAGACTAAAGTAGATACAAAAGATAGAAAAGAGGAGTTTGTGCAAGCTAGAAAGGAGAAAACAAATGAAGAACAAGTCACAGAAAAAGATGTCAAAAAAGTTAAAAATAGTGTAGATGGTGTAAGTGTACAAAAAAAAGAGGAAAAGGGTGAAAAGAACAAAAGTAGCACTAAAGAGAATAATATCTATCCTC
>JALVWQ010000030.1 GCA_027034975.1 Campylobacteraceae bacterium
ATTTGGCAACTTGTACACTGTTTATATTTTTTTGCTTCATATTGTGCATAAAAGAAAAAGCCTATAAGAAGTAAAATAGACGATATTGTAGCTATTTTATCATAAGTATACCAGCCGTGAAGTGTCTCTTTTGAGATATGAAATAGGGGGAGAAACAAAGAGATAAACATAAAAAAGAGTAATTTATCTGTTACGCTAATAAAATAATCTTTTTTACTATCTGTTGGACATAAATAGCTATCTATATCGGGCATATGCCCTTTCCCGGCTAATGCTTTCATTGCTTGATTTCTTTGTTGAGGTTTTAATCTATCTAATAAAGAAGTATTAAATACAAAATCAACCATTCTTTGAAATGTTGCAGCTTTTTCTTTATCTTCAATTTTAAGAGTTTGCATCTCTCCGTTTTCATCATCATAAATTATACTTAAATTTTCAAATCTATTGACTGTAATTGGCACATTAAAAAAATAGCTACACATTTCGGTTGATGCAAAGGGTTTTTCTTGTCGAATAATTCTTGCATTAGCATATACTTTATATGTATCATCTTCTTTTATAATAAAAAGTGCATAAGGGTAGCCAATCTGTATTGCACTTAAAGCATCTAAATTATGTTCAGTTGCAGTATCTATTAAGTCTTGAACCATATCCTTATAACTCTCTTTAAAACTCCTAACGGGTCCGGAGTTTACATTGATACTTTCATCAGGGTATCTTTTGAGGGGTTGGATCATTGTACTAACCTTCTTTATATAATTTTATAAAAAATTTAAATTGAGTGAATTTTTTAGAAAAGTTTATAGAGAGTATGGAGCATAAAGCCCCAATTTAAGATTAGTGGCTTTTTGCTACAACAATAATCATTTTTATATTAATAACAATAAATCTAATAAATTGCCAGAGAACACATGTTCTTAAAAATCTTGCAAATTTACCTGGAATCATCGTCAAATTAAATTTATCATTTTTACCAAAGTTTACTTCTTCTACTTTCATACTCTTCCTTTCTTAATTATATAGTGTTTTATTATTCAGGGATCAAAGTCCAACCTGGCTTAAGTTTTGCTTTATAGATGAACAGGTAGTGAAGGATATGTTTAATCCAGTGACCTGCAAGACCAATTTCACCAAATGTATAGTCTGTGTCTCTTCCTGTTCCTGGATACTTTTCGAAATCAGGAACCACAGGATATACTGTCATTGCTGCTGCTTGGCCATCAAATATTCCTTTACCAGCACTTGCTACACAAGCTGCACCCATCTCTGCCATAGAGATTTCATGAATATGTGCATTCTCTCCATCTTTAATAAGGCTACATACAGACTCTGCAACTGCTTTTCCAATAATTCCAGAAGGCATACCCGTTCTTGGAGGAGTTGGATTAATTGGAGTACCATTTGGTGACTTTGCAGGCTTAGAGATAATATGCGGTGGTGCAAAAGCAATACCTGCTGCAAAGATATTAGAGTAATCAGGGTTTTGATACTTTCTTGGCCAGTCACTTGCTTTCCACTCTTCGTAAGGTTTTGGAGTGTAGTCTGCATCTACTTTCATAAATCCGTTTGGTGCAAATAGTTTATCTGTAATGTCACTGCCATCTTTTGCGTAAGCTTTTAAGCCAACACCTGCAAATGGTGGAATAAGCATTGCGAAGTCAAACTCTTCTGTACCTGTTGTTCCATCTAAGAGTTCATAATCTAATTTACCCTCTTCAACTTTACTTACATGAGCACCGATTATCCAATCTACCCCTCTCTCTGCATAAAGAGATTCTGCAAATAGTTTAGAACTTACAACATATCCGCCGACTTTCATATGTAAGCCACCCATTCCGAAGTCTCCCAAAAATGCTTCGTTAGAGATCCATTTAATCTCTAAGTTATCTCTAACACCTGCTTTTTTAGCTTCGTGCTCGATATTAAAGATATACTCAAATGCTGCACCTTGGCAAGTACACAATCCATGACCAGTACCTACAAGGATTTTTTGTTTCTCAGTTTTAGCTTTTTCAAAAATTCTTCTTAATTCACTGTTTGCATGCACAGCGTGGTCAGCTGTACAAACAGAAACAGTGTGTGGTCCAATTTGTCCATTTCCATCTCCAAGACCTGGAGTTGCATCGAAGTTTAGTTTTGGACCAGTAGCATTTACTAAATAGTCATACTCTAACTCTTCTGTTTGCCCCTCTTTACCTTGACCAGTATATTCAATAGTGATAAACGGTTTATCGCTTCCCTCTTTTCCTTCTGGGTGAATAGATACAGCTTTTGCTTGTCTGTAATCTATCCCTGCTTTTGCATATACTGGCGCTAATGGAAATACAACATCCTCTTTTTTCATCTGTCCAATACCAACCCAAATATTCGATGGAATCCAGTTCCAATTTGAGTTAGGTGTTACTACAACAACTTCATGGTCATTACCAAGCCATTTTTTTGCAAATGTAGCAGTTGTGTGTCCCGCAACACCACCACCCATTACTACTAATCTTGCCATACTCTTCCTTTATAAATTAATCTTTATACGCTTAAATTGTATTATAAGTTTTATTAAAGCGTAATTAGTATGAATAGTAATGATAATTCGTTCACAATTCATTTTAATCACTGCTACTTTTTGATACTTTTTAGATAAAATGCTGTAAAAAAACGAAAATGGAGTCTCTATGTTCAAAATTGTACCTCTCTATATAGTCTCTTTTGTTTTACTCTTCTCCTCTGAGTTTCATACTTCGATATCCTCCTCTCCAAATCGGATTAATCCGCTTTTGGCAACCGATAGTGCAAGTAGTGCAATTGCAGATTGGATCTTTAATGGATTGGTAAAGTTTGATAAAGATGCAAAGATTATAGGTGATTTAGCAAAGTCTTGGCACTTTGAAGATAACAAAACGCTCATTTTTGAATTGCGAAGAGATGTTCTTTGGCATGATGGAGCGAAGTTTAGCTCGAAAGATGTGCTTTTTACCTATAATCTCTTAAAGTCTAAAAAGATAACTACTCCCTATTCGAGTGATTTTGATGAGGTTTTAAGTGTAGAGTCTTTGGGTGCGTATAAAATAAAGGTAAAGTATAAAAAGCCCTATTTTAAGGCTCTCTCTATCTGGATGATGGGGATACTGCCTGAGCATTTATGGAAAAAAGAGAAGAATCCTATGCAGAGTAAGCTTAATAAATTTGCAATTGGTACAGGCCCTTATAAGATGACAAAAGCTTTTGAAGTGAATAAAAAGATAGAGCTTCTTGCCAATACGCACTATTTTGAGGGGAAGCCAAATATTGATAAACAGATATTCCACTATGTTGGCGATGCTGCTACTGAGTTTTTGATGTTAAAGGCAAAGCAGCTTGATATTGGTGCTTTGTCGCCTTTGCAGGTGAATCGTCAAATTAATAGAGAGTTTAAAGAGAGCTTTAATATTTTTGAGCGTCCATCAAATGGATATACCTATTTAGGTTTTAATTTACGAAAAGCTCCATTTAACAACCCAAAGGCAAGAGAGGCGATAGCTTTGGCTATTAATAAGCAGGAGTTGATCGATTTACTCTTTTTTTCGCATGGTAAGCCATGCTTTGGCCCTTTTATGCCTGGAACAAATGCCTACCCACAAGACTTAAAACCACTGCACTATAACCCAGAGCGAGCCAAAGAGATACTCAAGAGTTTAGGGTATGGCAAGAAGCATCCACTTAGCTTTACGATTACAACAAATAGTGGGAATGATATACGTGTAAAAGCTGTAGAGATTATTCAGCAGCAGCTATTGAGGGTTGGTATAGAGGTGAAGATTCGAGTGATGGAGTGGCAAGCTTTTTTAAATACGGTAGTATTCCCAAGAAATTTTGATGCTGTTGTACTTGGATGGTCGCTTGGGCTTATTCCAGATGCCTACTCTATCTGGCATAGTGATGGCGATAAGAAGGGTGGCTTTAACTTTGTTGGCTACCATAATGGAGAGGTAGACAAATTAATTACTCAAGCAAAGTCGGAGATAGATAGTAAGAAGTTTGGTGCAATTTATCGAAAGATATTTAAACTAATTGTGAATGATCACCCTTATATCTTTTTATATATACCAAATTCGATAACAGCAGTAAGTAAACGGATTGAAGGAGTTGAGTCTTCTGTAGTTGGTTTACAACACAACTTTATTCATTGGAAGATTAAGTAAGGGAGAAGGGAGAAGGATGAAGGGGTAAGTTGGTTGTTTTTTCCTTCTCCCTTCAACCTTCTTCCTTCTCCCCTAATAAAAAAGGAGAGTAATGCAACAAGTAATACTATTTGATTTAGATGGTACACTAATAGACTCAACCGAGGCAATTTTAGAGAGTTTTCGGATTGCTTTTAAAAAGTTTGGTAAGAAACCGCCAAGTAAAGAGGCAATTTTACCGCAAATTGGGCATCCGCTCTTTGAAATGTTTGTCAATTTAGGGGTACCAAGAGAGGAGGCACAAAAGTATGTCGATGCTTATAAAGAGTCTTATCGGAAGATTCATACTCAAAAAACTCTGCTTTTGCCGCGGACCAAAGAGGCGGTAGAACTTGCATACAATCATGGAGCCAAATTGGGTATTGTGACAACAAAGACAGGAAAATACTCAAAAGAGTTAATGGAACATTTCGGTTTAATGAATTATTTCGATGTATTAATCGGGAGCGAAGATGTAAAAAGACATAAACCCCACCCCGAACCAATTGAGAGGGCACTAGAGCTTATGGATGTTGCAAAAAGTGACAATATAACTATGATCGGAGATACATGTATGGATATGCAAGCAGCCAAGAGTGCTGGTATTGAGGCAGTAGCAGTTCCTTTTACCTATACACCACTAGAGGAGTTAAAAGTGTGTAGTAAAGTAGTAAAGAGATGTATTTTTGAAGCAGTTAGTTATATTTTATATAATTAATTGTAACAAAAAGGGTTATTTAAGTTCATTCTATTAAAATTAATTTAACTTAAAAAAATAATAGGAGTTGAAATGGTAGAGATTCGATGGCATTCTCGTGCAGGTCAAGGTGCTGTAACCGGTGCTAAAGGGCTTGGCGACGTAGTTGCAAGAACAGGCAAAGAGGTACAAGCATTTGCACTTTACGGCTCAGCAAAAAGAGGTGCAGCGATGCGGGCATACAATAGAATTGATGATAAGCCAATTATTAATCATGAGAAGTATATGTTACCAGATTATGTATTGGTAATTGACCCGGCGCTTGCATTTACTGATAATATAACAGAAAATGACAAACCAACAACAAAGTATATTATTACAACACATTTAAGTAAAGATGAGTTAGTTGCACAAATTCCTGAGTTACAAGATAAGAAAGAGAGAGTATTTGTTGTAGATGCTATTGGGATATCGCTCGATACTATTGGTAGATCTATGCCAAATACTCCTATACTTGGTGCATTAATGAAAGTATCAGGTATGTATGAATTAGATTTCTTTTTAGATTCTATGAAGAGTGTTTTAGCGAAGTTTCCACAAAAGATTATCGATGCAAATATGGAAGCAATGACTAGAGCATATAATGAAGTTAAGTAAAGGATGATGGATGAGTAGAGGTGTATTAGCAACAGAAAAAAGAGGAATTAGAGAGTTAGGTGCAGAAGAGTTTGTAGGATGGGATGAGGTTACACAAGGTGTAATTTTACCATCTTTTGAGAGTGAATTAAAAGAGAATGTATCTCATATAAGACCAGAAGAGAGAGATTATTCCGATTTTAACTCTTATACTGCAACAGTTGCATCTTGGCGTGTAATTAAGCCAGTGTACAATAGAGATATATGTATCGATTGCCAAAACTGTTGGGTTTGGTGTCCTGATACCTCTATTATCTCAAGAGATAAGCAGATGTTAGGCATCGATTACGATCACTGTAAAGGGTGTGGCGTATGTGTTGAGGTTTGTCCTACAAACCCTAAATCTCTATTGATGTTTGGTGAAGCAGAAGAGACTGAAGATGCTTTAGCAAAATGGCCAGAGAAAAAAAAGAAAGCAAAGTAAGGATAGTAAATGGCAGAGAAAATGGAATTAAAAGAAGTAGAAGTTTGGGATGGTAACTATGCTGCGTCACAAGCATTAAGACAAGCTCAAGTTGATGTTGTTTCAGCGTATCCAATTACTCCATCAACTCCTATTGTTGAAAACTATGGTGCTTATGTAGCTAATGGTTATGTTGATGGCGAGTTTGTAATGGTAGAGTCTGAGCATGCTGCAATGAGTGGTTGTGTTGGTGCAGCTGCAGCTGGTGGTAGGGTAGCAACTGCTACAAGTTCACAAGGTTTTGCACTGATGGTGGAGGTACTTTACCAAGCAAGTGGTATGAGATTGCCAATTGTAATGACAGTTGTAAATAGAGCTTTAGCATCGCCACTAAATGTTCGTGGTGACCATGGTGATATGTATTTAGGCAGAGATAGCGGCTGGGTGCAAATTGATGCATTTAATGCACAAGAGGCATACGACTTGACACTATGTGCATTTAAAATTGGTGAAGATATGAGAGTTCGCCTTCCGGTTATGATGCATCAGGATGGATTCTTAACTTCACATACTGCACAAAATGTTCATCCTCTTAGTGATGATGAAGCATATAAATTTGTAGGTGATTATAAACCATACGAAGAGATGCTAGACTTTACGAAACCTGTAACTTATGGTGCGCAAACAGAAGAAGATTGGCATTATGAACATAAAGCGAGACAACATAAAGCATTAATGGAATCAAAAGATGTTATTGATGAAGTTTTTGCAGAATTCAAAAAGCTAACAGGTAGAGAGTATAAGAGAGTAGAGAGTTACATGATGGATGATGCAGAAGTTGCTATCGTAGCACTTGGAACTACTGTTGAGACTGCAAGAGTTGCAGCAGAGCAATTAAGAGAAGAGGGGATTAAAGCAGGTGTTGTAGCTCCTAGATGCTTTAGACCATTCCCGTTTGATGAAATTAGAGATGCACTCGAGAATACAAAAGCTATTGCTGTGCTTGACAGATCGGCTCCAATGGGTGCAATGGGTGCACTGTTTAACGAAGTGAGTGCAGCACTCTATACAACACCAAATAGACCGTTAGTAACTAACTTTATCTATGGTTTAGGTGGGAGAGACTTCTCTGTAGAAGAGGCAAAAAGAATATTTAAAGAGCAAAAAGCGCATGCAGATGCTGGACATATAACTACACCTATTCAGCAATTTAGCGGTGTTCGCGGTCCAAAACTTGGCTTTTTCGAAACTAAAAGGGGTAACTAATGGCAATTACAAATATTAAAAACTTAAAAGAGTTCTCAACTGCAAATGAACGTTTTGAGGGAGCACACCTGCTTTGTCCTGGTTGTGCACACTCTATGATTGTTAGAGAGTTAATGAATGCAACAGATGACAACTTAGTAATCGCAAGTAACACAGGTTGTTTAGAGGTTTCTACAGCAGTTTATCCATATACATCTTGGGATACAAGCTGGATCCATATTGGGTTTGAGAATGCTGCTACTGCAGTTTCTGGTGCTGAGGCTATGTATAAGGCTAGAAAGAGAAAGGGGACTCTAAAAGATCCAGATGCTCCAGTGAAGTTTGTTGCATTTGGTGGTGATGGTTCTACTTATGATATTGGTTTCCAGTGGTTAAGTGGTGCTGTAGAGAGAGGTCATGACTTTACATATATCTGTTTAGATAACGAAAACTATGCAAACACTGGTGGACAAAGAAGTTCTGCAACACCTATTGGTGCACATACTTCTACTGCTCAAGCCGGGCGGGTTAGCTATGGAAAAAAAGAGAAGAAGAAAGATTTAGTTGCTATTATGGCAGCTCATGGCGCTCCATATGTGGCACAACTTGCACCAAATAAGTGGAAGATAATGGCAAAAGGTTTCCAAAAAGCTCTTGAGACTGAGGGACCATGTTTTATTAACACAGTTTCAGCGTGTACAACAGAGTGGAAGTTTGATCCAAAAGATACAATCCACATTACAGACCTTGCAACAGATACTTTAATGTTCCCAATTTACGAAATTATTAATGGGCATGAGTTAAATATTCTCTATAGACCGAAAAATATTATTCCTGTAGAGGAGTATTTAGCTGCTCAAGGAAGATATAAACACCTCTTTAAACCTGAGAATCGCCATGTGATTGAGCAGATTCAAAAAGAGATTAACGAGAAGTGGGAATATCTTCAAAGAAGAGAGGAGGCGAGAGTTTAATCTCTTCCTCTTATCAACTTTTTATTACTATATAACTCTAATTTATCCAATACTTCTATTATTTCACAAAGCCACACCTTTTTTGAACTCATCTTTAGAAAAATGATCTAAGTCAATATTCTTAAGAGATTTTTAGTTACAATAGTTACTATAAAATTTTAAAGGAGTGTGTATGAACAGATTTTTAAAAGTTGGTTTAATTGCAACAGCTGCGGCTATGCTTTTAGCTTCTCCGCTCAGTGCAAAAAAAATCCGATGGAAGTTAGCTGAGACTTGGCCATCTACGCTAACACCACTTGCATCACCACCAGCTAAATTAGCAGCTTTAATGAAAGAGATGAGTGATGGTGAATTTATCATTAAAGTAGAAGGAAAAGAGAAACATAAAGCACCACTTGGAATTTTAGATATGGTTAAGGGTGGACAGTATCAGATGGGTCACAGTGGTTCTTACTACTGGAAAGGGAAAGATATCAATACTGTTTGGTTTACAACAGTTCCATTTGGTATGACCCCATCTGAACAGTATGCTTGGTTTTACTATGGCAATGGTATGAAGTATATGAAAGAAGTGTATGATAAGTTTGGTGTCTATTCATATCCAGGTGGAAATACAGGAAACCAAATGGGCGGGTGGTTTAGAAAAGAGATTAAAAGTGTAGATGACCTTAAGGGACTTAAAATGCGAATTCCTGGACTTGCCGGTGAAGTTATGGCAAAACTTGGGGTCAATGTAACGAATATTCCTGCAGGTGAGCTCTATACATCACTCGATAGAGGGACTATTGATGCTCTTGAGTGGGTAGGACCAGGTATGGATATAAAGATGGGCTTCCATAAAGTTGCAAAATACTACTATACAGGATGGCATGAACCAGCAAGTGAAATGCAGTTTTTAGTGAATAAAAAGGCTTTTGATAAGCTGCCGAAAAAGTATCAGGTTATGTTAGAGACAGCTATGAAAGCAGTATCGATGGATATGTATATCGAAAACTTTGCAGAATCGGCTGATGCTTGGGCAAAAATGAAAAAAGAGTATCCGGATATTAAGGTAAAAACTTTCCCAAAACCAGTATTAGAAGCATTGAAAAAAGCAGCTGATGAAGTATATGCAGGGTATGCAGCAAAAAATCCGAAATTTAAAGAGATATGGACAGATTATAAAGCTTATATGAAAAAAGCAAGAGCATGGTCAATGATGAGCCAATACTACTACTTAAAAATGTCTAAAGATTTAAATATTACAAAATAAGAATCCGCTTTTTGCGGATTTGTTCAATTAAGAATTAAGAATTAAGAGTTAAGAGTTAAAAATAATTTTTATCTCTTAGTTTTTCATAAAGGAAAAAAATGCTGCTTACACTAGAGAAAATAACAGATAAAATCATTGATTTTGTTGGCAATATTACTGCTTTGCTTCTTATTTTGATGATTCTTAATGTTGCATACGATGTTTTTATGCGGTATGTTTTTCATAACAGTTCAATTGCGATGCAAGAGTTAGAGTGGCACCTTTTTGCTGTGATTATGCTTTATGGAACAGGGTATGCATTACGTCACAATGCACATGTAAGAGTTGATTTTCTCTACGATAGATTCTCGCCGAAAAAGAAGGCGTGGGTCAATATTTTAGGAACGCTGTTTTTTCTTTTACCCTTAGCTCTTTTAGTAATTTATGGCTCGTATGAGTATGTAATGGATTCATATACAACACATGAAATTAGCGAAGATCCAGGCGGATTGCCCTATAGGTGGATTATCAAAGCACAAATCCCATTTGCATTTATCTTTTTAATCTTTTGTGCACTGAATTTTTTGCTCCATAATATTAATGTTTTAAAAGGAGCAGAGTTGCCACTTCCCCAAGAGGAGGATGAACTATGATTGGTATAGTAATGTTTTTTGCCGCACTTATAATGTTAGTAATTGGTTTTCCAGTTGCATTCACCTTTGGGGCGGTTGCACTCTACTTTGGTTTAGGAGCATCCTATTTAGAGATAATGCCAGATGGAGGAACAATAGCTGAGTGGTGGGAAGAGTTTCTCTCGATGTTTTCTATGATGCCTTATAGAATCTACTCTATTATGACTAATAAGATTTTAATGGCAGTACCGCTTTTTATATTTATGGGGATTGTACTGCAAAAGAGCCAATTAGCTGAGCGGCTTTTAGAGTCGATGGGTACACTCTTTGGTAAGGTTAGAGGGGGTTTGGCAATCTCTACTGTTTTAATTGGTGCACTTTTGGCTGCTTCAACCGGTGTTGTTGGGGCAAGCGTGGTTGCTATGGGTGTTATCTCTTTGCCTATTATGCTTCGTAACAGATATGATAAAGCACTCAGTTGTGGAACAATTTGTGCATCCGGAACATTAGGACAGATTATTCCACCATCTATTGTACTTATTGTCTTGGCAGATGTTTTCCAATTGCCTGTAGGCGACCTCTTTAAGGCAGCAGTAATTCCCGGTTTAGCATTGGTGGGAGTCTATATTGTCTATATTCTTATAGTCTCATTCTTAAAACCAAATGTAGCACCGGCATTGAGTAGAGATTTAGAAGTTGCCTACGCAACAAGTGTAAAAAAAGCGCTTATTGCAATTATTCCGCCATTAACACTGATTATCTTAGTGCTTGGATCAATCTTTGCAGGGATTGCGACACCTACAGAATCTGCCTCTTTAGGAGCTTTAGGGAGCTTAATACTTGCGGCATTGTATAAGAAACTGAGCTTCTCTTTGGTAAAAGAAGCATCTTTAGAGACAGTTAAAACTACCTCGATGGTATTTGCTATATTAGTTGGTGCAACCGCATTTTCGATGGTATTTATATATAGTGGAGCAGATGAGATAGTAGAACACTTTATGACAACCCTACCTGGTGATAAATGGGGCTTTATTATTGCTACTATGCTTATTATTATGTTCCTTGGATTCTTTATCGATTTTATCGAAATATCCTATATTGTTGTGCCAATACTGCTGCCAATTTCACAAACAATAGGTATAGACCCGCTATGGTTTGCTATACTTATTGCTCTAAATTTGCAAACATCATTCCTCACCCCGCCATTTGGTTTTAGCCTCTTTTACCTAAAAGGGGTAGCCCCACCAGAGGTAAAAACTACCGATATCTATAGGGGTGTAGTGCCGTTTATTATCTTGCAAGTATTAGTTTTAGCCTCTATAGTTATTTTCCCAGAGTTGTATGGCTTTAAGGGGTAAGATAGAGGTTATAAACCTTTTAAGATATAATTTTACAATTTATATTAGGAGATTCTATTGAAAAAAAATATAGCAAGTGCAAGAATAAATATCGAAAGTTCAAAGCTATTAAAAGAGCTAAACGACTCACTGCCATTTGATAAAGAGCTTTTTCGAGAGGATATTATTGGCTCTTTAGCACACTCTAAGATGTTAGCAAAGCAAGGAATTATTAGTAGTGAAGATTTAGAGCTAATTACAAAAGGGTTAAATGAACTACTAGAAGATATTGAAAGTGGGAAAATAGAGCTAAATGAGGGTGACGAAGATATACATATGGCAATTGAGCGGCTACTAACTGCAAAAATTGGCGACGCAGCAAAGCGAGTACATACTGCAAGAAGCAGAAATGACCAAGTGGCAACAGACTTTAGACTCTATGTATTAAATAATAATAAAGAGATAGCTAGATTACTACTTGAGCTAATAGAGAGTTTTATAAATATTTCAAAAGAGCATAGCGATACGCTACTTCCTGGTATGACGCACTTGCAGCACGCTCAGCCAATTAACTTTGGCTACCATATGTTAGCCTATGCGAGTATGTTTAAAAGAGATTATGAACGATTTATGAGTTCATATAAACGCAATAATATCTCGCCACTTGGTTGTGCAGCACTAGCAGGTACGCCACACCCAATAGATAGGGAGCTAACAACTAATGAACTTGGCTTTAAAGAGCCAAGCCTAAACTGCCTAGATACAGTTAGTGATAGAGATTTCGCATTAGAGATTCTATTTAATATAGCAACAATGATGATGCACATTAGTCGCCTTAGCGAAGAGATTATTCTTTGGAGTACAAGCGAATTTAAATTTGTAACTCTAAGCGATAAACACGCAACAGGAAGCTCTATAATGCCACAAAAGAAAAACCCAGATATTCCGGAGCTTCTTCGTGGAAAGACAGGTAGAGTAAATGGTAACTTAGTAGCACTTTTAACAGTAATGAAAGGCTTACCACTAGCTTATAACAAAGATACCCAAGAGGATAAAGAGGGTGTATTTGATAGCGTAAAAACTGCTAAGCTATCTCTAATGGTACTAAAAGAGATGATAGATGAGATGCAAGTAAACAAAGAGAATATGGAGGCAGCTTGTAGGGTAGGGCATTTAAGTGCTACAGATTTAGCAGACTATATGGTTAAAAACTTAAATATGCCATTTCGCGATGCCTACCATTTAGTTGGAAATATCGTAAACAAAGCAGAAGAGCTAGGTAAAGATATAAGCGAATTAACTTACGAAGAGCTAAGTAGCATAGATGATAGATTTGCTAAAGATGTAATAGAAGTACTAGATATTAGAAACTCTATGAATGCAAGAGAGAGCTTTGGTGGTACCTCGACTGCAAAAACAATAGAGCAGATAGAGATAATGTCTAATTGGATAGAGAGTCAAAAATAGTTTGAAGCTTTGGAGATACAATTTGACTTTAAAAAAGAAAATTGCAATATCCATATTAATTGTATGCAATATAAGTGTTGCTGCACCATCAATGATTTCTGAAAAGAATTCACAAAAAAATAATCATATGCAAAATCATTCTAAAAAAAGAGATCGTTATATTTATCAAGGAGTTATAGGTGCTTTAGATGCCTATATGACTTATGATGGTGGAATGGTTGGAATGCAAAGTGCAGTAAAAAAATGTTATGAAAAAATAGGTGATGAAGCAAATATAGAAGGTATAAAAAAGTGTTTTGCAATGGATTTAACAAGCCATTACTTTGATGAGGAGTTTAGTAGTTATATGAGCTCTCATTTTGGCTCTAATTTTCCAAGAAATCAATTTTTTCTTTTAAAAAATGTAAATATACGCTTATTAAACTCTTTTCAAAAGCATTCAATAGAAATTGATAGATACAAAGATAATATTATTAATTGGGTAATAGAGACTCAAAAAGAGTATGAAAAAAATATTGTACACTATTTAAAAAAGAAAGAAGATTAAGATAAAAAATATAGCTTGCTTAAAGCTTAAAGGCAGGGAGGGAATTACATCATTCCCATTCCACCCATGCCTCCCATTCCGCCCATATCTGGAGCTAATGGAGCTTGTGTAGCGTTTTTCTCTGGAACATCTGTAACAGATGCTTCAGTAGTTAAAAGAAGGCTTGCAACACTTACTGCGTTTTGGAGTGCAATTCTCTCAACTTTGAGTGGGTCGATAATACCAGCTTCGAACATATCTACATACTCTCCTGTAGCTGCATCGAAACCTTCGTTTGGATTGTCGCTATTTTTAACTTTATCAGCAACAACACCAGCATCGAACCCTGCATTTGCTGCAATTTGTTTAATTGGAGCATAGATAGCTCTTAAGATAATCTCTGCACCAACTTTCTCGTCGCCCTCTAAATCAAGAGTTACATTTTTAGCAGCTTTTACAAGTGCCGCACCACCACCGATTACTATACCTTCGTCTACTGCTGCTTTTGTTGCACTAAGAGCATCGTCAACTCTATCTTTCTTCTCTTTCATCTCAGTCTCTGTAGCAGCACCAACTTTGATTACTGCAACACCACCGCTTAATTTTGCAAGACGCTCTTGAAGCTTCTCTTTATCATACTCGCTTGTAGTGTGCTCGATTTGCGTTTTAATCTCTTTTACTCTCGCTTCTACAGCCTCTTTAGAGCCTTTACCATCTACAACTGTTGTGTTGTCTTTATCGATTACAACTCTTGCTGCTTGACCAAGTTGATCGATAGTAGTTTTCTCTAGAGTTAAGCCTAACTCTTCAGTAATTACAGTTCCACCTGTTAAGATAGCGATATCTTTTAGCATCTCTTTCTTTCTATCGCCAAAGCCAGGTGCTTTTACAGCTGCAATATTTAAGATACCTTTTAATCTGTTAAGTACTAGTGTTGCTAACGCTTCACCCTCTACATCGTCTGCAATAATTAAGAGTGGACGACCACTTTGCTGTGTCTGCTCGAGTATAGGAATAAGATCTTTTAGAGATGTAATTTTGCTCTCAGTTATTAGAATGAGTGGATTCTCCATCTCTACAGTCATCTTTTCGCTATTTGTTACAAAGTATGGGCTAAGGTATCCTCTATCGAACTGCATACCCTCAACAACTTCGAGTTCATCGTTAATTCCTTTTGCCTCTTCGACAGTAATTACACCATCTTTTCCAACTTTCTCCATCGCTTCAGCAATAAGGTCACCAATGTTTGCATCTGAGTTTGCAGAGATTGTTGCAACTTGTGCGATCTCTTTTTTCCCTTTTACCTCTTGAGCAATCTTTTTAAGCTCATCAATAATGAGTGCCGATGCTTTATCCATACCTCTTTTTACTTCGATTGGGTTTGCTCCTGCAGTGATGTTTCTTAGACCCTCTTTAAAGATAGAGTGTGCTAGAACTGTAGCAGTAGTTGTACCATCACCTGCTTCGTCTGCTGTGTTGCTTGCAACCTCTTTTACAAGTTGCGCACCCATATTCTCTAAAGTATCTTCTAACTCAATCTCTCTTGCAACTGAAACACCATCTTTTGTGATGTTTGGAGAACCAAAACTCTTTTGAATAAGTACATTTCTACCTCTTGGTCCCATTGTTACTTTTACAGCATCTGCTAATTTCTTAACACCGCTGTAGATTCCATTTCTTGCGTTATCGCCAAAGAATATCTCTTTTGCCATTCTTTCTCTCCTTAAATTTTATTACTTTAATAATCCTAAAATATCATCGCTTGTTAATATTAAATACTCTTTGCCATCTAGTGTAATATCGTTACCTGCATATTTACCAAATACTACTGTATCACCTTCATTGATGCCCTCTTCTTGTGCATCTGGTCCAACCGCTAGCACTTTTCCTTGGAGTGGTTTCTCCTTTGCATTGTCAGGAATAATTATTCCAGAAGCTGTTGTAGTTACTTCTTCTTCTCTCTCTACTAATACTCTATTAGCTAATGGTTGAAAGTTCATATCCTTTCTCCTTGCTCTTAAAAATTTAATTTGCGATGTAATTATAGTGATTTCTTCTAAAAAAGTCAAGAGTTATTCTAAAAAAACTAAAAATATATGAGTCACTTCAACTAAAGAATATTGATTTCTCCTCCATAGCATAGAAAAAAGTGCTCAATGTTAAGAAATTTAATTTTTCTTAAAGTTATTTTCTATATAATTGCGCACACAAATTAAATGTGGCAGGGTAGCTCAGCTGGTTAGAGCGCTGGTCTCATAAGCCGGAGGTCGCGGATTCAAGTTCCGCCCCTGCTACCACTTTTTAGTTAAATATCCTTTTCATTCCCATAACAGATAGAATCTACCCCATATTTATCGCGTATTTGCATGAGTTTAGTTTGAAGATTTTGCATCTTTCTATCTTGTTCATACTCAAAGAGCGAGAGTGTCTTTTGTCTCTCTTCTCCAATAAAATCCGAAACAGAAAGTGATATATAGTGAATTTTCAGCTGTTTCATTTGGTCTAATTCCATAACTTTTTCGACCGCTAAATCGATAAAGAAGCGTTCGTTAAAGAGCCTGTTGGATCGAAACGAAAGCTTTTGCGAGCCTGCCCCTTGGTACTTTATTTTAAAATAGAAAAGAGTAGGGTTAAGCGAAAACTTCAAAATAGTATAGCTTAGATAGCGTGCTAAAATAGTAACGCGTCGTTTAAGCTCTTTGCGGCTCGATATAGCTGGAAAGTTACGGCTAATCCCTATACTTTTGCGGTGGCTGTAGGGGATTACAGCTTCGTTATCGTTCCCACAAATTCTCTTGTAGAGGTCGCGTCCACTTTTGCCATAGGGAATAAGGAGTTGTGGAGTCTCTTGAAGCTCTCCTAATGTTTTAATACCATATCGATGGAGCTTTTTATAAATTGCCCGCCCAATCCCTGGAAACTCCTCTATGGGTATATTTTTTGTAAAACTTTTTATCTCTTTTTGTGTAAGTACCTTTACACCATAGGGTTTTATGCGATCTGTTAAGAGTTTTGCTATCCACTTCGAGGGGCTTGCTCCAATCGAGATAGGGAGATCAAACTCTCTTAGAATATCGGCTTGGAGCTCTTCTATAAAATCGTATGTATCCTCCTCTTTTATCCAGCCGTCAAGGTCTCCAAAAAACTCATCGATAGAGTACTGCTCTAGCAGCGGTATTCGCTTCTTGAGGTACTCTTTGAGTCTTTGCGAAATCTCTTGGTAGAAGAGGTGATCGCTTGGAATTACAATAAGATCGTCTGCTAGCTTTAAAGCTTCTTTTAGTGGCATACCGGTTTTGATACCAACTGCTTTTGCCTCATAACTCTTTGTAATTACAATGCCGTGGATTGTACCATCTTCGTCTATAAAGTGCTCTTTCCAGAGGTTCAAAATATCGCCTCTATAGTTATTTTGAAACTCTAAAGTAGAGTTAAAAGCCCCTGTATTTGGCAGGAGTGTTCCAACTTTAGGGGTTGTTGCAAAGATTCTTTTATCGCTACTCTTTGCAATAACGACTCTCTTCCCTTTTAAAAAGGGGTAACGCGTTCGCTCTGCCGAGACAAAGTAGCAATCTAAATCTAAGTGAATCTTCATTTAACTCCTTTTAAAGATTAATTGATATTATTTTAATAATTAAGTCTAAAAACTATTAATTAATTGAAAAATTATCAACTATGGAGGGCTTATGGAGAGTCAAGAGATTATCGAGAAGATAAAAGATATACTACAAAGTGAGCATGGAGTAGAGAGAGTATACGATAAAGATGTTGCTAAGGCTCTTGGTATCTCGAAAGAGTCGCTTAGCCACTTTAAAAAACGAGGGCGAATCCCACTAGAACAGATTGTCTATTTCTGTGCAGAGCGAAAAATATCGATTAATTGGATCCTCTTTGGGCAGACTCCTAAACTTTTAGAGGAGGAGACAGATAAATACTTGCGTGTTAGCTACTTTAGTAAAATCAATGCCGGTGCCGGTGGAGGGGCAATTAATGAAGAGGCGGAGTATGAGTTTCTCCATTTAGATAGATCTTTAATAGAGCAGCTTTATCATTTGCCAATTCAAAGTGCAAAAAATCTTGCAGCCCTTAATGTTATTGGTGATTCTATGGAACCAACACTCCAAAATGGCGAGATAGTGCTTATCGACACAAAGAGCCAAGAGATCAAAAAAGATGGCATTTTTGTAATAGCCACAACAGTAGGACTCTTTGTAAAACGGATCTCTCAAAGAATCGATGGCTCTATAGAGCTTATAAGCGACAACAAAAACTACAATAGCGAAATTTTAAGCAGTGATGAGCTTACCAATACCCAAATAGTCGGAAGAGTTATTGGAAAATTGGGAGTTTTGTGAGTAAGTTTAAAGCCAAAAGTCATTCAAAATTCATCATTCAAAATTCAAAATTATCTTTCAAGCTCCTCTTGCAGTTCGAGCAACTCTAAATATCGCTCGCTAAGTGTTTCGTATTCCTTTTGGGCTTGTGCGAGCTCTTGGCTTACCTCTTGTAGTCCTTTTTGGTTGTAGCACTCTGGGTTGGCTAGACAGTTGTTAAGCTCATCTATTTTTGCTTCTAGCTCCTCTATTTTGGGTGGTAGTAGCTCTAAGTCTCGCTGCTCTTTGTAGCTTAGTTTCTTTTTAGGTTTGTTCTCTTTTTTTATCTCCTCTTTTGGAGCTTCTTGCAAGCTCTTCTCAAAGCTCTCTAAACCTTGTATCTCTTTTTCTATATCTAAATATTCGCTGTAGCTTTGGTGCGAAATCTCAATCTCGCCATCGCCTTTAAATATAAAGAGCTTTTGTGCCAATTTATCGACAAAGTATCTATCGTGGCTCACAAAAAGTAGGGCACCTTCGAAGCTGAGTAGCTTCTCTTCTAAAATATTAATTGTCTGAATATCCAAATCGTTTGTTGGTTCGTCTAAAATTAAGCAGTCGTACTTTTTGGTAAAGAGGAGGGCAAGTGCAACTCTATTCTTCTCGCCACCACTTAGCTGGAAAATCTTTTTATCTAAATACTCTTTTGGGAAGAGAAAGTTTTTTAAGTAGCCATAAACATGCATATTTTTTCCATCTACAATAACTCTATCGCCTCCATCAGGACAAAATGTCTCAATTAGAGTTGCATCATCTTTGAGCATCTCTCTATGTTGATCAAAGTAGCCAATGCTTAGTTCACCCTTCTTTATAACTCCACTATCTTGCTTTAATCTTCCAAGGAGAATTTTAAGAAGCGTCGATTTTCCACTCCCATTTGGTCCAACAATTGCTATTTTATCTCGCTGCAAGATTCTTGTAGTAAAGTTCTTTATCAACTCTTTGCCGGCAATTGTGTAGTTGAGGTTCTCTATCTCAAAGAGCATCTTCTTTTTAGCGACTATCTTCTCGCCTCTCCAGCTCTTCTTTTCGCGTTCTAGCTCTATCTTCATCTTGCGGATAAGGGTAGGGTTCTTCTTTGCTTGCTCTCGAAGTTCAAAGACTCTTCGCTTTCTGCCTTGGTTGCGTGTCTCTCTTGCTCGCACCCCTGTTGCTAACCACTCCTCTTCGCGTTTAAGCAGCCGTAAAAGGTTTTCATACTCCCTTTGCATCGACTGTAGCCGTGCCTCTTTTTGGGCTAAGTAGCTCTCGTAACCACCCTTGTAGCTAACAAGTTTTAAGTCTTCTACCTCTACAATGCGGGTTGCGATATGGTCTATAAAGTATCTATCGTGCGAGATGAGCAAGAGAGTAAACTTCTCTTTGAGTAAAATCTCTTCTAAAAACTCTACCATATAGACATCAAGATGGTTTGTCGGTTCATCTAGTAGTAGCAGATCGGGCTTTTTTAAGATAAGCGAGGCAAGTGCAACACGCCGCTGCTCGCCACCAGAGAGTGAGGTTACTAGCCTATCTTCATACTCTTTGAGCTTAAACTCTTGCAGGGCTCGCTCTATCTTATTGCTGAGATCCCACGCATTGTGGTGGTCTAAGAAAGCAGTAACCTCTTCGTGCTCTTTTAAAATTGCTTTATCATCAGGATTTGTGGCAATTAGATTACTTAACTCTTCGTATCGCTTTTGTGCAGCTTTTAGGGTGCTTAGTTCTGCTTCTATCGCCTCTTTTACGGTTGCCTCTTCGTCGAACTTTGGCATTTGGCTAAGCATAGCAATCTCTATAGATTTATCTCGAATAACCTTACCCTCATCGGGCTCTTCTTGCCCTGTTGCTAGCTTCATAAGTGTAGACTTACCACACCCATTTTGCCCAATAATAGCGACTCTCTCACCCTCTTCGATATGAAAGTTCAACCCATCAAAGATCTGCTTAACATCATACCGTTTTTTAATATCGTACATATCTATATATGCCACTGCTCTACCTTTTAGAAAAACTATCTGTATTTTAGCGAAATGTGAATAAGGGAGAAGGTAGAAGGGAGAAGGTTGAAGAAAAAGAGTCATAAAAAACCTTTACCCCTTCACCCTTCTCCCTTCCCCTTTGTATTTTAAGTAGTTTCTGCTATATTTAGCAGCCAAGAAAGGAGAAAATATGTTAGAAGTATTCATTACAATATTTACAATCTATACCCTTATAAAAGTCTATGTAAGTGTTATGCAAATTGGCTACATTAGTGATGCAAAAAAGTTAGATCCAGTTTTACTACAACCTGCAAAGTATCAGATAGCAGCAAACTATGCAATTAAAAAAGAGAGGCTCGCCATTGCAGAGACTTTTGTTGAGTATGTAGTTTTTCTCTTTTGGGTCTATGGTGGCTTTAAGTACCTACAGCAAGCCCTCGGCATAGATAACGGCATACTCTCGAGTGTACTCTTTTTATTTGGTTTTTTTGCAATCAACTATATCTTAACCCTCCCACTAGAGGTTTACAGAGTCTTTGGTTTAGATAAAGCCTTTCACTTTACCAAAACAACACCGAAACTCTTTATTATAGACCAGCTCAAATCGGCTGCAATCTTTGCAGTAGTTGGGGGCATAATCTTTGCAATTTTAAGTTACATTGTAGAGAATTTCTCTAACTGGTGGCTCTGGTCGTTTGTGGTGATTTTTATATTTATAGTGCTTGTAAATATGCTCTACCCAACGCTTATCGCCCCAATCTTTAATAAATTTAAACCACTCGATGATGCCCAGCTTAAAGCCGATATAGAAGGCATCTTAAAAGAGGTAGGTTTAAATAGCGACGGTATCTTTACAATCGATGCTAGCAAACGAGATGCAAGGCTCAATGCCTACTTTGGCGGGCTTGGTAAATCAAAACGAGTCGTACTCTTCGATACCCTGTTAGAGAAGCTTAACAGACAAGAGATCTTAGCAGTCTTAGGGCACGAACTAGGGCACTACAGCCACAAAGATGTCTTTAAAAATATCGCCTTAATGGGGCTCTTTTTATTTGCACTCTTCTTTATTGTCGGCAACTTACCAGAGTCACTCTTTTTAGAGCTAGGCTTAGTTGCTAATGGTGGTGCAAAAATTGCACTTATAGCTCTGCTGCTTCCTATATTTAGTTTTATCTATATGCCAATTATGGGCTTAGTAAGCCGCCATAATGAGTACGAAGCCGATAAATTCGGTGCAAAAATTGGAGGCAAAGAGAACCTAATCAATGCACTCCTAAAACTAGTGAGCGAAAATAAATCCTTCCCACTCTCGCACCCACTCTATATATTCTTCTACTACTCGCACCCACCAATTATAGAGCGACTCAAAGAGCTAGGGTACGATGAGAGCAACAAAAACGATAGTGTAATCTTAGGCTTCCTAAATGATGCTTAAAAAAGCCCTCCTTTGGGCACAAAAAGAGCTAAGAGATGCTGTTGATCGCCCAAGATTAGAGGCAGAGATACTCCTCTCCCACATCCTCAATTGCCGCCGCGAAGAGCTAATACTCAAAGAGATAGAAGATATAGACTTCAACATTCTAAAACCCCTCATTGATCGCCGCAAGATGCAAGAGCCAATAGAGTACATCACAAACAAAGTAAGTTTCTACGACTTCGAACTCTTCATAGACAAAGGAGCCCTCATCCCTCGCCCAGAGAGCGAAATTTTGGTAGAGGAAGCCCTAAATCTAATTAAGCACTACAACATAAACAAAGTAGCCGAAATAGGAGTAGGCAGTGGAGCCCTATCGATTGCTATTGCAAGGCATAGTGAGGTTACGATAGAAGCTAGCGATATAAGCGACGATGCCCTAAAGATAGCACAAAAAAATATAGACAATTTTAATTTAAGCGATAGAATAAAACTACACAAGTGCAGTATGGGTGAATGCTTCTCAGATTTCGACCTACTAATTAGCAACCCACCCTACATAGACCCAGACTTCAAACTAGAAAAAAATGTAGCCAATTTTGAGCCCCACACCGCCCTTTTTGCCCCTAATAAAGGGTTGGAGTTACTATTTAAAATATTAGAAGAGATCAAAAGTAAAGATATTCAATACGCAGCATGCGAAATGGGCTATGACCAAAAAGAGTCTCTTTCAAATTATGCTAAAGAGCTTGGCTTAAGTGGTAAATTAGAGTTTTATAAGGATTTGGCGGGGTTTGATAGAGGGTTTGTTTATGTTGGGGAGTAGGGATATTATAATTTTTAATTATTTAATTTTTTTTGATATAGGTAAGAAAATATTATTGTTAATAGTATTATTGGTATTAGTAAATAGTTTTCATAAAATATAATTTTTTTAAATATAAAGCTACATACTCCAAACAGGGAAACAAATACACCAGTCCATAAAATTAAAAAACCTAACATAAGTGATTTTTTATCGAAATATATTTTTTCATGAATATAATTTATTCCAAAAATAGTTACAATTATTGAAATAAGTTCATCCCATATATCGTAATTGCCATTACTAAAAATAATTATAAACAAAAAAGACACCACAGTAATTAAAGTACCATAATGATTATATTTGTCTATTTTTTTAATAAATATCCCTTTTTCTAACAAGTATACAATTTTACTTCTTAAACTTTTAATCTAATATATACTTCTATATACTTCTCTCTTCATTTTTTTTAGAAAAAAACGAAGCAAAAAAATCGCACAAGAGTCGAGATTTTCGGGAGCTTTGTTTAATCTCCGCTAAAAATGCAAAACTCAGCCTATGGCTTCAGACAGTTGCATTTTTTTAACGCTACAATTCAACAAATCTCTTTTTCCGAAAATCTCAAATTGTGCATATATAGCCAAGGTCTTGGCTTTATTGTAGATACCACCCTTTTGATTTCATGCAGTCTATTAATGTTGCTTGATATGTATCTTGTGGGAAAGCTGCATCTGCAGCAGCGACACCAGCTAAAAAACCACCACCTGTACGGATTGGTCTAATATTTCCACTATATCTGCCAAAACCATTAGATTGTAAATTATATGAATAGCTTGTAGGCTGTCTATAGGTTGTATGAATATTCGGTATTGACCTAGCTGCAATTTTACGGCAAGCTATTTTATCTTGATAAAACTGTTGTTTATTTTTGGTATTATGTTTCCATGTTTGTTGCACACACCCATTTAATAATACACTGTAACTTAAAATTAACAGTGATATGATTCCTATTTTTTTCATAATGTTCCTCCTCTTGTTACATAATACATATATTAAATTTAATTTATTCAGAATAGATAAATTTTTCATTGCAAAAATCTTTGTAAAGTTCTTCAAAATTCATATATTTGATTGGATTTGCTTCGCCTTTTTTATAATATTTTGCAACAGATTTTTCTATAAAACAGTCTCTAATATCTAAAGCAACTTTACCTGTGAATTCTTTTCTTCCTTTTAAGCTAGGATCATCTTGGAATGTTTTGTTTGTACGATAATAATAAGGTGTAGAATATGCTTTATGCCATTCGTCAATATAATAAACTTCTTTAATAATACCTTTATATATTGCAAATGCATATTTTACATTTTTGACTTTATTTTCATTTACTTTCCATACGCCACGAGACTCATCATACAATTCTTCCTTGCTCATATTTTCTCTAAAACGTTTATTAATTTTGATAAAAATCGCATCTTGTTGTACCATATTTATCCTTTCACTACTCTCGTTACGAAATTGGATCTCGTAACGCATATGCCAAAAGTATACAATGTTAGTTCTTAACTTTTAACTTAGTATAGGTTTCTCTCTTCATTTTTTTTCTCAAAGAGAGTGATGGCTAAAGCCACCGCTTCGCTTCACAAGAGAAAAAAACGAAGCAAAATTAGCAAATGCGGTTTGCGTAGCAAAAATTTCTTTAGAAAAAAATGGCACAAGAGTCAAGATTTTCGGGAGATTTGTTGAATTTCCGCTAAAAATGCAAAACTCAACCTACGACTTCAGACAGTTGCATTTTTTTAACGCTACAATTCAACAAATCTCAATTTCTGAAAATCTCAAATTGTGCAGAAATAAAATAAATTTGCCGTAGATTTAAATAGATTAAGCGACACTCTCTAAATTAAAATCTATAACTTCTATCATTCTGTTTTTGGTTTTGGCTTCGTTCACAATTGCTTCTAGTTGTTGCGATGTTGTATTATCTATCCACTCTTCTCCACAATTTGTGCAGATAGTTGCTGGGGTATTTCGTACAACAATTAAGTTTGTGCCTAAATCTACTGTAAAAGTTGTTGTAGAGTGCTCTTTATTGCCGTTGCAAATTGGGCATTTATTATTTTGCATCACTCCTCCTTGTTTTAAAATCTTCTAAAAAATAGTTGTTATCTGGAATATATGCAGTTATTACATATATTTTTATTTCAGTTTTATCTAAACTTGCTACAACATGTATTGGGTTATTTAGCTCATAAAAAAATAGAGCACTTTCAAAAGGTTTATCATCTTTATAGTGTTCTATTAGTTCACCTTTTAAAAGAACCTTAATAACATCTTGTCGACTTATGCCTCGCTGTAGCATCCGCTCTAATGAGTGTTTCCGCCACTCTATATTATTACTTGCAATAGCCTTGTGAATTAATTTTCTATTCATATAATTATTATACCCAAGAAGTATCTAAGTGTCAAATTTTAAATATAAGGTTATTGTTTGTTTTTAAAATTTCATTAGCTCATATTTTTTCTATCTCTGTTACTCTTTTTGCTATAATTTAGGCTAACATAAATACCAAAGAGAGGTTGCCAAAAGTGGGGTGTGCTAAGTTTATTGTAAAAGGGAAGGTGCAAAGAGTTTACTATCGTAAATATGTATCGCAAGCTCTAATGAAGGCTGGGTATATTGGGTTTGTAAAGAACTTGAAAGATGGCACCGTAGAGGTGACGTTAAAAACAGAACCGAATCAGAATATTTCGGAAGTTTTAGAGGTTTTAAATGCAGGTTCACCAAAGAGTGAAGTAAGCGGTATAGAGATGTCTATGTGCGACGAAGAGGTTCAGTTTACGAACAGTTTTGAAGTGAGGTATTGATATAAGATGACCTAATACGATATAGATTGCAACTCTAAACATGCAAAAAAATTTTAAGATGATTCGTAATATCTTGCTCTCTTTTGATGAAATTAGAGAGGTAAAGAATGCGAACCAGACTTCGTATAAAGATACACTTGGTGTAGTAATTATGATGCGAACGAAAGGCGAGCATTTGGTTCTTACCTTTGGTAAAAGGTATTTACTTCAAGAGAAGTTTCCACAGTTGGTAGGGAGTGGTAAGGTTGTAAGACACCTCTATTTTAGAGAAAATGACACTATAGATACTGAGCTTATAAGATCGATGATAGAGGAGAGTTTAATACTAAATATTGAACGAAGCGAGTTAAAAAGCTAATATTTAGCAAAAGTAGATAATATCTCTCAAAAAAGGATTTCAATGCAAGAGTTAAAGACGAATAGGTATTTTACAATAGTGTATCTGTTGATTTTAGGGGTAGTTATAGGGGCTAGTGTTTATGCTGGTGCGGTGGTGGCTCCTGTTACTTTCCATAGCGAAGAGTGGTTAGGTGGTGAGCTTTTAAGTCGCTTTCAAGAGGGGCTTATAATGACGCACAATTTTATTGGGCTGAAGTACTTTATTTTAGTTGGGATAGTTGCTGTATCTCTTTACGAGGGGTACCAATATAAGCGATTTAATAGAGATTTAGTAAAAACTTTGAGTGCACTTGGCTTTATTATGAGTAGTTTGCTCTTTAACTACTTTTATATGAGTAGTATTATTGATATGCAAAGCCAAGGCGAGAAGGTTGTAGAAAGCCCAATTTTTGAGAATATGCATAAAGGGAGTGAACTTGCTTTAACTTTTGTAATGATTTTTGCAATCATTTTATTTGTGAGAACTTTGCAAAAAGAACTTAAATAAGCTAAGAGCTAAGAGCACAGAGCTTAGAGCGATAAGGAGTTATTTTGACGCAAGAGCATCCATTTAAGCCGATTGTTTTTAAGAGTAGTAAAACGCTTGTTTTGGGGTCGTTTCCTAGTCTTAAATCGTTTGAGAATAGTTTCTATTATGCTCATCCGCAAAATCAGTTTTGGAAGATTTTATCGCTCATTAGTGGGTATCCTGCAAATTTAAGAGACCAGAGAGTTTGGCTTCTGAAGCAGTGTAAATTGGCTTTGTGGGATATGGTTGCAAGTTGCAAACGAGAAACTTCGGCAGATAGTAATTTAGAAGATATTATACCAAACGATATAGAGGCACTCTTAAAGGAGTATCCAAATATTGAGCAGATTGCTTTTACAAGCCGCTTGGCTCAGAAGATTTACAAAAAACATTTTAGCCACTTAGATATAAAAACTATCTATCTCCCTTCGCCATCTTCTGCTTATGCAAGTATGAGTGTAGAGCAGAAAGCAAAAAAATATAAAGAGCTACTAGGAGATTGTAAGTGACTTGGGTAGTTGGCGATATACAAGGGTGCTACAAGCCATTTAGAGAACTGCTAGAGAAGATAGAGTTTAACCCAAAAAAAGATACCCTGTGGCTTGTTGGCGATTTAGTAAATCGTGGCAAGGGGAGTTTAGAGGTTTTAGAGTATCTCTACTCTATACGAAAAAGTGTTAAGATTGTTTTAGGAAATCACGATATTGCTCTTATTGCTGTCTATTTTGGATTGAAAAAGAGTAACCCTACCATAGACCCAATTTTAAACTCTCCAGATAGAGAAAAGCTTATTTCGTGGCTTAGAGAGCAGCCATTTTTGCATATCGATTATAAACTTGGCTATGCTATGGCTCACGCTGGAGTTGCCCCAAATATTGAGCTAGGGGCTGCAAAATACTATAGCGATGTTTTACAAAAAAGGCTACAGAGCAAAGATGCCAAAAAGTGGTTAAAGGCTATGATGAGTAAAGAGAGTGAATACTTTTTACCTAATGGCTCTAATGTAGAGCTAGAGCGGTACTTTTTAGGCTCTTTTACACGAATGCGATACTGCTACAGAGATGGGCATTTAGATTTTAAACAGAAAGGCTCTCCAAAAGATCTGAAGAACTCTAATCTCTACCCATGGTTTGAGTGCCCCACTAAGATAAAAAAAGAGCTAAAAATTGTTTTTGGGCACTGGTCGACACTAGGTTTTTTAAATAGAGAAGATATATTAGCAACCGATACTGGGTGCGTTTGGAATGGTGAACTTACTGCTGTCTCTTTGCCTGATGAGAGGGTAGTAAGCGTGAAGTGTAGTGATGGCTTGGATCCAAAAAAAGAGGTATAAGAAAAAGCCAAAAAGCAATAAAAAGGCTCTAAGCCCTATGCTCTTAGCTCTAAGCTTCTATTAGTAGTGTTCGCCCTCACTAGTTGATAGTTTTTCGATAAATCTTGTTACTGCTCTAACACCTGCACCGCTTGCACCTTGTGGGTTTTCGCCCCATGCGTGTTCTACAAATGCAGGTCCAGCAATATCGAGGTGGAGCCACTTCTGTTTGTTCTCCTCTTCGATAAACTCCTCTAAGAAGAGCCCTGCCGTAACTGCCCCACCATATCTTGTATTTGAGATATTGCAAATATCTGCAATAGAGCTTTTGAGTGTCTTTTTCAGGTGTCTATTAAACGGTAGGTGTGCCGCTAGTTCGCCAGAGGCTACATTGGCAGCATAGAGCATCTTATCTACTACCTTTTGGTTGTTGCCCATAACTCCAGTTGTGTATTGCCCTAAACCAACTACACAAGCTCCAGTGAGTGTTGCCATATCGATAATATAGTTCGCTTTTACCTCTTGCTGTGCGTAGCAGAGCATATCAGCTAGTACTAAACGCCCCTCGGCATCTGTATTTCGAACTTCGATAGTTTTACCATTTTTTGCAGTAAGTACATCGTCTGGTTTGTAGGCATTGCCACCTATCATATTCTCTACTGCTCCAATAAAGCCGTGTATCTCTATTGGGAGTTTAAGGCGGCTAACTGCTTGCAAAATTGCTAAAACTGCAGTTGCTCCACTTTTGTCGAGTTTCATTGTTACCATAAAGTCGCTTGGTTTCAAACTTAATCCGCCACTATCGTAAGTGAGTCCTTTACCAACTAAAGAGACAACTGATTTTGGATTTTTAGGCTTATAGCTTAGGTGTATTACTCTGGGAGAGTGGCTGCTAGCTTTTGCAACAGCAAGAAGGGCGTTCATCTTCTCTTTTTTAATATCCTCTTCTTTTAAGATTCTTACTTCGAGTCCTTCATTCTTTGCTATATCTTTAGCAACTTTTGCCATTATTTTTGGGTAGAAGTCATCTGGCGGAGTATTGACAATATCTCTTGCTAAATTGACCGCGGAAGCAACCTCTAACCCTTTACTTATGGCTCGTTTTGCTGCGTCAATATTGACTTTCTTCGCTCCATACTCTTCGCTCGAGATGTAGATTGCTTCAAAGTCATCGCTCTTTTCCGATTTATACTTTTCAAATTTATATGTACCTAAAAGTATAGCTTCTGCTTGGGCTCTAAGAGTTGCTGTGCATTTATCGTGGCTAAGGTAGCTAGCCATTTTTACACTTTTATACTTTTTCCCAATTAAAGAGCGTAGTGCCGTAGCAATTGCTGGTCGTATATCTTTTGCTCTAAGCGAGTCGCTCCCTACAAAGAGCTTTTTACTCTCTGCTAAGAGGCAAAGTTCATCTTGTCCACCGCTAAATCCTGCTTCTTCTAAAATATCTTTATACTCTTTTGTAAATCTATGCTCAAAATCCTTTTTTGCAACTACTATAAGCTCTATATCTGCCTCTATATCTTTTAACCTTTTCTCTATAAACTCTATTTTCATCTTCGTATCCTTAATCGAAATTTAGCAACTGTTGTGCTTGAACCATATCTTTATCGCCTCGTCCTGAGACATTGACTATAACTAACTTATCTTTAAGCTCCTCTTGCGGTATCTTTTTTAAATAAGCAATTGCGTGCGAGCTCTCAAATGCTGGAATAATTCCCTCTTTTTGGCTGAGCCATACAAAGGCATCTAGGGCTTCTTGGTCGGTTATGTTATCGTATTTTACAGCTTCGAGCTCTTTTAAGTAAGCATGTTCTGGCCCAATACCTGGATAGTCTAGTCCTGCACTTATGGAGTGGGCTTCGAGTATCTGCCCATCTTCATCTTGCAAAAGATAGCTCATTTGACCATGCAGTACTCCTGGGCTCCCTTTTGCTAAGGAGGCACCATGTTTGCTATCGAGCCCTAATCCGCCGGCTTCTATACCAATACATTGGGTCTCTTTGTCTTCTAAAAAGTGGTTGAAGATACCAATTGCATTAGAGCCGCCGCCAATGCAGGCAATAACATAGTCTGGTAGTTTACCCTCTGCCTCTAATATGTCGCGTTTTGCCTCCCAGCCGATAATTGATTGAATATCACGAATCATCATAGGGTAGGGGTGTGGCCCTGCGACTGTACCAATAATATAGAATGTATCTCGAGCATTTGTAACCCAGTGGCGGATAGCATCGTTCATTGCATCTTTGAGTGTGCGGCTACCGCTTTTTACAGCGTGCACCTTTGCCCCTAGAAGCTTCATTCTAAATACATTAAGGGCTTGTCGCTCTACATCTTTTTCGCCCATAAAAATTTCGCACTCTAAGCCAAATAGAGCTGCTACAGTTGCCGTTGCAACGCCGTGTTGTCCAGCACCTGTTTCGGCAATTACTTTCTTTTTTCCTAGGCGTTTAGCCAAGATCGCTTGTGCTACTGTGTGGTTGATTTTGTGAGCCCCTGTGTGGTTGAGATCTTCTCTTTTCAGGTAAACCTTTGCCCCTAACTCTTTCGAGAGATTTTCGGCAAAGTAGAGAGGGCTAGGGCGACCAACATATTTTTTGTAGTAGTAGTCTACCTCTGCCCAAAAATCTCTGTCGAAACGGACAGCTTCGTAATCTCTTTTAAGCTCTTCAAGAACTGGCATAAGTGTCTCTGGTACATAGCGACCACCAAAGATACCAAAGTGTCCTAGTTCATCTGGATCATATTTGCTTGGTTTAGGAATATACATAAATTGTAACTCTCTTTTTTTGAGAGATTATATCTAATTCTGGTTTAAGATATCTACACTTGTTGGGAGAGGAGAGAGCTTCGGTGCCTTTGGAAGATTCTGTTTTATTATCTGCTCAATCTTCTTTTTAAGTTGGCGGCTCTTTTTGAGTCTCTCTTTATACTTTTTAACATTTTTTAGGTGTTTTTTGTACTCTTTGCTAAAGGTGTGGCTCTTGCCATCTTTGGACTTTACAAAGTAGAGATAATCGGTTTGAGCAGGGTTAAATGCGGCATCCAAAGAGGCCTCTGAGATGCTAGCAATTGGTTCTGGAGGAAGCCCTTTATGTTTGTAACTATTAAAAGCTGAGTTATTCTTTTTTATCATCTCTGGTGTTACAACTTTATGGGAATTCTTTTTATAATTGAGTGTTGCATCCATCTGCAGTTTCATCCCTTTTTTGAGGCGATTATAGATTACAGAGGCAATGAGAGGCATCTCTTTATAGTTTTGTGTCTCCTTTTCGATGATAGAGGCGATAATAACCTTCTCTTTAAACCTTTTGCTCTTAAGCGGTGTTGCATACTTTTTCGAGAGCTTTGTAAAAAGGAGGGCACTTACATTAAGCATATGCTCCATTGTGCTTATCTCGTTGGTATTAAATGGTATATGGTAGTGCTTTGCAATAATAGAGGCTTCAGAAAAGAGGGCGTATCTATTGTAAATCTCTAGTAGTTTTGAGCGGTTTAATTTTGCTTGCTTCGATATTCTCTCTACAAACTCTTCGATGGTTGCACCACCATACATGATCATTGTACGGGTCTTCTCTCTGCTGTTTTGGAGAGCAATTTTCATAATTTCATACTTTTTTGTCTGCGTTGGTACACGAATCCAGCCATCTTTTACATTGAAGAGTTTTAGCAGAGTGAGGTCGATGCTATTAAGGGGGTAGTTTGCATCTAAAGGTGGACTTTTAGCTCCTTTGTAAATATAGAGTAGTTGTGGTGTCTTTATTGGAAAGAGAAGATAGATAAGTAGGGCTATAACTACAAGGAGTATAATTTTTATCTTGCTCTTCACTCTTTCTCCTCTATTTATTTTTACTGAAATTATAAATTTCAGGGTAGGTCTGTTTCCAACGCCTATGTATCCAGAGCCATTCGTGTGGTGATTGCTCGATAACCTTTTGTGTAATATTAGCTTGTTTTTGGGTATGGTTAATAATATCTTGCTCTTCGTTGCCGCTTTTTTCTATGGTAATAGGGTCGTAGAATGTTGCTTCGTACTTCTCGAAACCGACTCGAGTAATGAAAGCAGGGATAACGATTGCATCATATTTAAGTGCTAATATTGCTGCAGAGTGGGTGTGTATCGTCTTCTTCCCAAAAAACTCTACCTCTACTCCCTCTAAGTTTTGGTCTACCAAGAGCCCTAAAAGCTTTTTTGCTTTCACAGTTTTTACCATTTTGATCATGGCTCCATGTTTGCTTATCATCTCTATATCGAACTGTTGGCGGTTTTTCTTAAGTACACTATCGAGCCAAGGCTGTTTGAGTGGTCGCCCAACTCCAACTAATGGTTGGTATTTAGCCGATATTGCTAAAGGTAGGATCTCCCAGTTGCTCTGGTGCGCTGTAATAAAGATTATTGGTTTATCGCTCGCGAGTGCATCGAGGAGAATTTTGTCGTTCTTAAAAGTAACCTTTTCTAAGAGTCTCTCTTTCGAGATATTTTGGTTCTCTATAAAGCTTCCTAAGTTTTGGGCAAGATTGGAGAACATATTTCGAATAATTTGCTCTTTTTCAGCAGGAGATAGACGATCTTGATAGACAAAATCTAAGTTTGCTCTTGCTATTAAGCGATAGCGTTTATGGTATTTATATAAAAGAGAAGCGATAATGTGTGCAATCGACTCCTTTATGCTTTGAGGCAGAATGTGTGAAACTCTCTTAAGCATCCAAAAAGTTAAAGCTGCAAACCACTCTTTTACTTTATTGCTTAGATTACTTTGCATTATACTTATTCTCGGTATATTGTAGAGTTATTGTATAGGTTTTTTTGTACAAAATAGAGTCTCCTTGCAATATTAACTTTATCATTTTATCAAATAAGTATTGATTTTACAATAGAGTGGGTCAATTTGTTCATAAACTCAACAACTGTAGAGAGAATTGAACGATTTTAACAAAGAGTATAGCAAAAAGTGGAATAAAATTAGTAAATATGACATGAAATGTTGCGATTTAAAAAAAAATATGCTAATCTTATAAAACAATAAATGCAGAGGAGAGGAAAATCATGGTAACAGCATTACAGATTGCTTTGCTATTAATTTTGATAGCATTAATCGGAATTATTTTGGGTTATATCTTTGGTCGATTAGCATGTAAAAAAAGAGAAAGCAGTCTCTATTTTGAGAAGAGTGACTATTGTGAGGAGCAGTATACTCAAAATTTAATAAAGGATGAGCTCTCAGGGAGTGCTAATAGTACCTTTAACAATGATTTTGCTACAGTAGCAAGAGAGAGTGAAAGCTCAAGAGTGGATGCTGCAGTTGCTACAGATTCTGGGGGAAATAGTCAAGCTCAATCTTTGCTAGGTGGTGATGGAGCAGTGAGTGGAGATATTGCTACAGAACAAAATAGTCAAGATTTAGCTATAAGCCAAGCTTTAACTGAAGAGAAAGAGGGTAGTGTACATTTAGGTAAAGCCAGTAGTGATACTGCGAAGCAAGAGGATCAAACATCAAATGAAAGTGGAGCAGCCCAAGAACAAGATGCAAATAATACACAAGAGGGTAGCAGTAGCACCCAAGTAGATAAGAGTGAAGCTAATGAGAAAAGTAGTGCAAACGAAAGTGTCGAAGCAGTAGATGAGAACGAAGTGACCCAAGAGCAAGCTACAGATATAGCTCATAATGATGCTGCGAAGCAAGAGGATCAAACATCGAATGAGAGTGGAGCAGCCCAAGAACAAGATGCAAATAATACACAAGAGGGTAGCAGTAGCACCCAAGTAGATAAGAGTGAAGCTAATGAGAAAAGTAGTGCAAACGAAAGTGTCGAAGCAGTAGATGAGGGGGTTAAGCCACCAGTACTTTCAGAACCAAAGAATGGTACAAAAGATAACCTATGCCGCATAAAAGGGATAGGAAATATCATAGAGGGCAAATTGAACGATCTAGGAATATTCCACTTTGAGCAGATAGCAGCTTGGAGTGAAGATGAGGTAAAATGGATAGATAGCCACTTAGCATTCTCAGGTAGAATTCTTAGAGAAGATTGGATTGGGCAGGCAAAACTTTTAGCTACAGGTGAAGAGACAGAGTTCTCTAAACGCGTAGATAAAGGGGAGGTAGCTACAAGTAAAATAGATTAGAGGATCCTCATCCTCTCCTCGTATTATCTATTTCGATAGTAGGAGAAAATCTCACCACCTTCAGTCTTGTAAACAAACTGTTTATAGTTAATTGTTAAAATTTTATCATATGTTCTTGTGTGTGGTTCGGTATAGTTACTTTTTAGAATCACTTCATTTAAGATACCAAATCTTACTCGCCATCTTCCAGTAGCATAGAGTTTACGATTAGTTCCCCTTACCCTAGCATATGTAGCAAAACGGTGGTCATGAGTAAATTTTGTTACAACATGGGTTACTTTGCTACCGCTTTTGAGATCTTTATGCCATGTACCTATGAGTTTCTGCTCTATAGACTTATCACTCTTTTGCTGTTCGCTACAGCTTGTGAACAGAAATGCTGTTATAAGAAGTGCTAAATATTGCTTTTTGATCACATTTTCTCTTTACTTTGGTATTTTGGAATGATTTGATATTTACTGATTATAAACATATTTATCTTAAGGGAAACTTTTGGATAATATATAGAGCCAATTTACATTAGTGTTTTATAAATGCTTTGCTAATAAACGGTAAAAGTTCGGTAAAATAGATGTATGAGGGAAATTGCTTATTTAGCAAGCGGAGAGCTTACTAAATTACTTGATAAGTTCAAAAGGGTTTGCAACAACTCTTTTTCTATCAACAATATATGGAATAAATGCAGCTTGTCTTGCTCTTTTAATAGCATCTGCAACCATCTCCTGGTGTTTTTTACAGTTTCCTGTAAGTCTGCGAGGCATAATTTTGTATCTCTCACTTAAGCTAAACTTGAGTTGGTTTAAATCTTTATAGTCGATAAAATCAACTTTCCCTTGACAGTATCTGCAAAATCTCTTTTTAAATTTTCTTTTTTCAGCCATTGTTTAATCTCCTAAAATGGTATTTCGTCTTCATCGATATCGATTTCTGGAATTTCCGGCTCTTGAGGTATATTTTGGTTCACACCATTTTGAGTAGGAGCTTGCTGCTGCATCGGTGCAGCTTGGCTACTTGCTTGTTGCTGTGGAGCTGCCGGTGCACTATTGTAACCACTGTTATTGTATTGGTTATTTTGTGCATCGGCTCTTGTATCTAGCATCTGCATACTCTCTACTGTTACTGAATGGCGGCTTCTTTTTGTACCATCTTGAGCAACCCACTGTTCTAAAATTAGTCTTCCTTCAACTAAAACTTTACTCCCACGGCGAAGGTACTGGCTGGCAATCTCTGCTGTGCGTCCGAAGAATGTAAGATCGATAAACATAGTCTCATCTTTAAGTTCTCCACTCGCACTTTTAAATCTTCTGTTTGTAGCGATACCTACTTTTCCTATAGCACTTCCGCTACTTGTGTAACGCATCTCTACATCTCTAGTTAAATTGCCAACGAGTATTACCTTGTTATACATGTGAGTTCCTTTTAATTACTTACGCTTCTTCTGAAGCACTCTCTTCCTCTTTTTTAGATGAACAAGCAGCAACAAGTTTCTCAAAGTGTGCAATCTCTTTTTTGTTGCTATATTTAATAGTTAAGAATTTTAATACATCTTCATTATAGCGTAAACGGCGTTCTATTTCAGCAATTGCTGCAGCAGGTGATTTATGATAGATAATAGTATAGTAACCGCGAGCATTTCCATCAATTTCGTATGCTAGTTTTCGCATACCCATACTGTCAGTAGCAGCGATATCTCCGCCAGCATCTGTAACATAGTTTTGAACAAGTTCAACTTGTTTTGCAGTCTCTTCTTCTGTAAGTGTTGGCTTCAGAATAAAAAGTGTTTCGTAACAGTTCATTTTCTTCCTTCTTTTGGCTTTTATCCCGCTCTGCTTACACATTGCGAGAAAGAATTTTTTGAAGCAAAATTATACCGAATGTTTCTTAAAGAAACACTAAAGTATTAGAGAATACGCCTAATTTGGAGCAGTGCAGCATAAAAAAGTGTCTCTTTTTGCGAACTGCTACTCTGTTTGATTGTAAGTTCAGCATCTAGCAGAATTTGATAGACTTTTAAAAGTGTTGCTGGTTTAATACGGGTTGCAAGCGAAGCTCGCTCATTCTCTATAAACTTTGGAAGCTGATAACCTAAAATCTCTTTTGAGTTTGGTGCCCCATGCAGGCGAATATAGGCATTAAATAAGAAGAGTTGCTGCAGAAATCTTTGGATTGCACGAAGGAGCGAAAATACATCCTCTCCAAGCTCTATGAGGTGGTTGATTGTTTCTGTTATATCCTCTTTTTTAAAGAGCGATATAAGAGCTTTTTCGACTGCTAAAGGTGCAGTAGAGTAGACAAGGACATCGATATGGTGAGCCTCTATTGGCTCATTAAGAATCGATAACTTCTCTAACTCTTTTTCTATAAGCGAGAGGTTAAAGTTAAGGGTATTTAGAAGATGGTTGAGAGCATAGGGTGCGATATTGATACCCTTCTCTTTGACAATCTTGAGTGCAAACTCATTGGCCTGTCTATAGTTTGCCTCGAAAAATCGCACTGCAATTGCAGAGTTTTTTTTGCCAAACGAGCTGACTAAGCTCTTTACATCACGGTTTGAACCCTCAAAGAGATATAAAAAGTAGTTTGATGGATTACGATTTGTACTCTCTATAAGTATTTCTAGCTCTTTCTTTGGCACCCTTTTATCGCTGCGTAATATATAGAGATTGGTGCCGCCAAAGAGTGAACCTTGACTCAAGTAGTTGCGAGCCTGTTCGAAGTTGTAGGTATCGTAGAGATGTTCTAAAAGCTCCTCTTTTGCTTGGAGCTTTTCGATGTAATACTTTTTATAATAATCTAAAAAAAAGTCATTTTCTCCATAGAGCAAAACTACTCGCGGTAGCCCCTCTTTGAGCAGCTTTTCGAACTCTTGTTGGTACATTACGCCTCTTTCGTGCTCGTTTCGACAGCCATTATATTTGGTTTATCGATAGTCGCTTCTGTAAGTGTGATCTCTATTTTATCAAAAAGTTTTGAGCTATAGGCTTTGAGTCTCACAGTTGCCCCTCTTGCACCCTCTAAGAGTTTCGCTTTTGCTCCCTTATCGCTACTTTCGGTGTCGATCTCTACAATTTCTGCTTTGAAGCTTTTGCCTATATTCTCTTTGGCCCAGCGAGCAAATTTACGGTCTCTAAAGTCCCACTCACACTTGGTTGCCTCTCGCTCGAGTTCGCTGACTCTTGCACTTAAAGGCTCAATATTTCGTAAGAGATACTCAAGCTCCTTGGTGTCACCTCTAAGCTGTGCTTTTATTAGACGATGCAGAATTAAATCGCTGTAACGGCGAATTGGCGAGGTAAAGTGGCTATAGAAGTCAAATCCTAAACCAAAGTGTCCAACATTAAGGGCACTGTAGCTTGCCTGCTTCATCGACTTAATGATTAACTCGTCCACTTCGTGTGCAAGTCCTACCCTTTCTGCCTCTTTTTGGATAATTCGTATCGTCTCTTCGACATCATCAGTAGGCTCCACAAAGATATTGATCGAAGCTAACTCTTGGATGAGTTGCAGTATCTTTTGCTCCTCGGGGGCTTCGTGGATTCTAAAGATAGCATCCCCTTCGCCACTAAATCGCTTAGCCGCCTCTTGGTTGGCTGCGAGCATACACTCTTCTATAAGCGAGTGTGAGGGTGTGCCTGTCTCGATGGTTGTCTCTTTGAGCAGATGCGAGTTATTGAGGAGTAATTTAATCTCTTCACTTCTAAAGTCAAAACCTCTTTGGAGTCTCTTATCTTTGAGTTTGCGAGTAAGCTTATAAAGTGGTGTGAGCCACTTAAATATTCGCTCTTCTGTATCGCTCTTGGCACTATATTGGCCTGCTAAGAATTTATCTATCTCATCGTAGTTAAATCGTCTCTTCGAGTGGATAACTGCTTCGAAGAATTGGCTCTTTTTTACCTCTATCGTCTCTCTATCGAGCTCTATCTTTGCTACAAAGCTTAGCCGATCTACATTTGGTTTAAGAGAGCAGATATTCTCGCTCAAAACCCTTGGGAGCATCGGAAACGCTTTATGTGGTAAGTAGGTTGTAAAGCCCCTCTCTATCGCCTCTTTATCGATTGCACTAAAGTAGGGTACATAGTGGCTTACATCGGCAATAGCAACATAGAGTGTGCTTGTTGCATCATCCCAATAGATAGCATCGTCAAAATCTTTTGCTGTTACAGGGTCGATTGTGCAGAAATCGAGATCTCGTAAATCTACTCTCTCTTTTATCTCCGCCTCTTGCATGCTGTGTGGAATACTTTTTGCCTCTTCTACGGCATCGATTGGGAACTCATCGAATCTATTAAAGAGGGTAAGTGAAATCTTCTCATCTACCTTTGGATCTTCGATATTGCCTAAAATTTCGATAACTCTATTGTTAAGAGCATCGACCTTAAAGAGAGTGCCCTCTTTGTAGATCTTTACATCATCATTCTCTTTAAAGATAGGGGCATCAAGCATTGTGCGAATATCAAAAAATTTTATTTGATTGTCTACTCTTTTACTTATATAGATAGTTGTTAAAATAGCGTGTTTAATAATTGCAACTACTTTGGCACTTGGTCGCCCTCGTCTTGCGATGACTCTTTTAACAACTACAAAGTCTCCATTTTTTGCCCCCTTAAGGTGCTCTGGCTCGATTAAAAGATCTTTTTGCTCTTTATACATCGAATCTAAAAAGCCGCGATTCTCTTTTGTTAAATAGAGTTTACCGGCTCTATAGATCGATTTGAGTCGCTCTAAACCATCTTCGCCCTTTTCGAGTGCTCCAATTTTTTTGAGCTCTTGGTAGGCTGCTTTATCTTTTTGATCTAACTCTTGGGCTAAAAATCCACGCGTTAGCTGTATTGCAAATGGGGTCATCGAAGCTCTCTTTTAAGAGCCTCTAGGTGCTCAATTCTCTCTTGGGTACTAGGGTGCGTAGAGAAGAGATTTTGTAATCCCCCAAGGGCTTTGAGTGGATTTACAATAAAGAGGTGTGCACTCGCGGGGTCAGCATTATGGATTACTCCGCTTCTTGCGTAATTATCAAGCTTCGAGAGGGCACTCTGTAGCCACTCTGGGTGTTTTGTAATAAGTGCAGCACCTCTATCTGCTTCGAATTCGCGACTTCGGCTAATTGCCATTTGTATAATTGTGGCTGCCAATGGAGCTACAATCATTAAAATAATATCTACAATTGGGTTACGGTTCTCTCTATCGCCACCGAAGAAGTAGCCAAATTGCGAAATTAACGATATTGCTCCAGCAATTGTTGCTGCAATTGTGCCTATAAGCATATCGTAGTGCTTAATGTGGCTAAGCTCATGGGCTAAGACAGCCTCTATCTCCTCTGGGGTTAAGAGCTCTAAAATTCCCTCTGTAACTGCTACGGCTGCGTGTTCATAGTCTCGTCCCGTTGCAAATGCATTGGGTACATGGTCTGGAATAATATAGACCTTTGGCATTGGCAGATTTGCTTTTCTTGCAAGGTTTCGCACTATCTGGTAGAGTTCTGGTGCCTCTGATGGTGTAACCTCTATAGCATCGTAGTGCTTGAGAATCATCTGATCACTATAGTAGTAGGCATAAAAGTTCATAGCAACTGCCGCTATAAAGGCGATAATCATACCAGTATTCCCTGCTATTAATTTACCAATAAATATAAATGCTAAAACCAATGTGGTCATAAAAAAATAGGTTTTAAATTTTTCAAACATTTGTTCTCCTTTTGGTTGTAGAAGCTAAGAGCTTAGGGCATAGTGCTTAGAGCTAGTGGTGCGACTTCGTCGCGTTTAAATACTTACGGCTTTGCCGTTTATAAAAAGAGCGAAGCTACATTTATTAGCTCTTGGCTCTTAGCTCTACGCTTCACAAACAAGCTTTTTGCTTTCACTTTACCATATTCAAGTCAAGTAAATTGCAACCTAAATCGCATTTTATCATAAAATAAGTAGGCTTTAGATATAATCCGCAAAAATATAAGTACAAGGGAAATGTAATGGCAGATTTAAATGTATATTACGATAAAGATTGCAATTTAGATTTAATAAAATCTAAAACAGTTGCTATGATCGGTTTTGGTAGTCAAGGGCATGCACACGCAGAGAACTTAAGAGATAGTGGTGTAAATGTAGTTGTTGGTTTAAGAGAGGGTGGTAGCTCTTGGGGTAAAGCAGCAGCAAAAGGTTTCGAAGTTTACTCTGTAGCAGAAGCAACTGCAAAAGCAGATGTTGTTATGATTCTTCTACCAGACGAGAACCAAGCAGAGATTTACAAAGAGCAAATCGAGCCAAACTTAAAAACTGGTGCTACAATTGCATTTGGTCACGGATTTAACATTCATTATGGAAGAATCACACCAAGAGCAGATATTAATGTTATGATGGTAGCTCCAAAAGCTCCAGGTCATACTGTTAGAAGCGAGTTTGTAAAAGGTGGCGGTATTCCAGATTTAGTAGCAGTTGCCCAAGATCCAAGCGGTGAGACTTTAGAGTTAGCAAAAAGCTATGCTAGTGCTATCGGTGGTGGAAGAACAGGTATTATCGAAACAACTTTCAAAGACGAAACAGAAACAGACCTATTTGGAGAGCAAGCGGTACTTTGTGGTGGTGTAACATCTTTAGTTCAAGCAGGTTTCGAGACATTAACAGAAGCTGGCTACCCAGCAGAGATGGCATATTTTGAGTGTCTTCACGAGCTTAAGCTAATTGTTGACTTAATGTTCGAAGGTGGTATTGCAGATATGAGATACTCTATCTCTAACACAGCTGAGTATGGCGATTATGTAAGTGGACCACGCGTAATTAACGAAGAGTCTAAAAAAGCTATGAAGCAAATTCTTAAAGAGATTCAAAATGGTCAATTTGCAAAAGACTTTATCTTAGAGGGTCAAGCTGGATACCCTAGAATGAACGCAGAGCGTAAAAACATGGCAGAGAGCAAAATTGAGCAAACAGGTAAAAAACTAAGAGATATGATGCCTTGGATCGCAGCAAATAAAATTGTTGACCAAGAGACAAACTAATTTACCTACAAACCTCTTTAGGGCTTTGCCCTAAAATCTTATACCCAATTCTCAAGTTTTAAATTTTCAATTCTATTAAACTCTTTTAAATTATTTGTGACTAAAATCATATCATTGGCTTTAACAATAGCAGCAATTTGCATATCCATATTTCCTATTATTTGTCCTTGTTTTTCAAGTGTAGCTCTTATCTTTCCATACTCTATTGCACTTTTATAATCAAAATCAATAATATCAAAAGGCATTATAAACTCTTCAATTATATTTAGGTTTCTTTCTACTTGTTGGCTTTTAAATGCACCATACAAAAGCTCAGAGACTGTAATAATAGAGAGAGCAAGATCCCCAATCTTGTGCTCAATAAGTTTCTCTTTTACTTGAGGAGGTCTATTTTTTATTGTGTATATACATATATTTGTATCTAAAAGATATTTCAAAACAGATCCTCGCGTTTTTGTTCTGGTTGAGTTCTTTTTTGCATAAAGTCAACAGATATATCTTCTAAGCTTTTAAATATTCTATTCCAGACATTTTTAGTATCGGATTTTGGGATAAGTACTACAACTCCATTTACTTTCTTTATATAAACCTCTTTTTCGTTATCAAATCTATACTCTTTAGGCAGTCTAACTGCTTGAGATTGTCCATTTTTAAATAACTTTGCAGTAGAAATCATCATAGCTCCTTTAACCCAAATATTGCATTTGAATTAGCAAAGCATTTGTTAAAGGTTATTAATCTCTAATGCAAAATTTGGGTTTGATATATACTTTAAAGTATATACTTTTTTATTCAAAAAGTCAAGTATTGCAACATTAACTTAATTACTCATCTTATATTATGCTATAATTCACAAAAACTAAAAGGATATTAAAAATGCTAGAAGTAGGACAAAAAGCACCTGAATTTTGTTTACCTAATCAAGATAGCGAAGAGATATGTTTAAGAGATTTTGTAGGTTCATGGGTAGTACTATACTTTTACCCAAAAGATAGCACTCCCGGATGTACAACCGAAGCTCTTGATTTTACAGCCCTAAAGAGCGAGTTTGAAAAAGAGGGTGCAACAATTTTTGGCGTAAGCCCAGACTCTATAAAAAGACACTGCAACTTTATAGCTAAAAAAGAGCTAACCATAACGCTACTTAGCGATGAAGATAAAGAGGTAGCTAAAATGTATGATGTTTGGCAGTTAAAAAAGCTTTATGGCAAAGAGTATATGGGGATTGTAAGAAGCACATTTTTAATAGACCCAGATGGAAAAATAGCTTATATTTGGA
>JALVWQ010000031.1 GCA_027034975.1 Campylobacteraceae bacterium
CATTGGCATACCATCAGATAACCAAGTAATATATGCATACATTGCCATAGATGCTTTGCTATCTATAATTGGTCTTTTACCATTCATACTTCGCATAAAACAGTTGTTTGCTCTATCTTGTAGAGACTGTACTGTCTTTTCTCTTTTTGAGAAAGCAGGGAAAGCTGTTGCAGTACCAATAAATGTACCAATTCCATCTGCAGTACCAGGTTTACCATCGCTCCCTTTTAAGTGACAAGATGCACAATTTAACTTGTTACCCACTAAATCTTTTGTTAATGGGTGTGTATTGGTATGAAGCATAATATCTTCACCCAATTTTACCATTTTCCCTAAGTCTCCTGCCGGATACTCTTTTGGTGCTTGCCCAGCCATTAAAACACCAGCAGCTACTGAACTCAGTAGTGCCACTTTAAATAAAACTTTCATCTGTTACTCCTTATTAATAAAGGACACCTCTTTTTAACAACTGTTACTCTTTAGACTAATGAATACGTAAATAGAAGTGTCCTCTTTTCTGATCCTCTAGCAGTTAAAACTAGATTGTTCAGATAAATAAGTATAATATCTCTATATAACTCGAAAGTAACAATTTTAAGGAAGAGTAACTATTGAAACAAAAAAATTTTATTACTTATCTGCTTTACTGAAACAGTCTATTGTAATCCTTTGCCCGAATTAAAAGAATATTTTGTGTACGCAGCTTTGCATGATCTATCACAACACTTTTGTCGTATTTTGTGTATCTTTGCAAATAGGTAATTACATAATCGTCTGGATGGCTTTTAATATACTCTTGTAGCTCTTTAGCATCTCTTACAACTTTAAGTGGGGATTTTAGTCGCCCTATAAATTGATACTGATCGTTATACTTTCCATAATGAACAACATTTCTACCCTGCTCCTGAAGCACTTTAATCTTTTGAGCAAACTGCGAGAAATCTTGGGTATTAAAGTAGATATGCAAGATATAATGCACAACAAAGATAAAAAGTGCTGCTCCCCAAGCAAGATGCGAAACAAAACTCAATTTACTCTCAAACTTTTTTGTTACTAAATAGAGACCAAAAAAGGCCAAAAGTGCACCGCTTACAAAAAATGCAACCCTATCAAGGTAGACAACCATAAAGCCTTTTATAAATGATGGTGCTACAATAAGTGCAATACCTAGCAACACAAAGAGTACTCCAGCACCCAAGGGGCGAATCTTTTTAACTTTTGCAAGTGAGATTAAGCGAGTAATTAAAAGTGCAAACCCACCAAGTTCTGGAACAATATAGTGAACCTGCTTACCGCTTATAAACGAAAATATCAAAAGCGAACCAAGGAGCCAAACAATTACAAAACGCATACCACTATCGAAAGCTCTACTGGCTTGCAGATGCTTTAACCCTTGCCAAAAAGGGCGGGTTAAAAGCCAAGGCGCAACAAATAGCGGCACCCAGTAAAGATACCACCAAAATGGGCGCTTATGAGCAAAAGAGTTTACCGCTCTACCTGCATACTGCTCCCACAGTATCCCATATGCAAATTTTTCGCCACCCATAGAGGCTGCTGGCAGCGCCCAAAGCAAAAAGATAGCCAAACCTGCAAAAACAGCAACTGCACCGCCTATATAAAAGCGCTTTGTTGGTTTTGCAAAGAGATGTGCAAAGAGATAGAGGGGCAAGAGATGTGCAACAATAACCGGACTTTTTGCAAGTGTACCAAAGCCTACCGCCAAAGCAATTATGGCAAAATTCTTAACTGTTGGCTCTCTAAGCGCTCGCAAACCGCCATAAATTGCCAACAATACCCAAAAGCCTAGCATAATATCGAACATAAAAAGGGTTGCATAAAAACTAAAGACAACCATACCAGCCATTACCCAAAGCACCGCTGTTTGCCCAAAACTATCTTTGCTCCAAAGCATTACGTATATGCGCCAAACAAGCACCATCGAGCCAATAGCAAAAAGGGCTGGAATAAAGCGAGCCGAAGTCTCATTAACTCCAAAGAAAAACCAATCTAAATTGATCAACCAAAAAAGAAGAGGTGGCTTATGGTCATAAGGGAGCCCATTTAAGTGTGGGACTAAGAAATTTTTATTTTGGAACATCTCCCACGCAACACCAAAGTAGCGTGTCTCATCGATTACAAGCAGTGGTCGAAAAGTTACCGAAACTACGACTACTAAAACTACAATTATAATTGGAAGAATCTGATTTTTTCCTAGCTGCACACACACCCTTTACCGATAGCAGTTTAAAAGTTTGATAACACTTTTGAATATTATAACTTAATTTTAATTTTAACTTTCTATAATTAGAGCAGTTATTGCGAAGCAAAAGGGAGTAGATGAAGCGTAGTCTAATCATTATAACAGTAGTTGCATCTATTGTTGCACTTCTCTCTTATCTCTACTGGGATAGAGCGTTAGCATTCTACTTCTCTACAAACCCATATGGTATCCGTAAAATATTCTCTTATATAACAGAACTTGGGCTCTCTGAGTACTATTTAATTCCTTCATTTCTTCTCTTTTTGCTCGCTAGGGGGAGAAGAGAAGAGCTCTCTAAAGGGGCTCTTCTTCTCTTTTTATCAGTTGCTCTCTCTGGTATTTTTATAATTATCGTTAAAATTATAGTGGCCCGTTTTCGTCCACCTGCACTCATACACGATAACCTCTTTGGTTTTAACTGGTTTGAGTTTGGCTATATGGTAAACTCTTTCCCCTCTGGCCATGCAACTACAGCATTTAGTGCCTTTGTAGCACTTAGCCTTCTCATACCAAAATTCTCTAAACTTTTTCTCTCTATTGCACTGCTAATTGCATTAAGCCGCGTAGTTCTAGGAGTTCACTACCTTAGCGATGTAATTATTGGGGGAATTATTGGAACTCTTTGGGCATACTATCTCTACAACCGCATCTTTAAAGGCACAAAATGAATTTAAAGATGCTTTTAATTGCTATTGCATTATTAAACTTTTTTCTTCCATTGGGGTTTGTGCCCCTTTTTGATCTTGACGAAGGAGCCTTTAGCGAAGCTACAAGAGAGATGCTTACTAACAGCAACTACCTAACAACCTATCTGAATGGGCATTTGCGATTTGATAAACCAATTCTTATCTACTGGCTACAGGCTCTGAGTGTAAAGATATTAGGTCTCAATGAGTTTGCTCTTCGTCTCCCCTCCGCACTCGCTGCCTCTCTTTGGGCATTTGCAATTTGGCACTTTGCAAAACGATACTTTAACGAGAAAGTAGCCTTTTATGCAACACTTTCAATGCTAGGAGCACTCCAGGTAAATCTCATTGCCAAGGCAGCAATTGCTGACGCTCTCTTGAATCTCTTTATAGCTCTCTCACTCTTTGCAGTATGGAGTTACCTTGAGAGTGGTCGTTTGCGTTGGCTCTATATGGCATTTGCGGCAATCGCTTTTGGTTTTTTAACTAAGGGTCCTGTGGCTGTTCTTGTGCCACTTGCAACTACCTTTTTATATCTCCTATCAAAGCGAGATTTAAAGAGCTTTTTTAAAACTATCTTTAATCCAATTGGGATAGTTATATTCATAGCTTTTGCGATGCCATGGTATATTTTAGAGTACTTAGACCAGGGCGAAAAGTTTATTAATGGCTTTTTCCTTAAGCACAATCTAGAGCGGTTTGGGAGTACTTTCGAAAGCCATAAGGGCTCTTTCTTCTACTATATTCCAGTTTTACTAATTGGCTTTTTACCCTTTACAACTCCACTCTTAAAGGCATTCTATCGAATTAAGAGTTTTTTAACAGAGCCACTCATGCGTTATTTGCTTTTGTGGTTTCTCTTTGTTTTCCTCTTCTTCTCGTTTTCTGGGACAAAACTACCGCACTATGTGATCTATGGCTATACACCACTTTTCCTCTTTATCGGATGGATAATGGCTAATAGTAAAATAGGGGTAACTTGGGGCTTTCTACTGCCATCGCTACTGCTTTTGGGTATTTTGCTCTTTTTCCCTCTTATACTTGAGCAAATTCCACCAAAGAATGGCTACTACGAAGCACTTTTTGCAGCAGGTAAAGAGATCTTTGGAGTAAAATTTCAGATAATCACAGCTGCACTCATTATAGCTTTTATTCTCCTTCAACTCCTCCCATTAAATCAAGAGTTTAAAGTTGCAATTATTGCTGCACTCTTTGGACTCTATATCAATCTAGTTGTCATTCGTAACTATGCCTTAGTTGTGCAGCAGCCAATTAAAGAGGCGGCTCTCTATGCTAAGAGGCATAATCTCCAAGTAATACTCTACCACTTTACTAAACCGAGTTTCTTAGTCTACGCTGAAGAGCTTAGCCCAAAAAGAGAACCCAAAGTTGGCGATTATATCTTAACCCAAAAGCATAATTTGGCTAAATTTAAAAAATACAGTGTACAATACTCCAAAAATGGTCTCTATTTAATAAGGATTGAAAAGTGAAACTCTCTTTAGTAATTCCTGTAATGAATGAAGAGGATAATATTAAACCCCTCTTCGAAGCTGTCTATAGTGCACTCAATGGTATAGATTATGAAGTGATCTTAGTTGATGATGGCTCTACAGATAAGACAGTTGAGCAAATAAAAGAGTATGCTAATAGACGAACGCGACTTATAGTTTTTAATCGAAATTTTGGACAAACAACTGCGATGGCAGCCGGTATCGATGCTGCAAAGGGAGAACTTATTGCAACAATTGATGGCGACTTGCAAAATGACCCAAGCGATATTCCTATGATGATAGAGAAGTTAGAAAATGAAGGGTGGGATGTTGTTGCTGGACGCCGTGCAAAACGCCAAGATGGCATGCTGCTTCGAAAAATTCCTAGTAAAATTGCCAATTGGATTATTCGTAAAAGTACCGGTGTTTATCTGAACGACTATGGCTGTACACTCAAACTCTTTAAAAAAGATGTCGCTAAAAATCTAGGGCTTTATGGAGAACTCCACCGCTTTATTCCTGTGCTTGCTGCAATGTATGGTGCAAAAATGTGCGAAGTGAATGTAAAACACCATGCAAGGCTCCATGGCGAAAGTAAATATGGGATTGGTAGAACATTTAAAGTAATTAGTGATTTGATGTTGATGATCTTCTTCCAAAAGTATGCTACACGACCTATGCACCTCTTTGGGGGAATTGGCTTTGGTATGCTCTTTACTGGAGGTTTGATAAACCTCTATCTCTTTATTTTAAAGCTCTTTGGCGAGTCTATAGGTTCACGCCCACTCCTTATTTTAGGACTTCTGCTCGTTATTGGAGGGATTCAGCTCATTACCACAGGATTCCTAGCAGAGTTAATGATGCGAACCTACTATGAGTCCCAAAATAAAAAAGCATATGTCATTAAAGAGGAGTTTTATGGAGATAAAGCGTGAAGGTTGCTCTTAAGCTTCTTATCTCACTTGCTCTTCTTTGGTTTATTATCCAACAAATCGATATAAAGCGAGTCATTGCTACGCTTGCTTCAATAAATATTTTCTACTTTATCGTCGGATTTCTCCTCTATAATCTCTCAAAGTTTATCAGCGCAATCCGCTTAAATTACTACTTTAAAGAGATTGGCATTGATCTTCCTTTTTGGCACAATCTACGCCTTTATTACCTTGGAATGTTCTATAACCTCTTCTTGCCTGGCGGCATTGGAGGCGATGGATATAAAGCTTATCTCCTTAAAAAACATTACAAAAAAAAATTAGGCCCAATCCTTAAAGCACTTCTTTTCGATCGTATCAGCGGCTTAATAGCACTGCTTTTTCTTGCGGCACTGCTTTTTCTCTTTAGCCGCTACGCTATTGCTCCATTAAATTATCTTGCTCCGGCAGTTGCAATTACTATCTACCCTCTCTTCTATCTTATAAGCAGCAAAAAAGAGATCTTTATGCGCTATTTTACTATAACAAATATTTTGGGTTTTCTCGTACAGTTTATACAGCTTCTGAGTGCACTTGCCCTTCTCTTTGCTCTGGATCCTCATTTGCCTATAATCGAATTTCTAGTGCTCTTTTTAATCTCTTCGGTCGTCTCGGTGCTTCCAATTACAATTGGCGGTGTCGGAGTGCGTGAACTCACCTTTCTTTACGGCTTAAAATTTATCAACCTCTCTCCTAATAGCGGTATCGCTTTTAGTTTTCTTTTTTTTCTTGTAACACTTTTATCCTCTGCTATTGGTATATTCTTTATCCATAGTGCTAAAAACCTCCCTCTAGCTGCAAAGAGTTTTTAAATACAAAATTTGGGTTAAATATATTTTTCAAATTTCTAAAAATTACAAAAAGTGTAATCTTCTTGCTCTATAATGAAGTATAGAAAATAAAGGAGGTTGATTATGGCATTAAAAACTATTTTAATTACAGCAATTGCGGCTATCACTTTTGTTGGATGTGGTGGAGGTACATCTCTTACACCTCCAAGTGGCAATGATAATTCACAAAACCAAGGAAGCAATGACGGAGGCAATAATAGCGGCGGAACAGGCTCTCATATTCATGGCAATATTCCAGGATATGTCGATCCAGGTATTAAAAAGATCAAACCAAACAATATCTCATACCCAAATAAGCGATATAGCAAAATACCGATTAAACCGTATATCCCACCGCTCCCGCCAAAACTTTGAGTGTATCTCTAAGAAATGATACATTAATGGAGATCATTGAGGGTTAAAATTTTAAATACTCCATAAGCTACCTCTTCATAGGGGTGGCTTTTTAAGAGTGCCTCTAAAACATTTTTAAGATTTTCCTTTTGGCATACCATCTCAACCCTGTAATCAGCAACATGCTCTAAGGTATCAATTGTTCCAAGAGCTGGATTAGCCCCTGCTAGTGGTTCAAACTGCCCTTGGCCTTTTACTTGCCAAGCACATTTTTGATAGTTTCCTATTTTGCCTGCACCAGCTTGAAACATCGTCTCTTTTACATGCTCGGCACTCTCTAGAGGCACATAAAAATAGATTTGATACATTTTTTTGCTCCTTTAGCCTTTTTATTACGAATTAATGGGTATAATTTAATTAATAGTTATCTTGAATCATATTAATCATTGTATTATTTTAAGATACCTTTAAGAACAATTAAATTTACGGAGCAAAAATATAATGAAAAAAATATTCTTTCTCTCTTCTCTTGCAACACTCCTCTTTGCAAGACCGGTTTTGACACTTCTTCCCTATTATACATATACGCACTATAGCGATCAATTCAAAAAAGCTGCACATACCATTGGTTACTATGGGGCACTTTACAATTCCCCACATCTCTTAGAGCTCTCGGCAAGTTATAATACAATTGTCTATAGAGGAAACTATCCACGCTATGAACAGAGTGAGATAACAACACTCTATAGCTATTTTTTCAATAGTAAACTCAAGATAAAAGGGGGTTTCCACCTTGTAGCAAGTGACTTTAGAGAAGCAAATGAAGGGTTAGTCACTGCTATAGCAGGAATCGATTACCATTCTCCAAAGAAAAATCTTGGTTTAGAGCTTTTCCATAGCCGCTATAAACACTATAAGCCAAAACCGCTCACAATCTGGCAAATACACCCATATTTAGGATATAAATTTGGTAGTTTTGGAATACAAGGCGACTACAACTATATCCATGCAAATAATAATACACTCTATAAAGGGGTACTTGCTCACTATCACTCCTTTGGCCTTAAGCTTAGTAAAAAGTGGGGAAGATGGACAACATCAATCGGCGGATGGATTGGGAAACGAGCCTTTGCCCTTGAAGATGGGGGATTTACTCTCTACAATCTTAGCCAAATTTACACAAGCGGTATCGATGCTAAAGTCAAATACCACACACGAAAGGGAGCAGATATTGCCCTTAAATATAGTCGTAAAAATTATAAAAATTACGGTAAAAAAGGGCATTCAGATGCTCTTACAAGCTCATTTGCCTATAGTTGGTAATACTATCAATAAGCCAAATACCCTTGCTTTCTTTCAAAAGAGCAACCCATTAAATTAAAAATCTTTCATAGTAAATTCGAATCTATTTGAAAAGATAGCACCCCTGATATAATTTACTTTGACAAATTCAATATAATTTAATATCATTTCATTATAATGCACTTTACATTTTATAATAAAACTACGTATAACTCAATTTATAAAGGATTTTCATGAAAAAAACACTCCTCTTTCTATCACTCTCTGCTACACTTGCAATGGCAAAAAGCAGTGTTACAGTAATGCCCTACAGTGCTTATATCAACTACAGTGGCTCTACAAAAGAGAGTGCTGCTATAGTCGGTCTTTATGCTTCTGTCTATAATTTTCCAAATAAATTTGAACTTGGATTAGAGAATACCAATATCCAATATAATAATGACTCTCCAGACCTTGATCAAAATGATTTTACGGCAATATATACACGATTTATAGCGAAAAATTATTCATTCAAAATCGGTATTCACTCTATTCAAAGCGATGATACATTAACAGATAATGGACTTATTGGAATAGTGGGAATGAGTTATTATAAATATTTAAAATATAATTTCGGTATTGATCTCTACTATAGTAAATATAAAAATTACTTTCCAAAAGAGTTAAAAGTAACACAAATAAGTCCATATGCCGGTTTTAACTTTGGAAATTATGCAAGTAAATGGGGATCGTTTTATCTAAAAGCACAATACAACTATATAAAACCTCAAAGTGCCGCTTCATTTGCCCTTAAAAAAAGTTATAACTCTTTTGGGCTAACCCTGACCCAATACAAAGGCAAATTCACCACAACAATTGGTGCCTGGACTGGTAAAAAAGCATTTGCTGTAGCAAATGGAGGTTTTACAGTCTATAATCTAGGTGAAACCTATAAAGGCGGTGCGAAAGCAGCAGTAAGCTACTCGTTACGCAAAAATACTACATTCTCATTAAAATACAACTATGCAAAATTTACAGAGGCACAAAAAAATGCCCATACCGACACCTTTTCCCTCTCACTCTCGCATACTTGGTAATGACTCTTCGCTCTTGTGAGCAAAAAGTCTTTACCCCTTTTAGAAAAATTAATTTTGAGCATATTCTAAGAGAGCAGCTTTTGCAGCAACATTATTCGGATCTAAAATAAGAATATTCTGATAGATCTCTTTTGCTTTTTTATAATTTTTTATTTTGGTAATATCGGCTAATGCTTCAAGATAGAGAATACTTGTTGGATAGAGATGTAACATTTTATTTGCAATTGCTGCGGCAGTCGCATACTCTTTTTTCCTCTTGAGGGCTTTTAAGAGATAGTAGTTGCCATAATAGTTATAGTAGTCAATTTTTACAATAACGCTTCCTGTTGCAATTGCATTTTGAATATCCCCTATCATTAAATATGAACGCAGCAGCCCTAAATATGCCTCCATCGATTTTGGTGCTGCTAAGAGAGCCTCTTTATAGTGTTTTATCGCATTCTTATACCGTTTATTTAAAAAAAAGAGCCATCCAAGACGGAGATTTATAGTATAGCCATGTTTATACTTTTCATAGAGTGGAATAAGCACTTTAATAGCCTCTGCATAATTGTAGCTCTTCTCATAATTGTACGATTTTGCATATATATCTTTAATATCTAATGCCTGCAAGAGAAACCCTGCAACACTAAGCAGTAATATTATCTTCTTCATAAACCCTTCTTAATGTAAAATTTTTTCCTTCAATACTCTCAAACCCTTTTTGATGGAAGTTAAATGTCACTTTGCCATACGCAGAGCTAATCTGGAGCCTCTCTTTTTTATAACTTGCTTTTTTATCATAAAGTCTATAGTTAAATGTTGTTACAAACTCCATAAAAGAGCTCTTTATTCTCCCATAACGCAGCTCTATCGGCAAAGTATCTTCATAACTTACTGCATCGCCAATAAGTGGAATCTTTGGAGCTATTTTAAAGAGTTCTTTGAGATAACTCTCATCTCCTTGGTACGCATAGAAGTAAAAGAGCTTATAATCAAGGTAGAAATAGAGACTGTTGTTTCCATCATAAAGATAGAACTCACCAGTATCATTCATCTTTACTTGGATGCTATACTCATTCCCATTCTGGTCTCTATAGCGAAAATGGTCATCAAGAATAAATGTTACTAGCAACTGCATACTCTTATCAAGCACAGCCGCTTTTATTGTCTCGCTTACCTTTGGCAGCTGATAGAAATGAAGCTTACTGTTATGGATATAATCGACAAATCTAAATGGAATTGTCTCACTTCCTAAAATAGCATATTTTTGTACCTGTAGATGGATATGAGGCTGCGGTGAATAGCCGCTGTTGCCACATTTTGCTATAATTTGACCCATTTGCAGATAATCCCCCACCTTTGGCAGTATCGAATTTTGCATAAGATGGGAGATCTCGACATAGTATCCGAAATCAGAGGCAATAATAATATAATTGCCCCAATTATTCAATCTGTCTACATCCCCTATAAAATTATCTGGAAGATCGGCTCTTAAAGCTACGACATATCCATTAATTGGAGATACAACATCTTTTCCAAAGGCATAATAATCCTCTAAAAAATTCCCCTCATTTTGATAACTTTTTCCATCTTTAGTAATAACGAAATCGTAAGCATACCGCCATGCCCCTTTATGGGTCCACTCTCCATTAAAGCCTTGATAGACACTCCACTCCCCTAAAAAAGGGAGATGAATCTTAATATCGCTCCCTCCAAAACGATAAAGAGAAGATAAAAATCTATTTAAAGACTCTTCCGGAGTTGCTTTTGGATTATAGTTATAGTATCTATACCCTATTGTTACAGTCAGCAGTAAAAAGAGGATCGTAATAATATTAAATGGCATTGTATAGACAGGAAGATTGTAAGTATTTAGAAATACCTCCATAGAATCGATAACAACTGCCGATAAAGCTACTGCGATCATAGAAATAAGGTAGTTTCTGATATTTGCTACTAAAAAGAATCCGCCTAGCGACATTGCAATAAGGATAAAGTTAAAGTTATAAGGGGAGTTGAGCGCCTCTTCAAAAGGGACAAAGATGGTATGAACCCCTACACCTACAAGAAAGCCCAAAAGTGCCATCAAAAAGAGTATTCTTGAATACAAAAGCAGCAAAAGTGCAATCACAAAACCTGCTATATTGTAGGGCAAAAAGAAGATCGTCCCAAGCGATTTAAAAAAAGATCCAAACGGAAGAGCAATCTCAAAAAGGGGCTTGCGGTAGAGTGTATTGCTTAAGAGATTGGTATACTTGAGGCTTGCTAAATAAAACATCATGCCAATAAAGGCAAATGGGAGCGAAAGAATGGGCAGCGAATATTTTAAAAAGACACGATTTAAACCAAATGTAAAAAGAAATGTCAGTGTCGCTAAGATAGCAGTTAAAAGAATTGTAGAGGGAGTAACTTCAAAATAGTACCCCACTCCCATCCCCACAAGCAGAGAGTTATAGAGATAGAAACCGTGTTTGAGATACTCATCGCGAACCTTTACCAATTCGGCAAAAGCAATTGTTGCTATAATAGCTGTCAATCCCAAAATCCCCACACTTGGTAGAATAAAAGAGAGGAGCAGTAGCACTACTCCAGCTTTACAGTCTCTTAAAAAGAGAATAGAGTAGTATGCTTTAAGAAGAAAGTTTAACTTTTGCACTCAAGCCCTTTTGCTAAGTTCTACTGGAGATCTTTTAACAGATACTCTTTCTCCACAATATACTCTAAATCATCGGCATCTTTTATAAGGTGAACGTGAGACTCTTTATCTATCAAAACAACTCTTGGTTTATAGCGGATAAACTGCATCGCCTGGGTAACACTATATGCTCCAACTGGCCAAATTGTTAAAACACTCTCTCTATTTAGCGGCGGTAGCATTATATTTTCGGCAATAATATCAATATTCATACAAAGTGGGCCGTTAATTTGCGACGGCTCATTGATCCCTTCGTAGCGTCTATCTAGCATAATATCAAAATTATACCAGAAGCTCGTATAGAGCAGATTCACACCGGCATCGATAATATAACTCTTCTTTCCATCTGGCATTCTTTTGGATGCAAAGACACTGCTTAAGAGGTACCCTGCTTCATCTATGAGTGCTCTTCCTGTCTCTAGATAGAGTTTTGGCAATTTTCCTTTATTGTACTCAAAAATTGCATTTGTAATTGCCTCAGCATACTCATCGGCACTTGGCACGATAACCTCTGGTGCCTGATAGATCCCTTTTAATCGGCTCTTACTTGCAAATCCGCCGCCTATATCGATATACTCTATGCTGTATCCAAACTCCTCTTCAACACGGTTTTTTAACTCTACAAGCTTTTTCGTCTCTTGTCCATATGCACTTGCACTAAGCATAAATGTTCCAATATGAGCATGGAGGCCATTTAATACGAGCTTTTTCCCCTCATGGATCCGCTTAATCGCCTCATACGCTTCCTCATTATCGATATTGAATCCAAATCTACTCCATTGTGGATAGATACCTGTATCCATATTACAGCGAATTGCTACTTCGATTGTCTGCCCAATCTCATCGGCAATATCCTCTAAATCATTTATCTCATAGAGGTGGTCAATATGTATCTTTGCCCCCTCCAATGCTGCTTTTTTGAGAGCCTCTTTTGGTTTATAGGGACCATTAAAGATAATATCTTTCCCCTCAATGCCTAAGCGTCTTGCCTTCTCATACTCAAATTCACTTACAACTTCTGCTTTCGAGCCTAAATTGTGGAAGACTTGACAAATAGCATCTAAATAGTTTGTTTTGTAGCTCCACCAAAACTGTACATCTGGGTACCTGCTATGGAATGCTTCATAAATCTCGTTATACTTCTCTTCTATCGCTCTTTGCGAAAAAACAAATAGCGGACTGCCATACTCTTTTGTTAAATCATTCACATTTACACCATCAATTGTGCTTTTTATCTTTTGGCTCTTTAACGGACTGCCATATTTGCTTGCTAATGCAAAATCTACTCTATTGATTGTCGGTTTTTCATACTTCATAAACTGCTCCTATCGCTCTTTTTTTGTTAATAATTTTGTAAATTCACTAAAATCGACGACTGTCTCATCGACATACCGCATATACATCTTCTCTCTTGCATAGTTAAAATTTGGTTCTACCTCTTTGCCTTGGACTAAATCGAGCATCATCTGCGGCAAATTTACCCCAAGCTGAGTGCTAAAGTAGACCCATGCAGGGAAACGTGGATTAATCTCAATAAGATAGATATCACTCCCATTTGCCATCGCTTCAAACTCAAATGCCCCTCTCCAACCACTAAGCTCCACAAATTTTCGAGAGATCTCTAAAAGTCTCGGATTATCGATACTTACGGCACTCCAGACCTTCCCAAGCTCAGTGGTTGTCAATTTCTTTGCTGCCACACCGCCAAGAAGCTCCTTACCGTTGCCAATTCCAACAAAATTAATCTCTTCTCCATGCACTACCTCTTGAGCAAGCAGAGGGAAACCCCACTCATTAGAGATTTTATAGTAATACTCTATGGCTTCATCCAAATTATAGGCTTTATAGGCTTTGTAGTAATTCCCTTTTACCATAATTGGAAAACCAAACTCTTTTGTCGCTGCTATTAAATCGTCTAATGAGCTTACCTCTTTTGTATTTGGGTGCTTTACACCAAGCTCTTTGCTTAATTGCGGCAATTTGCTCTTATCGCGCATCTCAAAACACTCTAATGAAGGCAGATAGCTTTTTACTCCTAAGGCTTCGATTTCCTCTTGATACTTTATATATAGAGGCAACTCCGCATCTAAATTAGGAATTATAAAATCTATCTTTGATTCCTCATGAATCCGAGCAATTCGTTTTGCAAACTCCTCATATCCAAGTGTCGGATAGGGCATTAAATAGACCTTTTCAAAAAGCCCCTGATAGACGCCTGGCTCATTTGGATCATAACTTAACCCAATAAGCTGATGCTCTCCTTGCAGGCTCTTTGCAACTGGGATCCCTGGAGCTGGATTATCCGTATTATTCAATCCACTTATAGCAACTCTCATGATAAAAGCCCATAAATTTTAATTTTTTGAAAGAAATCCTCTACATCAATATGGACAACTCTCCAATCGGTTCCACTCTCTTTTGCAACGAGGTGTACTATCTCCTCTTTGCTCTTTCCTTCTTTAATTAACTCTATAATTCTTTTTGCCATATCGTTTAATTGATACGATATTCCAAGTGATGGGATATATCCCATATTGTTCTCATCAATAATTATTTCATCAATTAACATTACTTTCTCCTATTATTCATATTAGTTAAAATGATAACAGAAAAGGGATATAAATATATTTAAAAAAATACTATTTTTTCGAAAAAAGTGTATTTTATATCGAAAAAATGGATGTAAATTATTATTCAATCATAAAAAGAGAGTAGGTGTAATAAAAACTACTCCTACTTTTCTAAAAAAGCTACTTCCACAAAGAGTAATAAAATTTTAGATAAATGAAGAGAGTATAAAAACAAAGACTCTTTACATCAAAGTTCTACAACCTTACAGACTTGATCATTATCACAATTTTCAATAAGGATTTTTCTTACTCTCTCTTGCCAAAGTTCTCCAAAGAGCTTTTTCTCCTCATCAGTAGCCAAATCATCAACAACTTTTGGCATAAGCTCTTGCATTCTTGGATCACCTGGGATACTACCATGATTGTAGTAAACATCAACCATTTTCCCTGTATCAACACGTTCAAAACGTGCAGAAGCATCTATATCACTATTAAAATTCATTAAACCAATGCGGGAATATTTTCCGCCAAGTCCTTTAAAACCAGTAATATCTGTCGCCCCTGTAATATTAGAGATAACACTAGCAATCACACCAGCTACACCTTCACTGCTAGCCTCTTTAAAGCTCACCATGATATCTCCGCGCACCGGTAGAGTATCTGGATAGAGGACTTTAAGGGCACGAAGTGTCATAAGATATGCTCCTGCAACAGTTGGACAGCTATGTCCAGCCATCTGTACAATAGGAAGATATTTAATCTCAATAATACCATCCTTAAAAGTACCAAGTACCTCACTTAATCCATCATAGAGTCTTATTGGTTCTACATCATCAAACCACTTAGGGTAATCGTCCATATTGAATCCTTCATTAGTATTATTATCTACAATAATAGCTAATATAAATTAAAGAAATAAAAAATAGCTTAAAAAGAAGGTATTAGAAGTATATTTTATCAAAAATGATAATTTAGGCAGAGTGCCTAAATTATACACGCTCGATGATCGCCATCTCAGCAGCATCACCACGACGTACTCTTGTACGAATGATTCTTGTATATCCACCATTTCTATCTTTATACTCTGGTGCAATCTCTTCTACAAGAGCTTTTGTACTCTCTTTGCACTGAAGCTGTGCAAATACTGCTCTGTGTGCATTAAAATCACCCTTTGCAGCTTTTGTAATAAGCTTTTCATAATACTTTCTAAGCTCTTTCGCTTTTGCTAAAGTTGTCTCGATTCTGCCCTCTTTTGTAAGAGCAATCGCTAAATTTTTCAGTAGTGCTTGTCTGTGTTGTGACTTTCTACCCAATTTGCGATATCCATGTCTATGTCTCATGGGGATCCTTTATTCTTTTAATTGATTTATTTTTTCAATTAGATCAGCTCTTACCTTGCCATCTAATGTATAGTCTCTACCAAACCCTTGTGCCTCAAGTGTTGTCATAATTTCATCAAGAGACTTCTTTCCAAGGTTCTTAATAGACTTAATCTCATTTTCACTCATTAGTACTAGTTCACCAATATATTTAATACCGGCTCTCTCTAATGAGTTAGAGCTTCTAGCACTAAATCCTAGCATATCAATTGGAATTAGTAGCGTTTTCAAGATACTCTCGCTCTTACCCTTCGTTTTTGTTGCCTCTAAATCGAGGTCGAACACTTTTCCAAATACGCTCATCTGCTTATTCATTACCTCTAAAGCATTTCCAAATGCCTCAATTGGAGTAATTTGCCCATCTGTTTCGATATCAAAGATGATCTTCTCGTAGTTTGGACTATCTTCGTGCAATACACTCTCAATTCTATAGTTTGCCTTACGAACAGGTGTAAAGAATGCATCAAGTGCAATAGCTTCGCTATCTACACTATCACGAAGATCTTCACTTGGTACATAACCAATCCCTTTAGCAATCTCTATAGTGAAGTTCAGGTTTGCATCTTCATTGAGTGTTGCTAAAGTCATATCGCTATCAATGACCTCTACTTCATCATTTGCCAAATCAGCAGCTTTGATCTCTCTAGGACCACTAAAGCTATAGTTAACTACTGCACGATCAAGCTCATCTTTAATCTTAAATCGAATATTTTTAAGATTGATAATAAATACAGCAATATCCTCTTTCATTCCTCGAACACTATCGAACTCATGCTGTACACCCTCAATCTGTACTGAGATTGGAGCATACCCAATTGAGCTACCAAGAATTAGGCGTCTTAAAGGGTGAGCAAGTGTAATAGCGTAACCTGTTTCAAATGGCCACGCAAGAATCTCAGCTCTATTCTCACTAATCTGATTAACATCAACCTCTTGCGGTTGATACGGAGCAACTTTAATCTTTTTCATTACACATGCCTTTAATTATTATTTAGAATATAACTCGACGATAAAGCGCTCTTCTACTGGAATCTTAACCTCTTCTCTCTCTGGAAGTCTTGTGAAAATACCGAAAAGTTTCTCTTTATCAACATCAACCCACTCAACAATACCAGTTTGGTTTGTTAACTCTAAAGATCTTACAATCTGAGGATTTGCTTTACTCTTTTCTCTAATTTCAATCTTCTGTCCCGGTTTTACACGGTATGAAGGGATATCAACTCTTCTACCATCAACTAAAATGTGTCCATGGTTTACAAGTTGTCTTGCAAATGCTCTTGTTGTTGCAAATCCAAGACGGTATACAACATTATCGAGTCTCTGCTCAAGAAGTTGAATTAATAACTCCCCTGTGTTCCCCTCTCTTCTTGCTGCCTCTTTAAAGAGTGATCTAAACTGCTTTTCACTTACACCATACATGAACTTCGCTTTTTGCTTTTCACGAAGTTGCATACCATATTCACTAATCTTTGCACGACGCTGACCGTGTTGCCCTGGAGGATATGGGCGTCTCTCTAAAGCACTTTTACCTGCTAATCTTCTCTCGCCCTTTAATCCTAAATCCTCACCAAGTCTTCTTTCGAGTTTCTCTCTTGGACCTCTATATCTTGCCATTTAATTACCTTTTATCAAATTCTTTATTTCGTTTACTAAATCGCTAAATTATACACGACGCTTTTTAGGAGGACGACAACCATTGTGTGGTAGTGGTGTAATATCTTTAAAGAAACTTACACGAATACCCTCAACAGCACCAACACTTTTTACAGCTGTCTCTCTACCTGAACCTGGTCCTTGAACTTTAATTCCAACCTCTTTAAGACCATACTCTTTTGCTTTAGTCATAGCATCTTCAACAGCTTGCTGCGCCGCATATGGAGTAGACTTTTTACTTCCTTTGAATCCAAGGCTTCCTGCACTGCTCCATGCGAGTACATTTCCCATCTCATCAGTTACAGTAATTACTGTGTTATTAAATGTTGCAGCGATATAAACAACGCCCTTTGCAACTTGCTTTTTAACTTTTCTTTTTGCCATTTGTCCCTGCTCCTAATTATGCTGCACCAACAGTTTTACGCTTACCTTTTCTAGTACGCGCATTTGTTTTAGTTTTCTGACCACGAACCGGTAAACCTCTTCTGTGGCGAAGCCCACGATAGTTTCCTAAATCCATTAGTGTTTTGATATCCATCATAACTTTTTTACGAAGGTCACCCTCCACCATATAGTTATCTTGGATCTCTTTACGAATTGTAGCTGCCTCAGCATCTGTTAGCTCATGAACTCTCTTATCATAGCTAATGCCTGTTGCATCTAAAATCTTTCTTGATGTAGTTAAACCTATACCATAGATATAAGTTAATGCATACTCCATTCTCTTACTTTTTGGTAAATCAACTCCTGCAATACGAGCCATAATTATCCTTGTCTCTGTTTATGTTTAGGATTTTTACAAATCACTCTTACGATACCCTTGCGCTTGATTACTTTACAATCATCGCACATCTTTTTAACCGATGGTCTTACCTTCATAAGGCACTCCTAAATTTTCTTTTACACCTAAATTTTGCGTGGAGTAGCGAGTTTTTGACATTTGTCAAATTGCTATTCCAGCCCTTATATAGACGGTGTAAAGCTATATAAAAGCTCTTCACGCAGTCCACCAAATAGAATTTGGGGAGATGTATTATACTGAAATTTTTTTATATTAAGTTTAATTGTGTTTCTTTTTAACTCAATTTCAAAAAGTATGCTTATTTTTCCCAATTTTATATTGTAAATTTATACAAAAGTATCAATTATTTTTATGATAACAAGCTATAATTGCGAAAAATTTTAGGCAGATAATATGACAATCGAAGATTTAGTAAAAAAAGAGCAACTAAGCGATAGTGAACTTCAAACGCTATTAGAAGCACGAGAACAAGGTAAAGTTGACTTTACACTCATAGATGTACGAGAACCATTTGAGTATGAGATGACACATATTGTACCAACAGATATGCTTCTGCCAACGACTCAGTTTCAGCAGTGGTTCCCAAATATCCAAGATTTGAAAGATAAAAATATCATAATCTACTGCCGCACAGGCAACAGAAGCTACCAAGTACAGCAATTTTTAAAGCAGCAAGGGTTTCAAACTGTTGGTAACTTGCAATATGGTATTGTAGACTACAGCGGAGAGGTAGCACAAGGGACTTTTGAGAAGTAGCTCCTAGAAACCTAAGTTGCACTTTTTCTCCACACGTCTATGTTATAATTGATCCAAAAGTAAAGAAGGATCATAAATGAAAAAATTAGCCCTACTCTTTATTCTGACTTCATCACTCGCTTTAGCCTTCGCGGTAGGACCTAAAACTCTTAATAGAGTGGTACACTCGCATAAAGTTGTATTGGTAAAATTTTGGGCAAGTTGGTGTGTACCCTGTTCAATTATGAAGCCCGATTTTGAAGCTGCCAAAAGAGAGTTAAAAAGAAAAAGAGTCACGGTAGCAGAGTATAATGTAGACTTAGGTGGTGCCCCAAAGTATGGTGTCTATACAATCCCAACGCTTGTGCTCTTTGTTAATGGCAAAGCAGTAGAACAAAAGCAGGGCGTTTTAGATAAAGACTCTATCGTGATGTGGGTCGATAGTTATCTCCAAAAATAGGCTCTACATAATAGAGTATACTCTCTTTATGGTTAACGCTTAAAGGTATGGAAGAGACTATATCCCACCTCTTTAGCAACTGTTCCGTAGTAATAATTTTTAAGCACTAAATGCCCACTCTTATCAAAAGCATACTCTACACTTTGTAGCTTTGCATCTTTTGGAACATTGTTGCCACCTTCGATTGTAAAGTGAAGTCGATGTCTCTTACGATCTATACTATAGCTTCCCAGTAATCTTTGTAGGTTTCAAATGGAAAAGCGGTAAAACTAAACTTTCCATCCTCTTGCAGTACCAACTCATTGAGTGCCTTGCTTCCTACCTCATCCCAGGTTCCACAGATTGTATTGTTCTTGTAGTTATTTGCATACTGCTCCATATTTGATGCACACCCTAAAAGTAGGATACCGATGCTATAATTGTTGCGACTTTCATTTTAATGGCTAATTACTATTACAACAAGAAAATGCAACACTTTTAAGTTTTTTAGGCAAGAATCATCTTAAGTGCTTTCTTTAGCTCATTACGATCAATAGGCTTTTGCTCTTTTTATAAATTGTGACTTCTCTATAAATAGGAGAGCTTACATAGAGAGCTAATCTCTTTTTTAAACAATTTTACTTATCTAAAGAGAAGCGAACCCAAATCTCTTGAGCACTCATTCCTATATTTATACTCATTTTAGTATAGGGTTACATAGACTATCTATCTCTTCTACTGCCAAGTTTTTATCGGTTATAAATAGATCACCTCTATTAAGCAGATTACTATTTGAAAAGGAGAGTTACATTGTTAACAGTAGCAACAGTAGGTATCGTGCAAAAATTACCATAATCCTCCTCTTTTTTAATCCCAAATTTTGTATTTGAATTAGTAAAGATTTGGCAAAGCTTCAAGTTTAGGGTGTTTGCAAAATTTTGAGCTTAACCAGTAGGTTAAGTGATGGATTTTAATATACGCCCTAGATGAAATTCGCTAAAGGTTATTAATCTCTAATACAAAATTTGGGTTAATACTCAATCTCTTTAATATATAAAAAATTATGCTTATCGATATAGGGAGTGATTAACACTCTATTAACGCCCTTCTACTTCGACTTCTGGTAGCATTTCTGTTTCGCCTTCAATCGGTGAAGTAGTGTTCTTTTCACCTGTTTTCTTTGGAGGGGTCTTCTTTTTTGGTGGAGCTTTTTTCTTTGGTTTTTTCTTAGGTTTCGGTTTTGGTGGAATTTTTATCCCCTGTAGCAAAAAAGCATAAGGCTCTTTTTTATTCACTTGTCCAATTGTAACTAAAATCTTATCTTTCTTGCGTGTTATATCAAAGAGATTTACCCCCTTAAAGATCTTATCAACCTCTACATTTTGTTCTAATCCAATAGGGAGTCTATAGCCATTTCCCTCTATTCGAATAAGGGTATCGCCATCTTTTAAGACAAGCCAGCACACCTTTGCAACCCCAAGCTCATAGAGAGAGTTCCGCGTCGACTCCATACAGAGCCTATCTCGCTCTCCCTTTTTAAGTGTAATATTTCCATCACTATGGAGTATATCGTTATAGAGTACCATTACTGCACGATCATAATCGACACTTCTTTCGAGGTTCTCTTTTACATTGTAAACAGAGCGGCGTTGCGTATCGAGTACACCATAGAGTCCAATAAGTACAATGGTAAGCAAAACAGTAGATATAAGCACCTCAATAAGGGTAAAAGCTTCTCTATTTTGCTTTAATTGCATCTCTATATCTCTAGCTCTACTCATCCATAATACCGACACGAAGCGCCTCTTCGTAGCTTGTTGTACCCTTTATCATCATATCCTTGAGCTTATCTGAGATTGTCTTCATCCCTTGACTTTTCATAATTTGACGAATCTCATGGTCATTAAGCCCCTTCTTCATCATCTCTTTTACTTCTGGGTTCATTGTAAAGAGTTCACCAACAGCTTGTCTTCCGCTATAACCTGTAAAATCACACTTTCGACACCCTACTGCTTTATAATAGACACTCTTTTCATCTAAATTAAGCTCTTCTAGTACCGGTTTTGGTAGCATTGTCGGCACTTTACAGTGTGGGCAGAGCTTCCGCACAAGCCGCTGTGCAAGTACACCAATAAGCGTAGAGCTCAAGAGATAATCTTCGATTCCCATATCCATAAGACGCGTCAATGAGGAGGTTGCATCGTTAGTGTGGAGTGTTGAGAGTAGCAAGTGCCCTGTAAGTGCTGCTTGGATTGCAATTTGTGCTGTTTCGCTATCTCGAATCTCCCCAACCATAACAACATCTGGGTCTTGCCGCAAAATCGAACGCAGTCCAGCTGCAAAGGTAAGCCCTACCTTATCGTTTACTTGAATTTGATTCACATGATCTGCATTGTACTCTACTGGATCTTCTACTGTAATAATATTCTTATCTGGCGAAGCGATATGCTGCAAGAAAGAGTGGAGTGTTGTCGATTTACCAGAACCTGTTGGACCAGTAACCAAAATCATCCCGTGAGAATGGTTTAAGAGCTTATAGAATGCCTCTGTGGTATCTTTTGCAAAACCTAGCTCCTCAAGTGTAGGAATCGACTCACTCTGCATCAAGATACGCATAACAACTCGCTCACCATGGTAGGTTGGAAGCACAGAGACCCTGATATCGAGCGTCTTACCAGAGATAGCCACTTGTGTTCGACCATCTTGCGGTATTCGTTTCTCAGATATATCAAGATTTGAGATTACCTTAATACGGTTAATAACAAGGGTTGTAACACTCTTCTCTAAATCAAGATGCTTCTTGAGTGCCCCATCGATACGGAAACGAACCTCTCCTTTTCGCTCATGCACTTCGATATGGATATCACTCGCCCCTTTTTTAATCGCTTGGAAAAAGAGAGAGTTTACAAGCTTAATAATTGGCGCAGACTCTTCAGAACTCAAGAGGTTTTGGGAGTTTTGGATAAACTCTAAGAGTTCACTCTCAGCCTCAATAAGCTCTTCTGAAGCGTTTGATTGCATCTTCTCAAACTCATTGCTAGTTTGAATCTCCATAAACTTATGGCGAAGCCGCTCAAAGCTCTCGCTATCGAGCATATAGGTTTTATAGCTATTGCCAATTCTTGCTTTATGGTTGAGTGCTGCTGAGAGATGCTCTTTGCTCACTATTGCAGCCTTCTCCTTCCCTATTGAGGCAAAAAGAAGATTGCTTTTAAGGGCAGCTGCGTAGTCTATCCCCTCTTCAACAAGAGGTTCTAGATTGACATGCTCTAAAACTGGGATCTGCATCAACACTCCTTTATTAACGTACTCTTAGAGCATCTAAAGGATCTCTTACAGTGGCTGGTCTTGTAGGGGCTGGAGCAAGATTTTTTACACTGCTATTATCTATCGTATAACTCTCTCCATCTTTGTAGACACCTGCTCTTTTTGCCAATTTTTGACGAATAAACCTACTGTAGCGAGCTTGAATACTATCTAACTCACTTAAGAACTCTCTTAATTTTGTTAAATCCCTACTATTTCGTACAATATATGGTGTTAGATAGATAACAACATTGATTTTACTCTCACTATAACCTGTTGATGTAAAGAGTGCTCCCAAAATTGGAATATCTCCCAGAACTGGAATTTTGCTTACTGTTTTTCCTCCACTACTCTTCATCAATCCACCCAAGATTACTGTTTGTCCATGATTCACAATAGCATTTGTCATCACTTTTCGTTTAGTAGTTGTTGGTCTATCAGCTGCTGCAGATGAACCCGGAACAATATCTTCCAAAACAGCTTCAACTTTAAGTGTTACTTTATTGTTACTCGAGAGTCTTGGTGTTACTTTGAGTGAAATACCAATATCCTCTCTACTATACTTATTTCGAACAACTGCATCTTTTGTATCCCCAACAGAAGAGCTTACCAAAATAGATCTCGTCTCCCCTACATAGATCTCAGCCTCTTGATTATTTGTACACAGAACCGATGGCTCACTTAGAGTATGTGCTGCTCCCTCTTGTTGTAAAAGATCCATCTTAATCCCCAAAGCAAATAGCTCTTTAATTGAAGAGCTAAAACTAAATGGATTGCTCGTTGTTGTTGTTCCATCGCTATTTGTTGTCGAATTACTCAAGAAACCTAAGAGACTTCTACTTACCATAAGTGATGGTGCACCCATATTTCCAGCTAAACTAAAGAGTCCTTTTGTAGTAATCTTACCACCTTCAAAGCCATACTTAAGGCCAACATTTTTCGCTTTTCTTGTATTAATCTCAACAATCTTAGCTTTTACATAAACTTGTGGTTTTGCAACATCAATTCGACGAATAACGGCACGGATATTCTTTATTTGATCAGGTGTTGCTAAGACAATAAGAGCATTTCTCTCTTTATCTCCAACAACCATCGCTTTAGCATTTTTCTGACCACTCTTCTTAGCCTTTGCAGCCTTGATTGGATTATTAACAGGCATATTGTTCATTTGTGCAACAAGTTTTCCTAAAATCTTCTCCATCTCTTCAACATTTGAGTTCTGCAATGGAATAACATACATCTTCTGCTCCACAGACTCTCCCGCAACATCGAGTCGTACAATATATCGTAAGAGTTTATCTACATTCTCTTTTTTTCCAACTAAGATGAGTGCATTTGTTGTCTCATCCTTTAAAACTCCTACCTTCTCACTACTAATTGTTTGTGGAAAGAGTAACTTTGCCATATTCTTTACATTTGGAAAAACATCTTTTACTGCTGCTCTCTTAAGCTTTATAATAGTTGTCCCTTTTCGAGCATTTGACTCTATCTCCTCTATAAGACTCTTAATAGTCTTTAACTGCTCAGGATAGGCAGTAACTGCAATCATATTATTTGCTTTAAACGAGATAACTTTACTATTTCTACCAAGGAGCGGCTTTATCTTTGCCCGAATAACAGCAGCGTTAGAGTATTTTAGAGGAAAGAGTACGGTCTGCATCAATTTCGCACTTGAGACCTTTTTACTTACTTTCAAACCAGAACTTGCAGCATCACTTGCTTTAACAACCTCTAAAAAGTCTCCATGATCTATAAGTGCATACCCTTTACTTGCTAAAATAGAGTTTGCCAAAGAGAAGAGGGAGCTCTTTTTAATCTTCTTGGTGGCAACAAAATCTACCTTTCCATTGAGAGAGCCATTAATTAAGACATTCTTTCCTGTAATCTTCCCAACCAATTTTACAAATTGGTTCATATCCATATTGTTAAATTGAGCCTCTATCATCTCTTCCGCACTCGCAGTAGCAAATGATAGTAACACTATAAGTAATATATTTTTAACGAACTTCATACTCTAACTCCTTAATTTCATTTCCTCGTTTAATTGTAAAGGTTGCTGCAGACATTGTATCTAAGTTTCTAAAGAACTCTATTGGTACCTTTAAATTATTTAAAGGCTCACCATTGACTGCAATAATTATATCACCCTTTTGAATACCCAATTTTGAGAAATCACTTCCTTTCTTGATATAATTGACTCTAAATCCTTCTAGTTTTCCATTTACCATATATGGTACAGCATTCATATTCTTTTGAATCTGTCGTAAATTAGTTCTATAACGATCAAAGAGATCCTTTGGTATCACTGTCGTCTCACCCTCTTTATGTGGACTTAATGTAGCTGCTTGACTTTGTGGTGACTCCACTTTTTGCTTATTCACTGCTTGCTGTGCTGGACTCGAAGGAGCAGCTGGTGGAGTACTATTACTTCTACTCTTTTGACTCTTTTTTTCATCTTTTTTATAGATATCAAGTTGATAGCGCTTCCCATTTTTTGCAAATGTTGCTATTGTCCCCTTGAGTGAGATTAACTTATACCCCTCAAACTTCTCTCCAACTCCAAGCACTTCAGTCTTTCCTTGGTACTCTATCACTACAAATTTCTTCTTTTTCGAATTGTAAAGCCCCTTAAAGAGAAACGACTCTATCTTCTCCGGAAGCGCTTTTTTCACTGGCTTTGGTATCTCTACAACTTTAGGGAGCTTCTTATGCACAATTGGCTTTATTACCTCTTTTTTAGATGCAAGATTATAGTGGTAGTAGAGTGGCTTTAGACTATACTCCTCTTTTACATCAACCCCCTTTTTAGGAAGAATTCGAAAATCAATAATACTCCATAGACCCTTGGCAACCACAAGCCCAAGGAGAAGAGCAACAATAGAGCCGATGATACTTTTTTTAGAATTTTGACTCATAATACCACCCTTTCTCACCTTTTTTTAAGACTCGCTGTAGAGGTTGAATCTTTCGAGGCTTAGTTATATCGATATGGATAAAACGATTTTTAAGATCTATATAGCCATGTGCCACTCCAAAACTGCCATTACTATCTAATTTTATATAGTATGGCTTTAAAAGAGCATGTTTTAAATCTAAAGTTTCAATAGTTATCTCACCTAACTCCTTTGCTATACCTAATGGTTCGATATTGGTAAGTTTTGCACTATTCATAAGCAGATATGGCTTAATCTCAACAGATTCAATGCGTGCTAAATCCGTACCTTGGAAATAGACTACTGGATGATACAATCTAAATGATCGTAAATCTGACTCTATTTTCTCATTTCCAATCACAATACTCTTTTGCCCCAAAAGCTCCTCTGCTTTATAGTAGAGATGCGTTTTTGGCATAAATATATAGAGGCCAACTAGTAGAGTGAGCAGAAAGAGCAATGTATATTTTACCAAACGCATAGTGTCTCCAATATAAAATGATTTCCGCCTTTAACAATAGTTAACTTCTTAAACGATAGTGGAAGCATTGCAAGTTTTGTTAAAAGATAGTTTATCTCCTTCTCATCAAGTGAGTTTATCTTTATATCTGCCTTATTTCGCTCTAGTTTAAGGCGTTCGATCTTCTCTTTTGGCACACGACTAAAGAGTGTTTTTAGCCTCTTTTGCATCCCTTTTGCACTCCAGAGTGTCTTAAGTGCTACTATCTTTTTTACTTCGGCACTCTCTTGTTTAATCTCCTCGAGTCGTTTTATATAATCCCGCTTCTCATAAACTGCAAAAAAGATTCCAGTTATCACAAAGAGGATCGCCAAAAAAATAACTATTCGTGATCGACTCATTTTATCTCCCCCTCTATCTCAACAACTGCTGCATTTTGCTTTTTTATTTTAAGATTTTCAGCAGTTGTGACACTTAAAATATGCTTCATCTCTGATGGGGTTACCATAAAACGACCAACCATCTTATGCTCTTTTAACTCCAATCTATCTAAAATTGTCTTTTTGCTTGTAAGCTGGCTATAACTATCGAGCAGATTACGAATCGAGCGTTCACGCTTCTCTATATTCTCATACTTCTCTTTTATACTATCACGCACCAATTTACTTCGAAGTTGTGGGTTTTCTTCGTAAAGTTTATCGAGCCCAGCCTCCTCTTTACTTATTGCCCTTTTATAACCATAGCCATCAAGGAAGAAGAAGAGACCAAGTAGAAAGAGTAACGATGCAGCTATAATGTTCCCCTTACTCAACTTTGTATCTTTTGCTCTCTTGCTAAACTGTTTAAATGCATAGCTATGCTTAGGACGCAACTTTGGAGTAAAACGAGCATAGCGATCACTCTGAAGCATACTTCTTGGTACAATTGTTGCAAATCCATCAACTAATGTAATGGCATTCTCTTCATCAATACCAATTGGGAGTTTTTTGAGAACCTCTTTGAGTTGATCTGCAAAGTAGATCTTCCCTATCCGGTGAGCTGGAATATTACAACAACTCTTCAAAAACTCTTCGATCTCTTTTGGAGAATAGGCAAAAAATAGCCAACTATCACCATCTCTTTTGACCTCGAACTCATAGCGATCATCTGCTGGTAAGAGATCATCCAGAATCGATGGAGCCAATTTTTTTGCTTGGAATGCATACTTCACAGGTATCTTTTCTCGCGTAACAATATAAAATTGTGGTGAAAGTACAAGATCATACTTGCTTGCCTTACGAACACCCTCTAACTTTTTATGCAAAAGAAGTAAAGTACCATTACTACTGAAGAAACTCAAAATCTTCTACCTTTCCATCGATATAGTTAAATCTAAAGGAGTAACTCCCCTTTCCAAAACTGTAGTTTACACTACACTGCATTGCCACAACGGCACCCTTCGCAAAGAGTGGCGTTTTATAGAGCTCAATATCGGCTCCATTCTCAATAAGAAAAGACTTCAAGTGTCCACTCTTGAAATCTTCGTTTACAATCTGCTCATCTATCCCAAAGATAATTGAGATCAGCTTCGAACTTAAAAAGTTCCCATCGATTGCCTTGAACTCTCTTCCAAAAGAGTAGTAGTAGTTCCAGTTGACACTGTAAACTTTACTGTCACCCTCTTTGATCGCATAGCTATCGAGCACTTTTCGAAAGTCACTCCAGCTAAAGTAGTCTGCTTGGCGTTTCAAGCGACTCTTTTGATCAAAGTTTACTACCTCTTTTGAATCAATTGATGCTACAAGCATATCTCTAAGCTTATTGGCATCTTTTAGCCGAAACTGCAAGGCAATTTCATCAAAGACTAAGTTTGCAAGAGAGTTTTGCCGCTCTCTCTTAGCACCACCTCTAGTTGAGAGCCAAGTAATTGGAACTGCTGCATGTGCAGGTGTGCAAGCTGCTAAAATATTAAAAGGACCCTTCTTTTCGCGTACCGAAATTGGAATATCGTAGATATTCTTTAAGGTACCTACTGTTGGCTTCTTTCCTACATATTTATCGACAGCTTTTACAACATCTGCATAGAGTAGATTCGCCTCTATAAGTGCAACCTTGTCTTCTGCTTTTGAGCGGGCTTGCTCTAGATAGCTAAAGATCACACCCATAAGTGCAAGCATCGCTGCAATAACTGCTAATGTTATAAACAGTGTAATTGCTGGACGCATTTTATCCATACTCAAGCTCTTTTATCGTAAAATTATGGAACTTTTTTACCTTATTAAGACAAAAAGTCTTAAATAACGGAAGTAAAAAAGTTCATATGAACTAATATTATACTAGTAAAACTTTAAAAAGGATAAAATTATGAGTAATTCTCTAAAAAAAGAGCAAAAAAGAGCAAGAGGTGCCTTTACACTCCTCGAACTCTTAGTGGTTATTCTTATTTTGGGACTATTGGCAGCATTTGTTGTACCAAATATTATAGGTGCAGGTGATAAAGCAAAACGAGACTTAGTCTGCTCACAAATGAGCTCAACTGCAAGTGCCTTAGATATGTTCAAGATGGATAATGGAATGTATCCAGATACAGAAGAGGGGTTAAAAGCTTTAGTATCTAACCCAGATGCAGATAAGTACCCAGCATACTCTAGCAAACCATATATGAAGCGTGTTCCTAAAGACTCTTGGGGACAGCCAATTCAATACATTAAGCAGGGTGATAAGTTTGAGTTAGTAAGCTTTGGTCCAGATAGAAAAGAGGGTGGTGAGGGCGATAATGCCGATATTCGTTATTCACAATGCAACAAATAAGATCTTTTAAAAGCGGCTTTACTCTAATAGAGTTGCTGCTTGCTATCTTTATAGTCTCTCTCTTTGCCTATTTGGTATTTGCAACACCAACTGATTTTCAAAAACCCAAAGAGAAGGTAACTATATCTAACCTGCCACACTTTTTACAAAAGAACCTTTGGGGTGAGGGCGAATTGGTCTGTATAAAAAATTGTAGTGAATGTTACTATATTAGTAGTGAATCCAAGCCACAAAGTGCACCACTACCAATACCTATTAATGTAATAGCTGAGTATATTTTAGATCGCAACAGTAATCCACAAAAGCTAGATCTTGGTCGCTTTAAAGATAAAAAGGTCTGCTTGCGTCTGCGACACTACAAAAATGGCTCTATCTCACAAGTGATACTTGAGCTTAAAGACGGGGCACTCTTTATCCCCTCGTACTTTGGCGAGGGTAAAAAATTCGACTCCGTTGACCAAGCTGCTAACTGGTGGCTAGAGGATACACAAAATGGGCTCAAGAGTCAAGGGGAGTGGTATTAAGGGAGTGTTCCGTGCTCCGTGTTCAGAGTTATGAATTTTGAATTTGAAAATTAGGGATTATGAAATTCTGAACACGGAACCCGGAACCCCGAACACGGAACAAAAATATTTTTTGATATAATGGTATTGAATATTATAGATTGGAGATAGCAAAAAATTATGCGAAGTGCTTTTACAATTATCGAAATTATTATCTCTGTCGTTATAATTGCTATGACAACACTCACGCTTGCAAAGATTAGTAAGCAAAATAGCACAATGGTCGATTATGTCACTAACCGTTTAAAGAATGAGCTAAGCAATACACTATTCTTGCACCCTGATGCTTTTAATTACGACAAAAGCCGTAAAGATGCTTATACTATTTTACACTCTATGGGTATCCGCAACGATAAGACAAAGGCGTATCTTAAAACACTTAAAAGAAAAATATATATACAAGAGGATATACCAATTAAAAAGATGATCATTCCTGTCAAATTGAATGCAATAATGCTTCAGAGTAGCTTCTCTACTAGATTTTATCGAATAGAACCATAATTTGAAAGCAAAAAGCAAAAAGCTCAAAGCTTAATACTTAAAGATAAAGACTTAAACCCAAATTTTGTAGTAGAATTAGTAAAGATTTAGCAAATACTTTGTTTTAGGGCATTTGCTAAAGGTTGTTAATCTCTAGTGTAAAATTTGGGTTAAATATTCGACTTCACCCAAGCAACAACTTCGTCGGCAAAACCACCACCTGGAAGTCTGCTAACTTCTACACCATTTTTAAAAAGCACGAGTGTTGGCAGACCATACTTTAAACCAAATGTACTCTCAACATCATCAACTCGCTCTACATTTACTTCTAAGAAACGAACTCGCCTCCCTAGTGCTCGCTTTGCTCTTATATACTCTGGTTTAAATGCTTTACAGCTTCCACACCATGGTGCCCAATACTCAACAACTGTATATCCTGGTTTGCTTATCTCTCTTTGGTAATCTTTCAAAGAGATTGGGTATGCACTTAATAGAAATGTAGCTGCAAATAGGGTAAATAGTATCCGTCTCAAATTCTCTCCCTTAATTTTTAGTACCATTATACTGAAAAAAATTTTTTTTTCAAACTATACCGCACCCTGCTCTATCATAGAGTTTGCTACCTTTTTAAAGCCAGCAATATTTGCACCTACAATTAAGTTACCTTCACTATTATACTCTTTGGCGGTATCTGAGGCTAACTTAAAGATATTTATCATAATTTGATGCAACTTTATATCAACCTCTTCAAAGTTCCACTGCGTCATCGAGGCATTTTGACTCATCTCTAGCTGCGATGTTGCAACTCCCCCTGCATTTGCCGCTTTTGCTGGCGAAAAGAGCACCCCATTTCCCAAAAGATACTCAATAGCATCTGGGGTTGTCGGCATATTTGCCCCCTCATTGACTAAAATACATCCATTCTTTACCAACGCTTTGGCATCAACTAGCGTTAATTCGTTTTGTGTAGCACTCGGAAAAGCAACATCGCACGGTATATGCCAAACAGCGTGTCCCCCTTGTGGATAGTGTGCCACATCGATATATTTTGCATCTGGATAAAGCTTAGCATAACTCTTTAGTGACTCTCTATGGATCTCTTTTACCGCTTTAAGCGAAGCAATATCTATACCTGCTGGATGATAGATAGTCCCTTTAGAATCGCTACAAGCAACAGGCTTTGCCCCTAGTTGGATAAGCTTCTCAATTGTATAGATAGCAACATTCCCAGAGCCAGAGACTGTACAGATTTTTCCCTCTAAATCTTTCCCATAGCTCTTTAGGTGCTCATTAGCAAAGTAGACCGAACCATAGCCGGTTGCCTGCTTTCTCCCAAGCGAACCACCCCAGTTAATTCCCTTTCCTGTTAATGCTCCATTAAACTGCGAAGTAATCTTTTTATACTGTCCAAAGAGATACCCAATTTCACGAGCTCCTACCCCAATATCGCCAGCTGGTACATCGCGATTATACCCAATATGCTTGTAAAGCTCTGTCATAAAAGCTTGACAAAAACGCATCACTTCACCATCACTTTTGGCTTTAGGATCAAAGTTGCTTCCTCCCTTTGCACCCCCAATCTGCAGCCCTGTGAGAGCATTTTTAAAGATCTGCTCAAATCCTAAAAACTTGACAGTTCCAAGGTTGACAGTAGGGTGAAACCGCAACCCACCCTTATATGGCCCAATGGCAGAGTTAAACTGCACTCGATACCCAAGTTTTGTCTGCACTTTATTGCTATCATCAAGCCAGTTAACACGAAAGATAACCGTTCGCTCTGGTATTACAATTCGCTCCAAGATATTATTCTCTAAATATTTTGGCTCACACTCCAAAAGAGGCTTTATTGCATAGAGTACCTCTTGTGTAGCTTGATAGAATTCAGATTGCCCAGGAGAAGAGCGTTTGAGATCCTCTAAGATATATTCTATTTTTTCAGTAACCATTTCTAAACCTTTAGAGTTAATTCTAGATAATTATAACACTATTTCCTCGATTTGTGTGTATAAAAGTAAATTTATCCCAAAAAATCGATACTCTTTTACTAAACCTAGCTTTAAGCAAGATTTTTCTATAATTCCGTACTTTTAACCCATATTTTAATGGTCCCATAGCTCAGTTGGTAGAGCACCACCTTGACATGGTGGTGGTCACAGGTTCAAGTCCTGTTGGGGCCACCATTTTCTTCATAAAAATCCCTTTTATTACAAAATGCTACTTAAGTTGCAATCTCCTTTCTCTATTTTTTGTATTATTACCTCATAGAAAATAGTGTTGATTTTAAGGAGGTTAAAGATGCTAATTCAAAGATTTGATCCATTTAAAGAGTTTGAAGAGTTACGAAAAAGCTTTGAACAGATGAGTCGAGTAATGAATACTCTCGAAGAGGGACGAGTTGAGAAAGATATACAGTTTATTCCAACTGTCAATACACGAGAAGGAAGCGAAGCATACTATATCGAAGTTGACCTACCAGGTGTAAAAAAAGAGGATATCAATATTGATATACACGACAATATCTTAACAGTAAGTGGTGAAAGAAAATTAGAAGAGGAGCGAAAAGATGATGAGTTCTATCGCATAGAGAGCCTCTATGGTAAATTTGAGCGAAGTTTCACACTGCCAGAAGATGTCGATAGCGACAAAATCGAGGCAAAAGATGAAAACGGTGTTCTACTCATAACTATACCAAAAGCACAACAGGTCGATAAAGCACCGAAAAAGATAGAGATTAAGTAAGAAGGAGGTTGTCATGGGTAAAACAAAAAAAGAGTTACAAAATGTTGAGAAAAAGGTTGAAAAAGGGATTGTAGAGGGTGTTAAACAGTTAAAAGAGACACTCTCAAATGTTGCAAGCCATCTCCCATTTGCAAATATTGCTCATAATAAAAATGAAGAGACATACACTGTAGAGATTGACCTACCGGGCGTTAAGAAAGAGGATATAAATGTAAGTATCGAGGGAGACTATCTCAATGTTACCGCAGAGCGAAAAATGAAAGAGGAGGTCAAAAAAGAGGATTACTATTTAATGGAGAGTGCATACGGTAAATATGCACGAAGTTTCTACCTCTCAGATGATATTGACCGCGACTCTATTGATGCTCGTTTCGAAAATGGTCGCTTAACAATAAAATTCGAAAAAGTGCCAGAGAAGAAGCGACGAGACATCGCAGTAAAATAAGAGAGCACTCAAGCTCTCTTTCTCTTCATGATAGAGCTGTAGAAAAAGTATAGTCAATCTCTATTAAGGGAACCTCTAATAAAAATATTTTAGCAATCATAAAAAAGGTTAAAAATATGAGTAAACATAAAGAAAAAATTCAAAAGGTCTTTGAGCACCCAACAAGTGGGAATATTGAATTTAAAAAACTGATCCATGCACTTGAACATTATGGGGCTTTAGTAGAGATCACAAAACACAACAAAGCAAAAATTTTTCTGAACGAAGAGGAGCTAGTTATTCCTGTTCCACACGACCATGTGCTCTCAAAAGATATAGTCATAGAGGTGCGTCACTTTTTAGAAAAAGTAGGTTTAACCCCAGATGGTCTTAAGTAATTGCCCTATCATGTAAATGTAGCTAGAGAAGAAATCTAAGCTCTCTTTCCTCTTGAGAGATAGAGAAAAGGGATCAAAAAGAGTATCTCTAAAACAAGTGAAATTCCAACTACTTTCCATGTTCCAAAGTTATCTTCCATAAAGGGTAAGCCCCCTGTATTCATGCCAAAAAAGCCTGTTACAAGAGTAAGAGGCAAAAAGATTGCAGAGATAATTGTTAAGTAATAAACAGTTGTATTCATCTTCTCATCCACCTTTGCTCTATAGAAATCGTAGAGGTAGTCGAGCTTCTCTACGGCAGCTTTAGCAAGATCTCGCACCCTTGAAGCCTCTTCACGCAAGTCATCGAGTGCATGAGTATCAAAATTACCAGGATACTCCTTTTTAATATGCGCAACAAAGAGATCAATTACAATTGTTGCATGAAACATCAAACGATTAATAAGCGATACATCCTTTTTAAACCCAAGCCACTTTTGCATAAAGTCCTTCTTGATTGTATCGTCTAAGAGGGACTCCTCTAGCTCATCTATGTTGATATGGTACTCTTTAATGGCACCAATGAGCCTCTCTATCTTTTTTTCTAGTAGTTGCTGCAGATTAGAGAGTGTGCCAAACTCCTCTATTCTCTTTTGCTCCCTGTTGTAGCTATAGACCGTATCTTGCTCAATCAAATAGGCGTACGATCGTATCTCGACGCTACTACTTACATAGGGGAGTCGCAAAATTAAGATAAAGTAGTTATCTCGTTTAATAAAATCGGATGGATGGTCTGAGCTCTCTATATCTTCGAGTGCATAGAGATCTAAATCACTAATTTTCATAAAAACCTTTTTCTTGTAATTATTCCCAAATATAGATAAATATCTCACTTTAAAAATAGATAAAAAAGTAAAATGTTACAAATTGCAACTTATGTAGCATTGTAATATTTTTAATAGTTATACAATTTGATTGTTATTCCAAAAAAAATAGACATAAAGGAGTTGATAGATGAAAAAGATTCTATTATCATCATTGGTAGCATTATCACTTTTTGGTACACAAGCAGTGGCTTTAGAGGCAAATGCAAGTACAAAAGCTGTTTCGGCATCTGCAATTAGCCAAGCTAAAAAAGATGCAAAAGCAAAAAGCGATGATGTAAAGGTTATAAAAGAGGCAGTTGAGTCTGTTAAATTGGTAGGGGATGTTTTAGTTGCTCTCGATCAAAACAAAAAAGATGAGGCGATTAAAACTTTAGAAAAAGCTATTGGTAAAATTGAGGTTGTTTTAAGCAATCCAAAAGCACCAGCACTGATTCCACTTGATAGCAAAGTGATTGTACAGCACTTTATTGGTAGCTCTGAGGATGCAGTAAACGCTGTTATTACATCTGAGGCACTCTTAAGCAAAAGAAAAGTTCAAGCTGCTAGAAAAGTTGTATTAGGACTTGTTGACGAGATTGATGTTGCAACAGTAAATTTACCATTAGCTACATATCCAGTAGCACTTAAAGAGGCTGCGAAATATCTACATGACAATAAACTTGATGAAGCAAAGAGAGTCTTAGCAGCAACTTTAAATACATTTGTAAATGTAACGGCAATTACACCAATTGGTATCTTAGAAGCTGAGACATTAGTAAATGTTGCAAGTAAAATTGCAAAATCTGATAAAAAACTAGCTTTACAGCATTTAGCACAGGCAAAAGAGGCACTCAAAAGAGCAAAAGTACTTGGCTATACAAGTAGTTCTGATACAAGTTACAAGATGCTTAACGATGCAATCGCAGCAATTGAAAAAGAGATCAAAGGGAAAAATGAGGCAACAAAACTCTTTGATGACTTAAAAGCAAAACTAAAAGAGTTTAAAGAGAAAGCTCTTAAAACATTTAAAAAGTAAGGATAACAAATGGCAGTAATAGGATTTACAAAACTCGAAGCACTCTTTCGAAAGGCTGCTTCGCTCGATATTCACAAAGGACACGCTAAAGAGATTACAGATATTGTAGAGAAAAAACTCCACGATCTTCTCTTGGCAGCAGAGAGAAATGCAAATATGAATGGTCGCGATGTTATATGGGAGAGTGATCTACCTATAACAAAGGGGCTCCAAGAGACAATTATCGCATTTAAAAAGCTCGAAGAGGAGCTAAGTATAGATGATATATTAGCATTTTTGGCATCAGTGCCACCACTGAAATACCCTCTTTCAGCTCAGCTCGAGGCTAAATTACCTGAGATTACTGGTGCACTCTTAGTTGTACTTGCTAAAGTTATTAAGGCGGTAGATGATGAAGCTCGTGCAGTAAGCCACGAAACGATTGAAAAAGCTTCGCAAATATTAGATTTAACACTTTGAAAAAATAAGAGGAGGATTAAATGCTTAACTATTCAATATTTATAAACAATAAAGATGTAACCGATAAATTTGCTAAATATAGCCAAATTTACGGTACCATCTTCTTGATTTTAGGATTACTAGGAATTCTATTCCCTGGTATTATGTCGCTTACATCGGCACTCTTTATTGGGTGGCTTATGCTCTTTGGTGGCATCTTAATTGGTGTACAAACTTGGCAAGTAAACAAAAAAGATTGGCTTGGATGGCTCAAAGCTCTCCTCTATTTAGTGGTAGGAGCGATGATTATTCTCAATCCTCTCTCTGGAATTATTGCTTTAGGGATACTCATTACTGCCTATTTCTTTATAGATAGTTTCTTGAATTTTATACTTGCTTTCAATATTAAACCAGCAAGCAGTTGGTGGATCGTGTTATTAAATGCAATCTTATCGCTAGCAATTGGAATCTATTTCCTCTATGCAATGGCAGATCCAGCAAAAACAACACTACTCGTAGGAATCTTTGTAGGTATTAGCCTCTTCTTCGATGGTGTAATGCTCTTAACACTTGCAAATGCAAGTAAAAAAGAGAGTTAAATAATAAAATTATTAATATAGCTTCGTTCAATTTTTTAGGGCGAAGCTACAAATAAATACTCTCGCATGATCTCTCTAATTGATTAAATTTTAATCATCTGCCTATTTTTTATACAATAATTCTTGCAAAAACTTTAATTTATAGCCTCAATTTTAATTCTAATACATATTTTTTAAATCTTTTTATTGCCTATTTTTTGATATTATAGATTATTTAAACTTTAGGAGGTTCTTATGGAATATATAGTCGATACACTCTTTACACTCTTTGCATTTGTGTTGATTATCTTTATGGTGCCAGGTTTTGCTATGCTCGAGGCAGGGCTCGTAAGAACAAAGAATGTTACAGCTGTTTTAATGATGAATACAATGATTTATACTGTAGCATCTATGGCATTTCTCTTAGCAGGCTATAGCGTAGCTTTTGGCGATTTTGGAAGCGACAGCATGAGCCAGTGGGCAGCTTTTCTATTCCAGATGGCATTTGTTGGCAAAGTTGTTAATATAATGAGTGGTGGTATTAGCGAGAGAGCCAAAGTTGTGCCAATGGTATTTTTTACAATCATAATGTCTGCAATCATCTACCCACTCGTTGTCAATGTAACTTGGGGGAGTAATTTATTAAAAGATACAATTCTCGATATATCTGCGATGCACGATTTAGCCGGAAGTACTGTTATCCACTCTACAGGTGGTTGGGCTCTTCTTGCTGCAATTATAATAATCGGTAATCGCCGTGGCAGATACAAAAATGGTAAAGTACAGGTTATTCCAGCGTCAAATATCCCTCTCGTTGCTCTTGGAGCTTTCTTACTTTGGATTGGCTGGTTTGGCTTTAACGGTGGAAGTGTTGGCTCTATAGCATCTAAAGAGAATGCGGATACAGTCGCATTAACTATTATGAACACAAACACAGCTGGACTCGCTGGTGCAATTGTAGTTGGTCTTATTAACTACATCCAATATAAAAAGCTTGATATTACAATGGTTCTCAATGGTGCACTCGGTGGACTTGTTGCAATTACTGCGGGAGCTGATCTTTTTGATATCTATACACCAATCTTGATTGGAGCAATTGGAGGTGTCTTGGTTGTTCTTTTTGTTCCAATATTCGATAAGTTAAAACTAGATGACCCTGTTGGTGCACTCTCTGTACACTTGGTAAATGGTATTTGGGGTACATTAGCAGTTGGAATCTTCAGCGATACACCGTTTATGGCACAACTAAAAGGTGTTGTGGTGGTAGCTCTATTTGCCTTTGTAGCAAGCTTTATAGTAATCTTTATTATCAACAAGCTCCTACCAATCGCAGCAGATGACGAAGGACAATTAGAGGGATTGGATACAATAGAGTGTGGTATGGAGTCATATCCAGAGTTTAAGAGCAATATTTAGTTGGAGAATAGAGAATGAAAAAAGTAGAAGCAATCATTAAACCATATAAGATAGAAGAGGTTAAAGAGGCTTTAGCAGCTATCGATATCAATGGTATGACAATTACCAATGTAAAGGGCTATGGTCGACAACAAGGACATAGTGAACTCTACAGAGGTGCCGAGTATGTAGTTGACTTAATTCCAAAAGTTAAATTAGAGGTTATTGTTAGTAACGATAGAGTAGAAGAGGTAGTCGAAGCAATTTCCAAAAATTCGCAAACAGGAAAAATTGGAGATGGTAAAATTTTCGTCTCTACTGTAGATAAAACCATCAGAATCCGAACGGGTGAAGAGGATGAAGAGGCTCTTTAGCTTCTTCATTACCCTAGGAACTGTTGGGCTCATGCTTAATTGGCTGTAAAATCCACTCTTTTGTCCTATTTTAGCTCCTTATCGTTAAACAGCTGCTAATAAACCAAATCCAAATAAAAATGTAAATTTTAGATTCGAAGAAGCCATAAGGATTTTCACATAAACCCAAATTTTGCAATAGAATTAGCAAAAATTTGGCAAATGCTTTGGTTGTAGGTGTTTACAAAAAACTGTGCAAGTATGGGTTCCCAACGGTTGCGAGCTTAACCCATAGGTTAATTGATGGATTTTTGTAAATGCTCATAGCTAAATAATTTACTAAAGGTTGTTGATCTCTAATGCAAATTTTGGGATAAAAGTTGAACTATTAATTATAAATAATAAAATTGCTAAGTGTAAAACATTATGGCTTTTTTGGTTTTTTAGGTCTATATTTTATTTGGAATTTGGCATAAAAGATAAATGTATAACTTTATATATTTTGGATACTCCAAACTACTCTATATAAATTATACTTCTATTGTAATAATCTCATCATTTTCTCTATATAGACATAGCTAAAAATCCCCCAAACGGGGAGAAGAGGCAAGATACATCAACCAATGTATCTTGAACCCAAGTTTGTTAAAGATTGTTCATCTCTAAGTAAGTTTTGGAGTTGCATAGCAAGAAGCACCCTACTTCTTAGGGGCAAGCTTCTTTTCTACCTTAATATCTCTCTCACCAGCTCTTACAACAATGTTGATAGAACGACTTGTAGTAAACTCTAAACCTTTTGGTTGTTCGAATACTATTTTGTATCTTCCTGGTAGGAGATTATCTGCTTTAAAGCGTCCTTTGCTATCAGTTTTTACCTCTTGAACTAAATGTCCAGTTGCGTCATAGATTTTAACACTTAAGCCTTTAAGTGCTGTACTATTGACACTATATGCTTGCATACCTCCCATTGGGATAATTGAGTAGACTCCAATGAGTGAACCACACTTGAAGTATCCACCATCTAAATCTTTATAGTCATCTCCACTACTGAGTGTTACTGGATCTGTAGTGTAGTCATCTGGATTAATATCACTATCTTTTGCCTCATCGTTTCCTTTATCTTTGTATGTTACATAATATAGGTCATCATCTTTGAACATTTTAACTTTATAGCTTCCAGGTTTGAGGTTACAGAATTGGTATTTACCATCTGCTCCTGTTGTTTGTGGAGCTACAGCATTACCATTAATATCTGTTACACTATTTCCATTGCTATCCATAAGTGTAACCACTACTCCCTCTATTCCTGTCTCATTGCTATTATTATCTTGGATACCATTTCCATCATAATCTAACCATACTATATCACCTATACAAGCTGGTCTGTATAATCCACCATCCCAACTCATATCACTACCACCTGTAGGGAGTATAATAGTTGTTGTTTTTCCTGTAGTTGGATCGATATCACTATCTTTATTGTTATCGCCTCCTTGATCTTTAGGAGAGATTACATAGCCACTTGGTGGAGTAACTTTTACTATATAGTCACCACCATCAAGCTTACAGAACTTATACTCTCCATTATCACCTGTAATTTGTGGAGCAACTGGATTACCATAGCCATCTTTAGCTGGGTTACCGTTTGCTTGAAGTAGCTCTACTTTTGCTCCTTTAACACCACTCTCACCTGCATCTTGGATACCATTAGCGTTTTTATCTTCCCAGATAAAGTTACCTAAGCAACCTTCTGGCTTATAAACACCTGCATCCCACTTCATATCGTTTGCACCCTCTGGGAGGTTAATAACTGTTGTCTTTCCTGTAGTTGGTGCAATATCGCTATCTTTAGCATCATCACTTCCTTGATCTTTTGGAGAGATGATATATCCAGTTGGTGGTGTTACTTTTACTATATATTTCCCATCACTTAATTTACAGAACTTATACTTTCCATCAGCTCCTGTTGTTTGCGGTGCTACTGTATTTCCAAAGAAATCTTTTGCTGGATTACCGTTGCTATCTAGGAGCTCTACTTTTGCTCCAGCAATGCCATTTTCACTTCCATCTTGGATACCATTACTATTTGCATCTAACCATACAAAGTCACCTAAGCAAGATAGTGCTTTACCGTAGTAGTGTGATGGGTCTTTATCTGTAACTGTTTTTCCTTGTGGATCTTTTCCTGTTGCTGTTGCCTCATTTGCGTATTGTCCAGCTTTTGCTTTCCCTGTTTTAGTACAAGTCATACTCTCACCAG
>JALVWQ010000032.1 GCA_027034975.1 Campylobacteraceae bacterium
CGATAGAAATATGCTGGAGAATGTATTTATAAATTTGGTTGAAAATGCTCTTAAATACTCCGAAGACGAAGTTATTATAAAATGCAATAAAGAACGCGCAGAGGTGATAGATTTCGGCGTGGGAATTGAGAGCAAAGATATTGCAAGAATAAAAGAGAAATTTTACAGAGTCGATGGCATTAGCTGGAATAACTCTATTGGAATGGGACTGTATATCGTAGATTACATCTTGAAGCTCCATAAGTTGGAGTTAGAGATTGCAAGTACCCAAAAAGGCTCTAGGTTTAGCTTTGTATTAAAACCAATAAAGGTTTAAAGGTCAATATCTAAGTAGATAGGGCAGTGGTCGCTGCCTTGGATTTGTGTGAGGATACCTGCATCTACTATCTTCTCTTTTAGTGAGTTGGAGACAAAGAAGTAGTCGATTCTCCAGCCTACATTTCGCTCTCTTGCACGGGTTCGCATAGACCACCATGTGTATTGTTCTGTTTTTTCACCGTGGATATAGCGAAAGGTATCGATATATCCAGCAGCTATAACTTTATCAATCCACGCTCTCTCGATAGGAAGAAAACCAGAAGTTTCTTCGTTCTCTTTTGGTCTTGCTAGGTCGATAGCTTTGTGGGCTGTGTTTATATCTCCGCAAAAGATTATATCCATCCCTTTTCTTCTAAGTGCTTCGATATACTCAAAAAATCTCTTATAAAAGCTTAGTTTATACTCTAAGCGTTCTTGAGAGCGTTGTCCGTTAGGAAAGTATACATTAAAAAATACGATATTATCGAAATGGATCTCGTTTATTCGCCCCTCATGTAAAATATCGACTTCGTAGCAGTTGCTTGTGTAGCTTGGCGTTATGTCGGTAAAGAGGGCTACGCCAGATTGCCCCTTTTTGTGCGAAGAGCTAACATATAGATTTTTATATTGGTGCTCAAAAAGAGTATCTGGAATTTGGTCGATTTCGGCTTTTATCTCTTGAATGGCGAGTATATCTGGGGTATCGTTGTCGACCCACCTAAGTCCCTCTTTTCGTGCAACTGCACGGATACCGTTTACATTCCATGAGATAAATCGCATTTTTGTCATAGTAGCCTTTTTTTATGTAATTATACAATAAAGTCAACCGCGCTTAATAAAAAGCAGTTATACTTGCGTTAAGTTTTGTTTTAGCTACTTTTTACTACTTTTGACTGCGTTTTGTTTCTTTCGATTAAGATTTAACACTATCATGTTTGCATAGAGAGTAAAAATAAGGTATCTGAATGTAAACTATATTATGATAGAAAGAGATATATATGAAATTTGAAGATTTTAATTTTAAACCAGAGTTGGCAAAAGCCATTAAAGATGCAGGATTTAGAGAGCCAAGCCCTATACAAAAAGAGGCGATTCCACTTGTACTTGCAGGCGAAGATGTTATTGGACAAGCACACACAGGAACAGGAAAGACTGCGGCATTTGCACTCCCCATTTTAAATAATATAGAACTTAATGGCAAGGTAGAGGCACTTATTATTACACCTACTAGAGAGCTTGCAATGCAAGTGAGTGATGAGGTCTATAGATTTGGTAAAGAGCTTGGCGTGAAGAGTGCCACAGTTTATGGTGGAGCTCCATATAATAGACAGATCGAGCATATTAAGAGTGCTTCGGTAGTTGTTGCAACTCCGGGGCGTTTAATTGACCTTTTAGAGAGTAAAAAGATTAGTATCGATCCAGCTATTGTTGTTTTAGATGAGGCAGATGAGATGCTCGATATGGGCTTTCTAGATGATATTAAGAAGATCTTTAGCTTTTTACCAAGTAAGCGACAGACACTTCTCTTTTCTGCTACGATGTCAAAAGAGATTAAAGCTTTAGCAGAGAAGATTTTGCATGAGCCAAAGAGTGTTGCAATTACACAAGCAGAGGTGACAAATGCAAATATCGAGCAGGAGTTTTATGTTGTTGATGAGCGAGAGAAAGATGATGCCCTAAGACGGCTCATGGATTACTACGATCCAAAGAAGTCGATAATCTTTTGCCGTATGAGAAGAGAGGTCGATAGACTCGCTACAGCACTTAATGCAGTTGGGTATAGCTGTAAGGGTCTGCATGGCGATATGAGCCAAAGAGAGCGAGAGGCAACAATTAAAGATTTTAAAAAGGGTTCTTTAGAGATCTTAATCGCAACCGATGTAGCCGCAAGAGGTTTAGATGTAAACGATGTAAGCCATGTCTTTAACTATCATATTCCATTTGATAGCCAGTCGTATGTGCATAGAATCGGAAGAACAGGGCGAGCTGGAAAAGATGGGGTAGCGATCTCTATTGTTACAACAGAGGAGTTTCGCTCTTTACAGAAGATTCAAAAGAGTGTGGGGAGTGCAATTGTTGCAAAAGAGATACCAAGAATCGAAGCAGTTGCGGCGAAAAAAGGGGAAGAGATTATCGAAGAGGTAATGGGTGCAAAGGTTTACGATAGTGGTATCGATTTAGTGAAGTATCTGCAAGAGAGCCTTGAGATTGATATGATTGCTTATAAATTGGCATCTCT
>JALVWQ010000033.1:0-2623 GCA_027034975.1 Campylobacteraceae bacterium
ATGGTTCCACTGTGTCCTGTTTTGTTATGCTCGTTAAGAACATTTTTACTTCCTGTTATCACTATTGGTTGCACCCGCATATTTAACTTATTGGCAATAAGTTTTGCACCTGCCTTAAATGGAAGTAACTTTTGCGTAGCACTTCGAGTACCCTCAGGAAAGATGGCAACAGCTCGATTTTTTACCTCAATAGACTCTTTTGTATCTTTAAGGAGCTTAATTAATCCAGCTTTATTCTCTCTATCTACTGAGATCATTTCCCCATTTTTTAAAAGATATCCAAACCATAGAGCATCGAAGAGCTCTTTTTTAGCAACCCAACAAAAGTGGGTATTTTCTACTGCTTCTAGGGCAATAATATCCATTATACCTTGGTGATTCATTAAGAAGAGATTAGCTTTCTCATCTCTTTTTCCATAAGTTTTTAAATTTGCACCCATTAAAAAGAGGATAAATCTATTTAATTTATGCATGATTGTTCCCTTATATTTTGGGAAAATTGTAATAAGGGGTATCATACCTGCTGCAACAACCGTAGATATTACAAAGGCTCCCCAGTAGAATCTAATCTTTGCATAAATCTTCATCTTTAATCCATCCTTTTAATCCATTATAGTCTATTTTATTGAATTTTCTATATTTATTGATTATTGGTGTAGTAAATTGCCGCTCAATCTGCGTAATGACATTGCTATTATTTGTAGGTAAAATATAGAGCGATGCACCCTCTGGAACGCAGATACTTTTATTTGGAAGGTAGAGGTATATTATAACTCCTATCAATAGGGCTGTAACAGCTAGATAGAGATAATCTCTAGTTAGATAGGAGAGTAGAAGAAAAAGGAGTGTTGCACCAATAAGAGTATATTTTTTAATTGTATCAAAAGTTAACTCTTTAGGATTAAGCTTCTCTACCTTATGGCTGCTGTTCTCAATGTTTACAGGGATTGAGATAAGCTTATTCTTTATAAGGTTATAGTATGTAAATGAGATCTTTTGTTGCTTACTAGGAATTACAAAGTAGTAGTTTGCAGTAACTCGTGCACCATCTCGTTTTATATTTTCTATTCCATCATCATTGACATTTGGTATATGAAAATCTTCGATATTTGCTTCAGTTGCTTCAAGATGGAGCGTAACCAAAGAGCTATTTGCATCATAGGTATCGATATTGATGCTATTTACACGAAAATTGGAAGCTAGTAGGTTGCTAAAATTGCTCCTGTCTATACCCTCTAATTCTTTAATTGGTACCTCTTTTGCTTGCAAGATATAGGTATAAGAGAGTGTCCAAATCGTTAGAGCAGGTACTTTTAATAGTTCTTTATCGGAGGGTGCTTTAAAGTAGAATGTAAAGAAAGCCTCATCTTTATTAATTACTGTAATTGGCTTATAGTCGATTGGTTGCATAAGCGAGAGCGAGTCATACTCAAAATGGGGTGGATCTTTAGGGTTGTAGTGTTTAACTAAAATTGTTACAGGGAAGAGCTGCTTCTTATATACTTTCTTTGGAATATAACTGTAGCTAAATGGGGTATTTGCTGCAACAAGTAGATTGATAAAAAGTGTTAAGAGTAGTACTTTTAAGTTGAGAGAGGGGAGTCTCAAGAAGCCAATCCCTCTAGCATTTTTACTCCATCAGTGGAGCCTAAAATTAACTCTATTGCTCGTTCTGGGTGTGGCATTAAGCCAAATACATTTTTATTTTTATTACATACTCCAGCAATTTGCTCTACGGATCCATTTAAAACCATAGGGTTACCATTTTCGTCGCAATATCTCACTAATATTTGCTTATTCTTTTTAAGCTCTTCTAATCCTGCATCGTCGATATAGTAGTTACCATCTGCATGAGCTACTGGAACCTCTAATATTTCACCAACTCTGCATTTGCTTAAAAATTTGTTATCGTTATTTACAACTTTGATATGTTGCATTTTAGAGATAAAGTGTAGGTTATTGTTTCTCTTTAGTGCTCCTGGCAGCAAGCCAGCTTCTGTAAGAATCTGGAAACCATTACAGATACCTAAAACATATCCACCCTTATTAGCATATTTTGCTACAGCTTTCATAATCGGTGCAAACCTAGCAATAGAGCCAGATCTTAAGTAGTCACCATAGCTAAAACCACCTGGAACTACTACTAGATCGCACTCTGGTAGAGTCTCCTCTTTGTGCCAAACAATCTCTACATCAAAGCCTTGTTTCTTTAATGCGTATTCTGTATCAAACTCGCAATTTGTACCAGGAAATCTTAAAACTACTGCTTTTTTCATTCTACAATCTCTATATCATAATCTTCAATAACAGTATTTGCTAAAAGAGTTTCGCTCATCTGTTCTACCTCTTTGAGTGCCTCTTCTTTACTTTGTGCATCTAAGTTGATAACTATTTGTTTACCAATTCTAACATCATTCACACCCTTAAATCCAAGGCTCTCTAGTGCATGGTGAGCAGCCTTCCCTTGTGGGTCAAGTACTCCCTCTTTTAGATATACATTTACTACTGCTTTCATCTTTTCCCTTTATCTATTTTGAATTCTTCTTAAAACCTCTTCATAAGCCTCTTTTAATCCACCTAAGCCTTGACGGAATCTATCTTTATCCATCTTTTCATTAGTTTT
>JALVWQ010000033.1:2723-39806 GCA_027034975.1 Campylobacteraceae bacterium
AACTCAGTTTTTTCCATTCGTTCCCTTTTCGATTAGTAAAACTTTTAAGATATCAAGTGCACTCTTTAATTGGGCATCTTTGTAGAGATCTTTTTTCGTAATTACTCTTTTGTTCTTTTTGGTAGCTTTTGTTGTATTGCTATCTTTTGTTGCGTTTCTATCGTTTACAGTGGTGTTTTCATCTAATTTCTCGAGCTCACTCTTGAGGTGTTGTTTGAGTTCATTCTCTTTAATTACAAATTCACTCTCTTTTTTCTTATTTACTGGTCCAGGATAGACAATGATGTCAGGTGTTACCCCTTTATTTTGGATTGTTCTACCGCTAGGGAGGTAGTAGCGAGCCACTGTAAGTTTTACACCTTCATCTTTTCCAATAGGAACTACTATCTGAACGCTTCCTTTTCCAAATGTCTGCTCACCTACAATAACACCTCTGTGTGTATCTTGTAGGGCACCACTTACAATCTCACTTGCACTTGCACTTCCACTATTTACTAAAACTGTAATAGGTATTTTTGTATTTGTATTTGCACTGTGTGCCTTATAGACTGTATTCTCCTCTTTATCTCGCCCTTTTTGGCTTACAAGAATACCTTTATCGATAAACATATCTAAAAGTCCGGTTGCCTGGCTAAGTAACCCACCAGGGTTGTTACGAAGGTCAAAAATAATACCTTTTGCATTTGGATTCTCTTTAAGAATTTTTTGAACACTATTAACAACTTTCGAGTCAAAAGATGAGATATGGATATAGAGTACCTTCTTTTGCTTCTTTTTATCAAGATAGATAAATTTATGTTTTACAGATTGAATTTTAATAATATCTCTTACAATCTCAAAGACAAGTGGTTTGCTTTCGCCCTTTCTTACAACGGTAAGTTTAATCTTTGTTTTTGGCTTTCCACGCATTAAGTTTACAGTTTCATCAATTGTCATGCCTAGTGTTGACTTATTATCGATTTTAAGGATTATATCTCCTGCTTTAATCCCTGCTCTTTGTGCAGGGGTATCATCTATTGGTGCAATAACGGTTAATACCCCTTTTTTCATACCAACAACTATTCCTAAACCTCCAAACTCTCCTTTGGTTTGGATATTGAGATCTTTAAAAGATTTGGCATCCATATAGGCAGAGTGTGCATCGAGGTTTGCTAATAAGCCCTTAAGAGCTTTATTGATAAGTGCCGTGGTATTTATTTCGTCTACATATTGATCTTCTATAAGGTTAAGTACGCGTGTAAATTTAAGGTATGCTTCGAGTTTTGACTCATCTTTTGTACTCTTTGCTTCGATTGGGTTTGCAATAAAAAGTGCAGAAGATATTGCGAGAAAAGTAGATAGGATTACTTTTTTGTCTTTTTTAAACATAGGTCTTATTGCCTTTTAAGTAATTTTAACGGCTATTTTATTTAATAATCACTTAAAGTCGGATTAGCTTTCGTTTTTACTTTCGCTTTTGCAACTTAGATAGCAAATAGAGTTCTTTTTTTATGATAGAATAGCACAAATTAAATTTAGGAGAAGAGAAATGAGTAATATTTTAGAGAAATTAACACACCAAATGACACAAACTATAGAATCTGGTTTATCATTAGCACTGCATAATAAAAACCCAGAGGTTGAGCCAATTCATCTTATATGGGCACAACTAACTAATAGTGGTTCTATTTTAAATCAAGTATTTAATAAAATGGGAGTAGATAAAGCTGCAATTGAGCTAGATGTTTCATCGATGGCAAAAAAACTTCCAACCAGTTCAAGTGTAACAAAAGAGTCTATTAGACTTTCGCAAAATACAGTAAGAAGTCTGCAAAGTGCCGAGGGACAAATGGCAGCAAATGGCGATAAGTATCTCTCAGTAGATACATGGATAATTGCTAATATTAATGAGAGCTTTATTAAAGATACAATTGGGAAGTATGTAGATTTAATGGAGCTAAAGAAAAACTTAGAGGCTCTAAGAGGTGGTAAAACAATCGAGAGCCAAACAGACGATGAGAAGCTAGAGGCGTTAGAGAAGTATGGTATTAACCTAACACAAAAGGCGATTAATGGCGAGTTAGACCCTGTAATTGGACGAGACGAAGAGATCCAACGTGTCATGCAGATCTTGATTAGAAAGACAAAAAACAACCCAATCTTACTTGGTGAACCAGGTGTTGGTAAAACAGCAATTGTAGAGGGTTTGGCTCAGAGAATTGTAGATAAGCTTGTACCTGTATCGCTGCAAAATAAAAAGGTTATCGAGCTAGATATGGCTGCACTTATTGCAGGGGCTAAGTATCGTGGGGAGTTCGAAGATAGATTAAAAGCAGTTATCGAAGAGGTTAAAAAAGATGGTAATATTATCCTCTTTATCGACGAAATCCACACAATTGTAGGTGCAGGAGCTAGCGAGGGAAGTATGGATGCAGCAAATATGCTCAAACCGATGCTAGCAAGAGGAGAGCTACACACAATTGGTGCTACAACGCTCAAAGAGTATAGAAAATATATCGAAAAAGATGCAGCACTCCAAAGAAGATTCCAGCCTGTAAAGGTTGATGAGCCAAGTATCGATGAGGCACTACAAATTATGCGTGGAATTAAAGAGCGACTCGAGGCTCACCACAATGTACAAATTTTAGATAGTGCTTTAATTGCAGCGGTGAAGCTATCGAACAGATATATTACCGATAGATTCTTGCCAGATAAGGCTATCGACTTAATTGATGAAGGTGCAGCAGAGCTGAAGATGCAAATCGAGAGTGAGCCATTTGAACTCTCTAAAATAAAAAGAGAGATTCAAAAGATCCAAGTAGAGATCGAAGCGTTAAAGATGGAGCTTACTCCTAAAAATGAAGAGAAGATCAAAGAGCTTGAGAAAGAGTTAGCAAACCTCGAAGAGCAAAAAAGAGCGTTAGAGTCTCAGTTCCAGAGTGAAAAAGAGATATTTAACAAGATTGCACAAATCAAGCAAGCAATCGAAGAGAAAAAACGAGAAGCAGAGCTTGCTAAACGCGAAGCAAACTTTAACAAAGCTGCAGAGATCGAGTATGGGGAGATTCCTAAATTGCAACAAGAGCTCGAGGAGCTTAATGCTCAGTGGGATAGAATGCAAAAAGCAGGAACCTTGCTTAAAAATGCAGTTGACGAAGAGATGATAGCAGGTATTGTTAGCCGCTGGACTGGTATTCCAGTAACGAAGATGCTCCAAAGCGAGAGAGAAAAGCTCTTACAAATCGAAGAGCATCTAAAACAAGAGGTTGTCGGACAAGATGCAGCAATTAGAGCGGTATCTCGTGCAATTAAGCGTAATAAAGCGGGACTTTCTGACCAAAATAGACCAATAGGAAGTTTCTTATTCCTAGGACCAACAGGTGTTGGTAAGACACAAACTGCTAAAGCGTTAGCGAAGTTCTTGTTCGATACAGAAAAAGCGTTAATTCGCTTTGATATGACCGAATATATGGAGAAACACTCTGTAAGCCGATTAGTTGGTGCAGCACCAGGCTATGTTGGTTACGAAGAGGGTGGACAACTAACCGAAGCGGTTAGAAGAAAGCCATATAGTGTAATCTTATTCGATGAGGTAGAAAAGGCACACCCAGATGTATTTAACATCTTGTTGCAAGTTCTAGATGATGGTCGCTTAACAGATAATAAAGGTGTTACAGTTGATTTTAAAAACACAATTATTATCTTAACAAGTAACATCGCTAGTGATAAAATTATGGAGTTAAAAGACCCACAAGATAGAGAAGTAGCAGTAAGAGCAGAGCTTAAAAACTACTTTAAGCCAGAATTTATAAACAGATTAGATGACTTAATAATCTTCAACCCATTAGGCAAAGAAGAGATTAAGAAAATTGTAGATATCTTGCTAGTAGGAGTGAAGTCTAAATTGAAAGAGAGAGACATAGAAATTGAAGTAACCGAAGCAGCAAAAGAGCTAATTGCCGATGCAGGCTTCGACCCAGTATATGGTGCAAGACCACTCAAAAGAGCAGTACAAGAGCTTATCGAAGACACCTTGGCAGAGAAGATCCTAGAAGGCTCTGTAAAAGATGGCGACAAAGTAATCTTCGACGCAGAAGGTGGCGAAATTAAAGTTCGTGTAGAGTAAACCTCTGCACGATAGCTTATTTATCGTTCAAGAATTTGTTATATTTAAATTTAAGCTTATCTTTTTTCAATAGGTTTATGTTTTTTTGCATAATTTAATAAAAATGATAATTCTTTTTCATTAAAATCTTTTATAAGATAATTATGATTATTATCAACTTTATAGACTAGCTCTTTTCCGGAAAAACTAAAAAATATAAATTTTTCTCCTTTGATTTCAAAAATAGGAATAATAGATTCGATAGGAGTAATTATAGGTTTATACCAACCAGTTTGATTATTGTTGATAAGGGCAACTATTTTTTGAAATGTAATTTCATTTTGTTTTATTTCATAAATAGAAAAAGAGTGAGATTTTGATTGACTATTTATAGGTTCATCTCGTACTGTTAATATGATTTTTTTACAGTTTATTGATATTTTATGATTTATTTGTTCTGAGCATCCTAATAGTATGATAATTACCAAAAAAATAATTTTTTTCATATTCTCCCCCCCGTTTTTTGTAAGTAAAGTGGAATAAAGTAATTGGCTAAGAACACGTTCAGTATGCAGCCATTCCTTTATACGATTCACTTTGTGGAGTGAGCAACTATTTACACAAGGAATATTATAGCTAAGCTAGACTGATATTTGCAAATTGAAGGGATACTTTAAATGAACTGTTATTTGTAAGAAAAGTAGTAAAATGATAAATTTAATTATGATGACTTAATATAAAATCATATTTGATTTAGAAATTGAAAATAGTTTTGCGTTAGGTGAAGAATAAATTACTCTTCTTTCTTTATAGTTTTTAACCTTTTTTTATAAAAAGAGTAATGTATTATTTGTTGCTGTTTTGTCAAATAGTTTATTGATTTCAAAAAAACTTAGCAATTTTATCTGATAGTGAATATAATAATAAAAATGATTATAAGGAATAAATTTTTGCAAACAGTTTTAAAAGTGATAGAAGAGAATGCTAAAAATTTAGATAGTGAGTTTAGACGCCTTTTTCATGGGCGGGGGAAGTGTTTTAGTGGGTTTGAAGATATTATAATAGACTCTATAGATACTACTTTGTTGGTGCAAAGTTATAAAGAGATTGGGTATAAAGAGGAGCTTTTAGGGGCTTTGCTAGAGTTTATGCAAAATTCACGCCATAAAAATTTAATTTATAAGAGTCGCTACGATAATAAGCTAGAGGTGATAAGTGGCGAGCTAGAAGAGAGCCTTTTTGCAATAGAAGATGGTATAAAGTATAGTTTAGATTTAAGCAACCAAAATATTGGCTACTTTGGCGATATGAGAAATGGGAGAGCTTATGTAAAGAGTATTGCTAAAGATAAAAGGGTTTTAAACCTCTTTGCTTACACTTGTGGCTTTAGTTTAGCGGCTAAAAGTGGTGGCGCTAAAGAGGTTATAAATGTCGATATGAGCAAAGGGGTATTAGCAGTTGGTAATAGAAATCACGCGATAAATGGGCTCAATAGCTCGGTAAAGTTTTGGAAGTTAAATATTTTAAAGTCGTTTCCAAAGATTGAAAGAGCTGCAGCATTTGATATAGTTGTAATTGACCCGCCTACATTTCAGCGTGGGAGCTTTAGCGTAGAGGAGGATTATGCAAAAATTGTAAAGAGGTTGCCAAAGATAGTTGCAAAAGGTGGGATTGTAGTAAGTGCTTTAAATGCTCCCTATTTAGACTACAATTTTTTAAATAGCATCTATAGCGACTTTACCAATTTTACTAAAATTAAAGAGTTAGAGCAAGTTAAAGAGTATTGCAATAAAAATCCAAAAGAGGGGTTAAAGATTGCAATTTATAGGAATGGTGAAGAATTAAACCTAAATTAAAGTACCAATATGGTACCCTATTTTTAACTGTAAATTAAGGGCTAAAATTGGAAAAGAGTATTAAAGAGTATTCGTGTGCTGGATTTACCCTAAAGCCTGATGCACCAGAGCTTAAAGAGACCTTTTTAGATATTAAAGCGAAGTTTGAAAAATATGGTATTAGTGTGTATATTGGCAAGAAGTCGGCAAAGATGATAGGCTTAGCGGAAGAGGGTATCGATTTTGCTACTATGTGCAAAAAGTGCGACTTTTTAGTTTCACTTGGAGGTGATGGAACGCTGCTATCGCTTGTAAGACGCGGATATAAGTATGGGAAACCAGTAGCTGGTATTAATGCTGGAAATTTAGGTTTTTTGGCTGATGTGAGAATCTCTGAAGTGGAGAGTTTTTTAAAGCAGTTAAAGCGTGGCGAGTGCCGAATTGACGAGCGGATGATGATTAGTGGTAAGATAGAGGGGATTAATAAAGAGATACAGTTTTTTGGGTTTAATGATGTAGTTGTAACAAGACCAACAGTCTCTAAGATGGCAACAATCGAAACCTATGTTGAGGATGATATGATCAATAGATATAGAGGTGATGGGCTCATTATCTCTACTCCTACAGGATCGACTGCTTATAATTTAGCGGCTGATGGGCCTGTGATGTATCCGCTTACGAAGGCATTTATTTTAACGCCTATTTGCCCACACTCTTTAACACAGCGACCACTTGTGATGCCAGCAGATTTTACTATTAAGATTAAGACCCCTAATAAGAAGCTGCTTGTTGTAATAGATGGGCAAGATAGTTATGAGCTTGATAGAGAGGATATCTTAGAGATTCGTGGAGCTTGTAAGAGTGCAAAGCTCTTGCATAGAAAAGAGCGAAACTACTTTAGAGTGCTAAGAGATAAGCTATCGTGGGGTGAAGATTGATGCTAAGAAGAGTCTATATAAAAGAGCTTTTGGGCTTTAAAGAGTTAGATATAGAGTTTGATAAAGGCTTAAATATTATCACAGGCCCTAGTGGTGCTGGAAAGTCTGTTTTTATGGGGGCTATTTTAGCAAACTTTGGGCTTAGCAACCAAGAGGCGAATCTTTGCGAAGTGGAGCTTTTGAAGCCAAAAGATTTAGAAAGCGAAGCGTATGAGCTTGATGATGAGATAACTATTAAGGCTATAAAGAGAGATAGAGTACGCTTCTTTTTAGATGGGCAGAAGATCTCAAAAAAGGCTCTAAAAGAGATGTTTGGGGATTATCTATCGTATATTAGTGTACGGCAGATGAAGGGCTTTGAGAATGAGGCTCTTTTAGATGTTGTGGATAATTACTGTGGGAGTGCAGATAGTGCATTTGTAGAGAGCCTGAGTGAGTATAAAAGTCTCTATAGCGAATATAAGCAGAAAGAGGCAGAGTTAGAGAGCCTTAGAGAGAAGATAAAGAAGTCAAACGAGCGGGTAGAGTTTTTAAAGTACGAGATAGAAAAGATTACTTCGCTGAACCCAAAAAAGGGGGAGTATGAGGAGCTTTTAACGATAAAGAAGCAACTCTCGAAAATCGATAAAATTAGCGAAATTGCAAGTAGGGTAGATGCGATATTTGAGTACGAAGATGATGTGCATGAGCTCTTTGGTATGCTTAATAAAGATAGTAGCTACTTCAGTGATGCAATGAACCAACTTCGAAGTGATTTAGAAGATATAGAGAGTTTAAGCGAAGAGTTGGCAGAGGTAAATATTGAAGAGGTTTTAAATAGATTAGAGGAGTTAAATGCTCTAATTAAACGCTTTGGAACGATTAGTGATGCATTAGAGTATTTAGAAGAGAAAAGAGTTGAGCTGAGTAGCTTCGAGACAATAAATGAGGATGTAAGTCACTTAGAGGAGTTTATAGATAAACGCAAAAGTGAGTTAGAGAAGTTGGCGACTAGAATTTCTAAAGCTCGAAAAGAGGGTGCAAAGGTAATTGAAGAGCGGCTTTTTGAGTATTTAAAAGAGTTAAAGCTACCTAGAGCAGAGTTTATATTTAGTAAAAGTGAGTTGTATGAGTTAGGAAGCGATGAACTCACAATAGAGTTAGATGGTAGCAAAGTAGAGCACTTAAGTGGCGGAGAGTTTAACAGAGTGCGTTTAGCCTTACTTACTGTCAATGCAGATAGCAGGGTAGATGAGGGTGTAATAATCTTAGATGAGATCGATGCTAATGTAAGTGGAGATGAGTCGATTGCCATTGCGAATATGATTAGTAAACTCTCTAAAAGTTACCAAATTTTTGCAATATCACACCAACCGCATCTTAGCTCTAAAGCCAATAGGCATATCTTTATTAATAAAGATAGTAGCGGCAGCTACGCAAAAGTGCTTAGTGAGCAAGAGAGAGTAGAAGAGATTGCAAGAATTATTGGCGGCGAGAATTTTGATAAAGAGTCGCTTGAGTTTGCGAAGAAGATATTGAAGCCTAGAGCTTAGGGCCAAGAGCTGAGAGCTTAACAATTAATAGCTCTATGCTCTTCGCTCTAGGCTCTAAGCTTAAATATGTGAGGTAAAAATGATTATAGATACACATTGCCATTTAGATGATGTTAGATTTCAAGAGGATTTTGATGAAGTGTTAGCTCGTGCGAAAGAGGCTGGGGTAGGGAAGTTTATAATTCCAGGGGCAGACCCTTCTACAATGCCTAGAGCAATTGAGTTGGCAGAAAGTTATGAAGAGATATTTTTTGCTGTTGGGGTGCATCCGTATGATAAAGAGAAGTTTGATATAGAGTATTTAAAAGATAATATTAAACATCCTAAGTGTGTGGCTGTTGGGGAGTGTGGGTTAGATTACTATAGGTTGCCAGAGACTGATGAGGAAAAAAAGTTAGAGAAGCAGCTACAAAAAGAGATCTTTATTAAACAGATAGAACTTGCTAATGAATACAATAAACCGCTGATTGTACATATTAGAGAGGCGAGTTTGGATTCTAAAAATATCTTAAAAGAGTATGCAAAAGTTGGTGGTGTATTGCACTGCTATAATGCAAACGAGGGGCTTTTGGAGTTGGCTGAGAGAGGCTTTTATTTTGGAATTGGAGGGGTTTTAACTTTTAAGAATGCTAAAAAGTTGGCAAATGTTTACCCTAAGATACCAAAAGATAAGCTCCTTATAGAGACAGATGGCCCATACTTGACACCACATCCATACAGAGGTAAACGAAATGAGCCTGCATATTGTAGATTAGTCTTAGAAAAAATGGCTGATTTAAGTGCTATTGATGAAAAAGAGTTAGAAAATATTATTTTTGAAAATGCACAAAGGCTCTTTAAAGGCTTAATTAGGAATAATAATTAAAATTTTTTAATATTAAAATTGGAGCCTTATGTGAAAACTGGAATTGTTTTATTGGTATTACTATTTTTTATTAGTGGGTGTAGTCTCTTTAGTAAATCTACCCCATACTATATTGAAGGTGAAGAGATTACAACCAATAGCGGTGGTATTGAAAGTGATGATACAACTACCGTAAGGAGTGGAAATCCTGCTCTACATATAAAAGGTGGCTATACAAGTGAAGCACGCCATCGAGCGACAATGAGAACATATGTAGTCAATGGTAGGGTTTACCATCCAACATATGTTGGAGTAGGTGATACCATGACAGGTATTGCAAGTTGGTATGGACCAAATTTCCATGGGAAGCAGACAAGTAATGGTGAAACCTATAATATGTATGATCAGACTATTGCACACAAAACTTGGCCAATGGATACAATGGTAAAGATTACAAATTTAGATAATGGTAAAAGTACAATTGCTCGTGTAAACGATAGAGGACCATTTGTTGCTGGAAGGGTAGCAGATTGCTCTTATAAAGTAGGTAAAGAGATAGGTATTGACAAAAAGGGTATTTGTCATGTAAAATTAGAGGTTGTCGGTTTTGCGGGTAAAGTATATCAGCCAAAAGTTGGTGTAGCGAAGCCAAAAGTGAAGCTTACAAACTTTGGTGTGCAAGTGGGTGCATTTGCTATCAAAGCGAATGCATTGCGAACACAAAAGAGATACCAAGAGCTTGCTGCTGACAAAGAGGTTATTGTTAAGAGTGGGCTCTCAGAGAAGACAGCAGTTATCTATAGAGTTCATGTAATGGGCTTTGGCTCAGAAGAGGAAGCACGAGACTTTATCAAAGATCATAATGTTGCTGGTGGCTTTATTATAAGGAAGTAAGATGATACAACGAAGTAGAAAGACAAAAGAGACAGATATAAAAGTAGAGTTAAATCTTTATGGAGCTGGAAAGGCAGATATTACAACAGGCATTGGCTTTTTTGACCATATGCTCGATGCCTTTGCAAGGCACTCTCTTATTGATTTAAAAGTAGAATGCAAGGGTGATTTGCATATAGATGCACACCATAGTGTAGAAGATGTAGGTATTGTTTTGGGTAAGGCTCTCGGTGAGGCTATCTATCCAGCAAAAGGAATAGAGCGGTATGGAAATGCAACAGTTGTTATGGATGAAGCGAGTGTAAGTTGTGATATTGATCTCTCTAATCGTGCATATTTAGTTTGTGAGTTACCGCTTAATGAGGGGTCTATAAATGGATTTGACTTAGAGTTGGTAGAGGAGTTTTTTAAATCTGTAGCATTTAATATGCCTCTAAATCTCCATTTAGTCTATAACAGAGGAACAAATAGACACCATATTGCAGAGGCTTCGTTTAAGGCATTTGCAGTTGCACTAAGAAGGGCTGTGGTAAAAAATGATCGAATAGGTGTACCAAGTACTAAAGGTGTTCTATGAGTATAAAACTTTTGCTGCTAGATGTTGATGGTACTATGACAGATGGGAAGATTACATACACAAATAGTGGTGAAGAGATAAAGAGTTTTTGTGTAAAAGATGGTTTAGCGATAGTAAGTTGGATGCGACTAGGTGGCTATGTGGCAATAGTGACTGGAAGAGAGTCTCAGATAGTTACAAAGCGAGCCAAAGAGTTACAAATTAACTATCTCTACCAAGGGGTCAAAGATAAAAGAGCAGTTGTTGAAGAGATTTTAAAAGAGCTCGATATTGGTTGGGAGAGTGTAGCCGCAATTGGGGATGATTTGAATGATCTACCAATGCTGCTACGAGCTCGAAAATCGTATGTGCCAGCAAACGCAAATGAGTATGTTAAACAAAAAGTAGATACAATACTAAAAGCATCTGGCGGAAATGGTGCAGTAAGAGAGATGATCGAAGATCTCTTGCAAATGAGTGGAAGGATTGAAGAGTTTAGATCTGTATGGGAAGTAGGGTAGAAAAAGTACTTTTTATCTCTATCATTATTGTTGCTATACTTGTGTACTTTCTTGTTAACCAAAAGTTTACGAATACAAAGATAGCTAAAAATGAGAAGAGCATAGAGATAAGCAACTTTATTGAGTATGATATTAATAGAACACATTTAATGTCGACACTCTTGGCAAAGCAAGCGTATCAGATAGATGGTATATGGTTCTTGGCAAAGCCATTTGTATCTACTGATGAGATAGAGTATTTGAAGTCGCAAAGAGCATTGGCAAAGAGTGGTATTATAGAGTTTCTTGATGATGTTCGAGTGCTTCAAAGAGATGGAAAACGATATGAGTCTAATAAGAGCTTTTATAATATTCGATCAAAAAAGATTATTACACCAGGTGAATTTGTTATCTCTAACTTGAGTCATATTATGCAAGGGGTCTCTATGGAGTATGATGTAGCAACAGAGACAACGAAAGCAAAAAATGTAAAAGGGGTATTTACAATAAAAAAAGCGAAATAAAAGTTAAAGCTCATATGTTATTTTGCTATAATTACTAAAAAAGGAGCGTTTATGCGTTTGTTAATATCTATATTGGTTTTATCATCATTAGCAATAGCAGGTGGTTTAGAGGTTACATCTAAGGATTTTTTCTACAAAGAGGGTGATAGCAAGGCTGAGTTTAGTGGTAATGTGGTTGCAAAAGAGGGTGATAGTATAATTAATAGTAATAAATTGATAGTCTTTTTAGATAAAAAAAATGAGGCAAAGAAGTATAAAGCAATTGGTAATGTCAGATTTACTATTAAAAATACGAAAAAAGGGAGAGATATTAGTGGAAGTAGCCACTCTTTAACCTACCTTCCCAATGAAGATAAGTTTATTTTAATTGGAAATGTGGTTTTACATGATAATGAGAAAAATAGAGATGTTTATGGTGATCAAGTTATAGTTGATAACAAAAAAGGGACATCTGTGGCTAAGAGTAACTCTAAGAAGCCTGTGAAGTTTATCTTTAATACAAGTAAAAAGTAGAAAAGTGCAAAAATCGCCTACGGTAGTAAAAGCAGATTTTATTAAATCTGCTCAGAGTATACGAGATAGTGTTGATGAGAGCCGAAGTGAAGTAGTTTTTATGGGGCGTTCAAATGTTGGAAAGAGCTCAACTATTAATCATTTAACAAACCGAAAAAATTTAGCAAAGAGCTCTGCAACACCAGGAAAGACACAACTTATTAACTTTTTTGATATTGAGTATAGTTATAAAGGTGAGCGGTATCCTCTCTATTTTGTGGATCTACCAGGCTTTGGGTATGCTAAAGTTTCAAAGAGTACAAAAGAGTTATGGCAGAAGAATCTTTTGGAGTATATACAAAATCGTGTAGCGATACGACTCTTTATTCATTTGCGAGATGCAAGGCATCCTAATACAGAGATAGATAATAGAGTGGCTAAGTTTTTAGAAGAGCATATACGAGATGATCAGAAGCTTCTAACGATTTTTACTAAAGTTGATAAGCTTAATCAAAAAGAGATGTCGAAGCTTAAAAGAGAGTTTCCAGGCTCTATTGTGATATCGAATCTTAAAAGAAGAGGTCAAGAGAGAGTGCACCAAGAGATTCTTAGCTATATCTTTGGAGTTGAGTTTGATTGAGTTACGAAAAGCGACTCTCTACGATATTCCTGCAATGCAGGCATTGGTAGAGGATGAGGTAAAAAGTGGTGTAATATTGCGAAGAAGCGATGATGAAGTTGCGACAAATATTCGAAGTTATACGCTTGTTCTTAAGGAGCAGGAGTTGATAGGGTATGCTGCACTTCATATTCATTCACCAAAATTGGCTGAGATTCGTAGTTTAATAGTAGATGAGAGTGCAAGAGGTTTAGGTGCTGGAAAGAGACTCGTAGAGTTTTGCAAAATGGAAGCAAAAGATTTAGGGGTAAAAGAGATTTTAGTATTAACCTATATTGCTGACTTTTTTAAAAAGTTGGGGTTTAAAGAGATAGCAAAAGATAAAATTCCAGACCATAAAATTTGGGCAGACTGCATAAAGTGTATACACTTTCCAGTCTGTAATGAGATATCTTTACTCTATAGAGTGTAACTATGTTAAGTGGTTCAGTAAAAGTATTTAAGATTATTTTTTGGCTAATTATTGTTTTACTCTACCCTATGTTAATCTCTATCTATGTGACACTGCCACTCTTTATTGGTTTTGCTGGTTTGATGTTTATTATTGGTATTGAGAGAGATAAGCTTGTCTATACACTTTTTGCAACTCTTTATATGTTGAATTTAGAGATAAATCTCTCCTTGCCACTCTTTTTGCTTCTTATCTCAACAACAATTTTTTATATATTTTTAAACAATAAACTACACTTTTTAAAACTTTGTCGTGGCTGTGTTTATGTTTTAACTGTAGTCTCGATTAATTTAATCTACTTTTTTGTTTTAACGCTTTATGATATTGTGACGCACCAGCATAGTATTAATTATGATGGATTGATTGCTATCTCTATAATCTACGATATTATTGTGGCGGTTTTACTATGAACTATAAAATTATTGTTCTTTTAATGGTTGTAGTATGGGCTCTCTTGATTAATCGGCTCTATGAGGTGAGTGTAAAATCGAACTTCTATTATGAACGATTGGCAAAAGAGAATATAGAGCAAAAAACAAAGCTAAAGCCAATTCGTGGAGAGATACTTGATAGACATGGGAAGCTTTTGGCAAGTAACTTAATCGGTTTCTCTTTAGGTTTAAAGCCACACTTAAAGATAGGTTCTTTAGAGTTTAATCAAACACTGCAAAAGCTGAAAAACTCATTTAGTGATCTTAATACTACACTCTTAACAAAGGTTTATAAGAAGAAAAACTCTCCCTATAACCATAGGTTTATCCAGGTAATTGATTTTATTGCCTATAACGATATGATGAGGGTCTATCCAGAGTTGAGTTTAGACAAGAGTATTAAGATTGAACCTACAACAAAACGCTTCTATCCATATGGTAAATATACAGCACATATTGTGGGCTATATTGGAAAAGCAAATAAAAAAGCTGTAGCAAACGATGAAGTGGTAAAAGTCGTTGGAAAGGTAGGGAAGAGTGGCTTAGAGAGGTACTATAATAAAACGCTCCAAGGTGAGCTTGGGTATCGTATTGCTAAAGTAAATGCGTACAATAAAGAGTTAGAGCAGTTAGATTATAAAGCTCCAGTTGGGAATAGAAATTTACAACTAAGTGTTGATGTAGATCTACAGAGATTTATTTATGACACGCTAGTAGATGAGAATCGTTCAGCAGTAGTAATTGTGATGAAGACAACTGGAGAGATACTTTCAGCAGTAAGTACACCTAGTTATGATCCAAATCTTTTTGTTGATGGTATTAGTGTAAAAGAGTGGAACAAGATTCGCAATAACTTAGAGCATCCATTTACAAATAAACTTGTACATGCTATATACCCCCCTGGATCTACTATAAAAATGGGTGTGGCACTCGCAACAGCAAAAGAGGGTAGAAATTTAGCTCTTGAGCATGAGTTCTGTAAAGGGTATATGCAAATTGGGAAGAGTAAGCATAAATTTAGATGCTGGGCACACTGGGGGCATGGAAATGTTGATCTTAGAAAGTCAATTCGTGAGAGTTGCGATGTTTTCTACTATAAAAAGGCTCTTAAAATTGGTATAGATAAGCTTTCTAAAAATCTGAATGAGTTAGGATTGGGTGTTAAAACTGGGGTTGATTTACCAAGAGAGTATAAGGGGGTTATTCCTTCAAAGAAATGGAAACGAGAGCGATACCATCAGCCTTGGTATAAAGGAGAGACTGTTATTGCTGCAATTGGGCAGGGGTATACGAGTATAACTGTGATGCAGCTTGCTCGATATACGGCACTCTTAGCTACAGGCTACTTAGTAACACCACACTTTGCAACACTTATAGATAATAAACCTTATGAAGAGAAGGTGAAGAAGATTCAAGTGGATAAAAATATTCTAAATATCGTTCGAAATGGTATGTATGATGTCTGTAATGTTCGCCATGGTACTGCATTTAAAGCAATGAGTAAACTACCAATTAAGGTAGCAGGAAAGACGGGTACGGCACAAGTTACTTCAATAGGACAAGATGTTAAGAAGCGAGCTAAAGAAGAAGATCTTGAGTATTTTAGACGCTCCCATGCTTGGTTAACAACCTATGCACCATTTGAGAATCCACAATATATTGTCTCTGTTTTAGTTGAACATGGAGGGCATGGAGGAAGTACTGCAGGCCCTATAGCTGCAAAAATTTACCGATGGATGTATCAAAAGGGTTATTTTGGTAAACAGCCGATACCATATTTATTGAAAGATCTATACTAATTGGATTTGGTGTTTTCTTTTGTAACATATTCAAAGTACCCCTCTGTTCTATTTTTTTCTATCTTCGAATATTCCGCAACTCTGCCATTAAGAGCAATATAAACAGCACTATTATTAGTTGCATGGAGAAATCCAATAGCTGAGGCTACATTGGCAGTTGCTTCGATTGGATCTATTGAGAAAGGTACCATTGCACCGGTGAAAATAATAGTTTTATCGTTAAGTGCTTTAGCAACGACTTTAGCACTTAGATGCATGGTGTCGGTACCGTGGATGACAACAATCTTTGAGTAGGGAGAGTTTAGAATATAATGCTTGAGTTGCTCTCTATCTTCAGGTGTAAAGTCGAGTGAATCTTTGTGAATAATTGTATCAATAGGGTAGTTACTAAGCCATTTTTCTTGAATTTTATGAAGAGCATATGCACTTTTATCTATTTCAAGTGTGCCATTTATTCTGTTGTAAACTTTGTTAAAAGTACCACCAGTCGAGAGCAAAAGGATATCATCCACTCTATCTCCTTTTTATCTTTTGTAATATATTGCTCATATAATAGCAAGATTGTGATAAAATTATTAAAAAAGAATTTAAGGTTGTAAAATGGTAATGAAGGGTAAAAAAGGTATAGTTTTAGGTATTGCAAATAAAAAATCGATTGCGTATGGTATTGCTAAAGCGTGTCAAGAGCAGGGTGCTGAGCTCGCAATTACCTACTTAAACGAGAGGTTTCAGAAAAAATTAGAACCAATTGCAGAGGAGCTAGGGTGCAAAGAGAGACTCTACCCATGCGATGTTACAAAGCCTGAAGAGATCGAGGCACTTAAAGAGAGTTTAGAAAAAGAGTTCGGAAAGATAGATTTCGTTGTCCACTCTATCGCTTTTGCTCCTAAAGAGGGATTAAGTGGTCGTTTTAGCGATATTACTAAAGATGCATTTAATATAGCGATGGAGATATCTGTCTACTCATTTATCGAGATTGCACAAAAGCTCCGTCCAATTCTTTCTGAGAAGGCATCGCTTTTAACCCTCTCATATTACGGAGGTGTAAAATATATTCCAAACTACAATTTAATGGGTGTTGCAAAAGCTGCATTAGAGATGACAACAAAATACTTAGCAGAAGATTTAGGAAGAGATGGTGTAAGAGTAAATGCGATAAGTGCAGGTCCTATTAAGACTTTGGCTGCAGCAGGTATTGGTGACTTTAGTTTTATGCTTAAATGGAATGCGGCTCACTCGCCACTTCGAAAGAATGTAACTATTCAAGAGGTTGGTAATAGTGGTATGTATCTCTTAAGTGACCTAAGTAGTGCTGTAACTGGTGAGATACACTATGTAGATGGTGGCTTTAATATTATGGGTATGCCAGCAGTAGATTTTGATGAGAATGGGAAGCCAAAGATAGCTTGGAATGGTGAGTAAGCTTTAATTAATTATTAATTAGATAATATTTCAAACATTTTTTTAGTGCATAAAAAGTAGAAGGATAGAGTAAAATGAAAAGAACATACCAACCACACAACACACCGCGTAAAAGAACGCACGGATTCAGAGTAAGAATGAAGACTAAAAACGGTAGAAAAGTGATTAATGCTCGAAGAGCTAAAGGTAGAAAAAGATTAGCTGCTTAAAAGGTTTTGAGACACTAAACTCTCAAAGAGAGTTTTCGAGAGTCTATTCAAAACCCACTCACTGTTGGCATACAGAGTGGTTTGTACTCTTTTATAAAGAGTCACCCCAGAAGAAGAGTGCCTTTGTCGCAAGTAAAAAAGTTGGCAAGGCAGTTGCTCGAAACAGGGCAAAACGCCTCTTAAGAGCACACTTTATCGATTACGCAACTGAGCTTAAAAGTGGTCACTATATCTTTGTAGCAAAGGCACCACTACTCCAAAGTGAATACAAAACTGTTTCCAAAAGACTCAACTCCATTTTTAAACGATTAAAACTCTACATTTCATAAATTCTAACCCATATTAAGTTACATCTTTAGCCTACTTTAGATATAATTTTGAGGTTAAAACCTAATATTGCATTAAGGGTAGAGCCACTTTTATATACTCTACGCATCAATACTGCTCATAGGATATTGAATATATTTATGTGTTTCCCTAAAGAGTAGTGGAGGCTTCCTTAAAAAGAGATAGAAAATATTAGGAAAAAAAATAGATATAAAGGTTTTACATTGGAACAGATGGATATGAATAAACGGTTGCTAATAGCGTTAGTGCTCTCTTTTGTAGTATTATCGATATATGGTTATATGATGCCAAAACAGAATTTAGAGAGTAATCAAACAAATGTTGCTAGTCAAAAAGTTGAGAATAATGCAAAAAGTGCACCAACTGTTGCACAAAGTAGTGTAGCAACTCCAAAACCTACTGAGAATAGAGCTCCAGTTGCTACAAAGGGTAGTATTTTAGCTCAAGTTGAGACAGCTAAATATAGTTTAAAAATTGATAATTTAGGAAGAATTAGTAGCACAGTTTTAAAAGAGTCAAAGTATAAACAAGATGATGGTAAACCAATAGATGTAATTGCTCAAAATAGTATAAAACCACTTGAGTTACGATTTAATGATGCAAAGCTGAATTCGCTTGCATTCAGTACAGATTACAAAGCGAGTTCTGCACAACTTGATGCAACGAAAGAGGCAAAAAGTTTAGAGCTTACACAAACTTTAGATGGAAAAGAAATCAAGAAAACAATCAAGTTTTACCCTGATGGGCACTATACTCTTAAAGTAGAAGTACCAAAAGGGATAGAGTACTTTATTACACCTGGCTTACGACCAATGGTAGATAAGAGTAGATATTTGGTAGTAAGAGGTGTTATTATTCGAGATGCAGATGGTATAGTAAAGACATATGAGAGTGGCGATGTCAAAGAGGGTGTTACACATAAAAGTGCCTCTGTCGTAGCGGCTGTTGATAGATACTACACAACACTCCTTTATAAAAAGAGTGGTACATTCCCTGTAGTTGTAACGCCTGCTGGAGTTACAGGTTTAGAAGAGGAGCCATTAGCCTTTATTCAAGGAAGTGAAAGCAGCGAATTTGAAGGCTATGTTGGACCAAAAGAGTGGAAACTCTTTAGCTCTCTCGATAAAAAACTAGAAAGCGTTATTGAGTTTGGTTGGTTTACATTCCTCTCAAAACCATTCTTTAAAGTTATGTTGGCTATTTATAATTTTGTAGGTAACTGGGGGTGGGCTATAGTACTATTTACTATTTTGGTAAAAATTATTCTCTTCCCACTCTCTTACAAAGGGCTTATGTCTATGCAGAAGTTAAAAGATTTAGCACCAAAGATGAAAGAGCTAAAAGAGAAGTATGGGAGTGACCCTGCGAAGATGAATCAGCAGATGATGCAGCTTTATAAAAAGCATGGTGCTAACCCAATGGGTGGTTGTTTACCGATGCTTCTGCAAATTCCTATCTTCTTTGCACTCTATCGAGTACTTCTGAATGCAGACGAACTGCAAGGTGCACCGTGGATTGGATGGATTACAGATCTCTCAAGACAGGATCCATACTTTATTTTACCAATTTTGATGGGTGTTACAATGTACATACAGCAAAAAATTACACCAAATACAATGACAGATCCAACACAGCAAAAGATCTTCCAATGGTTGCCGGTAATTATGACATTTTTCTTCTTGACATTCCCAGCAGGGTTAGTACTCTACTGGTTAGTAAACAATATATTGACAATCGCACAGCAGTACTATATTAACCATGCATACGAGCGGTATAAACAAAATATAAAAGAAAAAGCATCTAAAAGTTAGGTGGCAAAAATGAAAAGATTTGAAGCAAAAACACTCGAAGAGGCTTGTCAGAAAGCAGCACAAGAGTTTAACTGTTTAGTGACCGAATTAGTTTACGATATTGTGCAGTATCCAAAAAAAGGATTTTTAGGTCTTTTTAAAAAAAATGCAATTATTGTAGCAACACTAAAGAGTACGCCAGAGGTACCAAAAACGCAAGAGCAAGAGCAAGTAGCAGAGAGTAGCAAAGATGATGAGAGTCAAGAGCTTGCGACGCAGCTGCAAGAGAAGAGTGAAGTTGTAGATAACTTCTTTAATGAATCGAAAGAGGAAGAGAGCAGACTTACTATTACAGCACCAGAGCTAGAAGAGAAGATTAAAAAGCTTATGAGTCATAGTTGCTTTGATATCGATACAGTAGAGGTCGATATTGAAGATGGTACGGCATATGTATTTATAGATGGTGATGATGCTGCACTCTTGATTGGAAAAGAGGGGTATCGCTATAATGCCCTCTCTTATATACTCTTTAACTGGATTAATGTAGAGTATGGGCTCTATTTAAAGTTAGAGATAGCTCAGTTTTTAGCATCGCAACAAGAGATGATTAAAAACCAACTCCAGCCAGTGGTTGAGCATGTTGAGCGTGAGGGCTGGGGAAGAACGCGAGAACTCAACGGTATTTTAGTGCAGATCGCTTTAGAGTATCTGCGAGAGAGGTTTCCAAATAAGTATGTAGCAATCAAACGCTCTAAAAATGGAGAGCGGTATATTGTTATTAATGAATTTAATAAAAAATAATGGCTCAAACTACTATAGCTGCAATTGCCACTGCTAGCGGCGTTGGCTCTATTGCAATTGTTCGCTTAAGCGGTGCCAATGCAGTAGAGTTAGCAAAAAAAGTAGCTCCAAAGATAAAACTCTCTAATCGTCAGGCAAAACTTGCTTCTCTTTACAATAAAGATAATGATCTCATAGACCGTGCTATTGTTCTCTATTTTCAGGCTCCTGCGAGTTTTACTGGTGAGGATATTGTAGAGTTTCAGTGCCATGGGGGTGTGGTGATTGCCCAAGAGGTGCTCGATACACTCATCTACCATGGGGCAACATTGGCTAAACCAGGAGAGTTTACCCAGCGAGCATTTTTAAATGGCAAGATAGATTTGAGCGAAGCAGAAGCAATTGCCAAGATGATTGAGACAAAAAGTGTTGATGGTGCAAAGATTCTCGCTCGTCAATTAAAGGGGGAGCTTGGCACTTTTATTCAAGAGATGCGGCAAGAGCTTATTGCTCTTTTAGCACACTCTGAGGTGATGATTGATTATGCTGAAGAGGATATTCCTTCTACACTCTTAGAGGATTTACAAAAAAAGCTCGAAGGGGTAGAGGAGAGACTTGAAAACATTGTTTTATCGAGTAAGCAGCGAAAAGGTCTTATCGAGGGGTTTTGGTTAGGAATTGTTGGGAAGCCTAATGTTGGAAAGAGTTCCATATTAAATAAGATGCTTAATTTTGATAGAGCAATTGTAAGTGATATTGCAGGAACGACGCGAGATACAATTGAGGAGCAGCTAAGAATAGGCACCCACTTAGTTCGTGTAGCAGATACTGCTGGAATTCGAGAAGCGAGTGACACTATTGAACAACTAGGTGTCGAACGCTCCCTTAAATGGATCAAAGAGGCAGATATTATTGTTGCAGTCTTTGATGTCTCGCAAGCTTTAGATAGTGAAGATTATAAAGTGTTAGAGCTCTTAGAGAGTGCAGAGAAAACAAAGGTTATTATTGTTTTCAATAAGATAGATAAAGCAAAAGTAGTTGATCAATCACTTTTTGAAGCGTACGAAATAGTGGAAATTAGTGCAAAAGAGAGTGTAGCTCCACTCTTAGATACAATTGAAGCGAAATTAAATAGCATAGGGAGTGCAGATGAGTTGATGCTTGTCTCATCTCGCCAAATTGAGTCTGTAACGAAGACTCTTGAGGAGATCTATATGGCAAAAGAGCCTCTTGCAAATAGTGAGCTAGAGTTCTTTAGTTATCATGTAAATAGTGCAGTAGAGGCATTAGGTGAGATTACAAGGCCATACCGGCACGAAGAGATACTTGATAAGATGTTTAGTGATTTCTGCCTAGGAAAATAGTTTTTGTTTCAGTTTCTATTTATGCTTTGGTGAATATCAGTTAAATATTCATAACAATTTTGTATAATTAAAAATAATCGAATAATTTTAGGAGATAGTAAGAATGAAAAGAGTTTTAAAATTTTCAGCAGTTGCATTTGTCGCTCTTAGTATGACAGGATGTAATATCTATAGACAAGTTGTGTTACCTACACCATACTACCCTCAAGGCCAACAATCTTCAATAGGTACACCTGTTACTTCACAGACAGCAGAGCAGATTCAAGAGCAGCAAAATCAAGGAGGAACGAATGGATTTACTCCAACACCACAGCAGAGCACAACTACTGCAAATGTAACTAGTGCAATAGTACAAAGAATTCCTTTTCCAGAAGCAGAGTATTCAAGTTTAGCTCGTACTGGTACTGGAAGAGTAGTAGGTTCAATCTACCTTACAACTCCATCTGGTCATAAGATTTATGGAAAGCAGACAAGACTCTATTTGAATCCTGTTACAAGCTACTCTACCCAGTGGTTTGAGAAGAGTTATCTAGGTGGTGCCAAGATGTCTAAAGTTGATTCAAGACTCTTTAATTACCTCAAATTTACAACCTCAGATAACAATGGAAAATTTGAATTCTTAAATGTTCCTAGTGGAAGCTACTATCTTATTGGTGTAGTAAAATGTGGTACAGAGTGCGGTTACGATAGAGTGAAAAATATTAGAATTGCAAAAAAGATCTCTGTATTTGGGAATAGTATAAAGAGTGTGGATTTAACGAAAGAAGTTAAGTAGTAACTTAAGTCAATAGCAAACTGTTACTGTTTGCTATTGGGTAAAAGGGATTAATCTTCTACAGAAACCTCTACTGTTGGCCCTTCCCAAACACCATGTTTAGTACAGTATGCCATAGCAGTTAATTTTAATTTGCTCTTCATTGGTCTAATGTAGAAAGTTACTTGAGCGTGAGACTTTTCGTTACCAAATGTTCCAGGTACAAAGCTAGTTTGAGCCAATTTTGTCTCACCATCAAAAAGAGTAATAGACTCGATGTAGTGATCAAAATCATCTGGGTGAGTATACTCTTTTCCCATCTGTACTGTTACTGCGAAAAGTTCACCTTTTTTAGCAGTTGCTTCACAGCTTACAAATGGTGAGTGTCTGTCGATGTAATCTTTTTTTGCTTCTCTGTCGATTTCTGAAATGTCTTGATATCTATTGATAGTTGGCATTTACAATCCTTTTATTTAATTTTTGTATTTCAATTATAGCATAAAAAAAGATAAATAGGATAAATTTACTCCTATTTAATCCTCTTTTATAAATTTGCTTGCCCAATCTTGTAACAGTTGCAGCTCTTTTTTATTGAGTCTTGCATCTTTATGGAAAAGCAGATACTCTGGTGGTGGCATTTTACGAATATTAAGAGCATCTACAATACCCTTATAGATCTTCTGTTTCTTCTTCTCGTCATACTTGTTAAAGATTGAGAAGTTCAGCCACTTTCTTCCATTTTTAATATTAGAATGCACTCCAATAGAGAGTGGAGATATATTTCCATACCAAGGCATTCTTGTATGGTTCGAGTGGCAATCGTAACAGCTTCTTTTGAGGATACTCATAACCTCTTTGGGTGCTTTTATTTCATCAGCAGGCGTCGCTTCTGGCGGTTTTGGGATCTCAATTTGTATCAATTGTAAAAGCAGTAAAACCCCAACACTCCACCCTAGTATATTAAGCAGAACTTTCAACTACTTATCCTTGCCAGTAATAGTGCATTGCCCTGTAATAGCACACGCTGGGCAGAAACCTACTAAACCTGCAATAAGAGGTATTATACCTAAATAGAACCATGCATTTCCAGAGTAGTATCCATACGCTATTAATGATGCTCCTAAAACTATTCTAAATGGTCTACAAAATTTTGCTAATTTTTTTGCATTTATTGCCATATTTGACTCCTTAAACCCAAATTTTGCATTAGAGATTAACAATCTTTAGCAATCATTTAGTCTAGGGCATTTACTAAAATCCATCACTTAACCTATGGGTTAAGCTCAAGATTTTTGCAAACACTCTAAACAAAAGCATTTGCCAAATCTTTGCTAATTCCAATGCAAAAATTGGGTTGAATTTTTTGTTGCAAGAGTATAGTACAATGATATATATTAAAATTTCATTATCTAAATAATAAGTATTAATAGCAAAGATAAATATAAGTTAATAAAAAAGCAAGAAGGATTCTCTCCCTCTTATCTTCTTTTAAACTTTCTATAGAACATAAGAATTATTGGGCCATATTTAATTATAAATGAGATTACTTTTTTCATTCGTCAATCCTTAACTCTTCTGGGCTACTGAGCTCTTTTATTTTCCATGGTAAACCTTGCTTATTGAGCTCCTCCATAAATGGATCTGGATCAAACTCTTCAACATTATAAACTCCTGCTTTCCACCAGATCTTCTCTAGCATCAATTTTGCACCAATCATTGCTGGTACCCCTGTTGTATAGCTAACTGCTTGGCTTAAAACCTCCTTATAGCACTCTTGGTGGTCACTGACTTGGTAGATATAGATTGTCCTCTTCTTCCCATCTTTATAGCCTGTAGCAACAATACCAATATTGGTTTTCCCTTGTGTTCGTGGCCCTAAGCTTGCAGGATCTGGTAGGAGTGTCTTTAAAAACTCAAGTGGAATAATTTTTTCTCCATTGTGTTCTACTGGTTCAATCCCAAGCATACCAACATTCTCTAAACATCGCATATGGGTTAAGTAGCTCTCTCCAAAGGTCATAAAGAAACGAATTCTCTTTAAACCTTTAATATGTTTTACAAGGCTCTCCATCTCTTCGTGATAGAGGAGGTAGCTATCTTTTGGTCCAATCTCTGGATAGTTCCAGACTTGCTTTATCTCCATTGGTTCAGTCTCTTTCCACTCACCATTCTCCCAATATCTTCCTTTGGCACTAACTTCTCGTAAGTTAATCTCTGGGTTAAAATTTGTAGCAAATGGGTAACCATGATCCCCTGCATTACAATCTAATATATCGATTGTCTCTATCTCATCAAAGTAGTGCTTTTGAGCATAGGCACAAAAGAGGTTGGTAACACCTGGGTCGAAGCCACTCCCAAGAAGTGCCATCGCATTTGCTTCTTTAAAATCTTTATCTCTAGCCCACTGCTCTTTGTACTCAAATTTTGCAGTCTCTGGGTGCTCGTAGTTTGCAGTATCGAGGTAATCTACACCACATTGGCTGCAGGCATCCATAATTGTTAAATCTTGGTAGGGGAGAGCAACATTTATAACAATATCTGCGTCTGTCTGTTTAATTAACTCTACCAACTCCTCTACACTATCTGCATCTACTTCTGCGGTGGCAATATCTACACCAACTTTCTCTTTAATATTTTTTGCAATTGTATCGCACTTCGATTTTGTTCTGCTAGCAAGTGTAATATTGCCAAAACTCTCTTTATTCATTGCACACTTAAAGGCAACAACATTGCCTACTCCGCCAGCTCCTATTATTAGAGTGTTTCTCATATCTCCTCCTCATCTTTGAATATATTTTTTAGGATACCAAACTTTAATTCGTGCCCTGTAATGATATATTCAAACTCATTGACATTATTAATAAGCAGTTCAAAATCCTCTCTTGCCTCTGGTGAGGCTGCAATAAGGAATCTATCACTAACTTTTACCTCATAGTTGTCATCTGGCAGGAGAGTAACCTCCTCTTTTCTATTTTTGACCATTAAAAAGTGTATTTTAGCTCTCTTCTCTCGATTAGAGAGGTCTCTTGCAATTTGCCCTAATCGTATTCTGTTGCCATCTTTTAAGTAGTTTGTGAGTGCATATGCTTCTGATTTAACGATTCTTACTTCAAAAATCTCTGGATGGTAGCAGGTTTTTCGTTTTAACTCTTCGACGACCTCTTCTCCCCACTCATCGGTATGTTGATGGATTATTTGTAAGAATTGATGTGCCATTGGTTGCGAGATAACGCGATGCACATACTCTGAGACAATTTTTTCTAAAATATAGACTCTATCGATCTTTGCTGCTTGGAAGATGGTAACATCGTCGAGTGTATTCTCTCTAGCAATTGTGTATATATCTGGATTGATCTTTCTTGCTGTGAGAAGAATAGTTAGGTTAATAAGATCATCTTTGGTAGCGGCAATTATTGCTACTGCATTTTCTATTCCAGCTTCGAGAAGTGCTTGGTAGTCTTGGGCATCGCCAAAGATAGCACTCTTCTTTTCGGCTTTATGTTTTGCGGATTTTAGGTCGATAAAACTGCAATCTGTATGTGCTTTTTGTAGGGAGTTTCTTAGAGCTTTCCCCATTCGTCCATAGCCACAGATTATATATTTTCCTTTTGGGAGTTGCTCATTGTCATGGATATAGAGGTCGTGTCCAAAGAGCATTTGCTCAAGAATCCAGAGGTGTGGGGCAGATATTGCCAGGTAGAAACGATTCGCAATTAGGTTAAAGGGATCAACAATATTTTTAATACCAAGGTTCTTTAAGTGCTGTGTCTGTTCTGTTGTAGAGGATTTAACGATAATATTGATCTTATTATTAATCAGCTTTGCTAAAAGTGCAATTTTGGTGTTTTTGAAGTCGTTATCAAAGAGCGAGACAACAGCTTTACAGTTTCTCTTCTTTATACCTGCAAGTCGTAAAATATCTGGTGATTCTACATTGGCTTTAAGGGCATAAACCTCTGGTACAAAGTGCTCTAGCTCAAGTTCGTCTATCTTCTCTTGACTCTTATCGAGAACTACAACGCGTTTTCCATCGACTGTTAACTGTTTGATTAGCTCTCTTGTTGAGTGATTGTAGCCAAGGATAATAACAAAATGTTCTTTAAGGTTTTTAATCTTTTTATTGAACTTTGCAACATTAAGCTCTAAGATAAGGTTTTTATCTTGAATAAGTGTTACAAGGGCTCCAATAGCGTAAAACCACCCAATTACACTAATATAGATTGAAAAGAGCACCCATAGTCGCTGAGCATAGGTAAATTCGTAGGGTACCTCGCCAAAACCAATGGTAGATGCCATAAAGCTTACAAAGTAGACAGCATCTAAAAAGCTCATATGGTAAGGTTGACCGTTGCTATCGACACCTGGGATTAATACTAATCCAAGGATTGTTATTGAAAAAGTTACAATAATAACAAGTAGTGGCGTCCGCATTCGGCGGATGATGATCCAGAAAATATTATTATGCATTGCTTAACGCTTTGATTTTAGTGTATCACCCATAAATATTATTACTGAGACAATATTAGCCATTAAAGCCCCACCTGAGAGTGAGACAACAAGTTGTGCATAGTTTTTAACATCACCATGAAATACATAAATAGAAACACCCCAAACAATAGCTGCTGCTAAGAGTTGCAAATCTGCAACAAGGCTCGTTGCTAAAAGAACAGAACCAACCTGTGTTTTATCACCAAGTTTAAGTATGGTTGCAATAAGGTTAACTACAATTGCAAAGAAGAGCTCATAGGGGCTATGGTGCGTAAAGGTATCTATATCTCCATAGAAGAAGCCAAAGTTGAGTGTCATTGCTAGGATAATAAAGAAACCAGAGATCACTTTTTGAGTATTCATTCTCAATCCTCTTTAAAAATTTTATTAATATTATATCTTAAATAGGGTGAAAATAGAATATTTCTATCCAAAGGAGAGATTTTTTCTAAAAATATCTTAATTTGCAAGAACTTTAGTATAATTATAAAAGTTTTTGATTGGGAGTATAATTTTGGAGATTGATAACGAAATTCTTGAACATATGCGTAATCCATATAATTATGGACGAATTGATGAAGCAAGTAGTATTGGGATTGGAGAAAATCCACAAAATGGTGAGAAAGTAATTATTTATATTAATGTTGATGAGAGTGATAGTGAAGCTACAATATCGCAAATAGCATTTGAGGCAATTGCATGTATGACAACTGTTGTTGCAGGATCAGTTATTACAAAAGAGGCTGATGGTTTAACTTTTTCTAAAGTTGAAGAGTTAATTGCAGTAACTTTAGGAATGCTAGAGCATGTAGATCCAGAGCAAGCAGCTTGTTCGGAGATGGTTGCAGTTGCATTAAAAGCAGCGATTGATGGTTACCTTTTAAGTAAAGAGAAGGGTGAGAAGCAGACACTCATCTATAAGATAGAGCAGAGTTGTAGTCCGCAGATGGAGTATTCAAAGCAGGAGGAGAGAGAATGAAACAGCTTTTTATAAAAACACATGAGGTGTGGCTTGTAACACTCATGGCATCTTTTATGAGTAAAAATAGTGAAACAAAACAGAGTCTCAACGATTTTAGCGATATCCTCTTTCGTCACTTTACATGGCTTGAGAGAGAGTTAATTAAGAGTGGTGTAGAGTATGACTATAATAGAGATAGTGTGCCTATTAAGGTAGATTCGCTTCGTGTAATTTTAGATAATATCGTAGAGCGACTCAATACAATGGAGTTGATGCTACCAAATGTAACAGATGATGCGTTGCGTTTTCGTATACAAACCGATTGGGAGTATATGAAGTACCAGATAGGCAACTTAGCAGATGAAGAGGTGACAGCCTTTAGTGCTAAAAGAGAGTATAAAGATTTTAACCTCTCAAATGAGGCAACAGATGCATTGACTCTCTTTCTCTTTGAAGAGAGCTATAAAGAGTATGAGTTGATTATGATCTATAACTATCTTAAAGCCAACTCTAACGATGACTATTTGAATAAAATTTTCCAAATTTTGATAGATGAGAGCTTCTTCCATCTCAAGAGTTTTGGGCAGATGATGGCAGAGATGGGTATCTTGGCAGTACCTAGAGTGATTCATGAGTCGATCTATAAAGTTGAGAGTTTGGAGGAGTTCTTAAAAGATGGAATCGATGAAGAGCTAGCTGCAAAAGAGCAGTGTAAGGAGCTCTCAGATGCTGTTGTAAAAGAGGCTAAGGAGTTGGCTAAGTTTTTTGACTTTATTAACTATCAAGAGAATTACCATATTGCTTTAATGCAAGATGCCTTAAGGCACTTTGAGGAAAAGGGAGCAGAATGAAAAAGCACTTTAGCTCGGTAGTTTCAGATCTCTTTGGGAAATTTGCTGCTAAAGAGTTTAGTAAGCCAATACAAAAAGTTATCAATAGCGGCTATGTAAAGATGATGGGGCTCGATATGAGTAATTTTGCCCCAAGTGATTCGTATAGTTCGCTTACGAAGCTCTTTACTCGTGCAATGAAAAAAGAGCCAATTATCGATGCACGAAAAGACTCTGTTATCTCCCCTTGCGATGCCAAAATTATCGATTTTGGAACTATCAAAAACCATACAGCATACCAGATAAAGGGAATGGAGTACAATACAAATGAGTTAATTGGTGCCCATAATAGCGAGAGTTTTTCGCTTCTTGAGGGTGGAGAGTATATAAACTTTTATCTCTCACCAAAAGATTACCATAGGTACCATATGCCTTTTGATGTGAAGGTACACTCTATTATGCATATCCCAGGAAAGCTTTATCCTGTCAATATGCCGCTACTAAAGAGAAAAAAGAACCTCTATATAGAGAATGAGAGAGTTGTCATAAAGGTAGAAGATAGATTTGGGCATATACACTTTATTGTACTTGTTGGGGCATTAAATGTTGGAAAAATGGTAGTAACATTTGATGAGAGAATTAAAACAAATAGTACCATCAGAAAGCGAATTTATCATGAGTATAGTGAGCCAATAGAGCTTAAAAAGGGGGAACTCTTTGGATGGTTTGAGATGGGTTCTACAATTGTGATTTTGAGTCAAAAATCTTCAATAAAGTGGAGTGTAACACTCAATCAAAAGGTTGCTTTTGGGGATGTTTTAGGAGACCTAATTGAAGAATAAAAAAAGCGGAGGTTTGGTATGAAGATAAGAGAGATTGATGAGTTTTCTCAGATACGGGTAAAAGCGAGAGCCTACTTTTGTTATCTCATGAGCCGTGCAATACCTAATAGAGTACCCAATATTTCGCTAAAAGATATAAAGATTGGACTCAAGAGTCTCTCAAAGACTTTAAAAAATGTCGATGCGATGTATATACTAGATGCCGATGGTGTACAGGTAATTAATACTATAAGTATGGATGCACAGTATGCTAGAAAAGGGCAGGGTGTTAATAGAAGTACACGAGCTTATTACTATAAGGTTATGAAAGAGAAGCGGTGCATTATTACCGAGCCTTACCCATCTGTAAAGAGTAATAACTTAGTAGTTACTGTTGCGCATCCAATTTTTGATGAGAAAGGGGTATTAAAGTATATTGCTTGTGTCGATATTGCTTTGGATAATCTACTAAAAATGGTGAACCCTTCATCTGTAGATGCAGTGAGTGGGAAGGCAATAAAGTATATCTATGCTGCTTTTACATTCGCACTTGCTTTTGTTGCACTCCTACTCTTTGTAAAGGGGATAGTGAGCTTTTTTGGTATGGGAGTACACATTGAAGCGATCGATATTAAAAATGTTTTTGAATCAACCATTCTCTTAACCCTCTCTTTAGCAATCTTTGACCTTGTAAAAGCGATCTTTGAAGAGGAGGTTTTGGGGAACCATAAGAAGCAGGCAGAGACCGATATCCATAAGACAATGGTTCGCTTCTTGGGGTCGATTATTATTGCTCTCTCTATAGAGGCGTTGATGTTGGTCTTTAAGTTTGCATTGATCGATTCGAGTAAGTTACTCTATGCTGTCTACTTGATTTTGGCAATTACCGCACTACTCATTGGACTCTCTATCTATATTAAGTCGCTCAAAGAGGAGTCGAGTAAAAAATGACTCTTCTTATTTTCGATTTAGATGGCACTTTAGTTGATAGCTCAGCAACACTCATTAATGGCATAAATTATGTACGATCTAAAGTGGGCTTGCCGCCAATGGATGGAGAAGAGATAATGCATGGCATTATGACGCCAGGGATTCATATGTCAGAGTACTTTTATGGTGTTGATGGGATAGACTCTAGCTATGAGCAGCTCTTTAAAGAGTACTATAGTGCCAATCATGACAAAGAGTTAAGACTCTATGATGGAGTAGAGGAGATGCTAGAGACTTTTGAAAAAAAAAGGTATACTCTCGCATTGGCAACAAATGGATATAGAGACTCAACACTTGAGGCACTAAAGCATCTGAAGATAGAGCGATTTTTTGACTCTATTGTCTGCTATGATGATGTAGAAAATGGCAAGCCAGCACCAGATATGCTACTACTACTTTTACAAAAGTATGGTCTAAACGCATTGGATACACTCTTTATTGGAGATAGTCAAAGAGATAAACTTGCAGCAAAAGCTGCAAATATAGAGTTTTTGCAAGTAGATTTTGGGCAAAATAATAAAAATGTTTTTACAGAGCCACAAGAGCTAGTAAAGGAAATTGAAAAGAGGAGCAATAATGTTTGACAAAAGTGAATTAGCGTTTAAAGAGGCGTACAGATATATTCCTGGAGGAGTAGACTCTCCTGTACGTGCATTTAATAGTGTTGGGGGAGTGCCACCCTTTATAGAGTATGGAAAGGGGGCGTACCTCTATGATATTGATGGGAATAGATATATCGATTATGTACAGAGTTGGGGTCCACTAATTTTTGGGCACTGCAATAGCGAGATAGAAGAGGCGGTTATTGAGACAGCTAAAAAGGGTTTGAGTTTTGGTGCTCCAACACTTCTAGAGACAGAGTTGGCAAAAGAGATTGTAAATCTCTTTGATTCAATTGACAAAGTTCGATTTGTAAATTCAGGAACAGAGGCGGTAATGAGTGCTTTGCGACTAGCTCGTGGCTTTACAGGAAAAAATGATATTGTCAAGTTTGCGGGGTGCTACCATGGGCATAGTGACTCTTTGTTAGTACAAGCTGGAAGTGGTGCTGTAACTTTTGGAGCACCAAGTAGCCCAGGAGTTCCAGAGGATTTAACAAAGCATACACTCTTGGCTACCTACAACGATTTAGAGAGTGTAAAAAAGTGTTTTGCACAAAGTGATGATATTGCTTGTATTATTATAGAGCCAATTGCTGGGAATATGGGCTTAGTACCAGCTACTGAGCAGTTTCTACAGGGCTTAAGAGAGCTTTGTGATGAGCACAATGCACTTTTAATTTTTGATGAGGTGATGAGTGGCTTTAGAGCAACACTAACAGGTGCCCAGGGGATTACAGAGGTTACACCAGATTTAGTAACACTTGGTAAAGTTATTGGTGGTGGTATGCCAGTAGGTGCCTTTGGTGGAAGAGCAGAGATTATGGCTCACTTGTCACCAGAAGGTCCAGTCTATCAAGCAGGTACTTTAAGCGGAAATCCAGTAGCGATGGCGGCTGGTTTAGCGAGTCTTAAAAAGCTTAAGGCAAATCCTACTATCTATGTCGATTTAGGGGCGAAAGCAAAACGGCTTATGGAGGGCTTTAAAGCTGCAGCAAGTGCCGAAGATATTCCACTTGTTACTGCTGTTCGTGGCTCTATGTTTGGTTTCTTCTTTAGTGACAGAGAGGTAAGAAATTTTGATGATGCACAAGCAAGCGATACAGAGACTTTTGCAAAGTTCCATCAAGGAATGCTCAAAAGAGGTATCTATCTTGCATGCTCAGCTTACGAGACTGGCTTTATTAATACAGAGATCACTGATGCAATGATTGAAGAGACAATTATTGCAGCTTACGAGGTAATGCGTGAGATTCGAGGATAAGATGGCGAATCAAGAGGAAGCAAAGTTTAAAAAAGTAGTTGTAGCTGCTGATGGCTTGAGCCTTGGGATTTCGATTGTTGTTGCAGTCTTAATAGGAGTAGCTCTTGGCTATGGAATGCGAAAGCTTTTTGGCTATGAGTGGCTCTTTTGGCTTGGACTCTTTTGGGGTATTGGTGGAGCGGTACTCAATGTCTATAAAGCCTATAAACGGCAGAAAAAAGAGCTTGATGAGTTAGCAAACGACCCTCGCTATAAACGACGCATCTATGATGATAGCGATGAGGATGATTAGTGCTCTTTTTTAGGCTCTTTATGCTACTTATTGCGGTAGTATTGGTTGCTACTGGGCTACTGATGATCAAAGCCACGCATGAGGAGATGGTGAGCTTCCTAGTAGCTTTTATCTCTTCTGCAATCGTGCTTTTAGCCTCGTTTCGTAATTATAACAGTATGGTTAAAAGAGGGGTAGAAGCAAAAAGTTTTGTGGTGGATAATCGTGATACAGTTGAGAGGATAGATGATCCATTTGATCTCTATAGTGAAGAGGAAAGAGAGTATGAGAGTGAAGCATCACTTAAAGAGATAATTAAAGCAGAGAAGAAAGCTCTAAAGAAAGGGAAGGGGTCTCTTAAAAAGAGGGCAAAAGATAGCCTCTACGCATTTCGCCCTTTACGAATGCTTAGTTACCTGATTCTTGTGCTTGGGTTTTTCTATCTCTTAAAGCATAAGAGTTTAGTGTTAAGTTACTACTTAAGTGCACTTATTATACCTATTGTTATTGTTATTTTTTACCTATTTATTGTTGGTGCACAAATAGAAGTTGAGGAAGAGAATTGAAGTTAGGATATAAAATAATTATAGCTCTATTGATAGTGGCAGCTATTTTCTATATAAGATCTATACAAAATCAAAAGTTGGAACGATTTGAAGCAAAAGCCCAAAAGTTAATTACCGATATTCGCCATCGTGACTACTTTAGCTTTCAAGAAGAGTTGGCACCAGAGTTAACACAGAGCGTAAGTATAGAGGGTATTCAAAAATTTATGGCTCCGCTCAAAATAGAGAGAGGTGCGAATGTTGCAGTTGCAAAAATAGAGGAGCAAAATAGTACACACCGAATCGAAGGAACCCTCCATTTAAAAAAGGCAGAAATCCCATTTGAGATGCTCTTTCATGAAGATAATAGTAGTCGGTTACTCCTCTTAAGTGCCAAAGTTGGAAATAGCACTCTTGAGTCAGAGGGGAGCGTTTTCCCTTTTACGAAAAAATAAAACTACACACTCTCTAAATACTTTTTAATTTTAAGCATATCGTTATACGCCTCTCTCTTTGCAGAGGGGTTTCTAAGTAGATAACTTGGATGGTATGTTGGGAGCACCTTCGAGCCATTATAAGCAAAAAAATGACCTCGAGCTTTCGAAATTGGTGTATTATCGTTGGTTAAGTAGCGAAATGCTGTAGCTCCTAATGCAACAATCAATTTTGGTTGTAGAATCTCTAACTCTTTTAAGATATATGGGCGGCAACTGAGTGCCTCTTTGGGTGTAGGGGTTCTATTGTTCGGAGGGCGACACTTAACAATATTACTGATATAGACACTGCTTCTTGGACGCTCTAATACTCGCTCTATCATCTTGGTTAAGAGCTCTCCTGCTCGACCTACAAAAGGCTCTCCTAGAGAGTCTTCTGTAGCACCTGGGGCTTCACCAATAAAAACGATATTGCTATTTGGATTCCCTTTTCCAAAAACTACTCTCTGTCTGCTCTTGCTCAGTTCGCATAGGTGGCAATTGGTGCAGATCTGTTTGAGTGTATCTAGGCTATTTGGAAGGTCTATACTCTTCTCTTGCAGAGGTGTAATTGCCTCTATGTAGCTATCGCCTAGAGCCTTTTGAATGAGGAGTTTTTTAAGCTGGAGTGCTGTAAAGAGTCTATGCATCTTCTTTTACCCTATAGATAATTGAGTATATGAGTGGAATATAGATTAGGTTAAGTATAGTTGCCCATGCAACACCAAAGCCAAGTGTAATTGCCATAGGTTGTATAATTAAGGCTTGTCCACTTGCAAAGAAGATAAGTGTTGAGAGCCCTAATACTGTTGTAATAGATGTAAGCATAATAGGTCTAAGTCTTGTTGCTGCCCGATCTGCTAACTCTTTGTAGGTTTTAGAGCCTTTGATGAACTCTAGCATAATAATAGCATCATTAACAACAACACCAGCAAGACCAACAATACCCATAGCTCCAGGCATAGTAAGGTTAAGCCCCATGATTTTTGTACCCGCTATTGCCCCTAGAATAGAGAGTGGAATTACACTTACAGTCAATAGTGGCAGTACTAATGAGTTAAACATAAGTACAAGAGAGATAAAGATTAAAAAGAGTGCAAGAATGGCTGCTTGTTGCATTTCGCTTTGTACCTGTTTATTTGCCTCCTCTTCCCCTTTGATAATAAACTCATACCCTTTCGAGCGGAGTTCATTAAGGATTGGTTCTATTCTCTTCATTACCTCAGAAACAGTGATTTTCCCCTTTATTGTTTGGGCTGTGACACTCCAGACTCGTTTCCCGTTATCTTTATAAAAAACAAGTGGGCTTTGGATATGGATAAAGTCGACAATATCTTTTAGCTCTACTTTCGATCTACCATCTGGTGTGGCTATCTGTACTCTTTTGATATTAAAGTTATTATCTTTTTGGCTATCAAGGAGCTTTACGCGAATAATTCCAATATCTCCTAGCATTTTGCCATACTCAGCCTCTAAAAAGAGTCCTCTAAGATGTTGCGTAATATAGGATTCGCTAAAGCCTAGTTGCTCTCCATACTCATTTACTTTGAATTTAATCTCAGGAGGCCCTAGCTTTTTATTGGTAGTAACAGAGGTTACACCTTTAATCTCTTTAAGCTTTTTTTCTATTTTAGTAATGGCAGTATCGACATCTAAGTTGGCTTTTTCGACTATATTTATCTCAATATCATTCCCAACTACTCCAGTTTGTGGTACATAGATCTGTAGATCTTTATAGCGAGGTTTGCCATCTTTATCTTTGAGTTTTTTTAACCCTTGTAATGCTTTTTTTGTCTTCTCGAGTATATCAAATGCACTCTCCTCTCTCACCATATTACTATCATCATACTCTAGAGAGAAGAGAGGGTTGATATACTTATCAAAGAGGTTTTGAGGGGCTCTCTCTTTAAGGTTAATAAAGATATGGAAGAGGTGCTCTCCACTCTCAAATGTATTATCTGGGTTGAACTTGATACCGACAATAGAGGTAATAGAGTCGATATCCTTCCCCTTGATCTTGTTTAATAGCTCTCTCTCTAGGGGTTGGAGTAGTTTTTGCGTCTCTTTAAGTTTGTTGTTAACATCTACGCGTCCACTAATGTAGATCTGTTCAGCATCAAATTTAGGGAAGAGTTCGAATTTGCTTGACTTAAAGATAGTGACAGTTCCTATTAATATTCCTACGATTAAAAGAGCAGTAAAGATATATTTATGCTTGAGTAGGGAGAGTAGAAATCTCTTATAGATACCATGGATGCGTTCCCAATGTGGTGCAACTTCATGCTTCTGTGTTGCACTTTTCCCAATACTAAAGAGCTCTTTTGCGTGGAGTGGTAAAAAGTAGAATGCCTCAAAGAGGGAGCTTAGCAGTAATACGCTAATCATAACAGGAAGAATCTTGATAAAGATACCAATTTTTCCACTCATAATCAAGAGCGGCAAGAAGGCAAAGATGGTAGTTGCTGTTGCTGTTAAGACTGCTGGGAACATTTCGCTAGCTCCATCTATCGCTGCCTCTCGAGGTGTTTTCCCCATCTCTAAGTGTCTATAGATATTCTCAGCTACGACAATAGCTTCATCCACCAGCATCCCTAAGGCGAGGAGGGCTCCTAACATTGATAGCATATTGAGACTATAGCCAAGCTCTTTGGCAACAATTAACCCTATAAAGAAGCTTGTAGGGATACCAAGAGCAACCACTATAGAGATCTTCCAGTTTACACTCAAGAAGATCGAAATAAATACCAAAATAAGACCAAAAAAGATATTGGATGTTACAAGATTAATACGGTTTTTAATCCATATAGTTGTATCGGTATAGACATCGAAACGGATATCTTTATACTCTTTTGTAAACTCCTTAAGGAGTCTTTTAATCTTTTTGCTTAGCTCAATAGCGTTTCCTGATTTGAGTTTTGTAACATTCAGCGAGATATTCTCTTTTCCATTAAAGGTAGAGATTTCATTTGAGCTATCGAGCCCATAGCTTACTTTAGCAATATCTTTAAGGCGAACGCGTTGCCCACCAACGGTAATAAGTGTGTTTTCGAGTTTATCTACGCTCTTCTCTCCATTTATAGTTGAGAGATATATCTTTTGGCCATCATTTTTAATTGTACCAACAGGGAAAATTGAACTGAGTGAAGCAATTGCACTATAGAGTTGCGGCTTATTGAGATGGAGTGCATCTATCTTAGCACTATTGAGGGCAATTTTAATGACATAATCAGCATCGCCGCGAATGTCGATGGTGCCTAAATCTTTAAAGTTACTTAGCTTACCTTTGAGTCTTTTTGCCGCTTCTAGAAGTTTCTCTTTAGGGGCATCGCCAGAGACAGCAATAAGAAGCAGTGGAAACTGCTGCACAACTGTTTTTGCAATCGGTTCATCCATATCTGCTGGAAGATCCTTCTTACTACTTGAGATAACATCTTTTACATCATTAAGTACAAGTTGAGGGTCGGCACCCTCTTTGAGATCGAGGGTAATTGTAAAGCGACCATTTCGGATTACAGAGCTCATATCGCTAATATTATCGACACTCTTAAGATCCTCTTCGATAGGTTTGACAGCCATCTTATCTAGAATATCTCCACTTGCACCAGGGTAGCTCCC
>JALVWQ010000034.1 GCA_027034975.1 Campylobacteraceae bacterium
TGGCGGAACAGCACTTATTAAGACTCTTGGCTGGTCTAAAGAGGCATTTAATGGATACAGCGTAGGATTTATGATATTCGCAGGCGTAGTTGTATTGGCAATTATTGGTATAAGCTTAGTAAAAACCCGCTGGAGAACAACTTGGGGTGTTAGTGCTGGAGGAAGAATTTAATCTTTCCAGCACAAAAGCTAATTTTCTCTATTAAAACTGCCTACATTTTAACCACAAGACCCTCACAAATTTTGTTATGATAAAGCAATCAAGGAGTTTTGTATGTCTAAAAAGAATTTAGAAATTTCAGCATTTAACTTAGCCAAAGGTAAAGAGTTAAAGGGTGATGACTATTTTGCTTACAAGCAGTTAGATGATATTACAATTGCAGTAGTTTGCGACGGGGTAGGTAGTGCAAAGGCTGGAGCAAAGGCGGCTCAGAGGACAGTAGAGTTTTTAATAAATTCGCTTAAGAATCGCCCTATCTCTTGGAGTATGGAGAAGTCTATACTCCATTTTATTGAGAATATTAACCATATTTTGTATATGGAGTCACAGCAAGAATATGAGAGTGTCGAGTATGTAACAACTTTAGCTCTTGTTGTAATAGAGGGAAATCGCCTCTATGGGGCAAATGTTGGCGATAGCCGCATCTACCTAAAAAGAGATGGTAAGCTGACACAACTCTCTAACGACCACTCAATGAGCGAAGAGAATATGGAGCATATCTTAACTGCCGCAATTGGCTTAGAGGAGAGTGTAACGCCCTACTATTTTGAGAATAACATAAGTTGCAATGATAGATTACTTCTATGTAGCGATGGGCTCTATAATGAGCTGAACGAAGATGAACTCAAAGAGGGTATCGATATAAATGCCTCTTTTTTGGTTAAAAAAGCAAGCAAAAAACATAACGATCTCCTGCCAGATGATACAACCGCAATTGTTATAAAAGTTAAAGAGTTAGACCCAAGACTCCACTACAAGCAAAAAAGTTTAAAGATTCAAGAGAGCTACAAAAAAGGCGAAGTGATAGATGGCTACATGCTCCTTAAACCCCTAGCACAGCACAAAAGAGTCTGGCTCTGTAGCAAAAGAGGACAAAACTATGTAATTAAATTTGCACCTGCAGAAGCAACTGATGATCCAAAACTTTTAGATCTCTTTGTAAAAGAGGTATGGAATGCGAAACGACTCAAAGCTGGATTTTTTGTAAAAGCGGTTGTGCCAAACAATAGAACACACCGCTACTATATAATGCAATATATAGATGGAGTTGAATTAAAAGAGAAAATCAAAAAGCGACCAATCAGTGTAGATAGCGGGATAGAGTTGGCAAAATTTATGCTAAAGATGGCACAGTTTTTAATTCGCCAAGATTTAGTACATGGTGATATAAAGCCCGAGAATATTATGATTTATGAGCGAAAAGAGAAAGAGGCATTTAAATTTGTAGATTTTGGCTCAATTACCGAAGCGTATAGCGATGTTAGCCGTGCAGGAACACCTAGCTACTTAGCACCCGAACGATTTAGTGGCGAACCTATAACCGAGCAGAGCGAAATATTTGCAATAGGAGTTACACTCTACGAAGCACTTACAGGCAAACTACCTTATGGCGAAACAGAGCCTTTCCAAACCCCAACATTTAAACCAGCCAAAAGACCTAGCAGCCTTAACCCTAAGGTACCAAAGTGGCTCGATAGTATTATAATGAAAGCGATAGAGATAGACCCAAAACGAAGATATACCCACTACTCAAATATGCTCTATGAACTCAATAATCCGCAAAAGGTAGCCCCATACTTTGCCAAAGAGGAGACGCTCCTAACTAAAAACCCTTTAACAGTTTGTAGAGTTGCTCTTGTTCTTTCGCTGCTTGCTAACTTTGCATTTTTAGTTTTTGGATAGTAAAACCCTTACTACGAGGGACTTTACTTAATATTTTATCTTTAATATAAGAAAAAACTATCTTTAAAAATCGAAATTGCTTAATTTTTAAGCAATAATATCTGTTGACCTTACTATATAATTATAGTGTAAAATTTTATTTTAAGGATGAGACATGAAGATGAAACTTCTTGCACTTTTAGCGTTACTGCTTCCAGCTCTAGCATTTGCTGGTGAAGCTCCAAAATTAGATAGCGGTGATACTGCATGGATGATGGTATCTACTGCTTTTGTACTTTTAATGACTCCAGCAGGTCTTGCACTGTTCTATGCTGGTATGACTAGAAGTAAAAACTCACTCAACACTTATGCAATGGTTGTTGGTGCATTTGTTGTAGCGATGATTGTATGGATTGTTGCAGGTTACTCAATTGCATTTAGTACAAATGCCGATGCAACTATGCAAAAATTCTTTGGTGGCTTAAGCAATGTAATGCTTAACGGTATTAAGTGGACTGAGCTAAGTGGTAGCTACCCAACTTATGTATTTATTGCTTTCCAAGGTACATTTGCAGCAATTACAGTTGCAATTGCGAGTGGTTCTGTTATTGAGAGAATTAAATTTTCAACTTGGTTAGTCATTGTAATTCTTTGGGGATTAATTGTATATGCTCCAGTTGCTCACATGGTATGGGGCGGTGAAGGTGCCTTGCTTTTCGATTTAGGTGCGTTAGACTTTGCGGGCGGTACAGTTGTCCATATGAATGGTGGTCTTGCTGGTTTAGTACTTGCTATTTTAGTTGGGAAAAGAACAAATTACCCAAAAATTGCTGTTAAACCTATGAGTGTAATGCTCACTGCCCTTGGTGCTGCTCTCCTTTGGTTTGGCTGGTATGGGTTTAATGCTGGTTCTGCGTTTGGTGCAAATGCAATTGCTGGTTTAGCACTTCTTACTACAACTGTAGCAACTGCTCTTGCTGGTATCGTATGGATGCTTTTAGAGTGGATTATCTATAAAAAGCCTACACTTCTTGGTTTAGCGTCTGGTATCGTTGCAGGTCTTGTAGCTATTACTCCAGCAGCTGGTTTTGTAAATGTAAGTGGTGCTATGATTGTTGGTGCTGTTGGTTCACTACTTGGATTCTTTGGTGTTGTTAGTCTTAAGAAGATGTTTAAGTACGATGATAGCTTAGATGCATTCGGTATCCACTTTATTGCTGGTTTATGGGGTGCATTGGCAACTGGTCTACTTGCTCTTAACGATAAAGATCTTCTATGGGATGGTCCTTTAAAAGAGAGTGGCGATAGAATGGGACAATTTATAGTTCAGTTAGAGTCTGTTGGCGTTACAATTGCTTGGGTACTTGTTGGTACAGTAATTGTTTACTTTATCGCAGCTGCAGTAACTGGTGGCGGAAGAGTAGATAGCGAAACAGAAGAGATGGGTCTTGATGAGGCAACTCACGGAGAGAAAAGTTTTTATCTATAATTTATTGTTTAGATTTGGATATAATTATAAATAAAAAGCTAGGCTTGCCCTAGCTAAGATTTAAGGAGAATTAAAAATGAAAAAAATCGAAGCAATCATAAAGCCTTTTAAACTAGACGAAGTAAAAGAGGCTCTCGTAGAAGCTGGTATCGAGGGTATGACAGTTTCTGAAGTAAAAGGTTATGGTCGTCAGCAAGGACACAGCGAGCTTTACAGAGGAAACGAGTATGTAATCGACTTTATTCCAAAAGTAAAAATCGAAATCGTAGTAAGCAACGAAGAGTTTGCAAACACTGCAGTAAATGTAATTAAAGAGGCTGCTAGTACTGGTAAAATTGGTGATGGTAAGATCTTTGTTAGCTCTATTGAACATGTTGTAAGAATCAGAACAGGCGAAACTGATACTGACGCACTATAATTTAAGCCTAGAGCGAAGAGCACAGAGCTTATTGCTTTTGTGTGGCTTCGCCACATTCTAAATAAGAACTCCCCCTTAAGCAACTTAAGAGTAAAATAGCAGCTCAAAATATATAACTTGAGAGCAATTTAGTGAAAAAAAACTCTACACTTTTAAATTATCTAAAATTTATTCTAATTACCTTTGTTATACTCTATCTCTATAATGTAATTTCCCACTTTATTACACAGATGCCAATCGTTGCAGGCAAGAGAGTCTTTTTAATTGAATTTCCAATCTACTTAGCACTTGCTACCCCTTTTTACTTTGCAAGAGCCCAGAGCCCTTTTTATAAATATACTCTTCCAAATATCTTTGGGCTCACCCTCTATGCTATTTTCGATACCGTTTACGCTTTTTTACTTCGCTCCCCTCGAATCTCTGATCTAAAAAATATAGATACCATATTCGACTTCTACCCCTTAGCTGTAGTAGGCATTGTTATCTCTACGGCACTGCTTATTTTCTTAGCTCTCTTACTACTTAAACATACAAAAAAATTTTACACAAAAGCAGAGTTTAAAAAAACAATTCTACTACGCTCTACAGCCCTGATTACCCTACTCTTCCTACTACAAAGCAGTGCTTTCTTAAAGCTAAACGAAAGACTCTTTATCTATATGCCATGGGCAGAGAAATCTACAATAAAAAAGAATGGGAGAATCTCTAGTTTTCTCTACTTCTCCTACCAAGAGCAGAAAAACAGAGCGAAACTTTTACAACAAACCAATAATAGAATCGATATTACAGATACCCTCTACCAAGGCAAACTACTTACAAAGCCAAATATCTACTTTATAGTGCTTGAGAGCTTTATAAATCCAAACTATCTACAAAATATAGAGTATAGTCCAAATCCGCTTGCAAAAGAGATGTTGCCGTACTTACATAATGGCAACTTCTCTCATATCATCTCGCCTGTCTATGGTGGCAATACCGCACAAGCAGAGTTTGAGCTACTTACAGGCATTCCAGCCCTTGCAAAAATTGATACAATCGAATTTAACCTCTTTAAAGGGGGAAAAATCGATAGTTTCGTAACGCAGCTACAAAAAAATAGCTACCAAACATTTGCAACTATCGCAACAGGTGCAAACTTTTTTAACTCTAGGGTAGCCTACAAAAGCCTTGGATTTCAAAATGTGCGTTTTCTCAAAGAAGAAGAGGATTTCCACCAAAATCCAAACGACAAAAAGATATTTGACGGCGATCTCTTTAACTACAATCTCAAAGTTATCAAAGAGCATCTCCAACACCACAAAGAACCATTTATCAGTTACACACTTGGAATGTATGGGCATATCCCATATGAACGCAACAAAAAAGAGCGATCCGATGTTATAGAAGTAAAAAATAGTAAAAACCGTGCTGTAAAAAGAATAGCCAACCAATTCTACTACCGCACCAAAGCTTTAGCAAGCTATATTCAAAATATTTTAGCACTCGATCCAAAGAGTCTTATTTTTATCTCGAGCGACCATATCCCAGCACTCTTAAATCGCCAAATCCACTATAAATATGAGAAACACACCAATATCGCCCTGCTCCTCTACAAGGGGAAGTTTATTAACCTTAAAACAATGCACCAATATGAAGTACCTCATCTCCTATGGAGTCTACTTACGAAACAAAAGATGCCAAAACTCACAAAAGAGAAATTAGAGCAGCTCTACTTCAAAGCCCTCTACCAAGGGGTACAAGAGCCATAAACCCAAAATTTGCATTAGCCGATACAAAATTTGGGATAAAGAGATGCAATATAAAAACTCCTTTAGCTTACAGCTTTTTGCTTAAAGCTTTATGCTTACAAAGCTACCCACTCTACCCTTAAAAGCTCTTTCTCGTTTTCAAAAATTGTAGCCTCGAATTTGTCGCCAACTCTGTAGTTCCCTACCCCTTTTGGTGTGCCACTCATTATAATGTCGTTATCTTCCAAAGACATGAAACTCTCTATCTCTTTGAGGATCACATCTGGCTTATAGATCATCAACTCATAGTTCGCCTCTTGCTGGAGTTTGCCGTTTATCTTTAGCTCAAACGAGAGATCTTTCAAATCGCCATGAAACTCTATAAAATCACTCAATACTGCTGAGTTATCAAAAGCCTTTGCACGCTCCCACGGAAGCCCCTTTTCTTTAGCATACTCTTGTGCCTCTTTATTAGTCAAATCTAAGCCAATCCCGACCCCAACAATCTTAGAAGAGGCAACAATATAGCAGAGCTCACACTCAAAACGGTGTTTATTACTAAAGAAGCATAACTCATTTGTAATTGCAGAGTTTGGCTTATTAAAAAGCACCATTTGGCTTGGCATCTCATTGCCTAACTCTTGAATATGCTCTACATAGTTTCGCCCCACACAGACTACTTTACTTGGAGTAACACTCTCGCCTCTAAAATTTATACTATTCATAGCTTCCCTTTAGCTTTTTTGTGTATTATAACCAAAAAGTAAAAAGGATAACCAATGCCACTTCTTGATAGTTTTATGGTAGACCATACAAAAATGCCAGCTCCGGCAGTGAGAGTTGCAAAAACAATGCAAACACCTTGCGGAGATACAATAACCGTTTTCGACCTCCGATTCTGCAAACCTAATAAAGAGATTATGGGAGAAAAGGGTATCCACACTCTCGAGCACCTCTTTGCAGGCTTTATGCGAGAGCACCTAAATAGCGATAGTGTAGAGATTATCGACATCTCTCCAATGGGGTGTAGAACAGGCTTCTATATGAGCCTCCTAGGAACCCCAAGCGAAGAGGAGGTTGCTCAAGCGTGGAGAGCTTCGATGCAAGATGTGCTAAATGTTAAAAGCCAAAGCGATATTCCAGAGCTCAATATCTACCAATGCGGTACCTACACAATGCACTCTCTTAAAGAGGCACAAGAGATTGCACAAAGTGTTCTCGACAAAGGCATAGGCGTTATGAACAACGAAGAGCTCAAACTCGATTTAGCAAAACTAGAAGGGTAACAGATGCATATAGCAATACCAGTAGATAATCAAGAGCTTAACGAAGCAAAAATAGCTCCCATTGCAAATGCCACAAATTGGGCAATTATCAATTTTGATGAGGGCGAAGTAAAATCGATCCACTCAGCCCCAAGCTGGCAAGAGAGCGGAGTCGATTGGCTCGACTTTATTGTACTCGAAAACAAGTTCGAAAACATCCTTGACTTCATGAACGAAGGCATTATGGTACTAGTAAGAAGAGAGGGGCAAGATAGCATCGAAGATATTATAGAAGCCTTCAAATTCAAAGAGCTAGACGAAGCAGGATTTTAATGTTCGAAAAACTCTACAACCCAAATCTACGAGAGCAAAAAAGAGAGGTTCTTACCCAAGATGGCACAACAACTCTCTACTCTGCCGAGTTTGACGAGTGCTACCACTCTACAAAAGATGGTGCCCTGCAAGAGAGCCTCAAAAAACATATTATCCCTGCTTCTAAGCTAACAGATAAAGAGTACTTAACAATACTAGATATCTGCTTTGGTTTGGGTTACAATACACTAACAACGCTTTACTACTACAAGCAAAACTACCCCAATAAAAAGCTACATATCATCTCACCTGAACTCGATAGATCGTTAATAGAGTCTCTGCAAAATTTTAACTACCCAAAAGAGTTCGAGCAATTTAGAGATATTATTAAAGCCATTAGCCAAAACTTCTTTTACGAAGACAAAAATATTAAAATAGAGGTACTCATTGGCGATGCAAGAGAGGCAATTAAAAGTATAGAGTCAAAAATAGACATCCTCTACCAAGACGCCTTTAGCCCCAAAAAAAACCCTGCCCTCTGGAGCAAAGAGTACTTTGCCGATATAAAAAACATAGCAAGTAGCGATATAATAATAACAACCTACTCAAGTGCCACCCCAGTACGCCTAGCAATGTACGAAAACGGCTTTAAAATCTACAACCCACCAAAAAGCGAAGTAAGAAGCGGAACCATAGCCTCCCTAAAAGAGCTAAAGCTAGAAGAGATAGATATGGAGCTAAAGAAGCAGAGGAATCCGAATGCTAAAGCATTAAGTGATGGGGTTATTGGTGATTGGTAATTAGTGTATTGGTTTATTGATTATTCAATTTCCATAAATAATAGAACAAAATTCAACAAAATGTCCATTAATGTCAGGATTTTACAAATCAAGGAACATTAAATGTCCATTAATAATGGTATAGACACTTAAAAGGACATAAGCAAGAGAATTTGCAAAGCAATCATTAAGTCAAAATAAACCTCTTGATTGGTTTGAAAAACTTTACATACAAGCAAAAGAGGGAATGGCAATTATTCCTTGGGCTGATTTTTTCCCTGCTCCTAAAAAGAGCTAGTTTTTACAGTCTCACAACCTACAAGCGAATAGCAAACTTTAGAAGAACTATATTTTATACCAAATTAAGTTTAAATTTGGTACAATATAAAAAAGTAAGGATTGTTATGAAACTTAGTGAAACTATAAAGCCTATAAGTTATTTAAAATCCAAAACAGCTGATGTTATAAACAGTGTAAATGAAAACAGACAGCCTATTATAATAACACAAAATGGTGAAGCAAAAGCTATTATCCAAGATATAAAAAGTTATGAAAGTTTGAGAAATTCTTTATCGTTGTTAAAATTGATAATCCAAAGTGAAGAAGATATACAAAATGGAGATGTAATCCCTCAAGATGAAATGTTTGAAAACTTAGAAAAAAACCTTTTTGGATAGTTAGTGAAAGATTTTAAAGTTATATGGACAAAAAACGCAGAGTTTGATTTAGAGTCAATCATAGAGTATATAAAAACCGATAGTATCAAAACAGCTAAAGAAATTTTCTTTGAAATCAAAAGTAGGTGTGATAATTTATCAATCTTTCCTGCTAGCAGACGAGTAGTTCCTGAACTTGAACAGATAGGAATTTTAAAATATAGAGAACTTATATACCAAAGGTGGAGAATTATTTACAAGATTGACAACGATAAAATTTTTATTGTTGCAGTTGTTGATTCTAGCAGAAATATTGAAGATATACTCTTTCAAAGGCTATTAAAAGATAATAACAAGCAAAAGAGAGTGAAAGGAGTGTAATAAATTACACTCTCCCAAATGCAATTTGGGAGCGAGGGTGGAGGGTTTAAAGTTATTAAACCGCCTCTTCGATATCGAAGCCTAGTTCTATTGCCTCTTTTATAAACTCTTGAGAGACTCTGATTTTTGACTCTATTACGACATCTGCTAATTTAGAGCGTACCTTTAGCACTAGTGGGTGGCTTCCGGGATGGCGGCTAGCTAGGCACATGAGCTCTTCGGCTATGCGGCTCTCTGGCATGAGGTTAATCGCAATACTAATTGGTGGGGCATCTGGCTCTTTGGTGTATGCTTTCTCTTTTTTGAGTTTTACCTTCTCTTTTGCTGCTTCATCTAGGCTTTCTATTTTTACTATCGAAGTTCTTGTAAAGTCATCGGTTTTGCTAATTTTTACCTTAAAGGCTATCGGCTCTTCCATATTAAAGTTATCTTCGAGCATCTTGATATGCTTCTCAAAAAGCATCAGTTCGATGTTTCCATGCAGGTCTAAGAGGGTTGCAATACCAAATTTGTTCCCTTTTTTAGAGATCTTCTCTTTTATCTCTTCGATCTTTCCAATAAAAAGTGCCTCTGAACCGTCGCTCAGTTCGTCTAGCTCTGAACTGAGTGTATATTTAATCTTATCGAGCTTCTCTCTATACTTATCGAGTGGATGCCCTGAGACATAGAAGCCTAGTGTCTCCTTCTCAAGTGTGAGTATCTCCATCGGCTCAAACTCGTCATAGTTTTTCAGCTCAATCTCTATATGGGTCATCTCTTCGCCATCACCAAAGAGAGAGTTCTCTGCCATCTTTCGAGCAGCTGTAACCTTTTGAGATGCCTCTATAATCTCTTCGATCTGCATAAGCATTGCTCGTCTTGTTAGCCCAAAGCAGTCAAGTGCTCCAGCTTTTATAAGCGATTCTATAACCTTTTTATTCACTTTAGTGCCATCGATTCTAGAGATAAAGTCGCTTAAATCTCTAAACGGCTCATCGCCTCTTGCCTCTAAAATAGAAGCGATCGCAATATCCCCTGCACCCTTAATTGCACCAAGCCCAAAGAGAATTGTCTCTTCGCCATTATCGTTATGGGCAATAAACTTAAGATCTGAAAGGTTTACATCTGGCGGGAGGAGCTTAATGTTCATATGCTTTATCTCATCGACATAGCGAACAACTTTTGTTGTATTATCTTTCTCTAGCGTTAATTGTGCCGCCATAAAGTCTGTTGGATAGTAGCACTTAAGGTAGCTTGTATAAAAGGTAACCATCGCATAGGCTGCCGAGTGCGATTTGTTAAATCCATACCCTGCAAACTTTACAATCAAATCGAAGAGTTCGGCTGCTTTTGCCTTATCGAAGCCCTTTTTGGCTGCCCCATTGGCGAAGTCCTCTTTAAGCTTATCCATCTCCTCTTTAATCTTTTTCCCCATCGCACGACGCACTAAGTCTGCCCCACCAAGGCTAAAGCCACCGATTGTCTGCACAATCTGCATAACCTGCTCTTGGTATACGATAACTCCGTAAGTTGGCTCTAGTATAGGTTTTAACTCTGGGAACATATAGGTAATTTCAGCTCTTCCATGCTTTCGCTCGACAAAGTCTACAAGCATCCCAGAATCCATTGGCCCAGGACGGTAGAGTGCCAACATCGCAATAATATCTTCGAAACCACTTGGTTTGAGCTTCTTTGCTAAATCCTGCATACCGGCAGACTCTATCTGGAAGAGTCCTAAAGTATTTCCTGTGCTAATAAACTCATACACCTTTGGATCTTGAATATCTACCGCCTTAAAGTCTATCTCGACACCATGCCGCTCTTTTACAAGTTTTAAGGCTTCATCGACAACCGTAAGGGTCTTAAGCCCCAAGAAGTCGAACTTAATTAAATCGACATCTTCGACATATTTACCATTATATTGGGTTGCGAGCGTATCTTGCCCACTTGGTTTAAAGAGTGGTGTTTTATGCCACAACTCTTCGTTGCTAATAACAACACCTGCTGCATGGATACCAGCATTTCTATTTAAGCCCTCGAGTGCCTTGGCATACTCCCAAACGCGAGCTGCTTGTGGGTCGCTCTCTATCAGCTCAGCAATCTTTGGCTCTTTTTCGTACGCCTTCTCAAGGGTAATACCCAACTCATCTGGAATAAGCTTTGCCATTGCATCAGCCTTGGCATAAGGCATATCAAGAACCCTTGCGACATCACGAATTACCCCTTTCGCAAGCAGCTTACCAAAGGTGATAATTTGAGCCACATTGTACCGCCCATACTTTTTGACAACATAATCGATAATCTCTTGTCGCCTACTTTGGCAAAAGTCCATATCGATATCGGGCATACTTACACGCTCTGGGTTCAAGAATCGCTCAAAGAGAAGATCGTACGGTATTGGGTCGATATCGGTAATTTTAAGAGCATAGGCAACCAAACTCCCCGCTGCCGAGCCACGCCCTGGTCCTACCGGAATACCCATCTCTTTTGCCTCTCGCACAAAATCCCAAACAATTAGCATATAGCCTGGGAACTTCATATTATTAATAATATCTATCTCAGTTTGGAGTCGATCTTTATACTCTTGGTGGCGGCTTGCATCCACATACTTTAATCGCTCTTCAAGCCCTTTGCGTGCCTCATATTCAAAAAGAACTATATCGTTTGCCAAAGAGTACTCTACTTCAGGTTCCGGCAACTCCAATCCTACCTTTTGTGCACGCTCTCTTGTAAATTTAAAGTTTGGTGGAGTTGGGTTCCCTAATTTTATCTCTAAGTTACACTTTTCGACTATCTCTTGTGTTGCCTCTATCGCCTCTGGAATATCGGCATAGAGCTTTGCAATCTCCTCTGGCGACTTTACATAAAACTCATGCACCGAGTGGCGAAGACGGTTTGGATCGTCATAGAGTTTGTTCATCGCAATACACATAAACGCCTCGTGTGCATCGGCATCCTCTTTGTAGGTATAGTGGGTATCATTAGTAGCGACTATCTTTATCCCTGTCTCTTTTGAAAGCCTTATAATATCATCATCAATTCTCAACTGATCGCCTATACCATGCCGCATTATCTCTAAATAAAAATCGTCGCCAAAGATCTCTTTATACTCAAGAGCAACTGCTTTTGCACCTTCATACCCCTTTGCACCAAACTTAAGATTTCGCTCACTTGTGTTTAAGTGCCAGTTTACCTCGCCTTGCAAGCAAGCGGCACTGCACACTAAGCCTTCGCTATGTTCTCTTAAGAGCTTTTTATTGATTCTTGGATAGTAGTAAAAACCGTTAATATAGGCTTGTGAACTGAGATACATTAAGTTTTTATACCCAACCTCATTTTTTGCATAGAGGCAGAGGTGGTAGCGTTGCCGTACCGTTTTATCGCCTAAATCATCGCTATTGTGAAGATAGGCTTCCATACCAATAATTGGCTTTATACCCTCTTTTTTCATTGCATTATAAAAGGCAATCGCTCCAAACATATTGCCATGGTCTGTCATTGCCACGGCATCCATTCCAAGCTCTTTAACCCGTTTTGCAAGTACATTTATCTTATTCGCTCCATCAAGTAAAGAGAACTCAGTATGCAGATGAAGATGGGTAAACTTAGGTGTAGACATCTATGCCCTTTTTATTTGATTGTAACATTTTTTTATTAAATAGAAGTTCAATTTTGAAGAATTCAAAACAGTTTTAAGCGACAAAGAGTCGCTTCTCTTTAATTACTTGCCTGATAAAAGCATCTCTTTGGAGACTCTATTTTACCTTCTGCTTTTAACTTTTTAATCGCCTTGCTCACCTCTTTAGAATCGACATTCAGTACTTTTGCAATATCACCGCTCTTCATTGCTTCATCACTTGTTTGCAGTGCTTCTAATACCTTCCCCTCTATAGACATCTACTCCTCCTACTCTTGGCAATATTTTGCTAAAGTTCCATTCTTAACCGCTTCGAAACTCTCTTGCCCAACCAATTGGCGAACAATCTCTAGTGCAAAGCAGATAGCTGTTGCTGGGCCTTGAGAGGTAATAACCTTATCCTCAACCACTACAATATCATCACTTCTATCTTCTGGACGAATCTGCTCTTCTACACTTGGGTAGCAGGTATATTTTTTACTTAAAACTCCTGCCACATGCAGTGCATACGGTGCTGCACACATTGCAGCAATCCACTTCTCTTGAGCTTTAAACTCTTTAATTGTTCTTTGGGCTAACTCATTCTCTGCTAAGCGGTTTGTACCGCCCCAACCACCAGGGAGTACCACAATATCAAACTCATCAACTGAAACAGTCTTAAGTGGTACATCCGCCTCTACAGTAACACCATTTGCACCTAAAACTAAATTTGTCTCAAACTCATCAGGCAAATAGGCACTTTGAACCTCTAAGCCACCGCGTCGTAAAATATCAATAATTGTAACCGCCTCTATCTCTTCAAAACCCTCTGCAAGTAAAACTAACGCTTTTGCCATAGACTATCCTTTAGTTTTTTGCAAATATTATAACACAAAAAGAAAGATTTGAATTCGAAAGTTCTAAAAAGATTTAAAAGAATTTATATCTTGAAACTTAAAATTAACTCACACTATTTACTTACACTCACACTTAAAGCACCTATAGGTGCTTTAACACTACTCTTTAACTCTCTCTAAGTATTTACCTTCTACAGTATCTACCTTGATTTTTTCACCCTCTAATACATGGAAAGGAACTTGTACAACAGCTCCACTCTCGAGAGTTGCAGGTTTTTTACCACCTTGAGAATCACCCTTAAAGTTAGGTGGAGTCTCTACAATTTTAAGAACAACAGTTTGAGGAATCTCTACAGAGATTGCTTTGCCTTTATGGAACAGAACATCTGCTTCCATACCATCAATCATAAAATCAAATGTCTCTTTCCCTACTTGTTCATGCGTTAAAGCAATTTGATCAAAAGTCTCTGTATCCATAAATTGCAAAAACTCACCATCATCATAGAGATACTGCATCTTTTTATACTCTAAATCTGGTACTTCAAACTTATCGCCAGCATGCACAGTCTTTTCGATTACTTTACCATTTTGTAGATTTTTAATCTTCATTCTTACAAATGCCGCACCTTTACCAGGTTTTACATGTAAAAACTCGATTACTTTATATGGGTTACCATCGATCTCTAAACGGACACCTTTTTTAATATCACCCATTCCAATTGTTGCCATAAAATTCTCCTAAAAAAAGTTGCGATATTTTAACATAAGGTAATTTATAGGGAGGTTATTTATGAGGGTGAAGGTTGAAGAGCGAAGGGTGAAGATATCTTATTAAGTTTTTATCTTTAAACTCCTCTCCTTCCCCTTCTTCCTTCAAGCTATTTATAATTTATCTCGTGATCGAGATATTTTTAGGGTCATGGTGAATTGGATTTTCATCATCAAGCTCCATAGCTTTTGCATTATCTAAGAGTACTGGAACAAAAATAAGCGATACAAAGACCGCCGCGACTGTACCAGAGATAAGTGCAACACCAAGGCCACCAAATACTGGGTCGCTCGCAAGAAGGGCAGAACCTAAGATAATTGCAACTGCAGTTAGGGCAATTGGTTTTGCTCTAGTAGCAGAAGAGACTGCTATGGCTCTTCTCTTTTCTAGCCCTTTACTCTCCATCAAAGACTTTGCAAAGTCGATAAGAAGTAGAGAGTTTCTTGAACTAATACCCATAAGGGCAATAAATCCAATAAGCGATGTTGCAGTTAAGAAGAATACATCTTCTGTTACTAAATCTGCAACCCAGTGCCCAACAATTACACCAATAATTGAGAGGAAACTTCCTGCCAATACAATACCACTAAGAGCAAAGCTCTTATAGTAAATAACAAGTAGTAAGAAGATAAGTATCAATGCACCAATAAATGCACCACCTAGATCTCTAAATGTATCAAGTGATACCTTCATCTCTCCATCCCATCTAAGGAGATACCTCTTACCCTCTTTACTCGTTAAGTGCAAATCGAACATATAGGTACTCATGCCAGGCTCTTTTTCTACCTTATAACCAAGCTTTTCAAAGTGCTTTATCATTGCATCCCGTGCCTCCAGCAATGGATATACCTGAGACTCATTATCAGTCTCTGCAATAACATTAATCATTCGATTCAAATCTTTATGCATAATCATAGGAGTATTGTTTACCTCTTTAATATCCACAACTTCATTTAAAGATACAAGCATACCTCTTTGGTTCATAAGATTCATAGATGACAGTTTTGCCTTTAAAGCCTCTAGTGATTTATTATCAAACTTCTTTGTCTTTGGATCGAGCGATAAGAATATCTGAATTTGCCCAGCCTCATTTTTAGAGTTCTTATGAGCAACTGCCATCCCTTCAAAAGCTAGATATAAAATCTTATTTACCTGCTCAACACTTAACCCACTTCTTGCAATCTTATCTTTGTTTGGAACAAGCTCATACTTTTTAAAAAGATCATCACTCATAATATCTACATCAACAACCTTTTTTGTTTTACTCAACACTTTTGCCGTCTCTGTTGATAGATAGCGAAGCTCTTTTAAGTCATCACCTGTAACCTCTACAACAATCGAAGCAAGTGTCGGAGGCCCTGCTGGTTGCTCGATAAGCTTAATTACAGTCCCTTTTACAAGCTTTTCGCAGCTCTCTTTTATTATTGGTCTTAGTCGGCTTACCATTACAAATGATTTCTCATCTCTTGTGTGCTTATCGGTTAAGTTTACAGAGATCTCAGCAACATTTTCGCTATTTTTCATCCCTGCACCCTTAACTAATCCTGCATAGTCAAGTGGAATCCCCTCGCCAATAAATTGCGACATATTTACAACTTCTTTCTCTTTTTTCAAAATATCAACTACACAAGTTGCAACCTTTTTTGTCTGCTCTTTCGAACTTCCTGTAGGTGTGTCGATATAGACAGAGAATGTATTTGCACTCTTCCCTGGAAGCATTCGTGCTTTCACTAAACCAGTAGGAATCATCAATACCGAAAGTGCTAAAGCAACGAGCGTTAAGACTATTACTAAGAACTTCCTACTTTTAGACTCTAAAATCCAATAAACTAAATTCTCTAATCTATGCATTACTTCGCCTCCTTCTCTACAGGACAGTGCGGATGTTTATGTTCTGGTTTTTTGAGTAGTTTTCTACTTAAATATGGTGTAAATATATATGCCACAAAGAGCGACGCAATAAGTGCAACTGGAACATTAAGCGGAATTGGCTTCATAAACGATCCCATCATCCCCCCAACAAACGCCATTGGAACCATCGTTAAGATAATTGCTAGCGTTGCAATGTTTGTTGGTGCCCCAATCTCATCAGTCGCCTCTACAAGTAACTCATCCATATCTTTACAATCTACATCGTGTGCGTGGAGGTGTCTGTGGATATTCTCGATAACAATAATTGCAGCATCCACAAGTAATCCAAGTGAAAGCAAGAATGCAAAGAGTGTAATACGGTTAATTGTCTGCCCTGTAATATAGGCAACAAAAAGCGTAACTGCCAAAATTGCTGGTACGGTAAAGGTAACAATAATAGACTCTTTGAATCCAAGAGCAAATACAAGCATAACTGCAATAATTAAAATTGTTATAACTAAGTGATGCACGAGCTCATTAACCGCTTCGTTTGCTCTTTTACCATAATCTCTTGTTACAATATATCCTATCCCTTCTTTCTCAAGTATTGGTCTATACTCTTCTAAAAGCTTTTCAACATCTTGAGCAACAAAAACAGCATTTGTTCCAGCAAGCTTTGCAATGGTTAGAGTAACTTGCTCTTTTTCTGGTAAAAAGTCACCATACTCTTTATGCTCCTCCTCTTCGCTCCCCTTTTTGACCTCTCGCATATCTAAGTAGGCTGTTTTAAAGTTTTGGTAATCGATTCCTCTCTCAACCTTTGCTACATCTCTTAGGTATATTGGGCTTCCCATATATTGAGCAACAATAATACTCTTTACATCCTCTACACTCTCGATAGCATTTTTAACACCAAAGATTAAGAGTTTATTATCTTTCGTTCTTCCTTTAACATCAGGCACATCAACAGCAACCGATTGGATCGCCTTCATAATCTGCCCCAAAGAGAGGTTATATGCTGAAAGCTTATTCAGATCAACATCCACATTAAACTGCGGCTTATGGGAACCTTTCAGTGTTGTTTTTGCCACATTTTTAATAGCATTTACTTTTTGTTGAAGCTTACGGATAATTTCATACATCTTTTCATAATCTGCTTTGCTTCCCTCTTTCGGATAAAAAGCAACTGTTACAATCGGAATATCAATATCAATATCAAATGGTTTTACAAGTGGCTGCATTGTCCCTTTTGGCATCTGGTCCATATTTTGCATAACCTTATCGTAAAGCTTTAGGTTTGCATCTTCACGCCGTTCACCAATCTTATAGACAACATTGACAATACCAACATTATCCATAGCCATACCGTAGATATGATCAATCCCTTTAATCTCTCTAAGTTTTCTCTCTAATGGCTCTACAATAACCTTCTCTACCTCTGGTGCCTTAGCTCCAGGAAGTGGCACAATTACAGCACCCCCACTAATTGCAATTTGTGGATCCTCCTCTCTTGGCATCACCTGCAATGAGATAAATCCAAGCAGTAAGAGTGCTATACCTAAAATTGAGGTTAAAGGATTCTTTAAAAACCCTGCTGCTAACTTACCAGCCCAATCTTTTGGTTTATAGTTTAACATTGGCTATACTCCTACTTATCATCTAAAAAGACTTTTGCATACATTCCTGGGAATACAGATTTACCCTTTTTATCAAATTTAATTTTAATCTTAAATTTGTGTGTCATTGGATTTGAGTTTGGAATAATAGAGGTAATTTCACCCTCTCCTTTATAGCCAACAGAAGGAATTTCAATTTTTACCTTTTTCCCAATTTTTGCATAGCGTAAATTAGACTCACTAATCTCTGTCATTATTTTTAAATCGCTCAAATCTGTTAAAACTAGTGCTGGCATACCTGGAATTTGAATCTCTCCCTCTTTTGCTCTCTTCATTACAATTACACCATCATTTGGAGCTTTAATCTTTAAATACTTATATTGATTCAAAACACTTGTCTTTTGTGCTTGTGCTTGTGCTACCTGCTCTTTTGCTAACTTTACCATATCTTTCATATTTTTTGCAGCCAACTCTAAATTCTCTAATTGAAATTTAGAAACCATACCCTTCTTATAGAGTCTCTTATTTCTAGCAAGATTTGTTAATACATTATTGAGCTGGTTCTCATTCATCTGTAAAGCCAATCTTGCTTGATTGATTGCTAAATCAACCTGTCTCTCTGCCGCTTGAATCTCTTTTGAATCAATCTCATAAAGCAGATCACCCTTTTTTACTATATCTCCTTCACTCACTTTCATATTCTTAATAAAACCCATATATCTACTTGTAATCATCTTCTGATTATCTGATACTACTGAACCACTCAACTCAATTTGTGCTGCAAAGATTGAACTAATTGTTAATAATACTCCAAATACTATCTTTCTCATTCTTACTCCTTATCCATTAATTAATTTTTGTAATGCTAAAATTTTCTCGTTTCTCTCATTTTTCACTTTTAAGAGCTTCAGTAGCATCTCTATCTCTTTTGACTGCTTAATTAAAAGATCGGTAATAGTTGTGATCCCCTCTCTATACTTCTCTCTATAAGTTAAAAATACCTTATGTGCAAACTTATACTGTTTCGCAAAGCTTCTTACTCTCGCAGAGAGACTACGAATTTCAGATTGCAACTTTTGAGCCTTAAGCCACATACCCTTTTTTGCAAGTTTCACTTGAGCTGCAACCTTTAATCTATTCAATTTGGCTTTCTCTAAACTCGCCTTATCTGCACCCCCATTAAAGAGATTCCAAGTTGCTTGTACACCAACTGTATAGAAATCTTTTTTCGCGATACTTTCAGGAACCAACTTATTATCAGCATATCCATACTCAGCAAATGCTCCAACCTTAGGCAAAAACTTAGACTTCTCAACAGCTACAGCATCTTTTGTAATCTCTAATCCTAACTTTGCCTTTGCAACATCTAAACTTCTCTCCTCTACTATCTCTTTTGTTACAGTTGGTTGATGTGGTGCCTTTCTTGGTGCTCTTACAGAATCTACTTCTCTATTCAGCAAGAAAGAGAGAAATTGATACGCAAGCTTCTTATTTAATCTTGCCTGATCAAGCATCGCTTCAACTTCAGCTAATTTAGCATCAACCTCTAAATAGTCTGTCTCAATAGCATAACCCTCTTTTTGCATCTCTTTAATAATCTTTTTTAATTTTCGAATATTCTTTTTTATATTGTAGAGATTTGAGATATAGTTATTTACTAAGCCAATATTATAAAATGTCTTTTTAAGCTCAAATCGTTTAAGACTACGCACCTTTGCTGTATCAAGTTTACTCATCTCATAGAGCTTTGTTGTGATCTTTTTATAGTTTGTGAGCATACCACCTGTAAAGAGAGGGATCTTAAAAGTCGCCTTGGTAATATAGTGGTTACGAGCTTTTGGGTAGTTTAAGGCTTTTGGCTCTATAGCTAAGATCTTTGCACCATTTTGAGCCAATCCTTGCGAAAATGTAGCGAAGTTTGGAACACCCCCATTCATCATAGCCGACTGCTGCACACCTTGACCAAGAGCACCCATAAAGTCTGCAAAACCAAAATCTGCAAAAGATGCCTCTCTACTTTGTACCTTAAAGCCAAAGACATTCCCTGCATCATTTGATCGTAATGCACTCACCGAGATATCAAGTGTACCATAGTTTTTGGCATTTACTACTGCAATATCTAACTTTTTCATCATCTCTTCATAGCGAGCTACCTCTATCTCTAGGTTACTACGATCTAGAAGATCAAGTGCCTCTACAAGTGTTAAGTTTTTAATACCTGCACTGAGCTCTAGTGTCGCTAGAATCAATAGTGTAAATATAATCTTCATCTACAACCCTTATCTTAAAATTTAAAAGCAATATTAACATAAAATAAATATTTTTCAATTAAAACAGCTATATTATGCAATAATATTGATAATTATTTACACACTATCTATTTTACTTAAAAAGTATATAAATAACTAATAATATTATGCTATAAAATTCTATAATAGCTAGAAGACTAAAAGAAGCATATAGCTTCTCTTATAGTATTAAAGTGTTGCTGTTCTTACGCTTAAACAGGCTGGAAGTTCAGAAAGCTCTTTGAGTAAATCTTTACTAATTGGCTGATCAACCTTAATAACGGCTAATGCTTCACCTTTCTCATTTCTGCCTAATCTAAAGTCAGAGATATTTATATTATATTTTGCAATAATAGTACCAACTGAACCTATTACTCCAGGCTCATCACTATTTTTAAAGAGAATTAATCTCCCTTTTGGCTCAAGATCAAGCGTGTGTCCGTCGATCTCCACAACTCTTTGGATAGTATTCTCTAAAACAGTTGCACTAATTTTAATGACTGATCCACTTTTTGTAGTTAGTTTAAGAGTTACTAAATTCTCAAAGCCACTCTTACTTTTTGACTTTTCACTCTCTATAGTAATCCCACGCTCTTTTGCGATATACTCAGCATTTACATAGTTTATCTGATCAGCTAACGACTCTTTTAATACGCCAACCGTTGCAAAAGTAGTAAGTGAATCACGCAGTTCATCTATCGGACCATCAGTAATCACTTGAATAGCTTGAATACCACTCTTTGTTACTTGTGCTGCCATATTTCCTATCTTTTGTACGAGCTCAAGATATGGTCGTGCAAATTCAGGTAGTTCATTCTCTTTAATTGGTAAATTAAGGGCATTTGGATACGAAATACCTCTTGCAGCTGCTATTGCATTCTCTGCAGCTTGAATAGCAATATTTCTTTGCGACTCTCTTGTATTTGCACCTAAGTGTGGTGTAACGGTTACATTATCTAAATCAAGAAGTGGATGATCAGTTGCTGGCTCTTTATTGAATACATCAATACCAGCCATAGCAATCTTTCCACTCTTTAACCCTTCGACAAGTGCCTCTTCGTTATAGAGTCCACCACGAGCACAGTTAATTAAGATAACTCCATCTTTCATCTTGGCAATCTCTTCTTTGCCAATCATATCGATTGTCTCTTCTGTTTTTGGTGTATGGATAGTTATAATATCACACGCTAAAATATCTTCGAAATTTTGCGTATACTCAATATCTAAAGATGTAGCCTTACTTGGATCAATATATGGGTCGTAAGTTACCACATCCATTTCAAACGCTTTTGCTCTCACTGCAACTCGAGATCCAATATTTCCAAAACCAATGACACCAAGTCGCTTACCTTTCAACTCAGTACCATACCAATCTTGGCGTCTCCAGATTCTATCGAGCTTTAAATTGTTATGAGCATATGGGAATTGCCGCACACAAGAGAGCATATGGGTCATTGTAAGCTCAACTGCAGCAATTGTATTTGCAGTTGGAACATTCATTACAACAATTCCTTTTTTACTACAGCCATCAATATCTACATTATCAACACCAACACCTGCTCTTACAATCGCTTTTAAATTCTTCGCATGCTCTAAAAGATAGCTATCAACATCTGTTGAGCTTCGAGTAATAATTACATCAGCATCAACAATTACCTCTTCTACTAGCCTATCTTTCGGTTCATCTGCAGCATTAATATACTCTATATCGTGAGCAGACTCCAATATATCGAGTCCACTCTGATGGATATGGTCGCAAACTACAATTTTATGCTTCGTCATTGACTATCCTAATTACTTAAGTTCATCTTTAAGAAGATCACCTAACTTCATAGAGCTATCATCACTATACTTTGCAAGTGCCTCTTTCTCTTTTTGACGCTCTAGTCTCTTCACAGAAGCTCTAATTCTATCTTTCTTCGCATCGATAAACACCAATACGGCAGTAATCTTTTGCCCCTTCTCAATCTCTTCCTCTTTTAACGGAGCTAAATCTTCTGTTCTAATCAGTGCGTCTACACCCTCATCTAAAGAGATAAAGACACCAAAATCTTTTTTATCTTTTACAGTTCCTTCTACAATATCACCTACTTTATGGTTAGCTGCAAAGAGTTCCGCTGGAGACTGCTCTAGCTCTTTTTTACTTAAAGATACCTTTCCATTCTCAGTATCAATACCGATAATCTTTACCTCTACTTCATCACCAACACTTACAATATCTTTACACTTTTTACTCTTATCCCAAGAGCACTCTTGGTTATGAAGCAACCCTTCTATCTCTCCAAGCTTTACAAAAGCTCCAAAATCAGTTACCGATGATACAGTCCCTTTTACTGTATCACCAACTTTGTGTGATGCTGCAAAGTTCTCAATAGGCTTTGGCAAAAGGTTTTTCAAACTTACACGCAGTCTCTTATTCTCTTTATCGATCTCAATAATCTCAACATCAACCTCTTGACCAACCTCTAAATAATCCTTAGGGTGTTTTACATTTTTATCCCAAGAGATCTCAGAAACATGCAAGAATGCCTCTAAATCTTCTCCAAGATCAACAAAGGCACCATATGGTTCGATATTGCTTACATTTACTTTAATTGCATCACCAACTTCGATAATTTCATCAATCTTATCCCATGGATTAGATGTTGCAGCCTTAATAGAGAGTGAAAGGTGTCTCTTCTTCTTATCGTAATCTAACATTACTACATCTACTTCATCACCCTCACTATAGTATTTTGCTGGGTTTACAGGCCCCTTATGTGAGATTTCAGAATAGTGTACTAGACCATCAACTCCACCCACATCTACAAACATACCATAACTAGTAATTTTCTTCACAACTCCTTTTACAGGCTCCTTCGCATTAGCAATCTTATCGATCACCTCTTGCACTTTACCCTTCTCTCGTTCAATCAACTCTTTACGAGAGACAACAACAGAACCGCTCTCTTTATCAACTTTTACAATTAGAGCTTTTACTTTCTTCCCAATTGGGTTTGTTTTATTGCTAATATAAGAGAGTGTTCTTGGCATAAAGAACTCTAAGCCATCACAATCTACAATAAAGCCACCCTTATTTTTTCTAACAATAGTACCCTCTACAATGTACTCTTGAGAGTCATCATACTCTGCAATAAATTCATCCATTGCAGCACGCTTTTTTGCGAGTTCATACGATACTATTGGTCTCTCACCTTTATGCCCAGTGATAACTACATCGATCTCGTCACCCTCTTTAAAGCTAACATTCCCATCTTCATCTTTTAACTGATCAAGATTGATAATTGCCTCATTCTTACGCCCAATATCGATAATCGCTTGATTATCCTCTTCACTAATACGTACAATTGTACCTTTTACTAAGTCGCTTCCGCTCTCCTCTTTTTTAAAAGACTCTTCGAGCATTGCTCCAAAATCTACATCTTCAATTTCGATATCTTCGAATTTCATATACCTATCCCTTTTACCAAATATGCCTAGCATTATACTCTTTTTTGTTTAAATTGGATAGAAATATTCTAAAATAGAGAGAAATATCTTCGCTTCACATTCAAATGGTAATATCTTACAGAGTTTTTATTCTAGTTACACTATCTCAGAAGAGATTGGCTCTTCTTAGTTAACTCCTCAATTTTTGCAATTACCTCCTCGATAATCCAATCAGGAGTTGAAGCCCCAGCAGTCACACCACAATGCTCTTTTCCATCAAACCAAGAAGCATCAATCTCCCTAGCATTCTCAATATGATAGCAATCACTAAGATGGTTTTGGCAGATAAAGAAGAGCTGCTTCGTATTTGAGGAGTTTTTTCCGCCAACTACAATCATTATATCACTCTTTTGTGCCAACTCTTCAGTTGCTGCTTGATTCTCAAATGTTGCATTACAGATTGTATTAAATACTCTTAGCTCCTGCACTCGTGCTACAAGCTTTGCCGCTATCTTTTGGTACGCCTCTGGTTTTCTTGTTGTCTGTGCTACAAGAGCCACTCTTGGACCAAGAGGGAGTCCAATTATCTCATCCTCACTCAAGATTATAAATGTTTTTTCTGGTTCGACACTATAACTCGCTACCCCTTGTATCTCTGGATGATTTTTATCTCCAAAAATAACAATTGCATACCCCTCCTTGCTCATCTTCTCGACAATCTGCTGTGGTGTCGTTACATAGGGGCAAGTTGCATTGATAATCTTTTTCCCTTCAGATTTAAGTATCTTAAGCCGCTCTTTTGTAATGCCGTGAGTTCGTATAATAACAGTATCATGTTTTTTTGCATCCTCAAGCGTCTCAACAAGTCCAACTTGGTGCTTCTTCTCTAACCGCTCTATCTCATCTTTATTATGGATCAGAGGGCCAAATGTGACACTATTTGGGTGTTTCTCAGCAATATTGATTGCCCTCTTTACGCCATAGCAGAACCCATATGACTTTGCTAACTCAATCTTCAATTTGCACCCCTGTAATCTGCTTTAAGATATCAAAGAAATTAGGGAAAGAGGTATCTACACACCCAATATCTTCTATCTCCATACCACTTAAGAGCCCAGCAATCGCAAAACTCATAGCAATTCTATGGTCACCATGGCTATTGACTACAGCTCTTTGAAGCTGACCGCCAATAATTGTGTAACCATCTTCATGCTCCTCAACCTCTATTCCGCATCTTCGTAATCCATCTACAACAACAGCAATACGATCACTCTCTTTTACTCGCAACTCTTTTGCATTGCAAACCTTGCTGCTTCCCTCAGCAACACTCATAGCAACTGCAAGTGCTGGAAGCTCATCTATAAGCCATGCTATTTTCGAATCTACTATAACTCCCTTAAGCTTCCCACTATTTGCAATACGAATATCACCAATTGGCTCATACTTATCCTCTGTCAATAGGTACTCAACAGAGGCTCCCATCTGCTCTAACACTTTGTAGGACTCTATACGAGTAGGATTCAAACTTAAGTTTTTCAAAACAACCTCTGCTCCAGGCGTTATTGCAGCAGCAACAGCAAAAAAGAATCCACTCGAAGGGTCTGATGGCACAGTAATCTCTAAAGGCTCAAGCGGCTTCTCTAAAGAAGTTATCTCTATCCACTCTTTGCCATCTTTTACAACACTCTCTATCTTTGCACCCATTCCACGAAGCATCCGCTCACTGTGGTCTCGACTTAAAAAGTTCTCTCTATAGAGACTCTTTCCATCTGCATTGAGGGCTGCTAAGATAAGAGCCGACTTCACTTGGGCAGAGTCGATAAGGGACTCATACACAAAGCTTTTAAGTTTCCCACCACGAATATGCAGTGGAGCCTTATTCCCATCTTCTCTCCCATCTACCTTTGCACCAATGGCTCTAAGAGGATTTGCAACCCTAGCCATTGGTCGCTCGCGTAAGTACTTATCTCCAGTAAGGACAAAACTCCCATCTATCCCACTTAAAAGTCCGCAATAGAGACGCATTCCTGTTCCAGCATTCCCACAATCTAAAATATCTGCTGGCTCAACAATCTCTTTTGGCGACTCTATCGTTACACTGCTTCCTTCTCGTGTTACCTTTGCACCTAGAAGCTTGGCAATATGTAAAGAGGCAAGTGTATCCTCTGCCGTTAAGAAGTTCTCTATCTTCGAAGTACCTTCACTCAGTAGCGAAAACATCGCACAGCGGTGCGAAATAGACTTATCGGCTGCAATATCAGCACACTCTAAGTTAAATGGCTTCTCTACTTTCGAGATAACAGCTTTTTTCATCGCAGTGTTGCTCCAAAACTCTCTTGCAGTCTCTGTAATATACTACTCATCACACCCTCGATTTCACTATCGCTAAGTGTTGCCACATCAGACTGGAGTGTAAAGCGAACTGTTAAGCTCTTCTTATCCTCTAAGCTTGCATCTTCATAGATATCTAACGGATAGAAATCTTTTAAAATCGCCTCACTCTCTTTAAGCTCTTGTAACTCTTTTGCCACCTGATAAAATGGTAAACGCTTCTCTACAAGCACTGAGAGATCTTTAGTTACTGCTTGGAAATTAGAGAGTGCATGGGCATTTATATGCTTTGGCATAATCTTGGCTAAAAGAACCTCTGCAATATATGTATCTTTCAAGCTAAACTCATCTGCAACTTGAGGATGGAGCTTTGCAAGATACCCAATAGACTCTCCATCTTTTATGATTGCAGCTGCAATGTATGGATGCATTAAACCATTTTTTGCCTCGATTGGTTCTAAAGAGAAGTCACCTATTACGCTTCCAATCTTTGCAACAAAGCTCTCTAAATCAACCATCTTCGCTTTTGCACTATTGTGAACACTCGCTCTTTGCTCTTCACCACTTAAAAGAAAGCTCATAACCTCATACTCTTTGCGATCTTTCGTAAACACAGTTCCAACCTCAAAGAGCCCTATTCGCTTCTTCCCATAGTTTACATTTCGTTTTGCTGCCTCAAGAAGGTTCACAAGAATAGTTGTTCTAAGAGTGTTTAACTCTTTTACAATTGGATTAACTACATCAAGCTTCTCATCTACTAAGTCAAACCCATACTTCATCAGTAGCTCTTTGTTAGCAAATGCATAAGTGAGTGCCTCAAAGAAGTTTGCAGCTACTGCTCGCTCTCTTATATCACGAAGTGCTCTATAGTTTAAGTAGGTCTCATTAATTCTATTGGCTTCTACAATCGTAAGTGGGACCTCTTTTATATTATCGATTCCATAGATTCGTAACACCTCTTCTGCAAGGTCGTGACTATTTTTAATATCGTGTCTATATGGAGGGATCACAATCGCAAAGACATCGTCATCAACCTTTTGCATCTCAAAGCCTAATCGCATTAAGATATTTACAATCTCAGCTTTTGGTAGCTCCTCTCCAATGATTCCATTAATTTCACTAATCTTTACAGATATCTTTAAGCCATCTCTATAGTCACAAGCAATCACTTCTGCACTTGAGTATTTTGCATCACTATTGACTTTTGATATCTCTGCCTGTAACTTTTTCATCCCAAAATCGATTGCAGGCTCACTCCCTCGCGAACTATTATAGTAGAGCTCATCTGTCTCTAATTTATTAGCAGATACACCCTCTACAACAAACTCAGGATCAATATAACTCGCCTCTAGGAGCACTTTTGTAGAATTCTCATCTGCCTTATACTCACTATTTTGTTCTACTCCAACTATAGAGAGTGCCTTCTCGTCACACACAACAGTTACTGTAGAGTTATCGTTCTCTTTAATTGTAAGTTTTACTGTCTCGCCACTTTGCGATTGCAGTTTTGCAAAGTCATACCCTCTTAAAAGTACGCCACTCTCATGGAGTGCATACTCCAAGAGTCTCTCAAGATCATCTTTTGCTTCACTCTTTATAAATGCTAATCGCAATCTCTGTAGAAAGTTACTCTTAAAGCCATCACTCTCAACAATAGAGTATGAAAGTACACACTCTGTATTGCAGTTACACTCTACCTGCAACTCTTTTGCTACACCGATTACACTTCTATTTTTTACCTCAAAATCGAATGTTTTTAACTCTTTATCAAGAGCAGCTGCTAAATCTCTTGCAACCCCATAGATACTATCGCAATCTCCACGGTTTGCTGTAAGCTCTATATCAATTACTGTATCAGCAAAACGAGGATACTCATTCAGTGGCTTCCCTACAACAAGCTCTCCGATGCTCTCATCTAAGATCATAATTCCATCTTCTAACTCTGGGAGACCAAGTTCACTACTTGAACAGATCATTCCAAAACTCTCTACACCACGAAGCTTCGCCTTTTTTATCTTAAACTCTCCAGGCAATACTGCACCCACAGTTGCAACGGCTACATACTTCGCATTGACAACATTTGCAGCACCACAAATAATCTGCACTACTTCGCTACCAGTATTGACTTCGCAGAGATTTAATTTATCAGCATCTGGATGCTTTACACAACTTACAATCTCTCCCACAACAACTTTTTCGTCAATGGTATGCTCTTTAAAAGAGTCTACCTCTAAACCAATAGCATTGAGCGTGCTATCTAATTTACTATTATCAACATCACTTAAATCTATATACTCTTCTAACCAACTTCTTGTAACTATCATCTAAACTGCTCCAATAAACGAATATCTCCCTCAAACATCGAACGCAAATCTGGGACTCTATGCAGTAGCATTGCAAATCGCTCTACACCCAAACCAAATGCATATCCACTCACATCTTCGTAACCAACAGCCTTAAAGACATTTGGATCAACAACACCGCTTCCTAAGACCTCTAGCCATCCTGTGTGTGAGCATACTCTACACCCTTCTCCTTCGCAGAAGATACAGCTAATATCTACCTCTGTGCTTGGCTCCGTAAATGGGAAGAAGCTTGGTCTAAACCGCACCTCTACATCGCCAAACATATAGTGTAAAAAGTCTGTTAATATCGCTTTGAGGTTTGCAAAACTTACTACACCTCTCTTATCAACCACTAACCCCTCGACTTGGTGGAACATTGGAGTATGCGTTAAGTCATAATCGCGTCTAAATACAGCACCTGGTGCAATCATACGAATTGGCGGTTTTCTATCCATCATTGTACGAATCTGCACTGGTGATGTATGGGTTCTCAGTAGCTGTCCATCACCTAAAAAGAAGGTATCTTGCATCTCTCTGGCTGGATGGTTTTTTGGTAGGTTAAGTGCCTCAAAGTTTGTAAAGTCATTCTCTACCAATGGTCCGCTCTCTACACTAAAGTTAAGTGCTGTAAAGTAGTCGATAATCTTATCCATCGTCGCCTTTACAGGGTGCAAAGAGCCTTTCGTCGCCTCATACCCAAAGAGTGATACATCAATAACCTCTTTTGCAAGCTTCTCTTCTAAAGCCGCAGCTTCTAGCTTAGCTTTTTGCTTCTCAAAAACCTCTGTTAAAGCCGCTTTTGTCTCATTTAACTCTTTTGCAAAATCTCTCTTCTTTTCAGGTGCAATATCTTTAAGCTTCGCAAACTCAGCTGCTAACACCCCTTTTTTTCCAAAAATTGTAACCCTTAGAGTCTCTAAATCATCTAAATTGGTCGTCGACACTATTTTACTCTTTAAATCTTCCAATTTGACCTCTTTATTTGTTTTTCTTTTCTATAGAGTTGCTCTACAGATATAATTTGCAATTGTATCGAAAAGCTTCTAAGAGTGTCGTTATATTCTTTGCCCCACACAATAAGAAAAAAATATGCTATACTTTGAAAAATAAAAAATAAGGAGAATCGATGTGTATATTTTGCAAAATTGTTGATGGAGAAATACCAAGTAACAAAGTCTTAGAGAATGAGAAGTTTTTAGCATTTCACGATATTAATCCTGCAGCTCCAATCCATATTTTAGTGATTCCAAAAGAGCATATAGAGTCATTTCAAGAGGCAGATAGCCAAACTATAGCAGAGATGACACCATTTATCCAAGAGCTCTGTAGCAAGATAGGCTTAGATAAAAACGGCTATAGATTAATTACAAATATCGGAGAAGATGGTGGACAAGAGGTAAAACATCTCCATATTCATGTGCTAGGTGGTGGAAAACTCATCTGGAAACACTACCAAGAGAGTGATCCACACAAAAATATCTAACTATTTAGTAAGAACCAAAATCTAATTAGCTCTGAGCTCTATGCTCTTAGCTTTTCGCTGTAAGCTTTAAGCCTCTCCCTTACCACTCAAAATAGGTCTTAACAGTTCCTAACTCATTATAGTTATAACTCTCTACACCCTCCTTGGTCTCAATAGAGATCCCCTCGTCAGTAGCTTCGATAAGTTTACCTTTACTCTTTTTACCGCCAAGAATTTTGAGCTTTACCTTTTCGCCTACAGAGTTTTTAAAGTGCTCTGGCTTTGTTAGTTTTCTCTCTATTCCTGGCGAACTTACTTCAAACCGGTACTCACCACTCACGGGAGGAGTAATATCTAACAGCGGCGAAATATCTCGCGAAATATCGGTACAAAGATCAATATCGACCCCACCATCTTTGACAATAGAGACACGGTAGATCGTTTCGCCATTCTCTTGCACAATTTCGCTATCATACAATTTTGCTCCATGTGACTTTACAATCTTTTCAATAGAGTCAATAAGTGCCACTACTTCTCCTTCTTAATCTGCTCAAAGAGCTTATCAATCGAAGCAATCTTCTCAAGATGGTCATCAAACTCAAATGTAAAATTAGGTGAGCGGAACCACCCCTCACTCTCTCGAACATAGTTTTTTAAAAACCCTTGTACTTTCCGTAACTTTTTTAAGATCTCTGCTTGCTCATGCTCTTCGATACCACTCTTATCAAGATAGACTTTAGAGTCATAACGACCTCTTGAGCAGACCACCTCTGTAACAATTAAATTTTGTAATTGAGTATCATCGAGCATCGAGAGTGCTTCTGGAAGTACCTCTTTTAAGAGAGCCTCTGTCCGCTTTCGCTTTATCTCTGCTTGATTCATAGAGTCGCTTGCTCCTCAACCTCTTTAAAGACTTCAATTATATCGCCCTCTTTAATATCGTTAAAGTTCTCAAGCATAATACCACACTCATACCCTTTACCAACCTCTTTAACATCATCGTTAAATCGCTTGAGTGAACTCAATTTCGTAGTATAGACAACCACACCATTTCGAATAAGACGAGCACCTAAATGTCTCTCTATCTTTCCATCAATTACCATACAACCAGCAATTGTACCAACTTTTGCAACTGCAAATGTCTGTCGAACCTCCGCTTGACCTACAACTTCCTCTTTTACAACTGGACTCATCAATCCACCAAGAAGAGCTTTTGCATCATCGAGTAGATCGTAGATAATACTGTATGTCTTAATCTCGACACCAAGCTCTTTTGCTTTATTCTTTACCGCTCCTGTAGGGCGAACATTAAAGCCAATAATATAGCAGTGCTCACTTGCATCAGCTAAAAGTACATCACTCTCTGTAATTCCACCGATACCACTATGGATAATCTGGATCTGCACTTCATCATTCTTAAGCTCTTCGAGTGCCTTTTTAATCGCCTCTAACGATCCTTGAACATCTGCTTTCACAAGTACTGGAAGCTTCTTCACCTTTCCTTCTGCGATTAAGTCGCTAAGCTCATCAAGAGAGACTTTTGTCGATTTAGAGAGCTCTTTTACACGAGCTAACTCTTTTCTCTTCTGTGCAATCTCTCTTGCCTCTTTCTCACTATCTACAGCCACAATCACATCTCCAGCTTGAGGCACCTCGTTTAATCCTACTACTGCTGCAGGTGTACTTGGACCAATCTTTTTTGCACGACTTCCATCATCTAAGATCATCGTTCTTACACGCCCATAAGTAGTACCAGCAATTACATTATCTCCAACACTTAAGCTACCATTTTTCACAATAATATTAGCAACTGCACCTAAACCTTTTTCGAGGGAACTCTCAATAACAATCGCCTTAGCTTTTCTATTTGGATCAGCTTTAAGCTCCATAATCTCAGCTTGTAAGAGGATCGTATCAAGAAGGTCATCAATCCCCTCTCCACTATGTGCTGAGACTGGAACAAACTCATACTCTCCACCCCAATCTACAGGCATGATACCAATCTCAGAGAGTTGCGACTTTACATTATCAATATTCGCCTCTGGCTTATCGATTTTGTTAATTGCAATAATAATCGGTACATCGGCTGCTTTTGCATGAGAGATAGACTCTTTTGTTTGTGGCATTACACCATCATCTGCAGCAACTACAATAATAGCGATATCAGTTGCTTGTGCACCCCTTGCACGCATCTGGGTAAATGCTGAGTGCCCTGGAGTGTCAATAAAGGTTACCTTTTTCCCATCTTTCTCCACTTGATATGCACCAACATGCTGCGTAATACCACCAGCCTCTTTGGCTGCCACTTTTGTAGATCGAATCTTATCTAAAAGTGAAGTCTTCCCATGGTCAACATGTCCCATAATTGTAACAACAGGTGGTCTCTCCTCTTCTGTCTCATTAGGAATTGCATCATACTGGGCAACATAGTCTAAAAGATCTAATGGATTAATCGTCTCTACTTTTACATCAAACTCTTCTGCCAAAATCTCTATAGAGTCTTTATCTAGGAAGTCATTCTTTGTAACCATTGTACCAAGTTCAAAGAGAACTTTTACAATCTCACCTACGCTTCGTCCGATCTTCTCAGCAAACTCATAAACCCTTACATCTTCAGGTATCTTAACCACATCAACCTTTTTGGGTTCAAGCTCTTTTTTATAATCTCTCTTCTTCTTTTTTCGTTTACTCGGAGCACGATGCTGTACACGGTTGGCAACATTCTTCTGCGAACCACCCATTACTGCCCTCTTGCGTGCCTCCTCTTTTCTGCGTAACTCTTGGCGTTGAGCCTCTTCATAGATAATCTTATCCGAGAAGTCTAAAAGCACAATTTCATCTTGTTCATAGATCTCGTTTGTATCCCCTAAGCTTCTCTCCATCAGCTCTATCTTCTGCCCACTCTCTTTTGCCGATACTGGTGTCTTTTTCTTCTTTTTCTTTGGTGTAGGCTGCTCTTTTGGAACTTCACTTTTACTCGGTTTTGGAGCCTCCTCTTTTACAGCTGGTTTAGGATTCTTCTTCTTGACAATTGTAATACCACGACGCTTTACAGGCTCTTTTTTTGCAACCTCTTGTGGCTCTTGAGTCTCTCTCTCTACCTCTTTTGGTGTAGCAGTAATCCCCTTTCGCTTCTTTGCAACCTTTTTAGGCTCCCCTTGGTGCTCTTTTGGTGTCTCTGCTCTCTCTTGAGTACTCTCACTTTTAGGTGTGCTCTTTGTCTCTGAAGCTTTACTTGTACTCTTCTTAGCAGCCTTCTCTTTCTCTTCACTCTTCTTAACAAACCCCTCAGGGAGCTTACCAGAGATAAGATAGTTCATTAAAACTTCTGCTTGTTGCTCATCGATTGTACTATTTCTCGCTCTTACCTTAAACCCTAACTCTTTTGCTTTCTCTAATGCAACCTTATCACTTGCACCAGCCTCAAGAGCCACCTCTTCAATCTTAATCTTTGACATTACTACTTAACTCCTTCAATAGTGCTTCTACACTTTTTTTATCTATCTTCATTCTGCCAGCAACAATTTTAGCAATATGCTTGTTTCCTTGCAGGCACGCTTTACATAGGTAGAAACTTCTACCCTCACCACTGTAGAGGTACATCTTTCCCTCTCTCTTTTGTACTCTAATAAGCTCTTTTTGAAACTCCCTTTTTTGGCATGCTACACACATTCGGATAGGAACTCTTTTCATCATCGATATTATATCACAAGTTCCTATAGCTTGCTAGTAACACCAAAGTTGTCAAGATCACACACTAAAACTCTAAATTCACCAAATGCATTCTCAAGTGCCTCAGCGATCCCTTTTGCATCATCTTCGTAACACAAAGAGAAGAATGTCGACCCACTCCCAGAGAGTGTGCTCATCAAAGCACCATTCTCTAATGCAATCGATTGTACTCGAAAAAGCTCTGGCATCATCGACATTCTTCTATCTTGGTGGATACGATCGCGTGCCGCAATTCGCAGTTGATCCCACGACTCATTCATAAAGAGGGCTGTCATATAGGCCGCATGCGAAAGCGAAAAGATAACCTCATCTTTATGGTAACTTGTTGGGAGTACAGTTCTTGATCTATTTGTCGAGATTGTCTTATTAGGAATGACCAAAACAGCCTTAAGATAGTTTGGTAATCTATGCTTCTTACTGTAGACTCGCCCTTCATGCAAACAGGCAACATTAAAACCACCCATCACAGCTGGAGTAATATTATCTGGATGGTGCTCATACTTAAGTGCTAAGTTTAAAATCTTTCGTTTATTATACTTTACACCTGCTGCCACATGGGCTGCTGTTAAAGCTGCTACAATCACTGCCGACGAACTCCCAAGCCCCCTAGATATAGGTATCCTGTTGGTAAACTCAAAACGGAATGTATTGTACTTTCCACCACTTAGTCGCTTATAGTGCTCATTAAAGATATTTAGAAACATTGAGTTTCTCTTAATCTTTGGATTCTTTGAGCCCTCGCCCTTTGTCGAAACACTTAAAAATCGAGATGGCTTGATAACTATCTCATTGCGCAAATTTATCGAAAGACCAAGCGTATCAAATCCTGGTCCTAAATTTGCACTTGTTGCCGGTACCGAAACTAACACAAAACCCCTTTACTCTCTTGCCAAACTACTCTTAATAAGCTACTACCGCATCGATATGGTAATCTGGCTCATTACTCTCTAAAAACTCTAACTGCTCTAAATGCTCAGGCATATAAAAAGAGCTCACTTGATGCTCATCAAACTTTTTTGTTATTATATTCTCTTTTTCTTTGACAAAATAGAGTTTTCCTAACGCTTTAATAGGTTTATTGCCATTAAGCTCAAATGCACTTATTGCATCAAAAGGGATCCCTTTGATAACCTCTACACTCTTTAAGAGTGTGTAGCAAATCTTTGTAGCCATATGACTACCAGGTCCACTAGTATAGATAAACCGCTCTACACCCAAACCTAAAAGCTCTTCAACTAAAGGCAATAGAATATCCGAAGCCAATCCATCATACTTCTGTACCATAACAACTTTTCCATCTTTATAGAGTCCTACCTCAATAGGCGAGGCTATAGAGTTTATAATTGCAACTATTTTGAATACCTTATGATTTTTTTAGAAGATCTCTTTAAATGAAGAGCTACGCAAAGACCTTTGCCAATTCGTAACTCTCCTCTTTTTGCCCAAAGCGGACAATCTCATATGCATCGCTACTCTCTAGGAGTTTCATTGTTAAGAGGTGGTTTAACTCATGGCTACTTGCTACAGCACTATACTCACCAATAACTGTTGCTCCAAGTACCATCATATCACCCATAGCATCTAATATCTTATGGCGAACAAACTCATTATCAAACCGTAACCCTTCAGGGTTTAAGACAGAGTGTTCATCTAAACCAATTGCGTTCTCCAAACTCGCACCAAGGGCAAGATTTATACTCTGTAGATACTGAATATCGCGTAAAAATCCAAATGTTCTTGCTCGTGCAATCTCTTTAATAAAACTACTCTTTGTAAATTGATACTCAAAGTTTTGCTCCCCAATCACTGGGTGATCAAAGCGAATAGTAAAATTAAATCGAGGGCGTTTTGCAGGTCTTAAGAGAGCCATCTTTCCATCTTGCTCAACTCGAACCTCTTTTTTAATAACAAGCAGCGACTTCTGTGCTTGCTGTTTTGCAATACCAGCCTCATCTAAAAGCATACAAAATGATATTGCACTTCCATCCATTACTGGCATCTCATTTCCATAAACCGTAACGCGTAGATTATCGATACCATATGCATAGACTGCAGCCAAAAAGTGCTCTATAGTCGAAATCGAGTTTGGGCGTTTCCCTAATACTGTAGCAAGTCTTGTCTCTGTCACACTCTTTGGATTTAACGCAATCTCTGTACCACTTTGGGCATGGATAAATGTGATACCACTATCGCTAGGAGCTGGCTCTAGTTCTAAACGAATTGGCTCGCCACTATGTAAACCAATCCCTGTAACCTCTACTGCTTTTTGAATAGTCTGCTGCAACATACTTATCCGCCCCTTTACAAACTTTCCTAATTATACCCTAATTTTGTGTTAGCTTTTTGAAAAATAGACAAAATAAAATCATTTATCCACTTTTTTTTCATCCATTCAAGTGGATAGACCTCTACTCCTTGCACTAAAACACCAAAATGAAGGTGATCACCTAGTGCTAAACCTGTCTTTCCTGTTAAACCAATCACTTCCCCAGCAGTAACCTTCTGCCCTACTTTTACTTTCAACTGCGAAATATGACCATAGAGTGTATAGAGCCCTAAGCCATGATCAATAATAACCATATTCCCATAAATCCCATTTGGTGCTGCAAAAACAACCTTTCCAGGAATAGTAGTATATATCTTATCATGCTTCACACTTGCAAAATCGTACCCAACATGGTATGAAGTTGAAACAATATTCTCTCGCTTCTTATAGTAGTAATACCGCTTTACCCCAAAATCAGAAACTCTTTTAGCACCATGGAGTGGATAGAATGGTTTCAAACTCCATTTTTTGTCAATTGGTGTTGCTTTTTTACTAACTTTGTGAATAAGTTTTTCATTCTCTAATCGCATTGTCTCATTCACCGCTTTAAGTTTTTGCAATCTATCGCTAATCTGTGCAAACTTTTTCTCTTGCGAGGCTAGCTCAGCTATCTTCCCATCGATAAAGCTATCTCTTGCTGCAATATACGAAACTCTATAGCGTTTTTTATAGCGTCGAATCGAGAGTGCCACCTCTGCCCTATTCCCAGCTTTATCAACGGCTACAATCTTTGGAACAAACTCCTCTTGGTTAAATGGCCATACAATAAGTGTTGCATAGACACCCTCTTTTTTATAAGGGATACCTTTAAAGTGTATGCCTTGGCCAATATCGATATAGCTCTCTAGCAAATTATCTTCATTAATTTGGTAGATAACAAGAGCTGTTCCACCCTTTAAAATTCCTGGACTACTAGCTACTATATTAATTTGTGGAGCTACACTATCGATAAATATTTCACCCTTTAGATGACTACTATTCCCCATAAAGAAGTTCCAAAAACTCCTATCAGTTGCGATAATCTCATAACTCCAATTGCTCTTTTTGCTCGCTAAAACACCCTTAGGCAGTAAAACCTGAAATTCCTTCTCTTTTACCCCTTTTGGAAAACGCTCATCCAAGACAGTGCTTCTCTTCTCTCCATCGCCTACAATCAACTCTACCTTTTTAAGTGCATAGTTATCTAAGACTTTAAAGTTAATCTTTCCATCCTCTCCAACAACAATTTTAGAGCTTGCCTCTATCTTTGGAGGGGTCTGTTCAAACTGAGGTGCTGTATAAAGAAAAACTGCTCCACCAACAAGAAGTAGAAGTATAATGAGTCCTAAAAATAGACCACCTCCCTTTTTTCTTTTTGCTCGAACTCTAGCTCTTCTCATACTCTACCTCTTCCTTTATCTTTTCTATAATCTTAATTTTTAACTCCTCTATTGTAACATTTTTTGCTTCAAATCCGGCTGCATTTTCGTGCCCACCTCCCCCAAAACTTCTAGCTACTCTTGCCACATTTTTACCCTTGGATCGAAGTGAAACTTTTAACCTATCATCAAGCTCTACAATTAAAAGAGCTATCTCTACTGTCACTAAATTAAGAGCAAAATTGACTATTCCATCAATATCACTTACCTTCGCACCAGTTGCTAAGCGATCCTCTTTGGTTATTACCATCACTGCTACCGTTGCATCAACTAGTAACTCTAAAGAGTCGATTGCACGGGCAATTAACCTTGTATGAGCCAAACTCTCTCTTCGATTCACCATCTGGGCAATATAGCTTGGATCTAATCCATACCCCAAAAGCTCACTTGCTATATCAAATGTATTTCGATTAACAAGTGTAGAGGTAAAATTTAAACTATCACTCAACAAAGCACTATAGAGAGCTTCAGCTACATCTTTATTCATTGCAAAACCCTCTTTTAAGAGCTTAAAAAGTACAGCTGCCGTTGCCACCTCTACCTCTACAATATTTAAAACTCCAAATTGACTATTACTTATATGGTGATCAATATTAACAACGACTCTGCCATGCAGAGAAAAACCTGCCCGTTTACTCTCACCACAATCGAGTGTTACAACTAAAGAGTCGCTATAATCAATTTTGCTTTTATACCTTTTAAAACCATCTAAGAAGTTAAGCTTTAGAGGCAAATCACTATCTTGACAAACTAGCTCTGCTTGATACCCCATAAGCTTTAAACTATTAAAAAGAGCTATGCTACTGCCAACAGTATCCCCATCAGGACGAATATGCGAAACTACTGTAACTTTTCTATGACTTTCTAAAAGCTCTCTAAACCTATCTGCTAACTCTTTATAATCCAACTACTCTCCATTTAATAAAAATTAATTCGGGTTAAACTTCTATCACACCTTCTAAATATTTTATAGCATAACCTGAGATTTCTACTCTATTATTTTCTATTCTACAAAAAACTTCTCCAGCTCTTTTTGAAACTTGTTTAGCTTTAAAATTATCTTTCTTTAAAACTCTATTCCAATAAGGCACCAATTGTGTAAATGCCGACCCTGTAACTGGGTCTTCATCTATGCCGTACTTTGGTGCAAAAAACCTATTGATAAAATCATACTCTTTACTCTGTGAAGTTATTATAACTCCTCTGGCATCAATATCTTTTAGTAATTCTAAATTTGGACTAGCATTTATAATATTTTCTTCCTCTTCAAATATTAATAGGTAATCCATAGATTTATAACACTCAATAGGTTTGGTTTCAAATGCTTTTAATATATTATCTGGAATATTACATTTTTCAATCTCTTGAATTGGAAAATTCATTTTAAATCTATCGTTCTCTTTACTAACTTTTAAAATGCCACTTTTAGAGTTAAATACAATTTCACTCTCTTGATAATTTAGAATATCAAAAATCACATAAGCACTTGCCAATGTTGCATGTCCACACATATCTACCTCTTTAGATGGGGTAAACCATCTAATATAAAACTGATTCTTATCTTTAACAAAAAAAGCAGTTTCAGAGAGATTGTTTTCATTAGCAATTTTTTGCATTATACTCTCATCAATCCAATTATCAAGTGGGCAAACTGCTGCTGGATTACCTTCAAATGTATTTTTAGCAAAGGCATCTATTTGGTATAATTTTAATTTCAATATTCATCCTCTTTATCATCAACTATTCACTATTGACTAATTACTATTCACTAAAATCACCCCTCTAACTTCATCGACAAATCTATCCAGCTAGATTGATGTATGGTACTTCCACTACTAATAGCGTCTACGCCTGTTTTTGCTATCTCTTCAATAGTCTCTAGCGTTACATTTCCGCTAGCTTCTAGTAGAATGTGTGGATAGTTTTCATCTCTAAAGGCTACCACCTCTTTTATTTGGCTTGGGGTCATATTATCGCACATTACAATATCAGCTCCAGCTTCCATTGCATTTTTTACACCTGCTAAATCTTCGCACTCTATCTCTACTTT
>JALVWQ010000035.1 GCA_027034975.1 Campylobacteraceae bacterium
ATATGTAAACGATGCTTTTGGTGCCTGCCACAGAAAACATGCATCTATCCATGCAATTACTAAATTCTACACAAAAGAGACTAAGGCAGCAGGCTTTTTATTAGCAAAAGAGGTAAACTTCTTTAGTCGTATCTTAAAAGAGCCAACTCGCCCATTTGTTGCTATTGTTGGTGGTAGTAAGGTATCAGGAAAACTTGAAGCATTAGACCAACTTTTAGATAAAGTAGATAAAATCATCATTGGTGGAGGGATGGCGTTTACATTCCTAAAACAATTAGGTTACGAAGTAGGAAACTCGCTATTAGAAGAGGATTTACTAGATGAAGCTCAGCGAGTAATGGATAAAGCAAGAGCAAACGGCGTTAAACTTTATCTGCCTGTTGATGTTGTTGCAGCACCAGAATTTAGCAACTCTGCACCAGCTAAATACCTGCCAAGTCAAGAGATTCCTAAAGATTGGATGGGCTTAGATATTGGACCAGCAAGCACAAGACTCTTTAGAGAGGTTCTAAACGATGCTCAAACAATTATTTGGAATGGACCAATGGGAGTTTACGAAATGGATAAATTTGCAAAAGGTTCAACAAAAGTATCACACTATGTAGCCGAAACACACGCAACAACAATTGTTGGTGGAGGAGATACAGCCGATGTTGTAGCAAGAGCTGGCGATATAGACGAGATGACATTTGTAAGTACAGGTGGAGGAGCTAGCTTAAAGCTTTTAGAGGGCAAAAAGCTTCCAGGCATCGAAGCGTTAGAGGCGTAATATGAGATTTGTAGCAAACTTTAAAATGAACCATACAAGAGCTTCGACTCTTGAGTATATTCAAGAGTTAAATGCCCACTTAGAGGGCGTAGATAGTGAAAATGTTTTACTATTTCCACCAGCAACTGCCCTTTGCAATGCTAGTGGCAAAATAGATATTGGTGCACAAAATGCATACTTCGAGAGAAGCGGTGCATTTACTGGCGAAATTGGGCTAGAGCAGTTAGAAGAGTTTGGTATTAAAAAAATTCTTATCGGACACAGCGAAAGACGCGAAATTTTAGGCGAGAGCCAAGAGTTTATCGCTAAAAAGTTTGAATTTTTTAAAGAAAATGGCTTCGAAATAATCTACTGCATCGGTGAGCCACTAAGTGTACGAGAGCAAGGCGAAGAGGCACTTTTTGAGTACCTATTTAGCCAATTTGATGGCATAGATACAAGTTACGATAACTTTACAATTGCATACGAGCCAATTTGGGCAATCGGAACAGGTGTTAGTGCTACAATCGAAGATATAGAGTTAGTGCACAACCGCCTTAAGGCACAATTTAATAAAGAGTTACTTTATGGCGGTAGCGTAAAGGTAGATAATATTGCCGATATTGCAAAAATAGATAGCGTAGATGGCGTACTTGTTGGCTCTGCTTCGCTAAAGGCAGACGGCTTTGCCGAACTTATAAAAAAGGGGCTAATTGCTTAAAATTATAGCTAAAAAGGTGGCATATATTATTTCGATGCTACTTTTAATCTCTTTAATCTCTTTTGTTGCAATCTACTCTGCACCCAACAGCTTTATGAGTGCAGGCGGCTTAAACCCCAATATGACACCAGAAGCGATAGAGCACTTAAAAGAGGTTTACGGCTTAAACAAACCCTTCTTAGAGCAGTACTTTGGCTGGCTAAAGTCGCTAATTAAATTAGATTTTGGTATCTCGTTTGCAAGCGGTCAAAGCGTAATTAGCGAAATTAAAAGCCGAATTGGCATAACTTTGGGCATTAACATAGTCTCTATGATTATAGTCTTTTTTATTGCCCTAAAACTTGGCGTTGCAAGTGCCCTAAGAGGTGGTAAATTCGAGAAATTTATAAAGCAGTTAGCACTTCTTAGCTACGCTACCCCATCTTTCTACTTAGCACTAGTTTTAATAATGTTTTTTGGCTTTAAACTCGGCTGGTTCCCAATATCTGGAATAGAGGGCTTAAGCACAAAAACAGGCTTTGCCCACTATTTGGATATAGCTTATCACTTAACCCTACCAATAACCGTAATAGTATTTACTGGCTTTGGCTCACTAGCCCTATATATTCGCTCGCTAACACTCGATATTCTAAAGAGCGACTACATATTTTTTGCAAAAGCGAGAGGACTTAGCAACAAGGTTATAAAAAAACGCTACATCTACCCAAACTTAATGCCATTTATTGTTACAATTTTAGGTCTATCACTGCCAGGTTTACTTGGCGGAAGTGTAATATTAGAACAAATCTTCTCGATAGATGGAATGGGCTTACTATTCTTCCAATCAGCCCTATCAAGAGACTACCCAGTAATTATGGGAATACTAATAATCGGAGCCTTCTTAACCCTACTTGGCAATGTAATAGCCGATTTAGTACTTTTAAAAC
>JALVWQ010000036.1:0-37233 GCA_027034975.1 Campylobacteraceae bacterium
GCAATTGAACTAAGCGTATCGCCCTTTTTTACAACAATAAATCGCATCTCTTTTGCTCTTTGTGCTGCCTCTTTCGATAACTCTTTTACATATTTCACACTCTTTGTCTCTTTCTGAACATCTTCACTCTTCAAGATAGAGTCGATCTCTTGTGCAAGTTTTGTCAACTCGTCATTATTGGCACCCTTATCAGATACAATAACTTTATTAAAAGTATCTACTTTTTTGCTACTACCAGCCTTAACATCACTTTTCAGATTTGCTGTTACTGTTGTTTGCTCATTTGCTAAAGTATCTGTTTGTGCCTGCTCAAGTTGGGCTGCTAATGCTGCATCATCTTGTGCACTACTGCTTTGTTGCTGCGTACTCTTTGTGGTAGCCTGTGCTGGTTTTGCATTTTTAGATTTTGCCAACTCTTTGGCAACTAAAGCAGCAATTTTGGCTAAATCCTCTTGTGAAAGTACTTTCCCTGTTGTAGCTTGTACAGCGTGTTGTATCGCTTTTTCTTCTTTCATTGTATTTGTTTTAATTGCTTTTTGTGCCTCCTCTTTTACCACCATCTTCTCCAATTCACTTACCTCTTGTGCTGTAGCTTTTGGCTCCGAAACTTGCGTTGCTGTACTATTATTTTGTAACGGTGCAACAGCTACTGTTTTTGCAGCAACTTTACCATTATCATTTTGAGAAAAATATTTTCCACCTAAAAATGCTATTAAGCCAATTGCCAATAGAAAGAGAATTAAAAGTGCAATAAGCAATATATAAAGTATTTTCTTATCGCTTCCACTCTCTTTTACAATAATTGGAGAACCTCCACTTGTCCCAATCAAATCATCTAAATTATTCTTTTCATTTCCCATTCTCTACTCCTTTTATCAAATTTATCATTGTTGTTTAAGTACTTTTAATCCTAAAATTTGCCAATACTGCATACCTCCACGGTAGTAGTTTATCTTCTCTTTAGGATAACCAATCTTAAGTAAATTTTTCATCGCTCTTACCCCCTGCTGACACCATGGACCATTATCAAATACTGTCAATACCTGAGCGTTTGTAAAATCCCATTTACCATCCTTTTTTTGAGCACCCAAAATTGGTAACACTTGGTCTAAATATTGATTCGACCCATCAGGATGCAAAATTGAAAATGGTAAGTTTATTGCTCCGGGTATTGTCCCCTCTTTATACCATTTTGGGAGACGAGCATCCACCAATACCCCTTGGTTATTTGAGACTTCATTCTTTAAAAAATCTATTAATTCTAACTCACCAAAAGTTTTGATCCCTTTTATTGGTTCAAAAGGTTGTACACAAAAAGGTGGACAGGGTCTTGATGTCTTAGTGTAGGAGTTTTTTAGTCGATATGAAGTATCTTGTATTCTATCGATTCGTACAGCTTCTCCTAACACATCAACATCTACATAGGGCAGATCTTGCGTAATCTTTACTTTATACTCCTTCGTATCCTCTGCTGCCCACAAACAATTTTGTATAACGAGCAAACCAATAATCAATATTGATCGTTTCATTTTCATCATCTCTTCCTTTCGTATTCAAATAGTACCATATAATCAAGCATATGAAAAAAAATATTGCATTTTTTTATTTTTGCTTTAATTTGCGTATATTTCATAGTAGATATTATCACATTTTGTAATATTTTTCAATTGTATCTCTCTTAGAAAATACTCTTTTTTGCTTTTTTTAAGCTATTTTAAATTTTTTTGCCTTTTTTCTCTTTTTTTCGCACCAAATATGTTTATTTAGTGTATAATACATAGCATTATTTCCATAAAAGGATATATATGTACAGAAAGCATATTTTACCGATAGTTCTAACAAGCACACTTCTAATGGCACAAGGTAGCAGCTCTTCACAAGATAGATTCGAAAAAGCACCAAATTTGCAACAAGCAAGCATAAAGCAGCAAGTAGCAGCAAAGCAGCAACAACCTACTACCAAGAAACTCACTATTAAAGAGGCAGCTTTAAAAGCTGTTAACAGTGTCCGTACCCATCCACAAATCTGTTCAAAAGGGGCAAAACCGCTCCAGTGGAGTCCTCATCTATACAATATGGCAAAAGAGCACTCTATCGATATGGCTGTTACAGGGCTCTTACAACATAATGGTTCAGGAACAAAAACAGATATCACAGCTAAACGCCTTAATCTTAAACGAGGCTCATTCTTTTTTGAAAGAGTTAACCAAAAGATCAACTCTAAAAACCTCTATAGTGGCGAGCTTATTGTTCGAACGAGTCTTGACACGCTTGCTTCCCCAAAAACTCTTATAGATTACTGGATTAAACAGCCTAAAGATTGTCAACTTATTATGAATCCAAACTTTACAAACTTTGCTATGGCAAAAGTCATTAGCAATAAAGATAACCGTGCTTACTGGACACTTTTACTATCAGGCAAGCGAAAATAGCCTACTTCTTTGGAGCAAAGAGCTGACTCTTGCCGCTCTTGATAGTGCTGCTCCTTCTGATCTCATCTATCACCTTTTGTACAATTGCATCTATACTCTTTGCATAGGCGAAACAGCGGTCACTCTTGCAGGCAAGTATTGTTCCATCTTTGCTCTCTTTAAAGGCAATATATGGATATGTTGTTCTCTTTAAGAGTGCTCGTTTAATCTTTGGTAGCAGCTCCTTTTTGGCTTTAATTACTATATATTCTCTCCTCTTTGCCAAAGCAAAATCTACAGCTGTTGCGTTTGCAGGTGGGTATGCTGCTATCTCGTTTTTTGACGCTTTGTAGAGTTTTTTTGCCTCTTGCTCAAAGTGTAAATCGGAGCTTAAGAGAGCTAACCTTAAGAGATTCTTCCCCATAGTGGCTAATGCACTTCTGTAGGCATCATCTCCAATTGAAGCTTTTGACTTTAGTTTCCCTTGACTGTTGTACCAACTGCCACCCTTTTTAAACTTTTGCATCGCACTCTGTGTGAGTTTTTTTGCAAAATTAAGATAGTGCCTATTTTGCGTATATTCAAAAATATCTAGGAGTGCAGCGATGTAGTATGCGTAATCCTCCATTACCGCTTTTATTTTTGCTTTTTTCCCTGGAAGCAGCTGATGGTAGAGTACTCCGCCTCTATAGAGTCTCTTCTCTATAGTATCTACAATCTCTTTTGCCTCAGCAACTCGCCCAGCCTTATAGAGTCCATGAACAAGCAGTGCATTCCATGCTGTAAGCATCTTTTTGTCGATAAATGGATACTCTCTTTTTTTTCTAAGTGCTTGGAGTGCCGCTTTTGCTTTTTGAAACTCTTGAGGAGCAACTTTTATACTCTTAACTCTAACTGGATTGCTAAAACCATTATGGAAGTTCCCCTCCCAACTAATACCAAAGTGCTCCAATACCCGCTCGGCATCTTTTACCTTTGCCTTTTCGAGTGCCTTGAGGGCTTCATCATACTTATAGATGTAATAATACCCCTCCTCTTTTTTGCCACTTGGGGTCATACTATCTGCATCACTTGCACCATAATAGAGCCCACCATTTCTATAGTATTTTTTTAGGAATGTTACTATCTCTCCTACTACCTCTTTATAGCGTTTTTTGTGCGTTATCTTATAAGCCTTCGCATATGCCTCTAGGAGTTCTGCATTAGTGTAGAGCATCTTCTCAAAGTGTGGTATAGTCCAAGAGACATCGGTACTATAGCGGTAAAAGCCACCCTCTATCTGGTCATAAATACCGCCATTTGCCATATGATCTAACATCAGCGTTGCCATCTTAAGTGCCTTTTTATCGCCACTTACCGAGTAGATATTTAAGAGTGTATTGATTGTCGGAGCCTGCGGAAATTTAGGGGCTCTCCCTATTCCACCATTTTCGTAATCGAAGCGTTTCGATACAGCATCTACAAAGGCTTTTGCTAATTTGCCTTCGTCCACTTTAGATGGTGCAAATTTTGCTTGCTCAATCTTTTGCATTGCTCTTTCTACACTTTTAGCAATATCTGCAATCTTCTCTGGGTTCTTCTTTTTCATTTCGACAATTTGCTTTAAGATGCTCCAAAGACCGGCAACACCATAACGGGGCTCTAGCGGTATATATGTACCTGCAAAAAAGGGTTTTTTATCTGCTGTCATTATGATTGTTAACGGCCACCCACCACCTCTGCCATTCATTACCTGATAAACCTTTTGGTAGTAGCTATCGATATGGGGCATCTCCTCTCTATCGACTTTAATTGGTACAAAGTGTCTATTTAAAAATGTTGCTAACTTTTTATTCTCAAATGACTCATGCTCCATCACATGACACCAGTGGCAAGTACTATAGCCTATTGAGAGAAAGATAAGTTTATGCTCTCGCTTCGCCTTTTTAAATGCAGCCTCTGACCACGGCATCCAATCGACTGGATTATCTGCATGCTGTTGCAGATAGGGTGACTCTTGAGACTTCAGTGCATTTGCCTCAAGGCCAATAAGGAGCAACGCTAAAACTATAAGAATCTTTTTCACAATACTTTTCCTTTTTAATCTAGTATAACATATCAACTGTGTAGTATCTCTGTATTTTAACGATATTTTTAATAATTACCCCTATCCCTTACTATTCAAAAGTACAAAAAACGAAATTTGGCTACATTACGGGCGATTATGAGGTTATGAGTGAATTACACACTTTTTGAAGCTACAAATATTAATATTATTTATTATTTTTTATAAGATATTTTAATAATTGATTTGAAGAATATTTAAGTGCTAATGCAGATTGCGTACTATTCACCCTAAAAGTTTCAATTGCAAAATAGGGTTAGAGTGCGTAAGATTGTACTGGAGATTTAAAAGCTGACATTCAAGCAGAGCGTCAAATATCTAGTATTAAGTTGCACGCAATTCACCCTAAAAGTTTCAATTACCAAATAGGGTTAGAGTGCGTAAGATTGTGCTGGAGATTTAAAAGCTGTACTTAAAGTACAGCGTTAAATATCCAGTGCAAGGTTGCGTGCTATAACCCTATTCAAAGACTCTTTTGAAGATTGCGTCTACATTTTTTGTATAATACTCATAATCAAAACAAGCCCTAATCTGCTCTTCGCTCAGTTTCTCTCGAAGCTCTTTATCTTCAAGGAGATATTGCAAGAAGAGGCTCTCCCCTTTTTCGTTTGTTGTTGCTTTTCCTTGTTGGATCTCCTCCCACACCTTCATTGCGTTTCGCTGTACTATTTTATAAGCATCTTCACGGCTTACGCCTGCTTTTGGTAACTCTAAGAGTACTCTTTGTGAGAAGACTAACCCACCTGTGAGGTTCAGGTTTTTCATCATATTCTCTGGCATAACTGTCAATTTAGAGATTACACCATTCATTCTATGGAGCATAAAATCGCTTGTAATAAATGAGTCTGGAAGCCAGAATCGCTCTGTTGATGAGTGACTAATATCTCTCTCGTGCCAAAGAGCTACATTCTCCATAGCTGGGATTACATAAGCACGAATCATTCGTGCAAGCCCTGTAATGTTCTCTGTTAATATTGGGTTTCTCTTGTGTGGCATTGCAGAGGAACCCTTTTGCCCTTTTGCAAAAAACTCCTCTGCTTCGTAAACCTCTGTTCTTTGGAGATGTCTTACTTGTACAGCAAACTTCTCGATTGATGATGCTAAGAGTGCTAGTGCTGAAGCGAGTCTTGCGTATCTATCTCTATGCACTACTTGGTTCGATACCGGCTCTGGTTTGAGACCAAGCTCTTGCATCGCTAACTCTTCGAGCTCTAGTGGTGCGTGTGCAAAGTTCCCCATCGCTCCGCTTATTTGCCCAACTGAGATTACTTCTAGTGTCTCTTCGAGGTTTTTAAGGTGGCGTTTGAGTTCATCATACCATACTGCAAGTGTTAAGCCAAAGGTAATTGGTTCCCCGTGAATCCCATGGCTTCTACCAACCATAAGCGTATATTTGTGCTCATAGGCTCTCTTTTTTACCGACTCCATAAGCATCTTAACATCGTCGATAATAATATTTAGAGAGTCTCGCATCTGTAGTGCCACTCCTGTATCAACTGCATCTGAGCTTGTCATACCGTAGTGGAACCATCTACTCTCTTCGCCTAAAGACTCTGCAACGCTTGTATTGAAAGCTATAAGATCGTGCTTTGTCTTTGCCTCTATCTCCTCAATTCGCTCTACTGAGAATTTTGCATTCTTAACAATTTTTTCGCAATCCTCATCTGGAATTAAACCTAATTTATTCCACGCTTTTACAGCTGCTTTTTCTACCTCTAACCAAGCTGCATACCTTGCCTCTTGTGTCCAGAGTTTTGCCATCTCATCTCGTGCGTATCGCTCTACCATTCCTATCCCTTTTAAAAATTATGGTAATATTTTACACTAATTTATCTAAAGGTCATCTATGCCGTTTGCTTTTGATTCGTTTATTGTAGAGGAGGAGAAACCAGCCTTTGCGATACTAATGCGTCACTACAATATCCCCATGCGAGAAGCACAAAAAATTATCGACAAGGGGCGTATGCTTTGTAATGAAATTACCGTATCTCAAAAGAATCAAAGGGTTGCAGGTGTCATTAAAGTCTTACGGTTTATTCCTAAAAGCCGTAACCATCCACCTTTTTTTAGCACGCAAAATATTATGGTTTTCGAAAAACCTAGTGGCATTTTAGTACACCCTAACAAGGTACTTACCCCCTACTCTATGCTTGATGAAGTTCGCCATTTTGGTGGCGAGAGTGCAAACAGTGTCCACCGTATAGATATGGAGACATCTGGACTTCTCTTGGCAAGTAAAAATAGTGAGACAGAGATGCAGCTTAAAACTATGTTTGAGCAGAAGAAGATCCAAAAGAGTTACCTTGCCTGGGTTCGTGGCAATACAGCCGACTCATTTAGTGTCGATGCCCCTATAAAGGTTCGGCAAGATTACACTACTTCTAAGCATAAAGTTGCTATCGATTCAAGTGGCAAAAGTGCCCAAACAGAGTTTACAAAGTTGCTTTACAACCCTCAAAAAGATGTCTCACTACTATCTATTAAGCCGTTGACAGGACGCACACACCAAATACGGATTCATCTGTTTCACATGAAACATCCTATCATTGGCGACCCACTCTACGGTACAAATTTTGATATTGCAGAAGCCTACTTGGAGGAGCGATTAAAAGAGGTTGACAGAGTAAAATTTACAGGAGCAAAGAGATTAATGCTCCATGCACAAAGCCTAGAGTTTAAACTAGATTGTCACTACTACATAAAGAGTCAGGTTGACTTTAGCAAAGAGATAGAGAGTATCTATAGATAGTGTTTCACATGAAACACTACTTTCTTATCTCTCGAATAATACCCCAAAGACCAACTAAAACAACAATAATAATAAATCCATAAAGCAGTTTATCTAATAGTGTCATTGTACTTCTCCTGATAATTTTTGTTCACGCAACTGTCCGCACGCTGCGGAGATGTCAAGCCCTTTTGACTCACGAATCGTACAGAGTACGCCTTTTGAGAGAAGATACTCTTGAAATTTTTTTACACTCTCTGTATCTGGGCGACAAAATGGACTGCCTGGGTAAGGGTTAAAATAGATCAAATTAACTTTTGATTGAATACCATTGAGTAGTTTTACAAGCTTTTTTGCACTAGCGATATCATCATTTACATCTTTAATGATAAGGTATTCAAACATCACTTTTTTGCGTAAGTTAACAGGGAAACGACGAACAGCTTCCATAATGGATGCGATATTGTAGGCTTTATTGATTGGCATTAGCTGTTGACGCAGTTCATCATCAACTGCATGAAGCGAAATAGCGAGATTGATACCTAGATCCATCTTAGCTAATTTGTCAATTTTACTACTTAATCCAGAAGTAGAAACAGTTTGCCGATGTGGCGATATAGAGAGACCATTAGGGTCTTTAAAGACTTTAATAGCTTGTGCTAAATTTTGAAGATTATCTAGTGGCTCACCCATACCCATATAGACAATATTAACTCTGCGATTCGAGTCAATATCGTTATCGTTATAGACTTGTAAGATCTGTTCTACTATTTCACTAGCTTCTAAATCTCTTATAAATCCACCTTTCGCGGTAAGACAAAACGCACATCCTACTTTACAGCCAACTTGGCTAGAGACACAAACCGTATATTTTGGTAGATGTTTAATTGATCCATCTTCGTTATATTGCGTATCTCGCATAAGAAGCAGCACCGTCTCTACAGTGTGCCCATCATGCAATTTAAAGAGATACTTTATAGAGCCATCACTGCTAATTTGTTTATTGACAATAGTTGAGTTATAAATAACATATTTAGCGTCGAGCTCTTCACGGAGGTTTTTTGGAATATTTTGCATCTCATGAAAACTATCTACTCTCTTATTATAGATCCAGTTATAGATCTGCTTTGCCCTAAATTTTGGCGAGACGAGAGTCTCTAGCTCTTCTAGTGTATAGTTTAAAATGGATGGTTTCATACTAAGCCTTTTTTTCTTAAATACTGATCGAGGAGTTGCATCGCATTAGAGTGATTCTTTTTAAACTCATCGTGTGCCGATTCATAGCAATAGTTTGTAACAACAAAGATTCCAGCAACAGGAATATTAAACTCTTTGGCAACCTTAAGGACAGAAAAAAACTCCATATTCTCTAAATCGATATTTAAAGAAAGGTATCTTTTAGATAGCTCTTTAGAGGCTGTTATGTAATTTGAGGAGTTGACAATAGTTTCTCGTGAAACATTCTCGCTAGCACTCACTACATTATCGATTGGAGTATAAGCAGTTTTATTTAAAAATGAGTGTTCTATATTCGAAGCGACCCTACTCTCGACAATATCAAATATCTCTTTTTTGCCATAGCTGCCGGCAGTACCTATAAAAACTAAATATTGAGGTGGACTCATTAAAATTAATCGACTAAGATTGATAGCACTATCAACCAAACCAATACCAATGGGTGTAGCAAAAGGGAACTGCTCAATATTACCTGCACAAACTATCATAAGTAATCCTATATTCTCACTGGAATATTTTGATCTTTTAAGTAGTGCTTTAGATCTAAAATATCAATCTCTTTAAAGTGGAAAATAGAGGCAGCTAAAGCGGCATCAGCATCTCCTTTGGTAAAGGCATCTTTAATGTGCTCCATCGTACCAGCACCCCCACTAGCAATGAGTGGGATAGGAACCTGTTGCGAAATTAAACGGTTTAATTCGTTATCATATCCTGCTTTAGTACCATCAGCATCCATACTTGTAACAAGTAGCTCGCCGGCACCTCTACTGTATGCCTCTTTTGCCCACTCGATAGCATCAATCCCAGTATCGTTGCGTCCGCCGTGCGTAAAGATGTGCCAAGAGCGATCCCCTACTCTTTTTGCATCAATAGCTACCACAATACATTGACTACCAAAACGGTTTGCCCCTTCGGTTATAAATTCAGGGCGTTTAATAGCAGCAGAATTTATACTAACTTTATCACAACCAGCATCTAAGAGATTGTAGATGTCTTCTAAAGTACGAATACCGCCGCCGACTGTGAGTGGAATAAAAACCTCTTTGGCAACCTCTTTAACTATATCGACAATTGTTTTTCGCTCCTCAAAAGTAGCAGTAATATCTAAAAAGGTAAGCTCATCTGCTCCCTCAATATTATATCGTTTTGCAACCTCCACAGGATCACCAGCATCCTTTAAACCAACAAAATTAACCCCTTTGACAACTCGTCCATTATCAACATCTAAACAAGGTATTATTCTCTTTGCAAAATAGTCCATTTCTACTTCTTATAAAAATTTTAAATAGTATAACAAAAAAGTTTTGTAAAAAGGTAATAAGTACTATTAATGGGGATCCATTAATAGTAAGTTGCAATTATTGCATAACAGACAAAGAACATCAGGTGAGAGATTCCCTCAAAGTAGTTGGTGTGTCCCTCTTCTGTCGCTTTCCAAGCTAGAATTATAGTCATTATAAGTGCACCAATTTGGAGTGGGTTGAAGTTGAGCATTAGATTGTGAATGCCACTTATATATGCTAAAAGTAGTAAAATTGGTACAGTTAGTAAAATCGAAACAACCGATGCACCCATAGCAATATTGACAACTCTTTGAATCTGGTCATTTCTTGCTGCTTTTACTGCAGTAAAGATCTCTGGAGAGACTGAGATAATGGCAATAATTAAACCAGCTAAACCTGCAGAGATACCATACTCTTTAGCAAGCTTGACACCATCATTGGCAAAGAGCTCTGCCCCAAATGCGATAATTGCAATAAGCACAAATATAATCAAAAAGTTTGATAGGTTATTAAATCGCTCAAAGATATAGTCGCTATTTTCATCTTCGTCAAACTCGTCTTGATCTTGCATCTTTCTCTTAAGACGCAAAAGACGACTTCTAGCGGTAGCCTGGAAGAATTTAGTGTGCGTTTTTGTCTGGAAGATGAATATAATAATATAAAAGAGCATCAGTAGTGCAGCAATAATATAACTTACTTCTAAAACAACCTCTTGAGAGTGGCGATGCGACTCACTTAAGAGGCTAGGAACCAAAAGAGCCAAGCCAGCAACAAAGAGTATAGTTGTATAGGTGCTCGATGTCTCTTTGTTGTGCTCTTGCTCAACAAACTTCAAGCCACCAATAAAAACTGAGAGTCCTAGGAGGACATTCATATCAACAATAACTGCAGAGATAATACCCCCTTTGACAGTTTCGACAATTTCAGGGGACTCTCGTGCCTCTAAGAGAATTATATAAAGCAGCACAATCTCTACAATAACAGCACTAAAGGTTAATACCATACTCCCATAGGGTTCCTGAAGTCGTTCAGAGAGAATCTCTGCAATTTCCGATACAGTAAGCGAGAGTGCTGCAATACCAATTGCAGAAGAGATAGTAGAAAGAGTTCCATAACCGCTTTTATGTAGATAAAATGCTATGATAATAGCAATTATACCAACTACAATGTCCCAATAGTCTTCGACATAGTAGCTTAAAGAGTGCGACGCTTCGCTATTCCTCTGAGGTTCCATTTATCTTTAAATCCTTTAAATTAATTTAAATGCGGGTATTATACCATATTTTCTTTCGTGTTATACAAAGAGAGAGTGGAGGAACTATGAGAATTGGAGCAAATAGTAACTGTCCGTGTGGGAGTGGTTTAAAGTATAAAAAGTGCTGTAGTCGCTTCCATAAAGGGATGCTTGCTAGAAACGCATTAGAGCTCATGAAGAGCCGCTACAGTGCCTATGCCCTCTCTAATGCAAAGTATATTATAAAAACTACACACAAAAATAATGGCGACTATAGTGACGATAGAGAAAAGTGGAGCCAAGAGATACTCGCCTTTACAAAGAGTAGAGATTTTGAAAAACTAGAGATTATAGAGTTTATCGATGGAGAAACAGAGGCATTTGTAACCTTTATTGCAACACTCAGTAGCGAAAAGATGATCGAAAAGAGTCGCTTTCTCAAAGAGGAGAATCAATGGCTCTATGAGAGTGGAGAGTTTTTAGAAGAATCAGATATTAGAGAGCTTAATAGCAATAGTTAAGCAGTAGATTCGAGAGCCTCTTTTGCAACTACTCTATCATCAAATGGTATCTTTTGCCCATTAATTTCGATGCTATCTTCGTCACCTTTGCCCAGAATAAGAAGTACCTCACCCTCCTCTAACTCTTTTACTGCACGATAGATAGCCTCTTTACGGTCTTCAATTTTATACACGCCCTCTTTTCCAGTAAGTGGCTGTGCAATATCTTCAATAATATCGCTTGGATTTTCACTTCGTGGGTTATCGCTTGTGATATATACCTTCTTTGCAAATTTTGCAGCCACAAGTCCCATTTTGGGGCGTTTATCTCTATCTCTATCACCGCCAGCACCAAAGACTACCGATATATCTCGATCTTTTATACTCTCTAAGACTTTCAGCATACCATCAGGCGTATGGGCAAAATCGACAATCACTAAAGGATCGTGCGAAACAACCTGCATTCGTCCACTCACACCACCAAAATGAACCACCTCTTCGCATATTCGCTCAAGAGGTTCATCAGTAAGCAGTTTCACTGACGCTATAGCAGCTGCTAAGTTGTAGACATTAAAGAGCCCCACAAGATTGGACTCAAATGTCTGCATCTCGCCCAAGTAGTTAATAGCTGCTTTTATGCCACCACTTAGCGAAAATGCCTCTATCTTAAAGCTCGATGGCTCATCGAGTGAGTAGCTATAGGCTTTATGCTCATTAAAAACAATCTTCTTTGCCTCATCTTTATTGATAAGTTTTAGACCATCATCGCTAAAGAAGCGACTCTTCACAGCACGATACTCAGCAATTGTCTTATGGTAATCGAGATGATCTTGAGTAATATTTGTCAAAACCTTCAGAGCAAACTTAATTGCCTCAATTCTGTTTTGATCGATTGCATGAGAGCTGACCTCCATAACAAAGTACTCTGCCCCACTCTCTTTTGTACGGAGCATATTATGCAAAGTGTGTAGAATCGATGGAGTGGTTAGGCTCTTCTCTTCAATTCTACTATCATTTAGAAAGAAGCCTCTTGTCCCTTGCAATCCACAACCATAGCCTAAATCGGTAAGTAGCGAGTATATAATTGCAGCAGTTGTTGTTTTACCATTCGTGCCTGTTATACCAACTACTTTTAAGCTCTCTAACCCCCACTCTTTATAGAGCTCTTCTGGGGTGATAATTTCTATATTTTTATCCAGAGTATCGATATATTTAGAATTTTGAGCTGTCTTTAAAAAGTGTGTATTTGTATCAACTTCTCGGGTATCTTCGGTAATAAATAACCCATCTCTCAATGGGTATTTCACATCTGCCCCTTAGGGAGTAACGAGTAGAGCGTTAATATATCTTGATCATTTTTATAATAACTCGCATGGCTCTCTAAATAATCTAATGCAACACCATAGTAGCCATTCTCTGCTAAGCGTTTAATAAAATCGATAAATTGAGACTTCTTAGAGATAATTACCTTTGTAGAGAAGATAGCATCCTCAAACGCTTCACGAAAGTTCTCTTTATCTTCAATGATATCTAAAAAATCGTCATAGTCAATACCATCATCAAGAGCAACATCGGCATCGATAAGGTTAAATATATCTTGTGTACTTGAAGTGAGCGTATCTACTAACATCTCTATCGACTCTTTAGGGTTCTTAGCACTCGATTTAATTGTCTGGTAGTAGTAGTAGATAACTTGTGCATCATCTTTAAAATCAAACCCTAAATCGCAAAGTATTGCACCAATATAGGCTTCTGTATTGCTACTCTCTTTTTCAAGAGCAAGAGCATAGAGTTTCAGTGCATTAGAGTAATTCTTCTCTAGGAACAATCGTTCAGCACGATCTAAAAGTTCACTGATTTGCATTTTGCTCCTTTTTTCATATTCTATAAGCTACTATACACTATTTATATTAACTAATAGTAAATAGTATTATAGCACAACTTAAAAAGAGACTATTAATTATATGTAATTAAGAAATATTGAGTAGAAGCGTAACTTTTAAAGACATATTTTTACAATATTTTCAAAAGAATAAGAGTTGTTATACATTTTAAATCCAATAGATGGATATAAAAGAGGATTCCCTCCTATTCGCCCTTCTCGGCTGCTTGGAGTGCTTCGGCCTGGGCGTGTGCAATGAGTGGATCGATTACTAAATCTAGGGCACCATTATTCATAACATCATCAAGTGCATAGATTGTTAAACCGATTCTATGGTCTGTAATACGGCTTTGTGGGTAGTTGTATGTACGGATCTTTTCGCTTCTATCACCACTACCAACTTGGAGCTTTCTATCGGCTGCGAGCTTATCCATCTGCTCACGCATCTGTGCTTCGTAGACTCGCGATTTGAGAACTTTCATCGCTTTATCGCGGTTTTTATGCTGTGACTTCTCATCTTGGATAGCTACAACTATCCCTGTTGGAATATGGGTTAATCGTACCGCAGAATCGGTTGTATTAACGCTCTGCCCTCCACAACCACTTGATCGGTAGACATCCATCTTAATCTCATTAGGCTTAATATCGACCTCAACATCACCAACCTCAGGAATAACTGCAACAGTGATAGCTGAAGTGTGCACCCTTCCTTGTGTCTCAGTTGCTGGAACTCGCTGTACTCTATGGGTTCCTGCTTCAAACTTAAGCTTACTATAGACGCTCTCACCCTTAATAAGAATAATCAACTCTTTATAGCCACCTGCAGTCCCCTCTGAAGAGCTAACAATTTCGACTTTCCAGCCCATCTTATCGGCATAACGGCTATACATCTTAAATGCATCCTCCACAAAAAGGGCACTCTCGTCACCACCGGTTCCTGCTCGAAGCTCTAGATAGATATCTTTATCATCGTTGGGATCTTTTGGAATCATTAGGATTTTAATCTCCTCCTGGAGCTCATCGAGCTTTGGCTCTAGGTGTGCTAGCTCCTCTTTTGCCATTTCGCCAAAATCTGGATCGCCTAGCATCTCTTTATTCTCTTCGATCGCTTCTGCAACTTCGATAATCTCTTTGGCTTTATTAACGATCGGTTCAAGTTGTGACTGCTCTTTACTAAGCTCTGTCATCTTTTTTATATCGCTTGCAATCTCAGGTGTACTTAGTTGTGCGGTAATTTCGTTATATCTATCTATAAATGGTTGGAGCTTACTTTTAAGCATTAAAGAATCCTAGTAGTTTAGGTGTTTTTGCCCAGAGGCAAGGGGATTAAGCAGCCTCTAGTGAGTTTACTAATTTGTGAAGACGGCTTACTTTACGAGAAGCAGTCTGTTTCTTTAAGAAACCTTTACTTACAAAGTGGTGAAGCTGCTTATTTGCAACTTTGAACGCCTCTAATGCTGCCTCTTTATTACCCTCTTCAACAGCAGCTCTCACAGCTTTTACGATATTTTTATATCTCGTTCTATAGTATCTGTTTCGCTCGGTCTTCTTAATTGTCTGTTTTGCTCTCTTCTTAGCAGACTTATGATTTGCCATACATTTTCCTTGGAATTGATAAATTTTTTAGGTAGTAAACCCAAAATATTAAAGTTTGCGAATAATATCTAATTTTTATTTAATTTTTTATTAATAGGAGTAAATTTTTCACTTTTTTCGATAGAATACTACTCAAAGAATAGAGTTGGAGTAGATGATGGAACTATTTGGCACAGATGGAGTGCGAGGAAAAGCGGGTATTAAGGTAACAGCACCAGCTGCAATGCGTCTAGCTATGGCAACTGGAATATACTTTAAACCCTACACAAAAACAAATAAAATTCTTGTTGGTAAAGATACAAGACGAAGTGGCTATATGATCGAAAATGCAATAGTTTCTGGTTTAACAGCAGTTGGCTATGATGTTATTCAAATAGGGCCAATGCCAACCCCTGCGATTGCATTTATTGCTAATAATATGCGGTGTGATGCAGGAATAATGATAAGTGCAAGCCACAACCCCTACTACGATAATGGTATAAAGTTTTTCGATGCCGATGGAAACAAGCTCGATCGCGAAGTAGAGTCGAAAATCGAAGCGATCTATAAAGATGAAGAGAAGATATTTAATGCACAAGTTACAGATCGAAAAATTGGTCGTTCAAAGCGGATTGATGATGTGATTGGTCGCTATATTGTCCATATTAAAAACTCTTTTCCGCAGCACCTTTCACTCAGTGGGCTCCGTGTTGTTATCGATTGTGCCAATGGGGCTGGCTATATTGTTGGTCCAACAGTTTTAGAGGAGCTTGGAGCAGATGTAATTGTAATTAATAACCAGCCAAATGGCTACAATATTAATGAAACTTGCGGGGCAATGCACCCAGAGGTTTTAGCAAAAGCAGTCCGCGACACTCGTGCTGATATAGGTATTGCACTTGATGGCGATGCAGATAGAATAGTTGTAGTCGATGAGAATGGCGATGTTGTAAATGGCGACAAACTCATGGGGGCACTTGCCCACTATCTCCACCAAAAAGGGATTTTGAACAATAGTAGCTTTGTCACTACAGTTATGAGCAATAAAGCACTCGATGACTATCTTGCACAATTTGGTATTCAAACCTACCGAAGTAGCGTAGGCGATAAGAATGTTGTAGAGCTCATGAAGAAGGTGGGCAGCAACTTTGGTGGCGAAGAGAGCGGGCATATTATCTTTAGTGACTATGCCAAAACTGGTGATGGTATCTTGAGTGGACTCCAGACGCTTGCCTTTATCTTAGAGAGTGGCAAGAAAACTAGCGAAGCACTCAATCCATTCGAGCTCTACCCACAAGAGAAGATAAACCTCGAAATTGAAGAGAAGATTCCATTCGAGAAGATTCAAGGCTTAGAGGAGCTGCAAAAAGAGATCGAAGATCTTGGCATTCGCCACCTCTTCCGCTACTCAGGAACAGAGAACAAGATACGACTACTCCTTGAGGGAAGCAATACAAAAGAGCTCAAAAGACTTATGGAAAAGAGCGTAGATTTCTTCAAAAAGGCACTCAACTAATGCGTAAATTTATAATTTTTGGCTTTACACTAATAGGGATCTTTCTTATCGACCAAGGCTTAAAAGATCTCTTTGAGGCTGGTTACAATTGGCAAAGTAAGTGCATCTCTTTGGAGCTTCACTACAATAAAGGGGTGGCTTTTAGTATGTTTGCATCTCTTGGAGCCTACTTAAAGTGGATTCAAATTGCACTTGTAACACTCTTAGCTTACTTTGCAATACAAGAGGGGTGGCTACAACGATACCCTTTGAGTGTTGGGCTTATAGCTGCTGGAGCACTTGGAAATATCTATGATCGCTTCACCAAAGAGGGTGTTGTAGACTTTGTCTACTGGCACTGCGGTTTTGATTTTGCTGTTTTTAACTTTGCCGATGTCATGATCGACCTTGGGATAGTGCTTATCCTTATTCAAGAGCTTCTACGGATGAAGAGTCAAAAGAGTTAAACTATGCAAAGATCCCTTATCCTCTCTACACTACTCCTGGTACTCACAGCCACCCTATTTGCAGTGAATATTGCTCCAAAAAATTACAACGGAGATATAAAATTTATCCAACAAATCGAACTAAATTCTAGTTTTGATGGTATTGACTTTAGCGAACTCTCTGGATTGACTTACGATAGCACCCATAAAAAACTCTATATGGTTAGCGATAAAGGGATACTCTATACATTCAATGCTCGTTTTGGCGAAAATAACTTTACACTCCAGCCCATTGAGGCACACTATCTTAAACGAAAAAGTGGTAAAAGGCTAAAGAAGAAAAAACGAGATAGCGAAGATATTACACTCGATCCAAAAGGAGATATCTATATTGCGTTTGAGGGGAAACCTAAGATAGCCCAATTTCGTAAAGATGGCACTAAAGTTAAAAAGGTAGATCTCCCAAACATTTTAAAAAATGCAGAGCTTCGGTCATCAAATAAGTCGCTTGAATCTTTAACTTTTCATCCAAAGTATGGATTTATCACGGCATTAGAGTACCCTCGCAAAGGGGATAAAAAGAGTCACCAAAGCATCTACTCCACAAGCGGTAAAATATGGAAAATAGAGCTAGACCCAATAAAAAATAATGCAATCACCGCTATAGAGGTTATGGATGATGGTAATCTCTTAGTACTTGAGAGAGCTTTTTTGGGTTATTTTGAAGGGTATATAACAACACTCCAAAAAGTCTATATCAACAGTTGCAAAAAGAGCCCTTGCAAAACCAAAACGATCCTACAGATGCGAAGTAGTGATGGCTGGAAGTTAGAGAATTTCGAAGGTTTAGCTAGAGTAGGAAAAAACCGATACCTCCTCGTAAGTGATGATAATGACAACCCTTTCCAAAGAACACTTCTTATCTACCTTCAACTCAAGGAGTAATAGATAATTTCTAAACAATCATATCGGTTTTTTAGAGGAATTCGCTATAATTTTTATCAAAGTAACTATTAGGAGATGAGAGTGATTAAACAGTTATTGCAATACTCTTTTATTCTTTTTGCATTCACACTCCCCCTCTCTCGTGGTGCATTTAATTTTTTCTTTGCACTCTCGCTCCTCTTTTGGCTCTTGGAGGGGAATTTTAAATACAAAATCGTAGCCATTAAAGAGAGAAAGATTCTTTGGATATTCCTCCTCATAGCACTTCTTACAATGCTCTCCGCACTCTTTAGTAACTCTTACCATAATGGCTTTTTAGCACACGGAGAGAAATCGATTTTACGAGTCATTACAACACACTACTTTCTCGTACCACTAATTATTGTTATCATGGTTACAAGTATCAAAAGAGAGACACTTCAGTTAGCGATCTCTGCATTTTTACTAGCAATCTTTATAAGTGAAATCTCATCTTATCTTGTTTTCTTTCATCTCATCGATGTAGACTACTTTAAATCGATCCATATCATCTATAAATACTCAACTGTGGATAACCCTAGTCCGTTCATGCAGCATATTGAGTACTCTGTCTATTTGAGTATCGCTATCCTCTTTATGCTACAGCAATTAATTGTAAACAAAAATATCTGGATACGAGCATTTATACTTATATTCTTCATTAGTGCTACTGTAAACCTCTTTATTAATGGTGGTAGAACAGGGCAATTAATCTATATACTCTCTATGCTTACATTCGCTCTTGTCTACTTTCGATTTAGTCTTAAGATGATGATAGCAGCAGTAGTTTCTATTGCAACTATAATCTTTATAGCATACAACTTTAGCTCCACATTCCACAACCGTGCACATGAAGCTCTAATGAATATAGAGCAGATGCAAAGAGGTGACTTTAACACCTCTTGGGGCTCAAGAGCTGCATCAAATATCGTTACACTCGATTACCTTACAAGCTCTCCAAAACGCTTTTTATTTGGTGCTGGTGCTGGCGATGCAAGAGAGATCTATCTAAAGTATGCCAAAGAGCATTTTAGCCCAAACTACCACGAGGCAATAAAGTATTTAGCTCATACACACAATCAATACTTGGAGTACTGGATGGATGGTACTCTTTTCTCACTACTACTCTTTTTAGCCTATTTTGTGCTACTGCTCAAACTACAAGTACCTAAAGAGTATAAACCTCTTCTCTATGCTTTTGCGGTTGCAGTTGCGGTTGCAGCCTCTACCGATGTTCCGCTCTTTCGCTATCAACCAGCGATGTTGGTAATGTTTATCACAGGGTACTTTATTGCTCTATCGTGCCCAAAAGAGGATACTCTTTGAATATATACATTATCAATCTCGACAAAGATAGAGAAAGAAGAGCATTCCAAGAAGAGCAGATGCAAAGCTTGCATCTCGAATATGAAATTATAAGTGCTACCACAACCCACGATATTGGCACACTCTACAAGAGTCATAAAGATGATTGGCAACGCCCCTTGCGAGAGGTAGAGCTTGCATGTTACTTTTCGCATCAGAAGCTCTGGCAGAGAATCTTAAAAGAGCAAAAACCAGCACTCATCCTAGAAGATGATGCTCTAATTTGCAGCGAACTCCCTAAAATTTTAGAGTTTTGCAGCACTCTTAAAGGAGTCGACCATATTAGCCTAGAGAGTGTTGGACGCAAAAAGCTCTTAGGAAAAAAACCGATCTCAGTTCCAATAGATGGATTTAAACTCTCTCCACTCTTAATCGATCGAAATGGTGCAGGTGGCTATATTCTCTACCCAAGCGGTGCCAAAAAACTCCTAGAGCATGAAGCAAAAAATGGTGTTGCACTTGCAGATGCCCAGATAACAAGCTGCTTTACGCTTCGATCTTACCAGCTCGAGCCAGCCTGCATTATACAGATGGATCAATGTCATAAATATGGTCTCACATCACCTATTGAGGTACTCTCTAATATCACAGGAACACAAAAGTGTGCCATCCCACAAGAGAAATATATTACCTTTAAGAGAAAACGAATTGTGCACCAGATAAAATTAGCACTAAGAGAACTCAAATATATCTTTTGTGCAAAACGACGCAAGATAGATTTAAAACATAAATAAAGGCATTCTATGGATAGAGTTAATATAATATGCATGAAGTGGGGCGATAAATTTCCGCCTCTGTATGTAAATCGTCTCTATGCGATGGTAGAGCGGAACCTTTCGCTCCCATTTCGATTTATCTGTTTTACAGAAAATAGTGAAGGTATTCGTAAAGAGGTAGAGATCCAACCGCTTCCGGAACTCGATCTTCCTGCGCACCTTCCAGAGCGAGGGTGGCGTAAACTTACAGTCTTTGCTAAAGATTTTGGTGGCTTGAGTGGTAAAACCCTCTTTTTAGATCTTGATGTGGTTATTGTTGACTCTATAGATGCATTCTTTAGTTATCCGGGGGAGTTCCTCATCGCTCGAGACCACTTGCGAAAAAATAGAATCGAGGGGAACTCCTCTGTCTTTCGTTTTGAAATTGGTAAATATCCTGAGATTTTAGATTTCTTTATTGAGAATTTTGATCAAATTAGAGAAGAGGTAAGGCATGAACAAGCCTATCTCTCTCGAGAGATGCTGAAGCTTGGCAAATTAGAGTTTTGGCCAGAGAGTTGGGTACCAAGCTTTAAATACCAGTGTGCTCCATCGTGGATAAAGTCGTGGCTTGAGGCTCCCAAAATCCCTAAAGGGAGCAAAATCATCCTCTTTCATGGACTCCCAAACCCACCAGAAGCCGCAAAAGGAATCAGTGGCAAGTGGTATAGGCATATCAAGCCATCCCCATGGATCCTAGAGCACTGGAGGGAGTAGAAAAGTTCCTCCAAGGAACTTTCTATACTGTTTAAAGAAGCTTAATTCTTCTCAAAATCATCGACATAGCAGTCGGTGCCTATTATTCGCTCTCCTCCAACTTCTAATCGTGTTAGCATATAAGTTTCCGACTCTTTATCAAAGCGTGCACTATAGAGGGCATCTACTATAACATTGGCATCAAAATAGGCACTGTCCTCTTCTAGGAAAGCATCTTTTACATCCATACTATCGATATCAATTGTGTCGCAGAAGCTTTCAATTATATCCTCTGTAATTATATTATCAAGCACCTCGGTACACTCTATGTATCCCAACTCTATACTCTCATTATCAACTGTTTCACTATTGGTTTCGAAGGTAAATTCGCCATCGCCTACTCTTCGTAAAAGATAGAAGAGATCACCCTCTTCTATGGAATTGAGCAACTCGCTCAACTCCCCTAATTTACGATTTTTGAGTCTAAAGTCATCAATTCCAAAACTCTCACTCCCTATCGATACCTTTAGAGAGTCAGCATAGAGTAGTCGCAGTTGCATAATCGCAGAGAGAGACTCAATTTCATTGCTATCTATTCTCTCTTTCAGAGCTTCATAAAGCTCCTCTTGCCCCTTTTTCGACGCCATATTGAAACTTGTGAGATCAAAGCCCAAATCTTCTCGTAAATTATAGAAAGCTACGAATTCACCTCGTCCCTCTATAACTATCTGTGCCATTGTTAATTCCTTTCTATCAGCTAATAAACTAATTATACCCTAAAAAGAGTCCAAGGAAGCAAGAGCTTCAAAAAATTATTCACTTTTTCGCCACTTAGGGGAACATCTAATAAGTACTATAAATGAGAGGTATAAGTCTATCTTGTTGTTCATCTTTTCATCATAAACTATTTTACAACCATCACTTTACAAACCGTGATGCTAAAGGTACTATAGAGTATCATGTTCTCAATTCAAGCAGCAAGAAAAAACTCTATCTCTCCCAAAGATAGATCTGAATTATTTTTATATTGTCAACTCAAAAGATTTAACCCAAATTTTGCATTAGAATTAGCAAAGATTTGGCAAATGCTTTATTTTGGGGTGTTTGCAAAAATCTTGAGGTTAACTCGAAGGTTAATTGATAGATTTTTGTAAATACCCTAAGCTAAATGATTTACTAAAGGTTGCTAATCTCTAATACAAAATTTGGGTTTAATACAACTACAAATTAAGAGGATTGTGAACTTAAGTGCAATCCAACGACACCAGCAATAATAAAGAGAATACTGACAAGCTTTAGAAGAGATAACTCCTCTTTAAAGAGGAAGAGTCCAATTATAGTAATGAGTGCTGTCCCAATACCTGCCCAGATCGCATATGCTATACTCATCTCTATCTTTTTAAGAGCCATCGTTAATGCAGCTAGCGAGAGGATATAAAAGAGCAACATCGCTACAGATGGAACAATTTTACTAAACCCCTCTGATAGCTTCATAGATGTTGTGCCCAAAACCTCAAAAAGAATTGCTAAAGCTAAATAGAACCAGTACATCTTTACTCCTTAGCCAAAGAATCGAAAATTTTATCAATAGCAACAGTTATCATCTCCCAGACCTCATCCTCTTTGTGGGGTTCATAGTAGAGATCGGCAACATCTTTGCCACCAAAGCCAAAATCGCCCAACTTCTTTACGCTACTCAAACCTAAGCTTAAAAGCTCTTGCTTATTACCCTCATCCATAGCAATAATGAGGCTATAGCTTTTTAAATCAAAGTCACTTATGTGTTGTGAGCGAATAGCACTTAAATTAACTCCATTCTTTCGAGCAAGATTTAACGATACACTACAAAGGCATCTCGCCATTATGGTAGCGAGAGAGCCCAGCAGAATCAACTTGCATATCTAAACCTTGCTCCTTAATAAGATGCCTTGCATACCCCTCAGCCAATGGGGAGCGACAAATATTGCCTAAGCAGACAAAAAGTATAGAGTGCATTGTTTGACCTTTTTACACAATTATAGTATATTTTACTTATCATTGTAAAATAGGTACTCAATGAACTTTTCTCAAGATTTCTTTTAACACTAAAAAACAGCACATTAAAACAATTATAGATAAAAGTAATTTTTACAACCACCATTAAAAGCACTTCTTTATGGGTATCTACTTGCCTCATTATAATATCTATTTATGTCAATTTTGAGATATGCTATAATATAATTAAATTTTAAAAGGATCAATTCGATGAAGACTAAAGCCCCTTTTTTTATATTAGGAACTTTGCTATTAGAAGCATGTATGCATGGTCAAAATATTGAACTCGAAGGCACAATAAAGTATGTTGGTGCAACACCCCACCACTATTTAGCCCTAGAGGATAGCAAACAACACCTCTTTAAAATCAGTAACCCCCAAGCTTTTAAACTCGAGAAGCTACAAAACCATAGAGTAAAAGCAAAAGTTGCTATTATTAAAAAAGCAGTTGGACCAGGCTTTCCACCGATCATAAAGATTCTTGATATTCAAGAAAAAGAGTAAAAGAAGCAACATTTTTTAGATAAAGAATGTATAATACACAGTAGCAAAATGGCAAAGAGGATTCGTGAAAGATATTATCTCTAAAATTCTATTTATTATATTCGATCTCATTGTCATTGTCCTTTCTCTCTATCTCGCATTCTTAGTTAGAAATAGCTTTGAGGGTGCAATAGCTCATACCATACCATTTAGTACCTATTTAGAGTTTTACCCTATCTATATTGTCGTACTACTACTCTTTACCTATGAAGGGATCTACACCTACCGTTACGACTTTTGGCATGAGAGCCGCTTGATTTTAAAAGCTTTGATCTTTGCAGCCCTTTTGGTCTTCGCTTACTTGGCAATGACAAAAACGGTAGAACACTACTCTCGTTTCGTTATTGGGGTAAGTTTTCTCTTTATGATTTTTCTCGTTCCACTCGAGAAGAAGTTTATTAAAACAGCACTTGCTACACTCAATATTTGGCGAAAAAAGGCAAAGATATATGGTGACGACCCATTCCTTACTAAAGAGATCTACGATAATAGCTACCTTGGCTACTGCAAGCCTAAAAATGGAGAGCACTTCGCTACCATCTTTATAAACTCCAATAAAAGCGATCCAAAGACTCTTAAAGAGCGGCTTGCTACGCAATTGAAAAAACGGGATGAGGTGATATTTATCCCTATCGTAAACGACTACAACCTCTCATTAGCACATATTTATGAGCTTTTTGCAACAAAGAGCAACCTTATTGTCTACGAAAATCGCCTCAAAAGTTGGTATAGAAGACTCTTTCAAAATGTTGTAAACTACCTTTTAGCACTTCTCATGCTTCCTATTCTTTTACCAATAATTGGAATTATTGCTATTTTTATCAAATTTGAATCCCCTGGTCCAATATTCTTTATCCATAACCGAATAGGAAAAGATGGTAAAACAATCCCAGTTATTAAGTTCCGCAGTATGTACAAAGATGCCAAAGAGCGTTTAGAGGAGCTTTTGCAAAGTGATGAGTGCATCAGAGAAGAGTGGGAGAGCTGCTTTAAACTCAAAGAGGATCCACGCATTACAAAAGTAGGGAAATTCTTGCGAAAAACTTCGCTCGATGAGCTCCCACAAATCTTTAATGTACTTCTAGGGCACATGAACTTTGTAGGTCCTCGCCCTGTTATTCAAGAGGAGATCGATAACTACTACAAAGAGGATGCCGAATACTACTTTATGGTAAAACCTGGAATTACTGGCCTTTGGCAAGTGAGCGGCCGCAGTGACACCGATTACGATTTCCGTGTCGCAACCGATAGATGGTATGTCGTCAATTGGACATTATGGCTCGATATCGTTATTCTTTTAAAGACAGTAAGCGTTGTCTTTAAACGAGATGGGGCTTATTAGGAAAATAGAAATTTAGCTATATAGCTTCTCTAATCTCTTTATAGATTGGAGATATTTCTCTTTAAAAATCAGCTTTAAAATGACATAGGTTGCAGCAAGAAGCGTTGTATAAAAACCACCAACAGTATTAACAGTTGCAATTAAAACAACTAGCATAACACCAAAACGAATAGACTCAATGAAACCCCAGTATTTAAACCGAAAATGTACCATTAAGACTCTATAGGTAAAGAGATCGTAAAGAGCAATGAAACTACCTAGCACAACCGAAAGAACAACATATCGAAAACTTATATTGTCTGTATAGATAAACAATGTTCCAGTAGCCACAAAAACAATGAGTAGCTGCATATAGATCTTTTCATATGCTATTTTTAGCTGATTAATATAGTTTGAACTCTTTGCAAAATCCATTATAAAAACTCTTTTTGAATCTTCTCTAATACCGCTTTTGCACTCACCTCATCAACAATATGCCCTTTTGGGTACTTCTTTACTCGCTCAGCTGGGGCACCGATATTAAAGACAATGAGTGGCAACTCCATCTGCATTACCTCTTCGGAGGTGTAGGAGAAGGTCTCTGGCCATATTGAGGGAATTAAGAAGGCATCGATTTTATTCTCTCGTATAAGTGATGGGAGTTTTGCACGATCGTATCTTCCGGTAACTTTAAAGTGCTTGCTTGTAATCACTTCGGTAATTTCACCAATTACAACTACATTTATATTGAGCCCTTGCTGCTCTATTAATCCTACAAGCTCTTTAATAATTGATGCCCCTTTTGAGTAGTTAATCCCTCCTAAAATGCCTATTACAAAGGGCTCTTCGCTACTCTTTTGTGGCATCTGGAGCGGTTTAATATCTTCTACTTTATGCGGGATCAGTTTATATTTACTCTCCTCAATATCTGGATACGCCTTTTGCATAAGAGCTTTTGAAGCCTCTGAAAAAACAAGTATTGAATTGCTTTTATGCAGCAATTTCGCCCACAATTCACGCCACGAGAGGATATCTATCTCTGCTGCAAAGAAGTTTCGCCACTCCTGTTTGCTCTTTTGCATACACTCATTGCATCGTTTCACACTTGGCACACCACAATAGTTGCCGTTATCATCTAAAAGGTTATAGCTTGGGCAGATTGCAAAGTAATCGTGTATCGGTATGGTAAGGCTTAAAAACTCTCTTTCGGTAATCCTATCGAGAGCCTCCAAAATCTCCTTTTGCTGCGGATAGCTTACAAGTGAATTTAAGAATATCTCTTCGATTGTACAGTAGGAGAGGAGCTCCTCTATAGCCTCTACACTCTTAGGTATAAAGTCAAATTGGTACTCTTTGTAGTGGTAGTAGCACTTATACTCATTTGTGTAGAAGTCGTAGGTGATCTTTAGTGTATTTCGCTGTGCCTCTTTCTGCTTTTGGAGTAACTCTTCAGCATAGTGATTTGCACCCCCACCGATTGCATGGTCAAAGATCACCCAAAGCGGATTGGCACTACTTGAAGCACTTATCACAAGCAGTTCTCGCAACACTTTATGTGGATCTTTTTTTACATACTCTTGCACCTGTTTTTCGTAGCTTGGGTGTTTTTGGAGCAGCTTTGCGTAGTTCTCTCCTAAGAGTTTTTGTTTGAGGTCTGCTGCAAATGAGCCCCCATGCTTATGGTAGACAAAGAGATTTGGCACAAGCAGATTCTTATAGCCATGCTCAATTGCTCTTTGACACCAGTCATTCTCTTCTCCATACCCTTTTCCGAAGCTTGCTTCATCAAAAAATCCTATCTCTTGGGTCAATTTGTAATTAACCCCCATACAGAAGCCCACGCCTGTAGGCATTGCCGCATAGTGATTCTTGGCATTAACCTGCCAAAAGTGCTTATCTAACTCATCAAGCGGTAAGCCCTCGAAGATTGCATTATCCTCTAAAAACTTCGGAAAACTCGCAATTGTACCGGCATTGGTAAATGGCGTCGTCGAAGCAACGCTCTCCATCTTTTTAATCGGATAGAGCAGCCGCTCTAGCCAAAGTGGTGGTACTTCGGTATCGGTATTGAGAATTACAAAGTCATTCTCTACTTTTTGGAGTGCGCGATTGACACTCTTTACAAAGCCTAAATTCTCCTCATTTTCAAGTAGTATCGTCTCTTTATGCTCTTGCAGCAGCTCTTTAAGCAGCGGCTTCACATTGCTATCTGGGCTGCAGTCTTCGACAACAATCAATCGATAGGCAGCTGTTGTATTCCTCTTTATACTCGCAAAGAGTGGCTTTAGATACTCAATACCGTTATAGACAGGAATAATAATATCTACCACCTCCCCATCAAGCGAGTACTCTTTAACATCAAAGGGGACAAAATACTCCTTTGGCTCCACAACTGCAAAATCTTTAGAGTTTGCTAAGTTTTTTTTTATCTTCTCTTTTGCTTTGGTATAAAGGTACTTGATCTCCCCTCGTTTAAGATAGTACCATGCCTTTTTAAAAACTTGTGGATTCTTTGCAATTTGTGAAACTGGAGCTATCTTTTGCTTTAGCTCACCACTTTTAACCATCTCTTGTAGTTCAAAAAGAGTGCTTTGAATAGCTTGCACTTTTGATTTACATCGCTCAACTACTGTTTTAGGAAGCCTCTTTAAACGGTTCTTTAATCGCATATATTCGACTAACTCATTGAGTTCATTTATCTTCTCATAAACATCTTGTCCAGCATACTGCTGCGAAAGCACTAAAGCAGCTGTCTGCTCTGCAACATCTCCTGGCAACTTATTGTAGTCAGCTGGACTTGGGAGAATCTCCATCCCCTTTGCCTGCACTAAAATACCAAAGAATCGCTCGATAGCATGGGCAATGGTATGATCTTTTTGTCCTCTCTCCTCTTCAAACTTTAATCTGCCACTCTCAAAGAGATCCATGAGAGGCTTCAGAAGATCTGTTCTTGTCCAGAACATTGTACCACCTGCAAAGGTGTACTCTTCATGAAAAGGCACCCCACACTCTTTACAGAGCCACTTAATCTTACCGTTATTCCCATAGGCGTAGCGTTTCGAATCGAGTACCGTATTCTTCCCTGTAATCTGCCCAGCCTTTGGATTGCTCTTGAAAGTCTCAATAATCTCCCCAACCCACTCTTGCGAACCAATAAGATCAAAATAGAGGAGTTTTCGCCAAACATGCCCAAGTGGGCTATCGCCTGTCTTTTTTGTATGGAGCTTACAGATATAGCTGTAGTTCTCAATTCCAATATGTGAGAGTGTCTGTAAAAAAGGCAAAACATCACGCCCTCGATTCTCTGACATATAGATATTGATTTCAGGAAGATCAGCAAAAAGCTCCTTTAGTCTCTCTAGCTCAATATGTGGCGGTACAGTAATATAGAGATCATAAGGGGTTGTCAGCTGCTTAAGATAGGCAAAAATCTCTCTCCAAAGGTCAATATAAAAAACATGTGCAATAATCGCAACCTCTGCATTTGGAACAACACGCTTTGCACTCTCTTTGACTACTTTACCATCTCTATAGAAAATCTGCTTAAATAGATACTTCACAACAAGGAACCCTTTTACCTGATATATACTTTACTCTATAGTATTATACACTAAATGATTTAGCTTTTATGGTAATCTTTGCACCAAGCAAGCAACTTAAATACTAAACTCATTACAGCGATACGACATCTCTACAGGGTAGTTAAGCTTTTGAGCGATTGTTTTGCTTCGTTGAGTAATATCGCTCTCTTTTAACTTTTTTAATCTGGATATATCAAAAAGCTCATCTGTAGCTTTTGCAACTGCGGCATCTTTTACTATCTCTTTTACCATATCGACTACAGAGGAGACTTTTACTATTTCACACCGTGCATAGTTTGGCATTGGAAAGGCCACCTCTGCGACTCTTCGGCTTGGGTCATCCCCTGGGATTTGTTGGATACCGTAGAGTGGTTGTGAGCCCACTTTTGCCTCTTTAAATTTAGGAAAAAAGTGTGCAAGGTAATCTATTGCTCTTTTTGTTCGCTTAATATACTTCTCTTTACTCCAACCATACTCTATAATCTCTAAAAGCTCTTTGCTAAGCTCTGGATAGCTGCCATCTTCGCTACTCTTTACGAGGCACTCTTTACAGAGTGTAATATCTTCTGTCATAGCGTGCAGCTGCACATAGCCATCACAATATGGGGTAAATTGCCCCATTCCTCTTGGGGTGCCTCGCTCACCATGAAAAATCACCTCTGGCCAAAAATCCTCTCGCGACTCCCACCTAGAGGTATAGGCGGCTTTAAACTCCAGAAGCCTAGGCTCTTTTATCCCTAGATATTGGTCGATGATCCCTGTTCTAAAACCTGCTGCATTGATTAAATAATCGAAGCTCTTCTTATCCTCTTTGCTTTGTACCATAAAGGCTTGCTTCCTCTTTTGAACGCCAACCACCTCGCTCTCTCTTCGTATAGTCACATTTGGCATCTGCTCAAGTACTAACCCAGCAACCGCACCGACTCGAAAGAGGTTTATTCCATACTCTTGCACAACAATAATTGGAAACTTAATTCTCTCAAAATCGATACTTTTTGCAAAAGGAATCAACCACTCTCGATTACTTTGGGGTCTGCTCTTCTCTTTAGCATCCAATAACTCTAAAAGCTCCTCTTTGCTAAAGAGCTCATAATAATCCTCTGCTTCACCTAAAACTCTGTTTGCTAGATCGCTCTCTATCAGTTTTGCATACTCAGCTTGCAAAAATTCCAACCTTGATAGAAGCTCTTTGGGATCTTGTTTATCATACTTGGGAAGGGCTATCACTGTAGGGCGTTTATCGATCGCTTGAGGGTAGAGTTTTGCAAAATCGATCGATTGTCTTAGAAGCGTTGCACATTGTGCATCAGAAATTTCACGGTAGAGGTTTCCACCTGCGTGAAGGTGACAAAATGGAGGGCCACTGATAAGGGTTTTATTCTTTTCATAGAGGGTAACTTCTACTCCCCTATTCCCAAGTACTAAAGCAGTCGTAACTCCTGCAATACCACCACCAATTATTGCAACTTTTTTTGCCATATCTCACCTGTTTTTTAGGAGCTACTTTAGCAAAAAAAGCTTAGAAAACTACTTACTTTTTATCGTCAGGTATTCTCTTTATTGCTGACTCCTCTTTTTTAGCATACTTTTTCATATCATCTGGCTTGATCTTTATAAGATTCGCAATCTCAGGATCAATATCTACATTTTCATCACTTTTTGCTGCAATCTTCTCATCTATTGCACTATCTTTACTGTGTATCTTCTCATCATAAGTTTGGATATTACCAACAATAGAACCGCCCTGCTCTGTCCGTATACCTTTTGTGATAATGTCACCCTCAATTGCACCAGTGCTAACAACCTCTAAGAGTTCACTTGCAACCACACGCCCTTGTACTTTACCCTCTACTTTTATCTTCTTACTCTTCGCCTCTTTCGTATCAACTTTCCCTGTTTTAGTAATCTCTAAAGAGTCAATAGAGCGAACTGTCCCTTTAATATCACCACCAAGCGATGTTTTGTTAGCATGAATGGTTCCATTAAATGTTCCGCTCTTTGTTACCTCAACAGCAGTTGCATAGACTGTTCCCGTAAAGACTCCTGCAATTTTTACATTCTTTGCATGGATTGTTCCCTCACACCTTGCATCTTTCTCGATAAAGAGAGTATCATCAATAGTAATATCCCCTTCAAACTCTCCACCAATAACTAAAGAACCTTTCCCTTTCATTGTTGCTTTAACTACAAAGTTCTCTTTTATAATTGAAAGATTATTAGTTGGCGTCTTGATCATATCTGTAGATACAGGCACCTTTTGTGCTACAGGTTTCGCCTGAATCTCCTCTTCTCTTCTCTTAACTGGTTGACTCTCCTCTTTTTTACTGCTAAAAAAACCCATCTATCCTCTCCTAGTATCTAATAGTTCATATACTATTATAGTATCTTTTTTTTAGAGATTCCCTTAAGCTCTCTTTTTTATAAATAGTAAAAACTATCCATAAAAAAGGGGGATTTTATGTCGAAAAATTCAATACTTTCAACTCTTTAGCCATACTGCAAGACTTGCTCCTCTTCGATACTACCACTCTCACTACTCTCATCGATTCTGCTAATTGCACCAAATATCTTTCCAGAACCTTCACTGCGTAACTCTTTTACTTGTACATCACCCTCTATTGTAGCAGTTGCTCGAATATCTAGAAGCTCTTTTGCTGTTACCTCTCCCTGAATATACCCTTTTGTGATAATCTGCTCCGAAATAGTCTCATATGCTATAACGCGTCCACTCTCACACACCTCCAAGGACTCTCTAGCTAATATATCTCCATCGACACTTCCAGCAACTCGCACCTTAGAGGCAACTATATACCCTGTAAGCTGCGAACCGACACTAAGCTCTACCCGTTCAGCCTCTAAAGGACCTTCGCAAAGCCCCTCTAAGAGTATACTTTTAGCTTCAATCTTTCCAACTACCCTACTCCCTTTATGGAGAACTACACTATCATCGCAAAGAATATCTCCATTGACAATACCATCTATAATAATTGGTTCACACGACTTTAAATCACCATTTACAACCATACATCGTGATACTTTTCCACCAACTTTTGGAGCTTCTACTAATCTTGCTGCTTCATCAACCATAGTATCCCTCCTTTTTCTCTATTTTACAGAAAAAGGCAAGGGATTAGTTGTTCTATGACAATTTGAAAGATTTTCTATCGATTTTATCGCTTTTTTATAATATCATTTACAATTCTATATCCGTGATTCAGAGCTATTGCAATCGATCCACCACTTTTGAATGCTATATCTCCTGCAATATAGATACCATCAACTGATGACTCTAAATTCTCTTTAATTATTGGCTCACCACGGGCATCTAACTCCAAATTGGCACTCTTTAAAAAATCTACTGGTGTGGTACCACCAATTGCGTAGATAACACGATCATAGATTTCGCTTGTTCCATCTTTAAAGTTTACCTTAACTAAACCATGCTCTGCCTCAAGCGACTCAATATCGACCCCTAACTTTGGCTTTACTAAACCGCTCTCAAAAGCTTCTGTGATATTTTTTACATTGGTTGGGTTTGGTCGAGTTAATTGATCTCTTCGGTAGTTGAGTGTTACATCATTCTCTCTTCCAAGCTCTACTGCATACTCTGTTGCACTATCGCCACCACCAACTATTAAAATCTTTTCTCCCTTTGAGCAGTTATCGAGATTAAAATTGACTCTTTTTCGAATTGATGGAGGTATTTTGTAGCTCGGTTTATTTGGTTTTCCCATTCTACCAATTGCAATTACAACATTTTTGGCTAAAAACTCTCCCTTGCTTGAGCGTACTCTAAAAAGACCATTCTCCTCTTTTGTAATCTTATCTACTTCGCAATTAAAGTGGTAATCGATCTCATGGTCATCAATCATTTTATCAAAGAAATCGAGTGTTGTCTCTTTTGTGCCATCACTAAAGGGAACATTCCCCTCGATCTCTACAATCTGCCCTTGCCAATCCTTATCAACCCGTTTATTATCTTTATAGAATCTTCGGATCGTATCGGAGTGGTTATCGCTCTTCTCTAGCAGTAGAATCTTCTCTAATCCTAACACTTTTGCCTCTATTGCACTCCCTATTCCACCTGGACCACCACCAATTATTATAATGTCATAGATTTCATTCATCACTACTCCTTCTTAATGAGATAATTATAGCAACTTTCTCTCTCCAAACAGACAAAAGCTTGCTTATGTTATATAAAAAAACCTTATAAGTGTTACATTTGCTCAACTCTTTGCATCTTCCTCAATAGAGGGGAGGCTCTTTTTTGTCTTTGCACTGAGATTGCCAACTCGCTTTATCTTACTAAAGAGGCTTCCTTGCCCATTAACAAGCCGCTGTTTTGCACTATCATAGGCATTTTGTGCCTGCACTAGCCGCTGCTCTACTACCAAAAACTCCTCCAAAAAGAGGGCAAACTTATCATGCATTAAAGCTGCTTCGCTCGCTAACTTTTGCATATTCTTATCGTGATTTGCCAACTTCCAAAGGGTTGAAACAGTCTTGAGTGTTGTTAGAAGCGTTGTTGGAGTAACCACTGCAACTTTTCGCTCAAAGGCGTACTCAAAGAGGTTGCTATCAAACTCTATTGCCGCAAGGTAGGCTGCCTCGATTGGGATAAACATAAGGGTAAACTCTGGTGCTTGAAGCTTATTTAACATATGGTACTGCTTAGTAGCGAGGGTATCTATATGCTTCTTTAAACTCACAATATGAGCCCTTTGTGCACGCTCCCTCTCCTCTTTGCTGCCTGCTTGCACCATCTTGCTATAGGCACTCAATGAGACCTTCGCATCGATCACAATATGTTTTTGCTCTGGTAAGTAGAGTATTACATCTGGACGCAAACTCCCCTCTTCACTCTTAAAATTCACCTCTCGCTTATACTCAACTCCTTCGCGAAGCCCACACGCCTCAAGAGCCCTCTCTAAAATCAGCTCCCCCCAATCTCCTTGTACTTTACTATCGCCTCTAAGTGCTTTTGTTAGGGCACTTGCTTCGTTTGCAAGCGTTTGATTAAGCGACTTTATTTGCAAAATCTCACCACGAAGCGAAGCGAGTGAATTGTGCTGGTTGGTATGGAGTTGCTCTAGACGACTTTGAAAGCTTTTTAACTCACTCTCAAAGGGCTCTAAGAGGAGCTTTAACTGCTCTTGCGAGCTACTTTGCAAACTCTCTTGCTTCTGCTCTAGAACTTCGCTACTTAAGAGCTTAAACTCCTTTGTCATCTCCTCACGCATATTTTTAACAATACTCTTTTGGCTCTCTAAAAGCTCCTCTAAACTGGCAACTCGCTCTTTATACTCATAGAGGGTTTTAAGCTGCTCTTTTGTGACACTTAGCTCCGCTTCTATACGCTTATGGTGCTCCTTAAGGCTGCTATGCTCCCCTAAAAGCTCATAATATTTATTCTCAATTGCTTGCAACTCTTCGAATTTCGCTAGCTTACCAGCCAAATTCTCATGCTCTATTTTGTAGTGAAGGTTTGTTTCGTTTAGCTGCTGATTCTCCTCTTTAAGGGCTCTATTAAGCGATAAAAGCTTCTCATTTTTGCGATAGAGGCTAAAGAGAGTGTAAAAAATGATAGACAATATCAAAAGAACAATCGTTACTTCTAAATATTGTTGCGATATTGTTGTCAATTTTTTCCTTTTTGTTTACAATTTTAGCTATAATATTTTAAAGCAAAATTACAAAATCAATTTAAAGGCAAAGAATGAAACTATCTAACATTATCCTTCTTCTACTAATTATTGTGGTTATCTATGCAGTGATGGCATACAATAACCTTGTTGGACTACGCCAAAAGCTCCTTGCAGCTTGGTCTGATATTGAGGTGCAGCTTAAGAAACGCTACAACCTTATTCCAGCCCTTGTAGATACAATTAAGGGGTACACAAAGCATGAGAGCGAAACGCTTGAGAATGTTATAAAGGCTCGAAATATGGCTTTAAATGCCCACAATGCTGGCGAAGCAAGCCAAGCTGAATCGCTCTATAAGAGTGCTGTAAGTGGTCTCTTTGGATTAAGCGAAGCCTATCCAGAGTTAAAGGCAAATGAGAACTTTATCAATCTGCAAAATCAACTCCAAGCGATCGAAAATGATATTGAGAGTGCAAGACGCTACTATAATGCCGTAGTTCGAGACTATAATGCAAAGCTCGAATCTTTTCCAGATCTCTATATTGCAAAGCAGTTTAACTTTACCCCATATGAGTATTTTGAGGTTGATGAAGCGATCGAAGCAGATGTCTATAAGATGCCAAAAATCGACCTATGAGAGCACTCACTCTTCTTTTTCTCTTTACCCTATGGCTCTTTGGGGAGGCTATTGAGAGCTACCACACCGACTTAGTAGTGCTAAATAACCAAAAAGTAGTAGTTACTGAAGATATTACTTATAACTTTGGTACTATTCGTAAACATGGAATCTATCGCGATATTCCAAAAAATAAGACAAAATTAGAAAATCTTAAAGTTACCCAAAATGGCTACCCAGTTGCTTTTAAACTCTTTAGAAAAAAGGAGTATTACCGTATACGAATAGGCGATCCAAACTACTATGTCACTGGCGTTGTAAGATATAAAATCTCCTACAATTTAGAGGGTAAAGTTGTAAGAAAATTAAACCAGAAAAATGCAATTATCTTCGATTTTATTGGGACTGGATGGAGTGTTCCAATCAAAGAGGCAAGTGGGCGACTCTTTTTGCCAAAAGAGCTTCAAAAGGGCTCTTTAGAGATAGAGGGGTTTCGTGGGCGATTTGGCTCCAAAGAGCCTATAAAGATAACTCGAAGCGGCTCGCTTCTTGAGTTTCACACCTATAATTTGCAGCCTAAAGAGGGTGTAACACTCTTAGTTGCATTTGATCCTTCACTTATGGAGGCTAGTAAAGAGCCAAGCAGCCCCTCTTACAAAAACCCTCTCTACTACCTCTTTTTCGCTCCAATCCTTGCCCTCTTTTACTACTTTGCAAAAGAGTATAACCTCTTTGGAGATATTGGCTCTATCGCCCCTCGCTATAGACCCCCAAAAGAGTTAACCATCCTTGAGGCAGGGCTCTTAAAAGATAACTTTGTCGATTTTGAAGAGCTTAAAGCTGCCATTATTGAGCTTGCTAATTTAGGCTACTTAAAAATAGAGAAGATCGATAGTGAACTCTATCTTAAAAAGCTCCCAAAAGAGAGTAGTGCTTTAAGTTTAGATCAGCAGCGGCTCTTAGAGGAGATCTTTAGTGTTGGTGAACTTGTACCCAATAGTCAAATAAGAGTAGAAAAAGGGCTCTTTGAGCGGCTAAAAGAGGGGCTTCATCAATCTCTAGTCGATAAAGGATACTTTGGCTCTAAAGTCTCTACTGCTCGCCAACTCTTCCTCTTTGCAGCTACTGCTTTGGGGCTTTTAACTCTTGCTGGCTTCTTCTACTACGCCTTTAGAGAGAGTGGATACGAAGCACTTGTTCCTGCTGCAGTTGCCTCCTTCTTTATTATGCTTGGGGTGGTCAATTTTATTGCAGCATATAAGAGTAAAAGCATCTCTACAATGCTCTTTTTTAGCCTCTGGATACTCTTTTCATTGCTCTTTTTAGCCACCTCTTTACAGTCAAAAGATCTCCTTATCTCTATAGGGCTTATGGTACTAGTTATTGTGGTTGGAGGCTATATTATCTATAGAGGTATGAATACACTTACTCTTAAAGGAGTTTTAGCAAAACGGCATCTTTTGGGATTAAAAGAGTTTATAGAGCGGGCAGAGAGAGATAAGATTAAATTTTTCCTAAAAGAGGATCCTCGCTATCTCGATAAATTGCTCCCATATGCAGTGCTTTTTGGACTCAATAAACACTGGCTCAAACTCTACCAAGAGCTCAATTCTGATCTTCCAGAGTGGTACGAGGGTGATTTTAGCAACTTTAGCTCTTTAGACTTTAACCCACGCTACTATAGCCCAGAGAGTAATCAATTTGATGGCTTTACACCAAATGATATATCTATTAATCCAGGTGACTTTGGTGACTTTGGCGGCTTTAGCGGCGGCGGCTTTGGCGGCGGCGGTGGTGGGAGCTGGTAATTCTATTTTAGTAATAAAATTTCAATCCAAGTTTTGCATTAGAGATTAACAACCTTTAGCAAATCTTTACTAATTCTATTGCAAAATTTGGGTCCAACTTATATATTAAAACTATAATTAAGTAAAATGATTTACATACATAGAGTACTAATAGTACTCTCATCTCTTTAGAGAGCTTAGCTTTAATGCTTTTAGAGTACTACTCTCTATACTCTAGATCGACAACTGCAAAATATCCACTTCTTATGCTATTCTTATATTTACAATTCATATTTATTCTCTTCTCTTCTTTTAAATACTAAAAGAAGAAGATTTACAATTGAAACTAGTGCACCATAAATACTCAATGCTGGTGCCCCTGAACTATTGTAATTTTTGGGATTCACTTTATAGTCATCACAATCACAGTAAATTCCTGTATCCAAACTATAATCGTCTTTTAAAGCTTTTTTAACGATTATAATACCATTTTTATCTGCATCTGAATCTTTGTTGTCATCTCCAATTTTATTTTGAAAAATTGTATAATAATCAACTGGCACATCAACTTTAATTTTGTAATCTTGTGCTGGTTTTAAGTGGCAGAAGCTGTATTTGCCTTTAGCATTTGTTTTTGTTGCACTTACTTTATTTCCGTAAACATCTGTTACCGTACTGCCATCTGCATAGCTTAAGTGAACTTTAACACCAATTACACCCGGTTCATTCGCATCTTGAACGCCGTCTAAGTTTTTATCATACCATACAAAGTCACCTAAGCAGATTTCTTTTACATAACCTGCAAACACAGTTTGGTTATTTATTCTGCTGTTTACCGTTACAGGGTCTGTAATTACTTTACCATCTTTATACTCTTCGGTATCGCTGTCTTTATTATCGCTGCCAATATTTTGTCCGGTTGTAAATCTTGGAGCTCCGTTTTCATCTGCCGGGGCTTCAAACATTACTCTGTATTTACCGGGAATCAATCCGCAGAATTGATATTTACCGTCTTTATCTGTCTGAATTGTT
>JALVWQ010000036.1:37243-37698 GCA_027034975.1 Campylobacteraceae bacterium
TTTATTGGTATCTAAAAATGCACCCATATCGCTGTCTTTAGTATCATCTTCGCCTTTATCTCTTCTGGTTACATACCAGTTTGCCGGAACTGTTACTTTTACTTTATAAGTTCCAGGAACCAATTTGCAGAATTTATACTCTCCGCTATCAGAAATTGTTGTATTTAGGGCGTTTCCGTCTAAATCTTTATTGTAACCGCTTGCAATTGTCTCTAGTGTTACATTAACTAGAACAGTATTATTATTGTCATCCATAGGAGCAGTTTCTCCTTCATCTTGGATACCGTTTCCATTCAAGTCATCCCATATTCTATCACCTATACACGCCGGTTTAAATACTCCTGCATCCCAGCTTCTGTCATCTTCGCCGCTTATTAACTGAGTTGGTTCTGTTGTTCCAACCTCTTTAACAAACTGCTCAACATCACTATCTTTTTCATCTGTTGTACCATTTA
>JALVWQ010000037.1 GCA_027034975.1 Campylobacteraceae bacterium
AATGTTAAAAATGCTAACGATTTCTACCATTTAAAAAGAGTAAGCGATAAAAAAATAAGAATTCAATTTATTCCGGCAAACTCTAAAAACGGCAAAAGTTCTCGAAGCATTAAATTTAACAAGAGCCTCTTTGGAGATAATGTCGAAATTTTAGACAGTAAAGGCAAACATGTATCTGAAATAAAAAATGTTCTCGATAGAAATTGGTATACGGTTATTCTTAAATAGCCGTATCAGCGCAAGCCATCTCTGATAATTATTTCCAAGCCCTTTAAATTGCCTTTATGAGCCATAATAGAAGCTTGAATCATAGTGTTTGCACTGACTGTTGTTAAGTTTAAATTCCAATTTGCAAATTTGGCAAGCTCTTCTAAAAAGATTCTTTGCACTCTGCCGTTACCCTCGCGAAACGGGTGTAGAATATTTAAACCGTTCATAAAACTTGCAAAGCTTTTTATGTATTGCTCCCTCTTTAAATCTTTAAAGTAATTCTCTTTTTTTAACTCCTCAAAAAGAGCTTTTGCAACTGCCGGAAGTTTGCTGCCTGTTGTAAAAAAGCTATCGCCCTTTCTAAAATCGCCCCGTAAGCCTATTTCGTATCTGTCCATTCCCGCCCAGACATAAATATCTTTAAAAATATGTCGGTGGATACTTTTTAAATGTGCATAATCAAATTCGACCTTAATAGGGTTTTGCTTTAACTCGAAACTTCTAATGGCACTAAGGGTTGTCTCTCTTGCTTTTAACTCTGCTAAATCTTTTGCACCGATAAGGTTAGAGGCAATCAACTGCCTATCAAAATCGCTAAGAGCTGGTTTTGGGTTAAGCCACTCAAACATTATGCAACTCCCCATTTTTTCTTAAATCTGCTTACCTGTTCATCAGCTTTAACTTTACCTCTGCCTTGAGCGATTAAAGCTTTTATATCCTCCTCGTCTAAAAACATATCTTCAATAGCCTGATTGCCAATAACCCAAAGTATCTGCTCATAAAGCTCTTTTGGTATTTCATCTTTGTATCTGTTAAGTATTGCTATACTTTTAGCTTTTTTCATTACAGCTCTTTTACACGGCTTAAAATCTCTTCAAGCTGCTTTGGTGTCGGATTATCTTGAAGAGTATCAATCCAGCGATTTATCTGCTCTACCTTTGCACTATCTACTATTTTAGCCCTGGCATTATATAAATCCATTAAAAGCGGTTCTAATAGATGAAACATTGCTGAGTATGTCATTAGCTCTCCTTTTCTTGAAACTTATCTAAAAGCAAATTAACCATCTGAGACAAATTTAACCCAAGCTCTTTAGCTTGACCCGATAGCCTATGATGCACTTGCTTTTCTAAAGTTACCTGTGTTCTTTTATGTCGGTTTCTTGATTTACCAACACGCATAGCAACTCTAAGTTTTTTTAACTGATTCTCATTTAGATACTCATCTATCCAGTTGTTTAATTTATTAAAGTAGATTTCATCTATTGGCAAAGTGTCATCAAAAGGCTGCAGAGCTTTTTGGGCTTCATCTTTTTTGCTAGAACCTTCCCAAAATGTTGGACTTTTAACAAAGCTTCTTTGCAGATAATTTAAGGCGATAACAAACTCCTCTTCATCTCTAATCCGCCACTTATTAGCTCTTTGCAAAACTGCCTCCGGTGTTTAAGTGTTACATTGTAACATATTTTAATTTAATTACAAATAAAACCAGTAAGTAAAAAATTCTTAAACAATTAAAATTTGAACTATTACGAACTATTAATTAGCTTTTATTCTAAATGTTGTGGACTAATACATTTAATTGACTTTATTGTATATTTTTGCTATAATTGTGTTGTAGCAGTGAAGCAGGGTAACGATGCAGAGCGTTTAGCCGACCCTCGATGGTCAAATCTGTAAGCGTCCTGCTTCCACCTACTTCTTCAAAGACGATATAGAGTTACCACAAATTGATTATCTCCTAGAGGTTTTAAAACTAATTTAAGCTGATCCATTCCTTTAATTTTTTTATATACTATTAGATGTTTATTATTTACTCCCTCGTTTGCAAGTTTAATCCCTTTTTTAACTACATCAATCATATTTAATATATCCATAGTAGAGAGTTCCCCGGGACATCCGGCACAATAATGTCTAAGTAAAATATGTTCAAAGCCTTTTTTCTCATCACCACGACGAAGATATATTTTTGCACTGTCTAATTCAAATAAAGCATACTCTGTTACGCCATTAATAAAATCAACCATAATTTGCTGGTCTTTTTTAAATTTCTTTTTACGCTTTTTCTTAATTACTGCAATTTCGCTTCTTAAGCGTGTTAGACGCTTCCAATATAAACCCATAAATTTATACAACCTTTTTAAAACAAATGTAAAATTTTAACATATCTTTTTCTATTTTTAATACTTTAAACAATATAATTAAAGTGTGTCCAAGAGTGTGCCTATTTTTTCGCTTAAAACCTTATTTCAGCAATTTTATAAATTTTACAAAGCCCTATATATTGGGCATTTTGCGTCTATTTAAACCCTTTAGGTGTTCTCAAAATAGACTCTTATTTTCATAAAACTCTATCAACTCTTTCTTCTTTTTCTAAAGCATCTAGCGAAATCACAAATAACCTATTTGAAACTTCTAACCCATCTTCTAATTGAAACTATCCTAAAATTTTACAAAAGAGAACAAATTGGTCAAAATTTCGTTATAATAGAGAAAAAAGGATTTCTAATGAGTCAGTTAAAGAAAGTTATAGAAACACTCCATCTTGATGGAACAGAAAATGGTAAAATTGAAATTGGAATTCTCAACGAGCCTTATGGAGAGGGGAGTGATAGCGTAGCAAGTATTGGAATCTTTTTAAATAGCGATGCAGCAGATCCAAACTGGAAAGTGCACCTTCCAAAAGCCAATATAGATGCGGTTATAGCTGCTCTTCAAAAGGCAAAAGAGGAGATGTAATCCTCTTATTGGCAGATGAAAACAGTAACCATTATTCTCTTGTCTCTTATCTCTCTTTTTGCACAAAACAATAGCACAAAAGTCGATAATAATGGCAATTTAGAGAGTAATACTACCCAAACAAGTGACCAGAATAGTTCAAAACTAGAAGCAAATTTAGCCAAGGCTATCGCAAAAGAGAAAAAGTTTCAAAAGGAGCAGAAGTTTTACCAAGGAGAAGATTACAACTTGAGTGAACAAGAGGTTGACCCAAGCTCTTTAGAGAAGGTTAAAGTTATAGAGCCAGACTACGATTATGAGATGTTAGAGTTTTAACTAATAGATGAAGCGTATTCTTTTCTCTCTATTTCTCTTTTTTACCTTTGTGTCACTTCGTGCCCATCCACTCAATACAAGCAATATTGAGATCTACCTTAATAAACCACAGGCTACCCTTTCGCTCCGCTTTTACATATTTAACCTCAAACCCTTACTGATGCTTCAGGGCGATCCAACAGAAGCTATTGTCATCAAGCATAAGAGCGAAGTGCTCCACTATATCCAAAAAAATATTCGTATTAAAAATGGAGCAGATAGGTGCAGACTTACCCCTCTTCTTTTTCGTATAGAAGAGGAGATAGCACTCCAGAGCGAATTTCAGATTGTGTGTAGAGAAGCTATTGAAAACCTATCGATCAACTACTCCCTCTTTTTTGAGGTCGATAAGACCCAAGAGGGGGTGATGCAGCTTCTTACCCCCCCCAATGATGAGAAGCTCTTTATCTTTAGTCCACACCAAAAAGAGTACCACCTAAAGCTAGATGCTCCACTAAAAGAGCTTGACTTCCAGAACTTTATTATCGAAGGTATCTGGCACATTTGGGAAGGGATAGACCATATCCTTTTTCTGCTTATGCTTCTGCTCCCTTCTGTGCTATTACATAATAGCTATAGAGAGACACTATTAGAAGTCTTAAAGGTTGTTACTGCCTTTACGCTTTCTCACTCGCTAACACTCTTATTAAGTATGTTTGGAGTTCTTAATCCACCTGAGCAAATAATAGAGACGCTTATTGCACTCTCTGTGCTCTTTACAGCACTTAATAATATCTATCCTTTTATATCGTATCGTAGAGAGTGGCTTATAGCCTTTCTCTTTGGCTTTATTCACGGATTTGGCTTTGCAAATGCAATGCATCAGATGCAACTAAAGAGTAGCAATTTTGTAAGTGCAGTTTTTGGTTTCAATTTTGGAGTCGAGATTGGTCAAGTAGTTATTGTAGCTCTCGTGCTGCCTCTACTCTTTACGCTCTCAACTAAGAAGATATATCAATCTCTTATCCTCCCCGCTCTCTCATTAGTGGTTGCAGCCATTGCACTCTTTTGGGCAATTAAGAGGGCTTTTGGGATTTAGCGTTTACCATTTAAGCACTCAAAGCCATTGGACGGCTCAATTTTACAACACGATTATAGTACTCTTTAGAGAGTTTTGTATCTCCAAGTGACTCATAGAGCCCTGCTAGGTTATTGTAGAGATTAACAAGTTTAAATTTCGATATATCATCGTGTGCCTTTTCGAGCTTTGGTACTATAAGATGGTATCTATCTAAAAATGGCTCCCACGCCGCATACATAAAGAAGCGGTCAATATAGTAATCGAGCCACTCAAAGTGAACAAGAGGCTCTTTATTGATCAAGTTAAGGTAGTACCACGCCTCTTCGATTGCTTCATCTACACGCTCTGGTCTACTCTTTACCATTTTTCTATCAAGCGTCTGAAGAATATTCTCGTAGTAGCTAAAGAGGAACGAACGGTACTCTATTCGCTCAAGCTCCTCTTCGTTTGCAACAATAATCTCTTTTAATCGTGCATCAAGAATATACTTATTTGCCCCAATTTTCTTTACAAAATCATACTCTAACAGTGTATCTATAGACTCTTTATCAAGAGCAATCGCAAAGTGTTTTACTAACTGCACAATAAGCTCGAGTGTAAAGAAGCGAGTATACGATAAGACCTTCAATAACCGCATCAGTTGTGGATCGATAGTTTCAAAGAAAGCATCATAAATATCTTTTCTCGAAGCTGGGAGCATATGCTCCCCCTCTTTATATGCCAATAGCGAAAGATTCAAAACAAATGGTTCGCCACCACTATTGAGAGCTATTGCTTCTTGGAGTGTCTTTTCGCGAATTCCGGCTATCTGTAGGTAGCGAAGTGACTCTTTTTTCGTAAAGATTGTCAATTCGCAACTATTAACTATGCTCCTCCAAGTACTATTACACTTATGCCAATTAAGAGGTTCATGCGAAGTAAGCACTACTAGCACATCTTTTCCAAGATGGGTAATTAAGTCGCGTATCCATGCATCTTTAGCACATGGAGTAGAGTGGTTATACTCTTGGAGAATATCAACCCCCTCAAAAAAGAGCACTGCATTTTTAAAGCGTTGTTGGCGTAGAATATTGCGTAAATCGGCTGCAAAGAATTGGTAGAGTTTCTTTTCGATCTCTTTCGTATCTAACTCCTGCAGAGACTCGAGCTCTTTTGCAAGTTTCGAGCCAAAAAGTCCTTTTGCAATTGTAAGAACACCACTCTTCTTTTTAGGTTGCACCAACTCTTTAATCTCTTCATAGTAGGGCAGATCAGCAGCATAGAGAATTGGACTATGTTCATAGCGTTTCTGCCAGAGTTGAGCGTAGGCTTTCCAGAGTGTAATAAAGTTGACATTATACTTCGCCTCTATCGTCTTGGCAATGTGCATAATGGCACTCATCGGTTTATGAAGGAGTCTATCTTCAAAATTGATAAGGAGGTGTATTGTATCCTCTTGCGAATTTAAAAACTTTGTTTGCAGATACGAGAGCAACTTACTTTTTCCACGGCCACTTTTTCCATAAATATTAAGAACTCGATAGGTGCTCTTTTCATTTAAAAGCTGCTCGAAAAGACCTTGTGCCTCTTTTCTTTCGATATATGGCGTTTGTGGAATGTAATCATTTGCTGCTGTCATTACCTATCCTTTGTGGCTCTGCTTTTTTCATTATATCAAAAAATATATAAATTTTATTGAAATTTTTTACATGGCTTCAGCTAAAATTTTGTTATTATTCTACTATGGAAAAGAAATACAGCGATAATGTGATAGTAAATAGCTTAAAATGTGCGACACTCGATGGGGTAACAGCCAGGGTTGTAGAGGTAGAGGGGAGCTTAACAAAAGGCTTGCCTGCTTTTAATGTAGTGGGGCTTGCAAGTAGCGATATACAAGAGTCGAAAGAGCGTGTAAAGAATGCTCTTTTAGCTTTAGACTTCGAACTCCCACCCAAAAAGATAACAATAAACCTCAGTCCTAGCGATATCAAAAAGAGTGGCACACACTTCGATTTAGCTATTGCTCTACTTGTTGCACTCGGTAAAAGCAATATTAAACACAATATCTTTGTATTTGGCGAGCTTGGGCTTGATGGAAGAGTAAAGAGTTCAACACTTCTCTTTCCGCTCATCCTTTCGCTCAAAGAACAAGGGTTCATAGAAGAGGCAATAGTTCCAAAAGACGCACTCGAAGCACTGCAGCATATCCAAGGTGTTCGCTTTTACGGAGTCGAAACTCTCAGCGAAGCCTTTACACTTCTTTTGCAAGAGAGCTTAGAGGGTATAGAGAGCTCTAGTACTCGCTATGGTCAAGAGTCGATCACCATAGCAGAAGAGGAGTACTTTTTTAACCGAGACTATCCACTCGACTTTAGCGACATTCGAGGGCAAAAGCTTGCTCTTAGAGCCGCTCTTATAGCTGCTGCGGGTATGCACAATATCCTCTTTAACGGTAGCCCAGGCTCTGGCAAGAGTATGATCGCAAATCGCCTCCGTTATATCCTCCCACCATTAAGCCAAAAAGAGATCCTCTCTATTGCAAAGCATCAATTTTTAGATGGACAAAGACCCCATTTTCAACCACTCAGACCATTTAGAAGTCCTCACCATACTGCAACAAGTGCCGCAATTTTTGGTGGCGGATCACACAGTGCTAAAATTGGCGAAGTCGCCCTAGCAAACTACGGCATACTCTTTTTTGATGAACTCCCACACTTTAAATCGACTACGCTCGAGGCTCTTCGAGAACCAATGCAAGATCGAGTTGTTAATATCGCTCGCGTAAATTCTAAGGTGCAGTATAATGCAAACTTCCTCTTTGTTGGAGCAATGAACCCTTGCCCTTGTGGCAATCTACTCTCTAAAACTAAAGAGTGCCGCTGCAGCCAAGCCGAGATTAGCCGCTATCAAAACCGACTTTCCGATCCATTTTTAGATCGAATCGAACTCTTTGTTGTAATGCAAGAGGTTGACTTTAACGACAAATCTTACTATAGCTCTGCTCAGATGCATCAAGCTGTTATAGAGGCATTCACAAAACAGAAGCAACGCAAACAGAGTAGCTTTAATGGTAAACTTAGCGAAACCGAAATAGACAAATACTGCACCTTAGAGAGTGACGCAAAAGAAATTTTACAAAAAGCAACACTCCAGTTTGGACTTTCGCACCGCTCCATTGCCAATATCAAAAAGGTTGCTCGTACAATTGCAGACTTAAACGGAAGTGAAAAGATCGATAAACAAGCCCTACTTGAAGCAATCAGTTACAGAAAACGCAACTAATTTTAGGAACTTTTACAATATATTACTCTTTTTTAATATTTTTTAGTATAATACCTTTTAAGGAGTATTATTATGAGAAAGTTTTTATTTATTATTGCAATCACACTATTAACAACTGTTCACACACCAGCTATGGATATTGGACCAAAGAATATCCTACAGACTCTCCAACGGTTCTACACAAAATTCAAAGGTGGAGATGAACTGCTTAAAAAAGCAAATGGATATTTAGTCTTTCCAACTATCTACAAGGCTGGACTAGTCGTTGGTGGCGAGTATGGAGAGGGTGCACTGATAGTGCAGGGCTCTATTGTAGACTACTACAGAATGGTAAGTACCTCTGTAGGTTTACAAGTTGGAGCACAAAAACGCTCTATGATTGTCCTCTTTATGACTAAAGAGGCACTTAACAACTTTAGAAATAAAGAGAAGTGGAAAGTTGGTATCGACGGTACAATTGCTATGCTCAATTGGAGCAAGGGTACCGATTTAAGTACCATAGATATTACAAAAGATACCATTGCTATTGTCTTTAACGATATAGGGATTATGGCGAACCTCTCGCTTGAAGGAACAATCTTCCAAAGATCTAAGTAACTACTATGTCCAAAAAATCTCTTATTATTGCCGCAGTCCTCTTTTTAATAATCGACTGCGTGCTTATGACTGTTAAGCTCTCACAAAAAAAACCAAAACCAATTCATAAAGAGAAGCCACACTATAAATATAGTATCTACTTCACGAGTGATGATGGGCCCTTAGTTGGAAGTAAAGATTTAAATCAACTCGTCTTAGATTATGAGTTTCCGCTTACACTCTTTTTGGTCGGTAGACCCCTCTCGCAAGATAAAACACTAAAAGAGTACTACCAAGAGTATAGAAAAAATAGATATCTTCTTTTAGAGAACCATAGCTTTAGCCACGCAAATTTTCACTATAAACACTACTACAAAGATAGCGATGGTGTTGTAAAAGATTTTATCAAAAACCGTGATCTCTTAGAGTTAAATAGTTCTCTGACACGGCTCCCTGGACGCAATGTATGGTACCTTAACAACAACGATTACAAGGGGGAGAGCAACAATTCACTCACTGCTGCTGCAAAACTCTATAAAGAGTATCAATTTAAAACATTTGGTTGGGACTACGAAATTAGAGTCAATAGCAAACGAAAAATCATTTTAAGTGCCCTCAAACACTATAAACGCATCAAAACCCTCCTCAAAGAGGGAAAAACCTATAAAAAAGGGAGTATCGTTATCCTTATGCACGACCAACTCTTCCACAACAAAGAGAACCTTAAAACCCTAGGAGAGCTTGTGCTTCTCTTTCAAGATGACGATGAGTGTAAACTCAAATTTTTAAATAGATACTAAATTAATCTCTCTATTTTTATATCTCTGATACTAAGATTACTTTAACATTTGAGTTTGCACTTTTCTAATACACTCATCTATAGCTTTTTGCGTATAATTCTTAACAAACTGATGGTTATTTGCTAAAATATCTTCATACTTTGGTACATTATCTTTCCACTCTTTTTTATATAAGCACATAACCTGAGCAACTGTTCTATCTGTTTTAGCATTTTTTAATTTTACATCATTTCTCATAATAAATCTAGCTGTGTCTCTTAGTAGTGTAATATGTTGCATCATCCAACTACCTGTATCAACATCTAATATGTAATCTACACTATTTTTTAAATTTGCATTCGATGCATATTGCATACCATATTTAGAAGCAATTATAGGAGTCAATCTTTGAGCAAGCTGATTAGATGGAACTTCGTAGGTTACTGAATACTTTTTCGAATCTCCAGCCCCCTCAATTAATCCACCTATAAAACCTCCAACAGCATTACCAATTACATTAGAATCGGTATAAAAATATGGTCGTTTAGGAGAACTTTTTTTAACATAAGTTATACTCTTCCCTCGTAAATTTGCCCCAGAGTTTGGAATAGGAACAGTCTTTACACTACATCCGGTAAATAGAGATGCTATTACAGAATCGGGGTCAGGTGATAGTAATAGCATTACTAACCCTTTTTATAATTCCAAATACTGTTGGCTGCGATAAATTTAGCACCTTTGCTATTTGATGTTGAGAATAGCCATCTAAATAAGCTTTGTAAATCAACTCATTTCTTTTCTTTTTATCTGTTACATCTTTAAATATTTTTTCTAACTTTTTTATTGATTTCTCTTTTTTTGTATTTGCTTGTTCTACTAAATTTGATGCTTTTTTTAAAGTAGCTAAATCATCTTTATCAAATTTGGTATTTATAAACTCTAACAAATCTTCTTTTGTTTTAAATTTTTTTGTTAAGTATGAGTTATTTAGGCACTCTTTTTTATAATCTGTGTTATTAAGTATATGATATAGAGATTGATATTTATAATCTTGAATATTTTTAACCATTTTAGCTTTTATTGGGTTTTGTTCTATATAAAGTATTAGGCTATAAAGATATGCTTCATCTGTTACATATACAGATTTAAATCTACCTTGCCATAGATGTCCGCTTCTTTTATATTTTTTATTAAAGT
>JALVWQ010000038.1 GCA_027034975.1 Campylobacteraceae bacterium
GATGGGCTTTAAGACTTTAAGTAAAGCAGGTTTTGAGGCCGATGATGTAATTGCAACGGTTATGAGGTTTGCTAAAGAGCAGGGGATTGTTGGTAAAATGGTCTCTTCGGATAAAGACCTTTATCAGTTAATCTACGATGACCAGATATTTTTGTACGATTGGGTAAAACGCAAAAATATAGGCGAGGCGGAGTGTATTGAGAAGTTTGGGGTGAAGCCAGAGGATTTTGTCGATTTCCAAGCACTTATTGGCGATAATAGCGATAATATTCCAGGTGTTAAGGGTGTTGGTGTTAAGACAGCGTCGAAGATTATTAATGAGTACCACACACTTGAGAATATTTATGCAAATATCGAAAAGGTGGGAACGAAGCGGATTCAAAATCTGCTTTTAGAGCATAAAGAGGAGGCGTTTATTTCGCGAGAGTTGGTGCGATTGCGGGATGATATTTTTGAGGAGTGCTCGCTTGAGGCGTTTGTGTTTGAGGATAAAAATTATCTTGCTGATTTAACTGATGAGTTCAAAAAGTATGATATGCGTCAGGCTTTAAAGTATGCTGAGAGTGAGAAGAAGCCAACTTCTCAAAAAGAGGAGCTGCCAAAGCCTAAAAAATTTGGCTTTGAAGCGAAGCTGCTTGACTCGAAAGAGGAGCTTAATAGGGTGCTAGACTCTATCAAAGAGGGGAGTGTGGTTGCTTTTGATACTGAGACTACCTCGCTTGATGTAAAGAGTACGCAGTTGGTGGGCTTTTCGTTTGCTTTTGAGGAGGGGCGAGGATATTATGTGCCAATTGCCCATAACTACTTAGGGGTTGGAGAGCAGCTAAGCCTTGCAGATGCAAAAGAGGCGATTGAGAGGCTTTTAGAGTTTAATGTAGTAGGGCAAAACTTAAAGTTTGACTATGCGGTATTGTGGCACACATTAGGGATAGAGGTTAAAGAGGTCTTTGCCGATACTATGATACTTGCGTGGCTTTTAGAGCCAGGAAGTCGTGTTGGTTTAGATGCTTTGGCAAAGAGGTTTTTTAACCACGATATGATTAGTTATGAAAGTAGTGTGAAAAAGGGCGAGAACTTCTCGAGTGTAACGATAGAGGAGGCGACAAAGTACGCTGCAGAGGATGCTTGGATGACCTTGAAGCTCTACAATAAATTGATGCAGATTTTCAAAACTGCAGGTTTAGAGGAGCTTTTGAGTGAGGCAAAGAGTGTAGAGTTCCCATTTATATTAACTTTGATGCATATTGAGTCGTACGGAATTAAGGTCGATAGTGAGTACTTAAAGGAGTTTAAAGAGCATTTAAGTAGTGAGCTCCAAAGCCTTAGCCAGCGTATTTTTGAGCTTGCAGGAGGGGAGTTTAATATCCGCTCTACGCAGCAGTTGGGAGTTATTTTGTTTCAGAAGCTTGGGCTTAAGGGTGGTAAGAAGACAAAGACAGGGTATAGCACGAATGAGTCGGTTTTACAGTCGCTTAAGGGTGAGCATGAGATTATAGAGGAGATACTAAACTTTAGGCAGTATCAGAAGATCTTAAGCACCTATGTTACGCCACTTCTTAAGCTTGCCCAAAAAGATAAAGAGAGTAGAATCTATACTACATTTGTCCAAACTGGTACCGCTACTGGGCGGCTTGCTTCGAAAGATCCAAATTTGCAAAATATCCCTGTGCGGAGTGAGCTTGGGCGAAGGGTGCGGCGAGCTTTTATTGCTAAAGAGGGATATAGTTTAGTCTCGATTGACTACTCGCAAATAGAGCTGCGGCTTTTGGCACACTTTAGTGGTGATGTATCGCTCAAAGAGGCATTTAAAGAGGGGAAAGATATTCACCTAGAGACTGCAATTAGGCTCTTTGGCGAGGAGGAGGCTAAGAGTAAGAGAAACTTTGCAAAGTCTATTAACTTTGGTCTGCTTTATGGTATGGGTTCGAGAAAGCTAAGTCAAGAGTTAGGGATAACTACTGCTGAGGCAAAAGAGATTATTGCAAACTACTTTGCAGCATTCCCAACTGTTAAAAACTATTTAGAGTCGATTCAAGAGCAGGTAAAGATACAAGGGTATGTCGAGACTCTTCTTAAGCGTCGTCGTATCTTTGATTATGAGGGTGCAAATGCTATGATGAAGGCTGCAATTTTGCGAGAAGCGGTAAATACCGTCTTTCAGGGGAGTGCAGCAGATCTGATAAAGTTAGCTATGCTCGATATTGAGCGAGCCATTAACGAAGAGGAGCTCGATGCAAAAATTTTGTTGCAGATACATGATGAGTTGATTTTAGAGATCAAAGAGGAGCACGCACAGAAGCTTGCCAAGCGTTTCGCCTATATGATGGAGAATATCTATCCACTCGAAGTAGCACTCCAGTGTTCGGTAAGCATTGCCAAAAGTTGGGATAAGCTTAAATAAATCTTAAGTGATTTGCTTGCTTTCTGAATTTATCGAGATAAAATAAATTTAGACTATAATTACAATGCTAAAGACTATCTAATAAGGTTTAAGATGATTAAAAAGATATTTTCGATGAAGGCAGCTGTTTTTGTAATGCTAATATTTGCAGCATCTATTGGCTATGCTACATTTATAGAGAACGACTATGGCACGCAAACAGCTAGAGCCTTAATTTATAATGCTAAATGGTTTGAGATACTTCTATTTTATTTTATATCTATCTTAACATACAATATCTTTAAATATAAGATGTATAAACGCCCAAAATGGGGGCAGCTTGTTCTCCATATTGCTTTTATTTTGATTGCTGTTGGAGCGTTGATTACCCGTTATGTTGGCTATGAGGGTGTGCTGCATCTAAGAGAGGGCGAGGCTTCAAATAAAATGGTGAGTGACCATATGGTTTTAAGTGTTGGTATTAGGGATGGAAATAAGCAATATATCTTTGATAGAAAGATGCTGCTTTCATCGATGAGTAAAAATAGCGTTCACGATACAATAGAGGTAAATGGAAAAGAGATTGATATTGATCTTTTGAAATATCTACCAAGTGCTAAAGAGGGTTTAGTGGAGAGTAGAGATGGAAGCGAGTATATAGAGTTAAAGGTTGCCCCAGCTGGCGAGAGAGGAAAAGTAACTTTTCTCAAAAGAGGCGAGTCGATTGATATGCGAGAGTTTACTCTTAGTTTCGATAGCAATAGCTCAAATGGTGAGAATATCGTCATTAAAAAAGAGGGGAATAAACTTTTTTTAGTAACACCAAAGAAGCTACTTACGAAATCGATGGATACAATGGTCGATGGAGAGCTAGCACCTGGAAAGCATGAGCTAAAGAGTAGAACTCTCTATAGGTTTGGCGGAAGTGCGTTTGTCTTTAAAAAGTACTATAAGCGTGCAAAGCGTGATTATATAAGCACCTCTTTAAAGAGTAGCTCTATGTCGCCGCAAATGGTACAATTAAAAGTAAGTAGTGGTAATGAGAGTAAAGTAGTTACACTATTTGGCGTCTCTGGAAATGTTGGCGAGGTGAAGAGGCTTAAGTTAAATGGAATGGATCTTGCACTGCAATATGGTGCAAAGGTGATTCCGCTGCCGTTTACAATAAAGTTGGATAAGTTTGAGCTAGAGCGGTACCCTGGTTCTATGAGCCCCTCTTCTTATGCAAGTTGGGTTACAGTTGATGATCCGGAGAAAAAGAAGCATTTTCAGTACCATATCTATATGAACCATGTTTTAGACTATCGAGGGTATAGGTTTTTCCAATCATCTTACGATACTGACGAGAAGGGCTCTATCCTGAGTGTAAACCATGATCCGGGAACTCTGCCTACATACCTTGGCTATTTACTATTAGCAGTGGGCTTTATCTGGAGCTTCTTATCTGAGAGAGGAAGAGTAAAAGCACTCTTAAAGAAGTTAGAGAGATTAGATAAGAGAGCGGTAGCTTCTGCCATTGTACTCTTTTTTGTTGCTACAAATTTGCCGCTTCATGCCAAAGGGGTTGATAGCTCTTTGTTGAGTAAAGAGGAGTTAAATACTATTAAGCAGATCGATCTTAATCATAGTGAAAAGTTTGCGAGATTGATTGTGCAAGATAGTAGTGGACGGATGGAGCCACTCGATACTTTAGCTATGGAGGTTGTTCGTAAAATCTCTACCAAAAAAGGCTTTTTAGGCTTAAACTATAATCAGATTTTCCTTGGAATGTTAGTAGAGCCTGAAATCTACCATAAGTTGCGAATGGTAAAGATTTCTCATCCGCTACTTGCTAAAAAGTTAGGGTTAAAAAAGGGTGCTGAGTTTGCGTCGTTTAGCGACTTCTTTAGTGAGGGCGGTAAGGGCGATTATAAGATCGCAAAAGATGTTGATAAGGCAAAAAAAACAAGAGCTGCCCAGCGAAGTAAGTATGAGAATGAGTTGATTAAAGTAGACGAGAAGCTTAATGTTCTCTATATGACTGATCAAGGATATCTTTTAAAGCTTTTCCCTAAGCCAAATGACCCTAATAATACATGGTACAATCCACTAGATGCTGTAAAGGCGTTTCCTGCAAAAGAGGGGCAGGTAGTTCGCTATATTATAGGAAGCTATCTTCGGAGTGCAACAGATGCTATCAAAAGTGGCGATTGGAAAAAGGCAAACAACGCTGTAGATATTATTCGAAATTTCCAAAAGTTCTATGGCTCTAAAATTATGCCATCGAAACAAAAGGTTGAGGCTGAGATCTACTACAATAGATTGGGGCTTTTTGCAAAGCTTAGTTTTACCTATGTAATTATTGGATTGATACTCTTGCTGCTTGCATTTGTTTCGATTGTAAAGCCACAACTGAATTTAAAGTTAGTTACAAAGATTGTAGGGGCACTCCTTGTTGTGACGCTCCTACTGCACACATTTGGGCTTGGCCTTCGCTGGTATATTGCAGAGCACGCACCGTGGAGTAATGCTTATGAGTCGATACTCTATATTGCCTGGGCGACAGCATTGGCTGGATTTGTCTTTGCTAAACGATCGCCACTTGCATTTGCAGCAACTTCGATACTTGCAGGTATCTTTTTGTTTGTTGCATTTTTAAGTTCGCTCAATCCACAAATTACAAACTTAGTGCCAGTACTCAAGTCGTACTGGTTGATGATTCATGTTGCTGTAATTACTGCAAGTTATGGTTTCTTAGGGCTTGGAGCACTCCTAGCAATGTTGACACTCATTCTAATGATAGTGAATGGTCGTAAAAAGCGAGAGGATATTACAAGGGCTATTAAAGAGCTAACCATCATTAATGAGATTACGCTTCTTATTGGATTAGCTCTTATTACAGTAGGGAACTTCTTAGGTGGTGTATGGGCAAATGAGAGTTGGGGAAGATACTGGGGCTGGGATCCAAAAGAGACTTGGGCTGCTGTAACTATTTTAGTCTATGCAGCAGTTGTGCATATGCGATTTATTCCTAAACTTAACTCTATTTATGCCTTTAATGTTGCAGCACTCATGGCATACTTTAGTGTTATTATGACATACTTTGGCGTGAACTACTACTTAAGCGGTATGCACTCGTACGCAGCTGGAGATCCTGTGCCTATACCAACTTGGGTCTATTTTGCAGTTGCTTCTGTCTTTGTGCTTATAGCTGTTGCATGGAAGTATAGGCTTAAAGGGAAATTGTAGCAACTGAGTTCCGTGCTTTGTGTTCGGGGTTCCGAATTTATTTGCTATCAGGTAGAAATTCGTAACACTTATGAATTCGGAATACGGAACTCAGAACACGGAACACACCCTACTGTTACTTTTAGCTGCAAAGCTTGCCTTTTTAACCCCTTTTTTTAGATGATACTTAGTTACCTTTGGCTATAATTACACAATTTTTGTTTAGGAGAGTTTATGGAAGAGACAGTATTCACCTTTATTGGTTCAATTCTTGGGCATGGTGCTCCGATGGTAATTGGACATACTGTATTGGTAGCAATTATTATCTTATTGGTTGCAAAGTTAGCAACAAAGAAGTTAGATGTAGTACCTAAGGGTATGCAAAATATTATGGAACTTTACCTTGGTGGTGTGCTCTCTATGGGGAAAGATGTTGTAGGCGAGAAGTATGCAAGAAAGTATCTACCACTTGTTGCTACGATTGGTCTTTTTGTCTTCTTCTCTAACTTAATTGGTATTATCCCTGGGTTTGAGTCGCCAACTGCAAATATTAATGTTACACTTCCGTTAGCGTTAGCGGTATTCTTTTACTACAACTATGAAGGGATTAAAAAGAATGGTGTAGTGCACTACTTTGCACACTTTATGGGTCCTGTACCGGCACTTGCACCATTGATGTTCCCAATTGAGATTGTTTCGCATATCTCTAGAATTATCTCTCTCTCTTTCCGACTTTTTGGTAACATTAAGGGTGATGATCTCTTCTTGTGGGTACTTTTAATGCTAACTCCATGGATTATTCCTTTAGTACCTTTTGCGATGCTTACATTTATGGCAGTACTGCAGACATTTATCTTTATGATTCTTACCTATGTTTACCTTGCAGGTGCTGTTTTAATGGATGAAGAGCATGAGCATAATGAGGAGACAGTAGTAGAAGAGATGGCTGAAAAAGCAACAATCTAATGCATCTACGCCCGCGTTATTTAAATATCTTAATTAATATGCTTTTGGGTGCAGCGTGGGCTGTTGCACTCTATGGCTTTATAACTGGCTTTAGTTCGGTTTCTGCAAATATCTTTATAAAATTTTTCAATGCACTTTTACACTCTTTGGTTGGGCTCTTTTTTGTACTTCTATTAGAGGCTATCTATACTATTTTTAAGATAAGAGAGCATCAGATAAAAGAGAAGAGAGAGTAGCTTTCATGATTGCTTACGCTATAACTGACCCAAAGCTCTTTTGGGAAGATAGCACAAGCTATATCGAAAATTTAAAAAAAGCCGATTGGGTTTTATACCGAGACAAAGAGAGTAGCGAGTATACCAAGAGAGCAAAAGAGTTTCTTGCCCTCTTTGGTAATGAAGCTCCAAAACTATTGCTCCATCAAGATTATCGCTTAGCGAAAGATTTGGGTCTTTGGGGGGTGCATTTAACCTCGAAGCAGTTTAGTGATATTGGGTTTGCTAAGGAGCTAGGGCTCTTTACGGTTATTAGTACACACTCGTTTGAAGAGATAGCACTTGCTCAAAAGCGAGGGGCAGATGCTGTAACATTTAGCCCTATCTTTGCTACTCCTGGTAAGGGGGAGCCTAAAGGAGTAGAGCAGCTCAAAGAGGCTGTTGCAGCATTTGATATTGATATAATTGCATTAGGTGGCATTATTAAAGAGGATGAGATAGCACTTATTAATGAGACAGATGCTGCTGGCTTTGCCTCTATACGCTACTTTGTAAACACCTTTTAACCCCTAAAAGGATATAATCTCTATAAATTTTCTCTAAAATTAAAGGTTTATAAATGTTTGAAACTGTTATCGGTTTAGAGGTTCATGTACAACTAAATACAAAAACAAAACTCTTCTGCTCTTGTGCTACAAGTTTTGCAGAGCGTCAAAATAGCAATACTTGCCCTACTTGCTTGGCTCTACCTGGAGCTTTGCCAGTTGTAAACAAAGAGGCAGTTATTAAAGCAATGCGTTTTGGTTATGCAGTCAATGCAGATGTTAATGAAACTTCTCATTTTGATAGAAAGAGTTACTTCTATCCAGATAGCCCTATGGCGTATCAGATTACGCAGCTCTATCGTGCGATTGTTAAAAATGGCGAACTCTTTATTAATGGCGATGATGGGAGCGAAAAGAGAGTAACTATTATACAAGCTCACCTCGAAGCAGATGCTGGGAAGAGTATGCATGAGGGGAGTATCTCGAAAGTTGACCTTAACCGTGCAGGAACTCCGCTTTTAGAGATTGTTTCGGGTCCAGATATGTGTAGTAGCGATGAGGCGCTAGATTATTTAAAGAAGCTCCACTCACTTGTTAGATACCTCAATATTAGCGATGCAAATATGCAAGAGGGCTCTTTTCGATGTGATGTGAATGTCTCTATTCGTCCAAAGGGGCAAAAGGAGTATGGTACAAGAGTCGAGATTAAGAATATTAACTCATTTAAGTTTGTAAAGCAAGCAATTGAGTATGAGGTAGAACGCCAGATAGAGGCTTACGAAGATGGTGTTTACGACGATGAGGTGTGGCAAGAGACAAGACTCTTTGATACTGCTAAGGGTGAAACAAAGTCTATGCGAGGCAAAGAGGATAGTGCCGACTATCGCTACTTTCCAGATCCTGACTTGCGTCCACTCATTGTTACAGAAGAGATGATTGCAGCAGCAAAAGAGATACCAGAGTTGCCAGAGCAGAAGGTAAAACGATATACTGAGGAGCTAAAGCTTAAAAAGTATGATGCAGAGGTGATTACTGCACAAAAAGAGTTGGCTGACTATTTCGAAGAGCTGTTAGAGTCTGGTGTAGAGGCAAAAAATGCAGCGACATGGTTGATTAATGAGCTTTTAGGTCGTTTGAATAAGCTTAGCTTAGATATTACAGAGTCTCCAGTAACTGCAAAAGTGCTTGGTGAGCTGGTTGCTAAAATCGAAGATGGTACAGTATCTGGCAAGGGTGCAAAAGATGTTTTAGATTACATGATAGAGAATGAAGTATTTGATGTAGATGCTATTATCGAAGAGCTAGGTTTAAAGCAGGTGAGTGATGATGGTGCAATCTTAGCTATTATCGATGAGATACTTGCAAATAACGAAGATAAAGTAACAGAATACAAGAGTGGTAAAGAGAAGCTCTTTGGTTTCTTTGTTGGGCAGGTAATGAAGGCAAGCCGCGGCTCTGCAAACCCCCAAAAAGTAAATGAACTATTAAAACAGAGGTTATCTTAATGGTAAAAAAAGAGGCAAAACCAAACTTTATCGTCTCTTTTTTTCTCTTTTTAGCAAAATCTAAAAGGTATCAGAGCTTTAAGAGTGCTATACGAGAGTTACTTCATGATCCAAAAAATATCTATAAGAAAAATATCGATTATCTCTTTATCTTTTTAATTATTAGTTCAGTTACAGTTTTTATTTATGAGGTGAAAAATCCAATACCATACTGGTTGGAGTTTTATGCTGTATACATTACGACTACTATTTTTGTTATAGAGTATCTTATAAATTTTTGGCTCTACAATGATATAAGTAGAGATATACTTCAAGAGTATGAGAGTTCCCAATTTCTTAACCGAAAACCGCATTTTTTAAAGGTTTTTTTTAAGAGTTTTAATAAGAAAATATCATATATCTTTACACCAATTGCTATAATTGACCTTTTAGCTATTTTGCCAGCCTATAGACCATTAAGAATTTTAAGGATTTTTGTACTCTTTAGATTCTTAAAGGTACTTAACCACGCCAGGAGTCTGCACCAGTTTTTAAATGTTTTAGCCGATAGAAAGTTTGAGCTCTTAACACTCTTTGTGCTCTTAATATTTGTTGTTTTTGTAGGGGGCTTGGCGATCTATATTACAGAAGAGAGTGCAAATAGTAATATCAACAACCTTTTTGATGCGATCTATTGGTCGTTTATTACAATAACTACTGTTGGATATGGTGATATTTCGCCTGTTAGTGAGATTGGAAGAGTTATCTCGTTTGTAATAGTAATTTTAGGGATTACGATGATCTCTTTTGCAACATCGGTAATTGTCTCTGCCTTTTCAGAAAAGCTTAATGAATTAAAAGAAGAGAGGGTTGCAGAGTATATCTCTAATAGTGATGAATACTTAATTGTCTGTGGTTATGGACAGATTACAAAGGTCTTTTTAAAACTCTTACAAGAGCAGAAGAGACGCTACATTATATTAGATAAAAATAGAGAGAGAGTCGAAGAGGCAATTAACGATGGGCATGATGCAATTGCTGATGATGCGAGTAGATTTGAGGTGATTAGTCGTCTCTATAATGAGAATGCTAAAATTACACTTTTAGCTCTCACAGGGAGTGACATAGAGAATATCTATATCTCTTTGAATGCAAAGAGTGTCTCAAGAGATATTACTGTTATAGCAAGAGCTAGTAGTGCTAAACTCTTTAATAAGTATAAAAGAGCTGGAGCCGATAGGGTTGTCTTACCAAATGAGACAGCATCATCAATGATGGTAGCTTCGATATTACACCCAACAATGTATAAGGCGATAAATGCAATTTTAAATGCTAAAGATGTAGCAAAGATAGATGAGATGTATATAACTAAAGAGACTAAGTTATTTGATAAAAGTGTACAAGAGGTTGATTTTAAGAGATATAAGTTAATCTTTTTTGGTGTGCAAAGAGGTGTAGAGGGGAGTTTTAAGTTTAATCCAGGAGAAGAGTATATATTTAAAGAGAGAGATATATTGATTGTAATGGGGCACAAATTGAGCCTCGATTACTTTAAAGCTACTTATGAGTTAGGAAAGTAGATATGAATAATTTAAAAGATGTAATAGTATTTGGTTATGGTAAATTTGGAAAGTCGATAGCTAATTCGATAAAAGAGGAGGGTCATACTAATCTTTTAATAGTCGTAGATAGTGAAGAGGAGTTTGAGTTAGCCAATTTAGATGGCATGAAGGTTGTGAAATTTAATGTTGAGAGTGACGTATCTATAGAGAATTTAGATATTAAAGAGGGTGTGAACTTAATTTGCGCAATGGATAATAACCATGAGAATCTCTTTTTGGCATTGACTTTAAGAGAGATGTATAGGAAACACTATATCTTGGCAATTTCAGACTCAATACACTTAACAGATAAGTTTAGGATGGCTGGTGTAAGTAGGGTCATTGATATCTATAGTATTAGTGGCAATATGATTATGAATATTTTAAATATGCCTGTTGCAACAAAATTTTTACAAGGCTTTATCAATAAGTCACACGATCTGATCTTTGAAGAGATTATAATAAAAGAGGGCTCGCCACTGCATGAGAGAATGCTTGATAGTATCGATTTTGATAAATACAATATTATCTATGTTGGTATGATAGATAAAGAGATGGGAAATAGCTTTGTCTTTAGTACAGTTGGACATAATCATAAGATAGATGTAGATGATATAATTGTCTGTGTAGGGAAAGAGAGAGATTTAGAGCGATTTAGACTTGAGTGTGGAGGTGTGTAGATGCAAATGGCTGTTATTGGTGCTGGAAAGTGGGGAAGTGCCCTGTTCCACGCCTTTCGTGAGAAAAACGAAGTTGTTATTAGCTCAAGACATAAAAGGGATATTGCTGAGTTTGTAGCAATAAGCGAGGCACTTAAGAGAGAGTATCTTGTAATGGCAATTCCTACGCAGTTTGTGCGAGAGTTTATGCAGAGTCACTTTAAAGATAGCGGACAGAAGATTCTCGTTGCTGCTAAAGGAATCGAAGTAAGCAGCGGTAAATTTTTAAACGAAGTCTACGAAGAGTTTCTACCAAAAGAACGGATTTCGTTTCTCTCTGGCCCATCGTTTGCAGCCGAAGTAGTAAAATCTTTACCAACAGCACTTGTAGTGAGCTCTACAAATTTAGAGTTAGCGAAAACTTTTGCCGACGCGATGCCAAGTTTTATAAGATCCTATAGCGATAGCGATGTGGTTGGAGCAGAGGTGAGTGGTGCCTATAAGAATGTTATTGCTATTGCTGCAGGGGTTTGTGATGGCTTGGAGCTAGGAAACAATGCAAGAGCAGCTTTAATTTCTCGAGGATTAGTAGAGATGAGCCGCTTTGGGCAGAGCTTTGGAGCAAAGTTAGAGACTTTTCTCTCTTTAGGTGGAGCTGGGGATCTCTTTTTAACGGCTAGTAGTAACCTCTCTCGAAACTATCGTGTTGGTTTTGGGTTGGCTAAGGGTAAGAGCTTAGAGCAAATCTTAAAAGAGCTTGGCGAAGTAGCAGAGGGGGTTGCAACTACAAAGGCACTAATGAAGATAGCAAAAGCAAAAGATATCTATTTGCCAATTGCTACGGAAGTAGAGGCTCTTTTAGAGGGCAAAGAGCCAAAGCAGAGTTTAATAGATTTGTTAAATAGGTAGATGAATAAAAATAAATTTACGCTTGAGAGTATGCTAAAAGATTGTAAAAAATATATCCCCAAAGGGAATTATTGTTATTTTGAAAATGGAGAGAATTGCCCATTTTGGGAGTTAAAAACAGGAGAGTACCCAAGTGGTGAAGATGGCTATTGTCACTATTTAAAAAAGTCCGATTGGGATTTAAACGAGATATATCAAGAGAGTACAATTTTGCTTAAATCAAAAGACTGCAAAGAGTGTGAGGGTAAAAGTGTTAAAGAGCTTTATGAGTTTGGAGTGGATCCTGCAAGTAATAAAAAAAGGCATTTTCAAATTAGTCTGCTTTGGGACGAATGTAAGGAGTGCGGGGTTAATTTAGACGAATAGTATTTAGTTTAAATTTCTTTAGCTCATCTTTTCCTAACTTTCGATAAAATAGCAAAAAAATTATTGTGATGGGTTGGATATGGCAGATTTTTTATTAGAGATTGGTGTAGAGGAGCTTCCGGCTATTCCGCTTTTGAAGATTGTAGATAAAATTGAAAAGAGTTGGGGTGAGCTTTTAAAAGAGTATCGGCTAGAGAGTGAGTATAGTTTTGACTATACGCCAAGAAGGTTGACAATTCAAAGTAGCCTGATGCCGTTAAAGCAGGCAGATAATACTGTAGAGTTTTTTGGACCACCATTAAAGATTGCTTATAAAGATGGCGAGCCAACAGGGGCAGCACTTGGGTTTGCAAAGAAGTGTGGTGTAGGAGTTGATGAGTTAACAACAGCAACAAAGGGTGCGAATGAGGTACTCTACTATAAGCAAGAGCAAAAAGGGCAAGAGACTACAGCAGTTTTAGAAGAGATTGTAAAGCGATGGATCGCCTCTATGGAGTTTGGAAAGATGATGCGATGGGGTGATCTGCAAGAGGAGTTTATTCGCCCAATTCGCTGGATTGTTGCAAAGCTTGATGAAAAAGTTGTTGATTTAGAGCTCTTTGGTGTTCAATCGGGGGATGTAAGCCACTTTCATAGATTTGCTACTACCAAAAGTGCTACGGTAGATTGTGCGAATTATGAAGCGTCACTAAGAGAGAATAGTGTCATTTTAGATCCCAAAGAGCGAGAGAAGATAGTTTTAGAGGGGATTGAAGCGATAGAGAGAGAGCATGGAGTAGAGGTTGAGAGAGATAGCGAACTCTTAAGTGAAGTTGTTGCGATTACAGAGTACCCAACGCCGCTTCTTGGCTTGTTTGATGCAAAATTTTTAGAGCTTCCGCCAGAGGTTATTATTACTTCGATGAAGGAGCATCAAAGATATTTTCCTGTATTTAAAGATGGTAGATTGATCAATAAGTTTGTTGTTGTAAGCAACGCTGTAACAAATGATTTTAGCAAGATTGTAGCTGGAAATGAGAGGGTTTTACTCCCACGACTTGAAGATGCTCTCTTCTTCTACCACAACGACTTAAAGCGAGGGCTTAAGACTGATGGTTTAGAGCTAGTGCAATTTATCGATGGGCTTGGCAGCTTAGCAGATAAGATTGAGCGAGAGAAGAGTATCGCTGGGGTACTTTTTGAGAGTTACAAAGAGCAGTTAGTAAAAGAGAGTGGCAAGAGCGAAGCGGAGCTAAAAGAGCTGATTATTAGAGCAGTAGATTTAGCAAAAGCGGACTTAATGAGCGAAATGGTTTATGAGTTTACCGAGCTTCAGGGTTTAATGGGATACTACTATGCAAAAGCCCTAGGCGAGGATGATTTAGTTGCACTTGCAATCAAAGAGCAGTATATGCCAGTAGGCGATAATGCAGAGCTTCCGAGCACAATATTTAGTACAATTGTGGCTATGAGTAGTAAACTCGATACACTCTATGGGCTCTTTAGTGTTGGGAAAATTCCAACTGGATCGAAAGATCCTTTTGCATTGCGTAGAGCAGTAAATGGGCTTATTAGGAGTGCTTTACACTACGATTTAAGCTTTGATATTGATAGATTAACAGAGGCTCTTAGTCCGCTCTATAAAGAGTTTGATACAAAGCAGTTAAAAGAGTTTATCTTTGAGAGAATTAAGAAGCTAGCTAAGGTGAATCCTTCGGTTGTTGCGGCTGTTATTGCCTCTGGTGAGAGCGATATAAATAAACTCTTTAAGAAGATAGAGGCTCTTAATACTATTGTGCAATCGCAAGAGTCAAAAGAGCTTTTTGCAACATTTAAGCGTGTAGCAAATATCTCAAAAGAGTTAGATCTAAATAGTGATTTAAATGTTGATGAGTCTCTTTTTGTTGAACCACAAGAGAGTGAACTTTGGAGTCGCTTTAAAGAGATAAATGGCAAAGAGTATAGTAGCTACCTAGAGAGACTTGAGGCTCTCTTTGGTTTAAAAGAGCTGCTTGATAACTATTTTGATAGTGTACTTGTTAATTCAGAAGATGCGAAGTTAAAAGAGAATAGACAAAATACAATTGGAGCAATCTATAAAGCATTTAGAGATATTGCCGATATTAAAGAGGTAACACTCTAAGCACTATGGATCTGTACGATTTAGCAGTTGTTGGTGCCGGTATTGCTGGCTGTGCAGCTGCACAAGAGGCAAAGAGTCGTGGCTTAAAGGTAGCCATAATCGATAGAGCCCAGCATCCTGCAACTGGTGGGAGTGGGGCTGCAGGTGCTTTTATCTCTCCTAAACTTGGCTCGAAAACAGAGCTTTTAGAACTTACCAACTTAGCTTTCGATTATGCTGTAGAGTTTTATAGTAAGAGGTATCTCAATTACTTTAAGCAAAGTGGTATTGTGCGTATTCCACCAACTCTTAAAGATAGTGAGATTCTACTCTTTCACCAGTCGCTCATAGCTGCACCAAGTAGGGTATTAGGCAAAGAGGAGCTAGAGGAGCTTGGCATAAAAGGGGAGAGCAAAGCACTCTTTTTTAAAGATGGTGGAGTATGTGATGCACAAGGGCTATGTAGAGCATTAATAGAGGGGATAGACTACTATGCTCTTGATGTAAAAGAGATTGCTAAGGGTGATGGCTATGTAGAGATAGAGCAAAACTTAAGGGCAAAAAAGATCATCTTAGCAACAGGGTATCAAGGCTTTGGAGAGAAACTTCGCTATATGGGTATAAAGGGTTTATGGGGGAGTCGCGGAGATTTTTTTACCGATAGTAAAATAGCTGTCTCTATGCATAAGAAGGTTTCAGTCTCTGCAACTATAAATGGGGTAGTGAAAATTGGAGCTACGCATGTAAAGAGTAGCGATCCATGTAGACTATGCAATGGCGACCCACTTGCCCCTTTAGTAGAAGCAGCTTCAAAGATGGTTGATTTAGAGAATTTGCGTATTAAAGAGATCTTTTGTGGTATGCGATCCTCTTCGCACGATTTTAAGCCACTCTTGGGACGAGTGATCGATAGTGACTATATGCTCACACACTACGAAGCGATAAAACGAGGCTATAAAAGAGCACCATTAAAGTATATAGAGAATATTTTTGTCTTTAATGGTATGGGTGGAAGAGGATTTGTTTTTGCACCGCTGATGGCAAAGTGGCTTATAGATTTTATCTTTGAGGGGAAAGCCTTAGATAGCAGAGTCGACGCCGATAGACTCTTTTTAAAGTGGGCGAGAAGATTGGAAGCATGAGAAGACGATATATAGCAGCACTCAGTGTGATAGTACCGATTATTGTAATTGCTCTATTAAAGCAGTTCTATCCACTCTCGTACGATCTACTTTTTGGCTATATTGTGGCTATTGCTCTGCTCTTTAAGGGGGCACTCATCTCTTTTTTTACGGTTTCAAAGTTGAAGATTATCACCTTTCTTAAGGGCTTGACGCTGCTACAAGCTACTATTTTGCTTTTGAAGAGGTGGTTACTTGATAATGTGCTCACTATCTGGATAAAAGAGAATATTATCCGTCATATTTTAGATGCAATCAAAAATAGTATTGCATACTATAGAAGTCTAAATTTTCGAAAAAAGTTAAAAAACTTTTTTATACCACTAATAGTTACAACAACTCTTATTTGGATGGTAGGGAGTTGGGGCTATTTGGATGATATTCTGCTCTTTACTGAGCTAAAAGTCTTTATTGTAGGTTTTTCAAAAACGATGCTTTTATTGCTTAGTAAGATATTTGGCTTTGTGCTAGACTCTTGGATTAGCCCTATTTTAGAGGTGTTTGCTCTAAGTTTTTTGCTTACAAAGTTTGAAGATTGGCTAGGAAGAGAGCATTTTATAGTGAGGGCTATTAATTGGTTAGGAGAGGGGTTAAATAGTATTATTTCGCTCTTTGCAAATATTAACCGTAAATATATTGCAACTCTTTTAAATAGACCAGTAAAAAGAAAATCAAAAGAGTTAGGGGAGAATATCAATAGCTATATTAACCGCAAAAGAAGCGAATATGAGTATGAGCAGTTTGAACGGCTTGAGATAAAGATACTCAAAGGGCATATCGATGCGTACCACAACTTCAGGGGAATGGAGAAGATAAGAGATAAAAAGTGGCTCTATAGCCTTATTAATAAGCAAACCAAAGATAATTTAGATATTGTAGCGTTTGTGTCGCGAGATAAATTTGGTAATTTAGTTGCAGAGGATGTGGATAACTCCTACTATCATGATATTTTTATCTTAGAAGGGGTCGCGAGTTCGCATAGAGATGGCGTAAAACCACAGCAAGAGCAAATACCTGACTTTAGCGATTTTTGGATACTTAATAGCAGTAACTACCCAGCAAAGCTTGTTGCTACAGCAAAGTATGATGGGCAGATTATTGAGCCAAAGAGTGTAACTTTTATTAAAACCAAAGAGCCTATAGATTATAAAAGAGATAAAATCTGTTTCGAGTTTAAAGAGCAAATTGAGTGTGCCGTTGTGTTAGAGGAGGAGTAAATGATAGAGAAGAGAGATTTAATAGCACTATTTATAGATTGCGATAATATTTCGCATAGAGCTATTGATGGTATTATTACTGAGCTTAGTCGTTATGGGGTGGTGAATATTCGACAAGCCTATGGAAATTGGAGCAAAGAGAATCTGAAAAATTGGGAAGAGAAGCTTTTAGAGTATGCAATAAAGCCAATCCAGCAGTTTGACTACTCGAAAAATAAGAATGCGACCGATATTTTAATGACGATAGATGCAATGGATTTGATGCATACAAAAAATATAGATGCTTTTGCCTTTGCTACAAGCGATAGCGACTTTACACCAGTAGTTATGCGGCTTTTGGCTGAGGGAAAAAAGGTCTTTGGTTTTGGAGAGAAGAAGACACCAAAGTCGCTAGTAACTGCTTGCTCGCAATTTGTCTATACCGATAATCTTTTAAATAGCAGCGATAGTAAAGATATTAAAGAGAAGCGTTCTTCTCGAAAGAGTAAACGAGAGTTACAAAAAGATAAATGGCTTGTAAATCTGCTTCGAAATGCTGTAGAGCAAACTAGTGATGAGTATGGCTGGGCAAACTTAGCAGATGTGGGTACATTTATAAGCAACTCTACCTCTTTCTCGCCACTCAATTATGGTTATAAAAAACTAAGTGCTATTATTAAAGAGATAGACCTTTTCGATATAGCCTTTGATGAGGTCAGCTTGCAGATGAGTATTCGCGATAAACGCTTCAAAGAGGGGTTTTAATCCCAATATTGCCTTAGATTAGTACACCTCTTTTCTAAGGGCGACTCTAATGATTGTTATTACTAGTAAGCCATTCTCTTTGAGGTATATAATTCTATAGTTACCTGCCCTTTTTCGAAACTTTCCTTTATGTTTCCCTTTGAGTGCTTTATCGTTCGTAAAGATTCCATTTTGTAGTTCTAATATCTTTGTTGCAACAAGCTCTTTAGCTTTGGTATCTAATTTTAAGAACTCTTTTTCGGCACTTTTTTCAAATGCTACTTTATACATCTATCCCAGCTTTTTTAAAAACCTCTTCTAGGGAGACAACGGTTGTTTTTCCACTTTTTAAGTTATCGATTCTTTTATCTGCAATCATTTCATCTAGTTTATCAAAGTATGAGCTTATCGACTCCTCAATAAGGCGAGTTCTCGTTTTGTCGAGCTCTTTTGCATATTCATCAAGAGATTGGATTATATCTTTTTCTAATCTAATATTTATAGCCTGTTTCATAAAAAACCTTTTGGTAAATGTATATACAATTGTAGTGCAAATTGTAGAATTTGTCAAGTCTGTTTTAATGACTTTTATATCTTATTACGGTACCATTTCGAATGACTTTAAAAACACCAACACTCAAAGACTATTTTAATCTCTTTGCACTCTCGGCTATTTGGGGCACTGCTTTTATTGGTATAGAGATTGCAATAAGAGAACTCGATGTTTTTCAGGTAACTTTTGGAAGGGTACTTATTGCGTTTCTCTTTTTGCTCCCGATTATTTTGTATAAAAAGTTGCCATTGCCAAAGGGGAGAAAAAACTGGATATGGCTGAGCCTTTCGGCTCTTTTAAATACGGCTGTGCCATTTTCGCTTATAAATGCTGGGCAAGAGTATATAAGCTCTGGTATGTCAGCCCTTATGATTGGCTTTGGACCTTTTTTGACCCTACTGCTAGCACACTACTTTACACACGATGAGAAGGTCTCGAAATATAAAGTATATTCGGTAGTTCTTGGCTTTATTGGGTTGGTGCTTCTTTTAGGCGATAACTTTTTAGCCTCTAATATAAACGAACTTAAGGGGCAAATTTTAGTACTTATCGCCTCTTTGAGCTATGCACTCTCAAGCCTATTTGTAAGAAAAGTAGAAGATGTCCCATATTTAATGCTCTCATTTGCTATGTTTGGCGTTTCAGCTTTGGTTTTGACTCCCTTAGTTGTGTACTTCTATAGGGGTTATAATTTAGAGATCAATCAATCGACACTAGCAATTTTATATTTGGGTATTTTGCCAACTGCAATCGCCTCTATCTATAGAGTAAAGATGGTGCAAGAGGTTGGCGTACAGTTTATGTCGCAGGTTGCATACCTAATACCAATATTTGCACTTATCTGGGCTTGGTTAGTTTTAGACGAGATACCGAAAGCGATCACTTTAGTCGCTTTAGTTCTTGTCCTCTTTGGGCTCTATATTCATAATAAGGAGTAGTGTTGCATTATAGAATGTTAACATCATTTAACATTCTGCTAACTTTTCTCCTCAATGTGAAATCATATTAACATTTTAGTTGTTAATTTTATTTATTTCTCTCAACTGTCGATTGTGGAGTTTCAAGAGTAGAAGCAGAGAGCTTATAGCCCCAAGTAGGGCTAGTGCTATGTCTGATTGGGTGTCCCAGATGTAGCCTTGTGTTCCTAGGAATGCTTCGGTATCTTCTCCTACGGCTAGGGCGACCCACCACTCTACTAATTCGTAGAATGCACTAAATGCTAGGCATATAGAGATGATAATAAAGTTTCGCCAGATATCCCCATTGACTACATTTTGCGTATAAGTATCTCTCTTGCAAGGAGTGCTGGTGCAAAGCCTTGAAAAAAGTGTCCAATTTTGTCGAAGTTGTTTCTTGTGGCACCAAATAAGCCATCGAAAAAGGGGACTTCGGCATAGGTGTAGTGTCCGCCTACCATAAGTACAAAAGAGTGTAACAATATAAAGAAGTAGAGTAGTGGTGTAAGAGGAAAAGAATTATAAGTAGCCGCCATTATTGATATACCAATAAGAGCTGGCACAACTTCGAGAAACCAAGAAAATTGATCTTTTGGGTCTATGCCAGATCAGACTAAAACAGTAAAAAAGAGAATAATCCAGAGATATTTAGCGATTTTCTATCCTTTTGTAAATATTGAGAAATAGTAAATATTAAGAAAATTATAGCGATAATAGTAGATATCTAAACAAATGAGTTGATTGTGTTGAAATGGATTGATTAAAAAGTGGCTCCGGATGCTGGATTCGAACCAGCGACCAAGTGATTAACAGTCACCTACTCTACCGCTGAGCTAATCCGGAATTGATTAGTTGTTTTTTGAAGTGGTGGAATTATAGTAAAAAAATTTTTTAAAGTCAAGGGTTTTTGCTGAAAAAGTAAAAATTTTTTGTATAATTTAGAAAAACTAAAGAGATAAAAGTGGAAATCGATTATTTACAATTAGCCATAGAAGAAGCCTACAAATACCAACTACTTACATACCCCAATCCGGCAGTGGGGGCTGTTGTGGTAAAAGATGGGGCAGTTGTGGCTATCGAGGCACACCAAAGAGCTGGCACATCGCACGCTGAGGTTTTGGCACTCTTAAGTGCTTACGAGAGCATAAGTGGTAAAACGGTATCGTTTGATAGATTCAATGCTTCGTTGGTTCATGAGTTTCTATTAAGCTTAGAGGCTGGCTTTTTTAGCGATTGTACTATTTATGTTACCCTAGAGCCCTGCTCGCATATTGGCAAGACCCCTTCGTGTGCCACTTTAATAGAGCGTTTGGGGTTAAAAAAGGTGGTTATTGGTATATTAGATCCAATCGAGAGACATGGCGGTGGAGCAAAGCGTTTAGAGCGTGCCGGTATTGAGGTGGAGATTGTAGAATCAAAAGCTGCAAAAGATTTGATTGAACCATTTTTAATTTGGCAAAATCGTGCATTTGTTGTTTTTAAATTGGCACAGTCGCTTAATGGGCAAATTAGTGGTGGCTATATTAGTTCGCAAGAGTCTCTAGAGTTGGTGCATAAAATTCGAGCTGTGGCTACAAAACTCCTTATTGGTGGGAGTACTGTGCGTATCGATAGACCGCGACTCGATTGTCGATTTACAGGCGATAGAGCAGCGGATATTTATATCTATTCAAAAGAGAGTGCGTTTGATAGTGATATTCCACTCTTTAGTGTGCCAAATAGAGATGTAGAGATAGGCAGCAGTTTAGAGTTTTTAGAGAAGCCTGGGCTTGTACTTGTGGAAGGTGGCGAGGGGCTCTTGCAGGCACTGAAGAGTCGTTTTGATTGGCTGCTCCTTTTCGTTGCTCCAAAAATGCTTGCTGGAGAGTTAAATTATAGTGTGCAATCTGAGCTAGAGTTTTTACATATCGATAAAAATAGCCGCGATTTGATTATTTGGAGTAGGTTTATAAGCTAAGTGCTTTATAATAACGGTTAGACTTTTATTGGAGCAAATTTTGGATAAGAAGCAGAAGCAACAAGAGATTGTAAATATGTTCGATAATATCGCATCGACATACGATTTGGCAAACCGTGTTCTCTCGATGGGAATTGACATTAAGTGGCGTAGACGTGCATGCGAGAAGGCGTATGAGATTTTGAATAAAAAAGAGCTAGAGCAAATAACTGATGTTGCGTGCGGTACAGGTGACCTACTGCTCTTTTGGAGAGAGTATGCCGATAAACTTGGAATTAAGGTAGCAAAGTATGTTGGTGTTGACCCCTCTGTTGGAATGTTAGAGGTTGCAAAGAAAAAGGTAGATTTTGCCGAATTTCTCGAAGGGAAAGCACAAGAGCTGCCAATAGAAGATGCATCTACAGAGCTGATCTCTATAAGTTACGGTATTCGTAATGTTGTTGATAGAGTCGAAGCTCTGCAAGAGTTTTATAGAGCACTAAAGCCTGGAGGATTAGTAGTAATTTTAGAGTTTACAAAGCAAGATAGAAGTAGCTTGGTTGATAAGTTTGTCGATTTTGGGATGAAGAAGGTACTTCCAAGAGTTGGTGGATTGATTTCGAAAAACTATGCAGCCTATAAGTACCTACCAGACTCTATAGAGGGCTTCTTAACTACCGAGATGCTCGCAGATGAACTAAAGAGTGTTGGCTTTACGATGGAGCATACACAGTCGTTTACATTAGGGATCTCTACACTTCTTATTGCACAAAAACCTTTATGATAAGTGTTAGCGAATTAAACGAACAGATCAAGGCTCTCTTAGAGACTTCGTTTATGCATATTGTGGTAGAGGGTGAGGTGAGCTCTGCGACATACCACAGTAGTGGACATCTCTACTTTAGTATTAAAGATGATAAAAGTACTATTAAGTGTGTAATGTGGCGAGGCAACCTTAAAAAGCTAAAGTTTAGGGTAGAAAAGGGCGAACATATTGTAATAGATGGCTCTATTGGTGTCTATACGCCCAGGGGTGAGTACCAATTTATCGCGAGTAATATCGAGCCCTATGGGAAAGGGAACTTAGCTCTAGCGTTCGAGCAGTTAAAGAAGCAGCTCGAAGCAAAAGGGTACTTTAAGAGCGAAATTAAAAAGCCGTTGCCAAAGTTTCCAAAAAAGATAGCAGTCGTTACTGCTTTAAATGCGGCAGCTTTGCAAGATATTCTAAAGGTTGCTAAAAAGCGGTGGCAGCTTTGCGAAATAGTAGTAATCGATACACTCGTACAGGGCGATCTTGCAGCCCCTCAGATTGCAAAAGCGATAAACTATGCCGATAGTTTAAATGCAGATGTTATTTTAGTAACAAGAGGTGGTGGTTCGCAAGAAGATCTATGGGCATTTAACGAAGAGGTAGTTGCCGATGCAATTTTTAATGCCAAGACACCGGTAGTGAGTGCCGTAGGGCACGAAGTAGACTTTTTAATAAGCGACTTTGTAGCAGATGTGAGAGCTCCAACACCAAGTGCAGCAATGGAGACCATTTTACCAGATAGCAACGAGTACCTCTATACTCTTGATGATATGCAAGAGCGGCTCACTGGTCTGATTGAGCAAAAATTAAACCACGCAAACCAAGAGCTAAGGTATCTGCAACAAAGAGTACTCACCCTAGCACCCAAAGAGCGTTTAGAGTTCTATTTACGCGAATTTTCCAGCGTACAAAAGAGCCTAGAGGATATAATAAAACAAAAACTCCAACTTCACCAAAGTACGCTAGAGCCTCTAAGATTACGGTTTGAAAACAATATCTCGCTCATCCTACGCAAAAAAGAGGCAAACCTAAAGCTCCTCCAAGACCAACTAGAGCTTAACAATCCAAAAAAGCGAATAAAAGAGGGCTTCGCAGAGGTTACCAAAGATGGCAAACGAATAAATATATGCCAAGTAAATAGCGGCGATAAACTAAAACTTACAAACGAAAAGTGCAGCGTTGGGGTTGTGGTGGATTAGTTATATATCTCATGTCCACCAATATTGACAAAAATGATCTTATTATCTTTTATGATAAAATCAATAACTATACGATAGCTCATATTTAAAGAGATAGAGTAGTACTCTTTTAAATTTCCTTGCAGTTTATGAAGTCGTAAAGCAGGGTAATTTGGATTTGCTCTTAAAATATGCAAAACCTTTCTATATTTTTCTAGTAGTTCAGGGTGCTTTTTAAAAAATTTCTTCTCTTTCTTCTTGTAACTCTCATCAAAAATTAGCTCGTACACTCTATTATACCTTAAGTTGCTCAATATGCTTATCTATATCATCTGCAGTTTTTATAGATTCAAAATTGCCTTCTTCTATATTTTTCATAACTTCTAAATAAGCCATATCTAACTCTAAAGATTTTAGTTTGTCATATTTTTCTATAGGGATAACAACATATTTTGGTTTGCCATTGTATGCTATTACTCCTTCCTCATTTGTGGCTAAAGCTTCATCTATAACCTTTAATCCTCTTTTTCTTAAATCTATTGCATTAATCATATGTAACCTTTAGTGTATATTAAAATGTTTTAATAAGAGTAACATAATTAAATGTATTTGTCAAGCAGTATTACATAATAGTCAAGGTATAGAGTGCTTGAGAAAAATTGTTTTACTAAGTTTTGTCTGTACTCCAGGAGAGTTTTTGCAAAAAGTTACTAAATGATTTGTGAAATAGGTCTATTTTCTAAAAAATATAGATACATAACTCTTCAAATATCTTCTCTTGGTAACAATTTACCAACTCTTCAAACACTTTTAGATAGAATATCAGGTTAAAGAATCAAGGAGTTTTATTATATGAATGAAGCGAAATATATATGGATTGATGGTGAGTTAAAACCTTGGGGGGATGCTAAGGTTCATATTTTGACGCATACTTTGCATTATGGGAATGCTGTTTTTGAGGGTACGAGAGCGTATCAAACAGAGAAAGGTTTGGCTATTTTTAGGCTAGAAGATCATGTAAAGCGACTCTATAACTCGGCTAAGATTGTTGCTATTACTCCAAATAGAGAGTACCAAGAGGTTTATGATGCTCATATTGAGCTTTTAAAAGTTAACGATTTTAAAGAGAATGTTTATATTAGACCGCTTATCTATTTAGGGTACGGTGTGATGGGGATTTACCATAAGGCTGCTCCTGTAAATACGGCTATTGCTGCTTGGGAGTGGGGCGCATATTTAGGTGATGAAGGTTTAGAGAATGGTATTAAGTGTTGTACCTCTTCGATTACTAGAAACCCTAACCGCTCTACTTTTGGCAAGGCTAAAGCGGCTGCGAACTATTTAAATAGTCAAATGGCTAAGTTTGAGGCTGTAGAGAATGGATTTGACGAAGCATTAATGCTTGATGAAAACGGCTTTATGGCAGAGGGTACTGGTGAGTGTATCTTTTTAGTAAGAGATGGCAAGCTTGTTAGCCCTCCGAATGATAATTCGCTAGAGTCTATTACTCAGGCTACTGTTTTAGAGTTAGCAAAAGATATGGGTATTGAGATAGAGAGAAGAAACATTACAAGAGATGAGATCTATATTGCAGATGAGCTATTCTTAACAGGAACAGCGGCTGAGGTTACGCCTGTAAATTCGCTTGATCATCGTGTAATTGGGAATGGCAAAAGAGGAGAGATGACAAAAAAACTCCAAGAGGCGTACTTTGATGTAGTTTATGGGAGAAACCCGAACTACGAGCACTATTTAACATATATATAAATTTAAGGAGGCATTATGCCAGCAGATATGAATGATTATTTTAAGAAGAGGAAGCCAAGTAACGAGCCTCCAAAAGAGAGTGGAAACAGAGGTGGAGGTGGGTTTGAGCCACCTTTTAATGCAGGAAATTTTGGCGGTAAGGGGTTTAGTTCGCTTGTAGTGATTGCTGCAATTGTGATTGGACTCTTTTTGTTGAAACCATTTACAATTATTAACTCTGGAGAGGTGGGGATAAAGGTAAGAACTGGTAAATTCCAAGAGCAACCATTAGGTCCAGGTTTACACTTTTATATTCCTATTTTTGAGAAGATTATTCCTGTGAATGTTCGAGTAAAGATGATTACTTATAGCAATAGCCATAAGCAGGTTTTAGCTGATGGCTCTTTACGCTATGAGGGAGGATTAAGAAGAAATCCAGCGATTCGTGTTATGGATAGTAGAGGACTCTATGTCGATATAGATTTAGCAGTTCAGTACCATCTACGGCCAGAGAGTGCTCCAAAGACAATTGCAAATTGGGGAACTGCTTGGGAGGATAAGATTATCAATACGAAAGTAAGAGAGATTGTAAGAGATGTCATAGGAAAGTATCCAGCAGAACTCTTACCACAAAAGAGACAAGAGATAGCAAAAGAGATTCAAGAGAATCTACGAAAAAGGGTTGAAGCGATTCCTGGAACTCCAGTCGTCTTAGACTCTGTGGAGCTTAGAAATATTCAGTTGCCTACAAAGATTCAAGAGAAGATAGAGGAGTTACAAGCAGAGAAGCAAAATGTCATGATTGCTGAGCAGCAAAAAGAGCGTGCAAAAAGAGAAGCAGAGAGAAAAGCAGAGATTGCTCGTGGTGAAGCTGAGAAGAAGCGAATTGAGGCTCAAGGGCATGCAGATAAGATTACAATTGAAGCAAATGCCCAAGCAAAGGCAAATAGGCTAATCTCCGACTCATTAACTGATAGATTATTACAACTAAAACAGATTGAGACACAAAATAGATTTAATGAGGCTCTAAAAGTTAACAAAGATGCGAAAATCTTTTTAACTCCTGGAGGAGCAGTACCAAATATCTGGATAGATTCAAAAGATAAACAAAAAACTTCTACACTAAGTAACTAAGTCGCTACATTTGTAGCGGCAAATTTTGGAGCTAAGATGAGAATAAATTGGGAAAAAAATCCACTTCTACCAGCTATAGCACAAGATAGTAAGAGTAATCAGGTATTAATGCTTGCCTATATGAATGAAGAGGCGTTCAATTTGACGCTTGAAACAGGGTTTGCACACTACTTTAGTCGCTCGAAACAACGCATCTGGAAAAAGGGGGAGAGTAGTGGGCATACGCAAAAGGTGGAAGATCTTCTTATCGATTGCGATGCAGATACGATACTGCTTAAAGTGGAGCAAAAGGGTGTGGCGTGCCATACTGGAAGAGAGAGTTGTTTCTTTACTTCGGTTATACAAGAGCGAGAAATACTTGAGCCAACGGTTGATATTAATAGCAAATATAGTGTTGTTGATATGCTTTACCATACTATTTTAGAGCGAAAAATGGGCAAGGGTAAAAAGTCGTGGACCAAGAAGCTTCTTGACGATAAAGAGCTTTTGTTAAGCAAGATTAGAGAAGAGGCGGATGAGCTTTGTGTAGCAATTAACGAAGAGAGTGATGAGCAAGTTATCTATGAAGCTGCAGATTTGCTTTACCATTCGCTTGTTGGTTTAGGGTTGCGAGATGTATCGCCTGATCGTGTGAAACAGGAGTTGAAAAGACGCTTTGGAACGAGTGGCATAACAGAAAAAGAGAGCAGAAAAGAGAAAAAGTAATCTATTTTTCTCTCTTTTTCTATTGATTTGCAGTAATTAATAAATAAAAAGCTTTACAAAACCTTTTTAATATTGTATAATATTAGAAAATATTAGAAAGGTCTCTTATGAAAAAGATTTCATTATTTTCTCTATTATCTCTATCATTTCTTTTTGCAAATCCGGCTGTAATGGGTGGAATTACATATAACTTTGGAAGTAGCTCTGACTCTTTGGCAAATGTTGGTGCATCTGTAAAAGTGCTTTCTACTGCAAAAGAGAATAAACCAGTTGTAGGGGCTGGAGTAAGTTATTACCCTTGGGCAAAAAGCGATAAACAGTTTGGTTTGGATGTAAGTGCTGGATATAGCTTTAAAAATGGTGCTGTTATGGGAGGTTGGGACTTCTTAAAACAGCAACCGAGTGTCTCTTTAGGGTATAGTAAAGAGATTGATACTACAAATAATAAAGAAGAAGCTGTGATTCAAGATGCTCGTTGTAAAAAGGCTAAGAAGTAGGTTAACTATATTATAGAAAATGAACTTACTCTGTTAATGGCATGATTTTATTGCAAAAATATAGACTTAGAGCACAAGGTAAGTGATTATTATGCTATTTGTTTACTCTATTTAAAATAACTATATTGATACATGAATCATTGTAGTGTAGTAAGCATCCTTTATTAAAATACTCTAAGGCTTTCTTTTTATTTTTTTTGTAACTGTAGTATAGTAAACCTAAATTATGGCAACCAATAGCATCATTTTTATTGCATCCTAAATTATAATATTTCATTGCGTTACTATAATTTTTTTCTACCTTTAAACCATCTTCATAAATTAATCCAATATGTGTGCATGCTCTAGACACATTGTGCTCACAAGCATATTTAAACAATTTTAATGCTTTTTTGTAATCTTTTTGTGTGCCTAAACCCTCTCTGTATGAGTACCCTAAATTATAACAACTTTTAGCAATATTATGATTACAAGCATATTTATATAATGCAAACGACCTATTGTAATCCCTTTTGACAGATAACCCATTCTGATAGAAATATCCCATGTTAGAACATGCTTTATAGAATTTTTTCTCGCATGCTAATTTGTAGTAGTAAAATGCTTTTTTGTAGTCTTTATCTAATCCATTTAAACCATACTCGTAACTGTTTCCAAGTATATTATAGTCTTTGGACTTGTTACTAGTGTTTTGATCGTAGGTATATTTAATTGTTGCAGAACTACTGTTTTTATCATTTGCAAGCAAACAAAAGGAGAAGAGAAAAAATAAAAGAAATGACTGTTTCAAGGGAACCTCTCGATTGTAATTGATAGTACAAATATATGTATTATTCTTAAATTTACTTCTCATTGGCTTGGGTAATAAGTACGCCTTCTAACATTTTATCGATATCTCCATCTAAGATAGCTTCGACATTTGTGTATGCTTCATTTGAGCGTGTATCTTTTACCTGCTGGTAGGGCTGGAGCACATAAGAGCGGATCTGGTGTCCCCATCCGATGTCACTCTTTTCTACACCGTCGATCTCTGCCTGTTTTTTTGCCATTTCATATTCGTAAAGTCTTGATTTTAGCATCTTCATAGCAGCGGCTTTGTTTTTATGTTGGCTTCTGTCGTTTTGGCACTGCACTACAATATTTGTAGGGATGTGCGTAATACGAATAGCGCTTTCGGTTTTATTAACATGCTGTCCGCCGGCTCCGCTGGCTCTATAGGTGTCGATGCGGATATCTTTATCTTCTATCTCTATATCGATATCGTCATCAATTTCTGGTGAAACCATAACGGAGCTAAAAGAGGTATGGCGTTTTGCGTTCGAATCGAATGGTGAAATTCTAACCAGTCTATGGATACCATTTTCGACTTTGAGGTAGCCGTATGCATTTTCGCCCTTTATAATAAAAGAGACATCTTTAATCCCTGCCTCTTCGCCTGGTTGATAGTCGAGCACCTCTACCTTAAAGCCGTGTCGCTCTGCCCAACGCAGGTACATTCTATAGAGCATACTTGCCCAATCTTGGCTCTCTGTTCCGCCAGCCCCTGGGTGGATAGAGACTATAGCATTGTTAGCGTCATGCTCACCGCTTAACATTATTTGGATCTCTAGCTTTTGGATATGCTCTTTAAGGTTTTCTGCCTCTTCAAAGAGCATCTCAAGTGTCTCTTCGTCATTTTCTACTTTTGCAAGTTCAAAATACTCTATTGCATCATTAAGTGCGTCGTTTGCTTCGTTGTAGACATTTAAGATTCTCTCTAGTTTTGTCTTCTCTTGCGATACTTTTGCTGCCTCTTTTGCATCGTTCCAGAATTTAGGATCTTGTTGGATGTTCTCAATCTCTTTTAATCGCTCTTCTATCTTCTTTGGTTGTGTAATATCGGTAATATTCGACATCTTCGTTTGGAGGGTTTTTAACAATTCTCCATACTCATAGCTATCCATAATCTATCCTAACTGTAAATTTTGGTATGATTTTATCAAAAATTTGCCAAAAGGTAAAAGCATGGTAGTTGTAAATGATTATGAGAGCTTCCAGAAAGAGCGTAAAAAGCTTCAAGGAAGTGTTGGTTTTGTTCCTACAATGGGAGCACTCCATAGTGGACACTTAAGTCTAATTCAAAGAGCAAGAGAGGAGTGCGATTTTGTTGTTGTCTCTATCTTTGTGAACCCTACTCAGTTTTTAGAGGGGGAGGATTTAGATAAATATCCTCGCAAAGATGAAGCAGATAAAAAGATATGTCAAAGAGCAGGTGTCGATATTCTCTTTATGCCAACAGTTTACTCTATCTATAATAGAGATGAGCTTTTATTAGAAGCCCCTAGGGTGAGAGGTTTTATATTAGAGGGTGCAAAGAGACCGGGGCATTTTGATGGGGTGCTCCAAATAGTAATGAAGCTATTAAATATTGTAAAACCAAATAGAGCCTATTTTGGCAAAAAAGATGCCCAGCAGTTAGCACTTATCGAGCAGATGGTACGAGACTATTTTATTGATACTACGATAGTTCCTTGTGAGATAGTAAGGGATGAGAGCGGCTTAGCATTGAGTAGCCGAAATGTCTATTTGAGCGAAGATGAGAAGCAAAGAGCCCTGAGTCTTAGCCGTTCGTTAAAGCTTGCTTCGGATATGATAAGTAGTGGAGAGCTAGATACAGTAAAGATAAAAGAGGCAATGCAAGAGCTTTTATTAAAAAGTGTTGATAAGCTCGATTATGTTGCAATAGTTGATAGAGAGTTTAATAACTTAGAAACAGTAGAAATTGGCAATAGTATTATTCTTGTTGCTGCCTTTGTGGGAACGACGAGGCTTATAGATAACCTATGGTTATAATTAAACCCAAAAATTTAGAACCAGAGAGTAATAGCAAAATTTATGTTTAAAAGAGGTCAGGTGTATTTGACGGCTGCTGTGGTTGTATAATAACGCTTTTGTGTTTCTTTCTTTCTCTTTTACTCTTTCGCTTTTTTTGGGCTTTTTTTCTTTTTATACTCTCTCTTTGTTCACGAATGATAGCTTCGCGTTGTTCTCTTAGTCGCTCTTTGAGATCTTTGACTTGCTGTTGCTGTTTTGCTTTAACTTTTTGCTCATGTTGTTTTCGTGCAATCTCTAACTGCTCTTTTTGGAGTCGGTCTAAATTTGGTTTAAGTAGCCCTTTCTCAACCATTGCATCAACTATTTTTTTAAATACTACAACAGCACTAGAGGATGCAAAGTGGTGTGCATAGTCTGGTTCTATAACTAAAACACCTATGGTATATTTATTCCCCTCTGGGTCATTGGCAAAACCAAAAAAGCTTGCATGGTATCTCTCTTCATAGCCATGTTTTCCAACTATCATTGCTGTTCCAGTTTTACCCCCAATTTCTAAACCTTCTGTCTGTGCTTTAGAACCAGTACCTCTTTTAACCACCTCTTTGAGTGTCTCTTTAACAGTATCGGCTGTCTCTTGTGAGATTGGTGCAAGCTTTGTATAGTTCTTTTTTAGGTAGAACTTTTTTCCTTGGTCATTTGTTATATAGTTGACCACTCGAGGTGTTACAGAGACTCCACCATTATTAAAGACATTGTATGCCTTAAGAAGTTGTGCAAAAGTTGCAATCATTCCATAGCCATAAGAGTTACTTGCTTTGTTGATTCGAGCTCTTAGTTTTCTTAATGAGTAGAATCGACCAGATGCTTCGTTGCCTATATCGATACCACTCTTTTTTCCAAAACCAAATCGTAAGAGTCCATCGCGAAACTCTCTACTAGTAAGTGTCCATGCTATTTGAGAGATACCGATATTTGATGACTTTACAATTATATTTTCTGCTTTCATAGAGGAGGCTGGCTCATCATCTGTGATTCGATGTCTTCCTATCCACATTTTTCCATTAAAGGTATTAAAGACTCTATCTGGAGTAATGGTTCCTTTCTCGATAGCTAAACTGTAGATGATAGGTTTCATTACTGAACCTGGTTCGTAAGCATAGCTTGTCGCTTTTGGTTGTAAATTGGCAATCTCATCTTTTTTAATGTGAAGTGGATCGTAACGGTTGCTAGAGGTAAGGGCTAAAATTTTAGAGTCTTTTGTTCTCATAACAGCTGCTATTATCTCTTTTGCTCCTAGTTTTTGCTTATAAGTATCTAAAATAAGGTCGATATTTTTCTGGAGCTCAAGTGAAATATTAAGTACAAGGGAGTATCCATCGTGTTTTCTTTTGTATATTGTCTGCGCATCTTGTATAACATAACCTACTGCGTCGCGTTTTCCACTAATAAAGCCATCTTGCTTGTGGTTAAGATACTTTTCGTAAAACTTCTCAATACCATTATAGCCCACGATATGTTTATAACCATCTGAGTATGCAGGACGAGTATAACCAAGTATTGGAGAGAGAGCCTCTTTAAGAGGGTACTCTCTATTCTCGCCCTTTTCTGTAATTGTTAAACCGTAGTAGAAGTTTTTATTTGCTCCTACACTACGAAAGACTCTAAAACGGTTGAGTTTATACTTTAACTCCTTTAAAAAGATTGCAGTTTTAGCATCGACATCATCGGCTAAGAGAATCCAACCCTCTTTTTTCTTCCCATCTTTTGTATAGAATTTAGATTTTAGCTCATCTAGTGGAATACTACTATAGATACTAAAGAGCCGTAAGAAGAACTCCTTTTTTGCTGGATCGAGATATTTTGTGTGGATAGAGACACTATATGTTTTGATAGATCTACTAATTGTATATCCCTCTTGGGAAATAATATTACCACGAAGAGCTCTATCTTTTATCTCTTTTACTTTTATTTTACTATCGCTATGTGCAGCTAAATAAGCAATGCGAACAACTATTATAATAAAAAGAGTAAGCATAGAGAGAGCAATAATTTTTACTCTTTTACTATTGATAGAGACTACACTCTTATTCTCATCTATTTCTGCCATATATCCTCTAAAAAGTATGCTTTTATATATTTAGATACAAATAGAACTCAAAATTGTTACGCTTTGGTTGAGAACTATTGTATTTGATATATTTTTTGTTATAATAGCATAATTTTCATACTAATTAATAAAAAAAGTATAATTTAGAATAGTAAATTTTAAATTATCTATAAATTTTTGTAGATAATTATGTTAAAAAGGTTAAACTTTATGAGGTATCAACTCTATATAGCCACAATTGCACTTATGCTATTTTCTGTAGCGGCTATTTATTCTATGTCGCTCTATCCAGCACTCTATCTGGGGGTGAGTGCCAACTATTTTTTACTTCGAGATGCAGTAGCAGTTGTAATTGCAATTCTTCTTATGACATATATTGCAAATTTAAATCCAAATAAGATGTTTACACCTTTAGGATTTACCCTTTTTGTGCTCTTTTTTGTGATTATTATTGCGATGGTTTTTATGCCTGAGAGCTTAGTAAAGAGTGTAAAAGGTGCAAAGCGGTGGATTAAAGTTGGTTCTGTCTCGTTGGCACCTACAGAGTTTTTTAAGTATGGGTTTCTCTTCTTTATTGCGTGGAGTTTAGAGCGTAAAAGTAGAGTTTTACAACAGACTAAAGGTGTTTGGGAAGAGATAGTAGTCATTACTCCCTACTTTATGCTTTTAGGTCTTGCGATACTCATATTAGCAGTTGCTCAAAAAGATTTAGGGCAATCTGTAGTGTTACTCTTTACGACACTTGCACTCCTCTTTTTATCAGGACGATCAAAAAAGTTTTTTATAACCTTAGGAACTACTGTAGCTCTTTTGGTAGTGCTTTTAATTGTGATTGCTCCGCATAGAATTAACCGCTTTAAAGGGTGGTGGGTTGGAGTGCAAGACTCTATTCTTTCACTTCTGCCTGAGGCTATTGCAAAAACTATGAGAGTTACAGATACAACCGAGGCATTACCAATTGTAAATGCTCGCTATGCCCTAGAGAATGGTGGTTTTTTTGGGCACGGTTTAGGGGCAGGGCAGTATAAGCTTGGCTTTATAAGTGAAGTACACACCGACTTTATCTTTGCAGGACTTGGCGAAGAGATTGGATTTATTGGTCTCTTTATAATTCTACTCCTCTTTGCATACATTATTACACTTATTTTTAGGATCGCATCGAAGCTAGAGTCGCTGAAAGAGCGATACTTTACCTATGGTGTTGGGATAATTCTCTTTTTGAGTTTAGCAATCAACCTCTTTGGGGTAACTGGTATTATCCCAGAAAAGGGAATAGCCGTACCAATACTTAGTTATGGTGGTTCGCAACTGGTGGCAACTGCTACAGCTATTGGAATGGTCTTGATGTTAGCAAAAAGGATAAAGCAGTGAGTATAGTATTAACTGGTGGTGGTACAGGTGGACACTTAGCAATTGTTGCTGCTGTTAAAGAGCATATCTCTAAAGAGATGGTCTATATTGGCTCTCAGCGAGGGCAAGATAGAGCATGGTTCCAAGAGGATAGTGCATTTAAAAAGAGCTACTTTTTAGACTCTACAAGCGTCGTTGACAAGGGCAAGTTAGGAAAAGTTTTTGCTCTTTGGAGTTTACTGAAACAGGTAATGAAGGCTCGAAAAATTTTAAAAGCCGAAAATGCAAAAGCTCTTTTGAGTGTGGGTGGGTACTCTGCTGCACCAGCCTCTATTGCGGCATTGACTTTACGGATACCGTTAGTGATTCATGAGCAGAATGCTGCAGTTGGGAGGCTTAATAAGCTACTTCGACCCTATGCACGCTATTTTCTCTCGAGTTACGAAGAGGAGTCGCCAATTAAGGCGTATCCAACAAAGAGGATCTTTTTTGATCTTGCAAGAGTGCGAAGAGAGCTAAAAACCATTCTAATTAGCGGCGGTTCCCAAGGGGCAAAAGCTTTAAATGAGTTTGCTCTCACTATTGCACCAGAGTTAGACAAAAGAGGTATAAAAATATACCACCAAGCTGGCGAGAAGAATCTAGAGAGTGTAAAAGAGGAGTATAAAAAGCTAGGAATTAATGCCGAAGTTTTTGGTTTTACCAAAGAGATGCCAGAAATTATGGCTAATGCTGACTTTGCAATAGCAAGAGCTGGAGCCTCTACACTTTGGGAGCTTGTTGCAAATGGTTTACCTACACTCTTTGTGCCATACCCCTATGCAGCAGGAGACCACCAATACTATAATGCAAAATTTTTAGTAGATGAGGGGTTAGCATTTTTACTGCGAGAGGGTGACTTGAATGAGCAAAAAGTGTTAGAGATCTTAGAGAGTGTGGATTTAGAGGATATGAGCAAGAGACTATTGAAGATCAATAATCCAAATGGTGCAAAAGAGATAGCTTCTCTTTTAGAAGATTTGGATCGATAATTTTTATCTTACTTTTCTTTGCTTCCACAACTACTCCACATTAAGTTGTTATACTACGAATACCAATTAAGAGGTCTTAGTTGGTTGTAAAGCATTTTTGCTTTATAGTGACGATGGTTAGCTACTATTTCTTCTCCTCCTAAACAAAGAAAAGTGCAACTAACATCCTTCATAAAATATTGACCCAAGGTTCCCCCTCCTTGGGTTGTTTTCTTTTCTGTGAGAGTTTATTTGAAAATAATCGATATTTAACACTATTTTGATAAAATAACTAAGAATTTTATAATAGGATATTTTATGGATATTAGAAAGCAATTTCTAGACTTTTTTGAATCTAAAGGGCATAAGGTTGTGCCGAGTTCTCCGTTGGTTCCTGATGATGATACACTTCTTTTTACAAATGCAGGTATGGTGCAGTTTAAGAGTATTTTTACAGGACAAGAGCCGGCTCCTACTCCGCCAAGAGCTACAAGTAGTCAAACATGTATTCGTGCTGGTGGTAAGCATAATGACTTAGATAATGTTGGTTATACAGCAAGACACCACACATTTTTTGAGATGTTAGGGAACTTTAGCTTTGGCGACTACTTTAAAAAAGATGCTATTGCCTACGCTTGGGAGTTTATAACTAGCAAAGAGTATCTTGATTTGCCAATAGAGAAGATTTGGGTTACAGTGCACGATAGTGATGATGAAGCCTACAATATGTGGAAAGAGCACATTAGCGAAGAGAGGATAATGCGTTTTGGCGATAAAGATAACTTTTGGCAAATGGGCGATACAGGACCTTGTGGGCCATGTAGCGAGATCTTTTACGACCAAGGCGAAGAGCACTTTAACTCACCAGAGGATGTAATGGGTGGTGATGGCGACAGGTTTTTAGAGATTTGGAACCTTGTATTTATGCAGTATGAAAGGGATGAAGAGGGAAATTTGCACCCACTACCAAAGCCAAGTATCGATACTGGTATGGGGCTAGAGAGAGTTGTTGCCATTAAAGAGGGTGTTTATAATAACTACGACACTTCACTCTTTAAGCCGCTCATTGCGAAGATTACAGAGGTTGTTGGCAAAGAGCCAACGAGTGAGGATATTGCAAGTTATCGTGTAATTGCTGACCATTTGCGTTCTACTACTTTCTTGTTAGCTCAAGGTGTTACTTTCGATAAAGAGGGGCGTGGTTATGTGCTTCGAAGAATTATGCGAAGAGCAATTCGCCACGGTTACCTGCTAGGGCTTAGAGAGCCATTTATGTATAAACTTGTGGATACTTTGGCCCAGCAGCTAAAAGATGCTTATGATTATCTGCCAAAGAGAGCTGAAGCTGTAAAAAGTGCAATGAAGCTAGAAGAGGAGAGGTTCTTTGCTACTATTGAGTCTGGTATTAAGCTTTTTGAAGAGGAGCTAAAGAATACCAAAGATACATTTAGTGGAGAGGTAGCATTTAAGCTATACGATACTTATGGCTTCCCACTAGATTTAACGCAAGATATGCTTAGAGAAAAGGGAATAAAATTAGATGAGGCTGGTTTTGATGCTAAGATGGCAGAGCAGAAGGCGAAGTCTAAAGCAAACTGGAAAGGTACAGGCGATAGCGTAGCTAAGGGTGAGTTTAAAGAGCTTAAAGAGAAGTTTGGCTTAAATGAGTTTGTAGGGTACGATACAACCAAGCAAAAGACAAAAGTTTTAGCTTTAATGAACGAAGAGTTTAAACTTGTTGATAGCATTGATGGCAAAGGTTGGGTATATTTAGAGCAGACACCATTTTATGCCGAAAGTGGTGGACAAGTTGGCGATGAGGGCGAGCTTATCGTTGGCGAGACTAGTGTAAAAGTGCTTGATACGAAAAAGTTTAATGATATGAACTTAAGCGAAGTAGAGGGCTCTTTAAAGGTTGGCGATGCGGTAGAGGCAATTGTAGATAATAAAAGAGCAGAGATTGCAAAACACCACTCAGCAACGCACCTACTCCAAGCTGCACTAAAAGCAGTACTTGGGGATCATATTGCACAAGCTGGCTCGTATAATGACGATAAGAGACTTCGATTTGACTTTACACACCAGAGTGCTTTAACGAAAGAAGAGATAAAAAAGGTAGAAGATTGGGTAAACGATAAGGTGCTAAGAGCAATAGATGTAACTACTAAGGTAATGGATATAGAAGAGGCTAAAAATAGTGGTGCAGTAGCACTATTTGGCGAAAAGTATGGCGATAAGGTTAGAGTTGTTGCTATGAAAGATGCCTCTATTGAGCTGTGTGGTGGTACGCATGTTAAAAATACGGCTCAAATTGGTACATTTATTATTACAAAAGAGAGTGGTGTAAGTGCCGGTGTTAGAAGAGTAGAGGCAATTTGTGGAGCAAGTGCCTTAAGTTATATTAACGATACAAGAGAGCTTTTAGAGAGTATCGAGAGTGAACTCAAAGCAAAAGAGCCACTCAAAGCTATTGCTAAATTAAAAGAGCAGATAAAGTCGCTTCAAAATGAGTTAAAAGAGGCTCTTAATGCGACTAAAAAAGAGCTCAAGTCTATAGAGATTAATGGTGTAAATGTAATTGTAGATAGCGTAGAGGCTGGAGATATTAAGCAGCTTATTGATGATGCTAAAAATAGGTATGAGAAAGTTGCAATTTTACTCGTACAGAAAAAGGGCGATAAGGTGCTATTAGCCGCTGGTAGTAAGGGGTGCGATATTAATGCAGGAGATTGGATTAAGCAAGTTGCACCAGTAGTTGGCGGCGGTGGCGGTGGACGCCCAGACTTTGCCCAAGCTGGTGGGAAAGATGTAAGTAAAATCGATGCAGCAATAAAAGCAGCAAAAGAGTATGTAGAGGAGAGAGTGTAGATTGAGAGGGTTGGAGAGTTAATGATACGATTATGTTCAGCTTCTGAGTCGCGAGCAAAACTGTTAGATAACTTTGGAGTGAGCTATATTCAAGAGGCGGTCGATTTTAATGAAGAGAGCATAAAGAGTGACACTCCAAGAGGCTTTGTCTATCGTGTTGCTCAAGGCAAGATGGATAGAGCTCTACAGATATTTGGTTTAGATATTCCTCTTTTAGTTGCAGATACAGTGATAAGTGTTGATAATACAATTGTTAGAAAAGCAAAAGGTATTGATGATGCTCGCGAGATTCTACTTCGACAAAGTGGTAATAAAAGCACGATTATTACAGCTCTAATTTTTAAAAAGGAGTTGTTTGAGTTTGCAGATATCTCTGTAACCCACTACCACTTTGCAAAATTCGATAGTGTTGATTTAGAGAACTACTTAAATAGTGGTGAGTGGCAGGGGAAAGCTGGTGCTTGTATGGTCGAGGGCTTTTGTAAAAAGTATATTCAAAAGGTTGATGGCTTAGAGAGTAATGCAATGGGGCTACAAGTTGAGAAGCTGCTGCCTTGGTTGGAGCTTTAATGTATTTTGATAATGAGTTAAAGGCACTAAAGAGAGCATCAAGGTATCGTGCAATAGAGCTTTACGACTCTAATATCATAGATTTAGCATCAAATGACTATTTAGGATTAGCAGAGAATAAGCATCAGCTAAAGAGAGCCTATAATTTAGTGAAGAGTTTTGATCGATTTGCTCCTAAGGCGAGTTTGTTGGTAAATGGCTATCACCCTATCCATCAGTTATTTGAAGAGAGGATTGCAACGCTTAATGGCTTTGAGAGTGCTTTAGTTGTGGGAAGTGGCTTTTTAGCAAATATTGCACTCATCGAGGCACTTGTACGCAGAGGTGATACACTCTTTTTAGATAGCGAGTATCATGCAAGCGGTATTTTGGCCTCTAGGCTTCTTGAGAATGTAGTGCAGTTTACGCACAATAGCGTAAAAGATTTAGAAGAGAGGCTACGCCAAAGCAGTGCAAAACGAAAGATTATTGCAATGGAGGGTGTCTACTCCATGAGTGGAGATATTGCACCAAAAGAGATTTTTGAACTAGCCAATCGCTATAATGCACTTTTGATTGTAGATGAAGCCCACAGCTCTGGAACTATAGGTAAGAGTCTTCTTGGTATCTTTGATTATTACAATTTAGAGATAAAACCAAACTATATCAAGATGGGTACTCTTGGCAAAGCTTATGGAAGCTATGGGGCATATATCTTAAGTAGTAGTGAGATAAAAGAGTTTTTAATTAATCGTGGAAAGCCAATAATCTACTCGACTGCTCCATCTGTTTTTGATACCGCTTTAGCTTTAGTAAATTTAGGGTATATTCAAAAAAAGGGTATAATATTAGCAAGAAAACTCCAAAAGAGACGCAAATTAGTAGCAGAGATTTTAGGGATTGCTTGCAAGAGTCAAATAGTACCAATTAAGCAGCCAAGCAACAAAAGAGCAAAAGAGTTGCAAACAATACTCTTAAATGAGGGCTTCTTAGTTGGGGCGATTAGACAGCCAACAGTTGAGCAACCTATAATTCGCTTAATTCCAAGATTAGGTGTAAAAAGAAGAGATTTAAAACGAGCCTTAGAGCTTTTAAAGTATGCAGATGGTTGAGATAAGAGATTTAAAAATTGATATAGAGTCACAAAGCTTAGTAGATATTAAATATTTACCAATTACGAAGACGACAGTTCTTGTTGGTCAAAGTGGTAGTGGAAAGTCTTTAACCCTAAAGGCAATACTTGGGCTCTTACCATCTCAACTTAGCTATACGCTTGATATTAAAGCACCCTTTCGCTTAGAGCGTGGGAAGAGTTTAAGTTTTGTGCCACAAAATCCATTTACTGCTCTTTCTCCTCTAACAAGAATTTCGCAACAGTTTTTTGCTTCCAAGGAGAGAGTAAGAGAGTTTTTTGATATGCTTTCGCTTGATTGGAGGCTCTTTTATGAGTTTCCACCAAACTTAAGTGGTGGGCAGTTGCAGCGAGTCGTTTTAGCAACAGCACTCATTAATAGACCAAAGCTTTTACTTTTAGATGAGCCAACAACCGCTCTTGATAGTGCTCTAAGAGAAGAGATGATTACACTTTTGCTAAAATTGCAAGAGAGGCTTGGATTTTATATGCTCTTTGTAACTCACGAGATTAACTTAGCTGCGAAATTGGGAGACTACATGGTTGTATTAAAAGATGGTAGAGTCGTTGAGGAGGGGAGTGTAGAGACAATAATATCGCAGCCAAAAGAGAAGTATACACAAGAGCTTATAGCTGCTAATTTCGCCAATCGAGAGTTTCGAAAATGATCCATAAGATAATAAAGTTTTTTGTAGTATCGGCTATATTGGGTGCTGCATTTCTTATTGGAATGTTTGCTTATGCCTACTATGCTGTCGATAGTGATGTAAAGAGGTTAATTAATTATACTCCAGATCTCTCAACTGAGATTCTCGATAGAAATGGTAAACATCTTGGGTATATTTTTAAAAAGCACCACCGACTCTATGCAAACTATAATGAGATTCCAGTCTCTATTATTGAGGGAGTGGTGGCAATGGAGGATACTAAGTTCTTTGAACATAGTGGGGTTAATCCAGATGCAATTTTAAGAGCCATCATAAAAGATATTAAAGCAAGAAGATTTGTTGAGGGTGGTAGTACTATTACCCAGCAACTTATAAAAAATATGTTTCTCAGCCGCAAAAAAAAGCTTAGCCGTAAAATTAAAGAGATTATTCTAGCTTTGAAACTTGAAAATAAATTGAGCAAAGAGCAGATTTTAGAGCGATATTTAAATATTATTGCTTATGGGAATAACTATTTAGGTATTAAAACTGCTGCAGAGGGGTACTTTAGAAAGCCTCTTCATGAGTTGACACTTAAAGAGTCTGCGATATTAGTAGCAATTCCAAATGCCCCTTCTTACTATAATCCATTACGGCACTACGATAGGGTAATTAAGCGAGCAAACTTAATTTTAAATCGACTCTATAAGCTTGGTTGGCTTACTAAAAGCGAATATGATGCTGCAATAAAGGAGCGACCAAAAGTCTATAAAACGACACTTGCTCAAAATAATGCCCCTTATATTGTAGATGAGGTTGTAAGAAGGTTTAAAAAACGCTTTCCCGATTTAAAAGTTGGTGGTTATAAGATCTATACTACTATCGATTTAGAGAAGCAAAAAATTGCTCGAGAGGTACTTAAGAGTAACCTTATGAAACTACTTGATAGTAGAGGTGAAGATATAAATAGTAGTGATTTAAATGGTGCAATAGTTGCTACAGAGAATAAAACAGGGGATATTTTAGCTCTTGTTGGCGGTGTTGATTATAAAAAGAGTAGTTTTAATCGTGCAACTATGATTCAGAGGCAACCAGGTTCAGCATTTAAGCCATTTGTCTACCAAACAGCTCTTGATAATGGTTACAATCCAGCAACAAAGTTAACAGATTTAGCAAGAACTTTTAAGTATAAAGTAAATGGGAAAGAGAAGGTGTGGGCTCCTCAGAACTATGAGCGAAACTTTAAAGGGTTTATTACTCTTCGTGAAGCCTTAGTACATTCGCGAAATGTTGCTACAGTAAATTTGGTTTACGATTTAGGGTTGCAGAAGATACGAAAACGCTTAGCACTTTTGGATGTTAAGAATATTCCTAATGATCTCTCTATCTCTTTAGGGAATTTAGCCCTCTCACCGCTTAAGATGGCACAAATATATACAGTATTCTCTAATAGCGGACATATGATTGAACCGCGACTTGTAGGAAAGATTGTCTCTAAACAAAACTCTGTAATCTTTGAGACTCGCCCAAAAGAGATAGCAAACTTTACAAAGCCAGAGCAAGCCTATCTGATGACCTCAATACTGCAAGATGTAATTAAGAGAGGTACAGGTAAGAATGCAGCAGTTGAGGGGATAGAGTTAGCAGGCAAAACTGGAACAACAAATAACTATATCGATGCTTGGTTCTGCGGTTATTCGCCAACAATCACAACCATTGTTTGGTATGGTAGAGATAAGTATAAACCTATCTTTAAAGGTGCAACTGGGGGCAAAGTGGCTGCACCAGCCTTTGCGAAGTTTTACAGAAAGTTGTTAATTACGGAACCAAATATCGAAAGAAAATTTACAAAGCCAAAAGGTGTTATGAGTGGTTATATTAATGGGAAAAGAGAGCTCTATACGAAAGCTTCTCCACTCCCTAAAAGTGATCCAAATGAGGATCTCTATGAGAGTGGCTCTAATATTCCTGGGCAAGATGAGAATAATGATACTTTAGAGACAATATCTCCAGTTGATAGTAATATTATTGAGATATACGATAATAACCAACCACCACCAAAGAAGCCTCTTGATAATAGTGATGATGTAGAGGTGCTCTTTTAAGCACTCTCTGTACTCTCTATAACAGCTTCGAAATCTCTTGTTGTAAAGTTATAGACTTCAACTTTTCCAGTTCCAATATTAAACCACTACCCCTCTAAGCTGATTTTGTTTTTAACTAATCTCTCTTGAATATATGGATACTCCATTAATCTCTGAAGAGAGACAACAACATTATGCTTTGCGGTGAGTTCAAAGATATTCTTACTACTATCTTGATGCTCCTCAAGCATTGCTGCACTCTTAGCTGGTACAATGTTTTTAAGCCACTCATCTACATGTGACAGTATTGGTTCATCCTCTTTTGGTTCATGATACATATGGGCACAGGCACCACAATTACTGTGTCCTAAAACAATAATTTTGGGGATATTTAATACATTAACCGCATACTCGATTGCTGCTTGAGTTGAGCCTTCTATCAGGTAAGAGGGAACTACATTTCCAATATTTCTTGTAATAAAGAGCTCTCCAGGTTGGGCATTAAGTAAAAGAGCTGGGTTTATTCTACTATCACTACAAGTAATCATCATTGTATGTGGTTTTTGACTTTTTGATAACTGCAAGAAGAGATCACTATGCTCTTTAAAATACTCATTTAAAAAGGCACTATACCCCTCTTTTTGTAATTTTTCCGTTTAATCCTCTTAAGTTTAGTAGGATAATTTTACTTAAAGTGCTATTAAGTTAAATTTTGTTAACATTTTGTTAATCTTAATTTTAAGCAAAGGAGACTGATATGATTTCGTTTATTGACTTTATTCTACCTCTATATCAGTCTTTTATTGCTTAGAGGCTTAGACTCAGAAGAGCTCTTACAAAAAATTAATCCTCTACTTTAAAAGCTTAGTCTACCTAACTATTTTTCTATAGGTCTATTTTGCTTTGTTTTTTGTAATCTCTTTTGGGTCTAAGCATTCTCTCTCAATAAACGACTGCACTGTTTTTTTAATCCCGCGTTATTGTTTTATATATTGTAATTGTTAAGGTTTTTATTATGTCGAAGTTCAAAGTTATATTAGAGTTGGCTTGGCCAATAGTTGTGAATTTAATAATGTATACTATGGTGTCGTTTACCGATTTGTATGTTGTCTCTAAGTTTGGAGCAGATGCTATTAGTGGTGTTGGAGTTGTACAAAATGTTTGGGGTCTTTTATTTGCTTTAACTCTTGTATTCTCATCTGGTGGGCAGGTGATGATTACCCGCTATGTAGGACAGAAGAGTTATAAAAAAGCATCGCTAGTTATATCGAGTCTGTTTGTAGCGGCAATTGTTAGTAGTCTGCTCTTTATAGGACTCTTTGCCTTTATTCCAAAAATTATTCTTTGGTTTATGGGGGTCAATGGCAAAGTATTGGAGTATGCAATTGAGTTTGGGTATATTCTCCTTTTAGATATACCATTTATTCTTATTAATAGTGTTATAGATACGGCACTGCATAGTTATAGTAATAGCAAAACACCAATGTTCTTAGCGATCGTTGCAGCGGTTTTAAATGTAGTGTTAGATTTTGGATTAGGTTTGGGCTATTTTGGAATGCCAAATATTGGAGTTTTTGGTGTGGCACTTGCTACAGTGATAAGTTATGGCGTAGTAGCTATTTTACACCTCTATCTCTATTTTGGAAAGAAGATGCCATATATCCCATTATTGCGGTTTCGAAAAAAGATATTCAAGAGAGCATTTAAAGTAGCATATCCGGAGATCGGCTCAAGACTCTTAGCCAATATGTCGCATCTTATATTTACATCGGCTATTTTGACTCTAGGGAGTCTCTATTATGCTGCATTTAATATTGCTATACAGATAATGGCTATTGGGTACATGCCTGCAATTGCTTTTGCAAATGCAGGAGCCATATTAATTGGGCAAGAGATAGGAGCAAAACGGTTTGATATGGCTAAAAGTTATATAGATACAATTGCGAAGCTAAACTTTATATTGATGTTGTTATTAGCTCTGCTCTTTATAGTTTTTAGGGTGAAGCTTGCAATACTCTTTAGTAGTGAGAGCAAAAGTATCGATTTAATTGTTGAGTCGATAGTGGCTTTTGCAATCATACATTTACCATTTGCCTTTGATGTTACCTATACTTTTGGGCTTAATGGTGCTGGTATGACGAAAAAGACATTTAAGATAAATATAGTGACAACATGGCTCTTTAAGATTGTGCCATCACTCTATGGAATTTACATATTGGGATCCTACGAGTGGGTATTAGCAGCCTTTTTTATGCAGTTTACTGCGGTTGCTTATTTAATGCATCAAGAGTTTGCAAAGGGCGAGTGGAGATTTTTAAAAGTGTAAGTGTGTAGGGTAGTAAACTTTATTGATAAACTTACTCTTTTTTTATAAATTAGAGTTAAGAAATTGATTTAAATCAAATTTTTATATTAGACAAAATGATACTATAAACTATCCCTACTTATATCAGGAGGTTTATATGGGAATTAATCGACGTGATTTTTTAAAGAGTTCTGCGGCAGCTACGGCAGCGGCAGCGGTTGGAATTTCGATTCCAGAGGAAGTGCAGGCAGCTGCAAAAGATGCAGAGAAAGGGTGGCGATGGGATAAAGCACCTTGTCGTTTCTGTGGTACTGGGTGTGGTATTATGCTCGCAACAAAAAATGGTAAAATTGTTGCAGTAAAAGGCGATCCGGCAGCACCGGTAAATAGAGGTCTTAACTGTATTAAAGGGTACTTTAATGCAAAAATTATGTATGGTGCCGACAGACTCACACAGCCATTAATGAGAGTTAATGAGAAAGGTGAGTTTGATAAAAACGGTAAGTTTAAGCCAATCTCTTGGAAACAAGCTTTCGATGAGATGGAAAAACAGATTAAAAGAGCTCTTAAAGAGAGTGGTCCAGAGGGTGTTGCAGTATTTGGTTCAGGTCAATATACAGTGATGGAAGGTTATGCTGCACAGAAGATGATGAAAGCAGGTTTCCGATCAAATGCAATTGACCCAAATGCAAGACACTGTATGGCATCAGCAGTTGTTGGTTTCTACCAGACATTTGGTATCGATGAGCCAAGTGGTTGTTATGACGATATCGAGCTTACGGACACAATTGTCGCTTGGGGTTCAAATATGGCAGAGATGCACCCAATTTTGTGGTCGCGTGTAACTGATAGAAAGCTATCTGACCCAGATAAAGTTAAAGTTGTCAATATTCAAACTTATACGCACAGAAGTTGTGATTTGAGTGACTTCAATATTATCTTCCGTCCAAATACCGACTTAGCACTATGGAACTATATTGCTCATGAGATTGTATTTAACCATCCAGAAGCAATCGATTGGGATTTTGTGAAGAAGCATATTGTCTTTACAGCAGGGCCTGTCAATATTGGTTACGGTATGAGAAGAGCTGGCGAGAAGTCTCTTAAAGATGGTCTATATGGCGACAAAGAGATGGAGATCATTAAAAAAGAGATGGAGAAGAAAGTATCTGATTTAGAGGCACCTGCATTAGCACCTTATGGTTACAAAGAGGGTGATACTATGAAGAACATTCCAGGTACTCTTGCACACTGGATGATTAGCTTCGAAGAGTATAAAAAATCTCTAGAACCATTTACACTCGATTATGTAGCAAAAATTGCTAAAGGTGATCCTGATGAGTCTTTAGAGAGCTTTAAGAAGAAATTGAAAGATTTAGCTGCTCTATATATAGAGAAAGATAGAAAAGTTGTAAGTTTCTGGACAATGGGTATGAACCAGCATACAAGAGGAACATGGGTAAATACATTGTCATATAATGTTCACTTCTTGTTAAATAAACAAGCAAAACCAGGTAATGGAGCATTCTCATTAACTGGTCAGCCAAGTGCTTGTGGTACTGCGAGAGAGGTTGGTACATTTACACACAGACTACCAGCAGACTTAATGGTGAAGAACCCTAAACACAGAGCAAAAACTGAGAAAAAATGGATGATTCCAGAAGGTACTCTAAACCCTGTTGGTAAACAACATATTGTTGCAATTCATAGAGGTCTTGAAGATGGACTTGTAAAATTTGCTTGGGTTAATGTTTGTAATGCATTCCAAGATACTGCAAATGCGAACCACTGGATTAAAGCTGCTAGAAAAGCAGACAACTTTATTGTTACTTCAGACGGTTACCCTGGAATTTCTGCTATGGTTTCAGATCTTGTACTTCCAAGTGCTATGATTTATGAGAAGTGGGGAGCATACGGTAACGCAGAGAGAAGAACACAACACTGGAAGCAACAAGTACTACCAGTTGGTAATGCAATGAGTGATACATGGCAGTGGGTAGAGCTTTCAAAGAGATTTACTGTAAAAGATGTATGGGGTGAATATAAACCAAGTGGGCCTCGTAAAAAACCACTTCCAAGTGTTATCGAAGCTGCGAAAAAGATGGGTTATAATGAAGATACTACAATGTATGAGATTCTCTTTGCAAATAAAGAGGCGAAGAAGTATACAATTGATGATCCGCTCTTAAAAGGGTTTGATGATAGTGACTCTCTTGGAGATAGTAGAAAAGTTCTTGGAAGTGATGGAAAAGAGTGGAAAGGGTATGGCTTCTTTATTCATAAATATCTATTCGAAGAGTATGCATGGTTTGGTAGAGGACATGGACATGACCTTGCTCCATTTGATGTCTATCATAAAGTACGAGGACTCAAATGGCCAGTTGTTGATGGAAAGGAGACATTCTGGAGATTTAATGCTAAATATGACCCATATGCAGCAAAAGCAGCAAAAGAGACAGGCGGAGATTTTGCATTCTACGGACCACTTGCGAAGAAACTATTTAGCGGTAGCCTAACGAAACCAGATAAATCGAAAGGTAAAACACCAATTCCAAATAAAGCAAAAATCTTTGCAAGACCATATATGGATCCGCCAGAAATGCCAGATAAAGAGTATGATACCTGGTTATGTACAGGTCGTGTGTTAGAACATTGGCATAGTGGTACAATGACAATGAGAGTTCCAGAACTCTTCCGTGCGGTTCCAGAAGCTCTATGTTATATGCATCCAGAAGATGCTAAGAAAAAAGGTGTTAAACGAGGTGAGCTTGTATGGGTAGAGTCTCGCCGTGGTAAGGTAAAAGCTAGAGTTGAAACAAGAGGAAGAAATAGACCTCCAAGAGGTTTGGTATTCGTGCCTTGGTTCGATGAGAAAGTATTTATTAATAAAGTTACACTCGATGCAACTTGTCCAATGAGTAAACAGACAGACTATAAGAAGTGTGCTGTTAAGATTACTAAAGTATAAGGTAGGTTAGAGTAATGGGCGAAAAAGAGAAAAAAAAGATAACTCCTAGAAGAAGATTTTTTACCGATATGGCACATCATATCGGTTTAGGCACAATGGGAGTAATGCTGCTTGGTGGGTATGCTACAAAGGCCAAAAGCAGTCCTCTTACTCTTAGACCGCCCGCAGCTTTGCCAGAAGATGATTTTTTAAAAACATGTATTAAATGCGGATTATGTGCGGAAGCGTGTGCAAACAGGCCGCAAAATTTAACAAGAGACGGTAAAAGAAAAGATCCATTAGGGACACTCAAAATGGCAAAAGCGAGTGACAATGTAACAATTGGAACTCCTTTTTTTACACCAAGAGATACGCCTTGTTATATGTGTGAAGATATTCCTTGTGTACCTGCTTGCCCAACAGGTGCTTTGGATATTGCAAAAGTAACTAACCCTAAAACGAATGAGTTAGATATTCGTAAAATGGATATGGGCGTTGCTGTAGTTGATGTTCACTCTTGTATAGCATTTTGGGGTTTACAGTGTGACGCTTGCTATCGTGCCTGCCCACTACTTGATGAAGCCATTAAATTGCAATATAACAGAAACAGCAGAACAGGAAAACATGCATTTTTAGAACCTGTAGTAAACCCAGATGTTTGCACAGGTTGTGGATTGTGTGAAAAGGCTTGTGTAACCGAAAAGGCAGCTATTTTTGTACTACCTAGAGAAGTAGCACAAGGTAAACCAGGAGACCACTATGTTAAAGGTTGGGATAAACAAGACCAACAAAGAGCAGGTGATAGAAAAGAGGAAGATATCACAACGCACGATGAGCGAAGTAAGAAAAAACCTCTTGATTATTTAAATAATGGATTAGGATTGTAGTATGAAGTTCTCTAATATCAAATATTTACTCTTGAGAAGATTTACTCAATTTGGTCTATTGTTTTTATACTTTGCTGGTAACTATTGGGGATGGAGTATCTTACGAGGAGATATATCTACCTCTATGCTGTTTAACAAAGTGCCTCTTAGCGACCCTTTTGCCTTGCTGCAAATATTTGCTAGTGGAGCTGTTGTTGGTGTAAATATACTGATTGGAGCTTTAATAATTGCTCTATTTTATGGAGTAATTGGTGGTAGAGCTTTCTGTAGTTGGGTATGTCCTGTAAATTTAATTACAGATGCTGCTGCATGGCTTCGTAGAAAGTTAATGATTGATAAGATTGAAAGAAAGTTATGGATAAGCAGAAATATTCGCTACTATATGATTATTGTAGTTTTAATAACTTCTGCAATAAGTGGTTTAGCAGTTTTTGAAATATTGAGTCCTATAACGATCCTGAATAGAAATATTATATTTGGTGTTGGTTCAGGCTTAGGCTTGATTGCTGCTATATTTCTTTTTGATCTATTTGTAGTTAAAAATGGTTGGTGTGGGCATATCTGTCCACTTGGTGGAGTATATTCTATTATCGGAAAATACTCTCTCTTTAGAGTTAAACATATAAGTGAAAATTGTACTCTCTGTATGAAGTGTAAAGAGGTTTGTCCAGAGAGTCAAGTTTTGCATATGATTGGAAAAAAGAGTATTAGTGTTAACGATATTGAGTGCACAAATTGTGGGCGATGTATCGATGTATGTGATGACGATGCTCTTGCATTTTCAATTGGGAAATATATTTCAGAAAAAAAAGATAAGGAGTCAAAATGATTAAAAAGGGAATTTTATCAGTAATTGCTATAAGTTGCTTAGCAATAAGTGCTTATGCAGCTGATAAAGTAATTACACCAGAATCGTTAAGTTTAAGAAAGACAGATATTGTTGATGAGAGTAAAGCAGCACCTGTAGATGCAAAGTTTGATGCAAAAGCACCAGGTCAAGCAAAAACATTAGAACGTTCGTACGAGAATGCTCCGCCGCTTATTCCGCATAGTGTAGATGGATTAGTGCCAATTACAATAAAAAACAATCAATGTTTAGGGTGTCATATGCCAGATGTTGCAAAAGGAGTTGGTGCTACACCTATACCAGAGTCACATTTTACTGATTTTAGACCAAAAACTGAACTTAAAGATGGTAAAATAGTAAAAGATGGAAAAGTTGTAGCAAATACTACAGATGTAACTGTAGCAAAATTTAAAAAGTTAAAAAAATTAAATCCTGCAAGATTTAATTGTACACAATGCCATGTACCGCAAGCAAATGTAAAACCTTTAGTGAAAAATAACTTCAAACCTGAATTTAGTGATGAGAAATTGAAGCATAAATCAGATTTGCTTAAAGTGATTAATGAAGGTGTAAAATAGGTGGCAAGCAGAAGAGACTTTTTTAAAAAACTCATTGAACCTGTTCATAGCGTAAAAGAGGAGCCAAGACCCTCTTTTTTACGCCCTCCATATAGTGTTGATAATAGTCTTTTTGATAAAGAGTGTATAGCATGTGATTCAAAAGCGTGTGCTACTGCTTGTAAAGAGAATATAATTGTTATAGAAGCAAAAGGCACACCTATATTAAATTTTCGAAATAGTGGATGCACTTTTTGTCAAGATTGCGCGAAAGCTTGCCCAAGTGATGTATTAAAGGTAACTGAAGAGAATGAGAAAATATATGCAACTTTTTTAATTAATAAAGAGAGTTGTATGGCACATAATGGAAGTATCTGTTTTTCATGTAAGGAGCCATGTATCGATAATGCTATTCTTTTTAAAGGAATGTTTGAACCGATAATTGATGTAGAAAAGTGTACAAGTTGTGGTTTTTGTTTAAGTAGATGCCCTACAAATGCAATAGAATATATTCTAAATTAAGGAGCGATTAATGAGTAAAGTTGATATAGAGAAAGAGTACCCTTTTCTTGCTAAAAGTATTGAAGAGAAAGATTTAGATGAGTTACGGTACTTTGTTGTAGTAGATGAAAACTATGAAGATATTGATGATGAAGAGGTAGATGTTTATGATCCTCAAGATTATAACTATTTAATATATATTGTTGAGAGAGTCCAAAATGCTTTAAAGGAGGAGGGGTTAAAAAAGCTCATTGGAAGATTGTATGATCATTCTGCATTTGAAAATTTTTTAGATTCAGAGATAGATCTTTATGGTGCGAAAAGTGAGTTAGAGAGTGAGGAGATTGCCAGAATAGTGTTAGGTGAAATAGATTCTATTTTAGGAGATGAGAGTTGAAAATATTACTATCTTTATTTATTTTATCTGTTATGATATTTGCAAAAACTCTTCAACCTGTTTTTACAATAGATGTTAATGAAAGTGTAAAGGATATGGTTTTAGGTGATGGACACTTATTAGTAATAGGTACAGATGTAGGTAAGTTAAAAGTGTATGATTTAAATCAAAAAAAATTTATACAAGTAATACATTTACCTAAAATAAAAGATTTTATGGGTGATATTATGGATACAAGAGTATCAAGTGTCGATTACTATAAAGGAAAACTTTTAATGTTAAGCGATAGCGGTGTAGGTGGTTATAGCGATCTACGTTTAAATGAAAACAATAAAACTACTGATATATTTACAGAAAAAGATAAACTCTCATTAGTAGAGAGTAAATTTGTTGATGAAGAGAATATATTTTTAGCTTTCTTGAGTGATGAGATTGCTTTATATAATTTAAAGAGTAAGAAATTTATCTATAGAAAGCAGTTGAGTGAATCCAAATTTTCAGATTTTGCACTAAATAGCAAAAGAGATTTGGCTGCAATTGCAAATGAGAGCGGAGAAGTTGTTGTTGTTGCACCAAAGAGCGGAAAAATAGTGAAGCGATTAAGCGGAATAAATTTAGACAATATCTTTAAAGTAGATATAAAAAAGGATTTTGTTGTAACGGCAGGAAAAGATAGAAGGGCAGGATGGTATAATTTAGCAACAGGTGCTAAAGATTATATTCAAGCTCATTTCTTTATTTATGTTGCAGCACTCAGTCCAGATGCTACTTTAGCAGCATTTGCAATGGATGAAAATAATAATATAACAATTATCGATTTGAGTACAAAATCGAAACTTTTTGTACTAAAAGGGCAAAAAAGCACACTCAATGCAATTATTTTTAAAGATAATAGTACCGTTTTTGCTGCAAGTGACGATAATTTTGTTAATATGTGGATATTAAAATAAGGAGAAGAGATGAATATTTCAAGTATAGTTGTTCAGTGTAAAAGCGAGAATTTCGACAAAGTAAAAGAGTGGTGCGAAAAGAGTGATATTTGTGATTACCACTTTGGCGATAAAGCTAAGGGTAAGATTATTGTAACAATCGAAGGCGAAGATGTAGGTGAAGAGATTGAGAAGTTAAAGCAAATTCAAGTAGCACCATTTGTAATTGCAGCTGATATGATGATGACATACCAAGAGGATATGCTCGATGAAGAGATAAAGAATCTCCAAGAGCAAGACCCAGTGCCAGCCTTTTTAAATGATCCAAATACAAAGGCTGAAGATATTGTTTATCATGGTGATCTTAAGAAAAAATTGATATAAACCCAAATTTTGCGTTAGAGATTAACAACCTTTTTAGCAGACTTTGATTTAAATGGCGAACTTGCCTTTTTATAGAGTTTGAATTCAATCGATATCTCCAAGTTTTGCGGATGCAAAACTTGATTATGAAAAAATCAATCCTTGCTCATAGCATTTGGTGTTAAATTGGCATACAACAGTTTTATCGTAGTTAAGGAACTCCTCTTTTTTTCCTTCGTAACTCATTAAAGAGAGAAAATGCTTCATAGCATTAATTCTAGCCTCCTTTTTTCTGTTGGTATGGATTACATACCAAGGGGCAAAATCGAATGTTGTTTTACTAAACATAATATCTCTAGCATCAGAGTACTCTTTCCAGAGTTTTTGAGCTTGGGCATCGATAGGGCTTAGCTTCCACTGTTTCAGAGGATCGTTTTTTCTAGCTTCGAGCCTCTCTGCCTGCTCATCTTTGGAGATGTCGAGGTAGTATTTAATAAAAATAATATCTGAATCTACAAGAAGTTTTTCGAAGTTTCCTACATCATTAAGAAAACGCTTATGCTCCTCTTCGGTGCAGAAGTGCATTACTTTCTCGACACCAGCACGGTTGTACCAGCTTCTGTTAAAGAAGACCATCTCTCCACCCGATGGAAGGTGGGGAACATAGCGTTGGAAGTACCATGACTTTTTATCTCTATCGCTAGGCTTGCCAAGTGCTACAACTCGAGCCTCTCTTGGGCTTAAGTGCTCTACAAATCGTTTAATAGTGCCATCTTTACCAGCGGCATCTCTACCTTCGAAGATTATACAGACTTTCAGATCTTTCTCGATAACTTCTCTTTGGAACTTAACAAGTTCAACTTGCAGGTTGTAGAGCTCTCTTTTGTACTCTTTCTTAGTCATTTTTTTCCTCCTTATCAATATCGTCTCGAATCCATCTTTTTGGATCTAAAAAGGTGTCGTCGTGGATATGGGAAAATGAAGCTTTAAGTGTTGTAAAGAGGTTACTATGTTGCTTCTCTAGTTCTCGTAGCCACTCTTTCGTATTTGCTCTTGCGTAAGGCATTTTGGTCTGTATCCTCATTGTTGGGCACGCTTCGTCGCCAATAGTTATAAAGCCATTTTCAGTAGCAAAGTTTCTAAGTTGCTCTTCGCGAGCTTCGATGAGTGGGCGGATAACATGCACCCCTCGCTTTGCTTTATAGATTGGTGGCATTGAGCGAAGGCTCCCATTATAGAGCATATTCATAAAAAAGCTCTCTACTGCATCATCTAAATGGTGTCCAAGAGCGATTTTGTTAAATCCATGCTCTATTGCGTATGTATAGAGTGCTCCACGACGCATTCTTGAGAAGTAACTACAAAAAGAGCTATTCTCTCGCATGGTCTCTTGGGAGATGTCGTAGATCTCTGTTTTGTAGACTTCGTAAGGGAGCGAGTACTCTTTGCAGTGCTCTTTGAGAAAGCTGTAATCTTCGCCATCCATACCATAGCTTATGGTAACGGCTTGATACTCGAAATTAAATGGGGAGTGTTGGTGCATATTGGCTATTAAATGGAGCAGACTAAGGGAGTCTTTGCCACCACTAAGGGCAACTAAGACTCTATCGCCTTCACCAATTAGGCGGTATTTTGCGTTACTTCTTCCAAATACTCGTAGAAGTTTTTTAGAAATCTTTGCCCATTTACGGTTTTTTTGACTCTCTCTATTTTGCAATTTTCTCTACCATCTCTAAGATAAAATCGGCACTCACTTTTGCTGACTTCTCTAAGAATGTATCGAAGTCAAAGCTTGCATCGCTATCGGCACTATCGCTAATTGCACGAAGTATAAAGAATGGAACATTGAGAGCATCGCAAACAAGGGCAACACTATACCCCTCCATCTCGAGTGCATCCGCATTAAAGGTTGTCTTTATCCACTCCTTCTTTTCGCTAGAGCTAATAAATTGATCCCCAGTTGCGATTGTTCCCTCTTTTAGGTCGATACCCTTCTCCTTTGCAACCTCTTTAGCAATAGTTATTAAATCGCTATCTGGATATATATATACTTGCCCCTCTGGAACAAAGCCATGTGGGTGCCCAAAAGCGGTAATATCTAAATCGTGTTTACAGAGCTTATTCGCATAGATTAAGTCGCCAATTTTAAGAGTCTCATTAATTGCCCCTGCAACCCCACTAAAGAGGAGTCTATCACACTTAAAATGTTCAATAAGAACGGTTGCAGTCAGTGTCGAGAAGGCACATCCAATCTTAGAGTATGCAATAACAAGCTCCACGCCTTTATACTCTGCTTTATAGTAGCTATTATCTGCATAATCGATACGGCTTATCTTTTCTAACTTCTCTAAGAGAGGTTCTATCTCTTCTGGCATTGCACCAAGTATTGCAATTCTCATAGTTTTCCTTTTACGCTATTTTTAATTATCTATTCACATTGTGAATTTAGTGTGAATAAATGGAACTTTTTACATTAACTCTTGAATAGCTTGGATTGTTTTCTCTAGCGTTTCCATATTGCTAATATTAAAGTGTGGCTTCTTGGTAAGCTTTTTATTAAGCCCTTTTAAAACATTTCCGTGTCCGAACTCGATATAGCAATCTACTTCGTCATCGATTGTTTGGATCGATTGCTTATAGAGTACCGGTTTTACCAATTGCTCTGGGAGAAGCTCTAAAGTTTCTTCTTTAGTGTTGTATGGTTTTGCTGTTACATTTGAAACAACAGGAGCTAAGAACTCATCTTTTAAAAGATCTTCTAATGAAGCTTTAAATGGTGCTACTGCACTTGCTAGAAGTGGGCAGTGGCTTGCTACAGACATATTTAAAAGCATTGCACGGCGAGCACCTGCCTCTTTAAGTTGTGGCTCTAAGTTTACAAGATCCTCTTTAATACCTGCAATTACAATTTGCCCATCGCTATTGTAGTTTACAGCCCAAACTTGCTTACCATCTGCTCTTGCATCTTCGCAAAGTTTTTCGACAACATCATCGCTTAAACCTAAAGAGACAAGCATTCCAACCTCTTGATCTTTACAAGCATCAGCCATCAATTTACCGCGAGTATGCACTAGTGCTACAGCATCGCTACTCTCAAGTGCTCCAACGGCTGCGAGGGCACTAAGCTCCCCTAAAGAGTGCCCTAGAGCATAGAGTGGTTTTATTGGCATAGCATCTTCGAAGAGCTTATATGCCATCATACTTACAAGTAAAATTGCTGGTTGTGTGTACTCTGTTTTAGCTAAGTCATCATTTTCGTTAAAGAGTAGATTCTTAAAATCAATCCCAGTTTGAGCCTCTGCCTCTTCTAACACTTTTTTTGCTATTTCACTATTCTTATAGAAATCCTCTCCCATTCCTACAGCTTGTGAACCCTGTCCAGGGAAGAGAAATGCACACTTCATAGACATATTAATCCTTTATATGGTTTTGGTAAATTGCCCCATCGATAGAAGCTTTAGCGATACTCTCTAGATCATTGTCGTTAGAGATTATAGCTAAAACTTTTGCATCCCATAGGTAGTTATCGGCTATACTTTGGAGCTCTTTTGCAAGTGCTGTTTGGGCAATGATATAGTTTGCGTTAAAAGCATTTGCATAGAGAGCCTCTTTTATAGTATTGACCTTTATTGCATATGGTAAATTATTGCTCGCACAATGTTTTGCAAGCGAGTAGGGTGCTTTAAACTCTTGAAGATAGAGAATATCCTTTGGGGTAGTAGCATCTATCTCCTCTATTGTAGAGATAGTTATAAAGTGTGGTGACTCTATATATTCATTTCCAAAAATAAGCACTATATCTCCTCTTTACACTCTTGGCAGTAGTAGCATTTTCCTTTTTTGACTGCCTCTTTTTGTGTAATATAGACTTCGCATTTGCAACACTCTACAAGAGTATTTTCGTCATTATCATCTATGCTACTACTCTTTTTTTTTGGTAGCTTAAATTCACCACCAAGAAATTTATAGAGATAGTATAATACAATGAGTATGAGTATAATTTTAATAAAAATCCCCATTATTTAATCCATAAATAGTTTCGTTTTCCTTTACGAACTATATCATATTTGAGCTGACTATTAAGAGTCTCTATCTCTTCATAGACTTTGCTCCCTTTATAAAAGAGGTACTCTGTTTCGTTGTTACTTACTTTTGCAGTTAAATCGAGTAGTAACTTTGTATTGGTTACTGCTCGTGAGCTTATGAGCTTAAAGGGCTTTGCCTCTAAGTTTTCGACCCTATTTTTATATATGGTTACATGAGGCAACTCTAACTCTTGACTCATGAGGCGTAAAAATGAGGCTCTTTTATTGATCGGTTCAGCTAATGTAGTTGCACTCTCATCCCAAACAATGGATAAAAGGAGCCCTGGGAACCCAGCACCTGTACCAACATCTAAAAGCGATTTTGGCTGTGGAATAAACTCTGTTGGTAAGATAGAGTCGATAATATTATCGATTATTGCCTCTTTGGTTTTTGCCCCAGTAATATTGTGTACACTGTTATACCACTGTAGTTGCTCGATAAAGAGATAGAGTTTCTCTACTTTATGATTCTCTAACTCTATATTCGAACTCTCTAACGCCTCTTTTAATGTCAAAATATTTCCTCTTTCATTTTTATTCAAAATTCAAAATTCAAAATTCATAATTATAACAGGTGCCCCATCTGCTCTTTTTTTATACTAAGATACTCTTGGTTACAGCTATTGGGTTCGATGATAAGCGGAACTCTCTCGACTATCTCGAACCCCTCAAGTGCATCTAGCTTTTTAGGGTTATTGGTAAGGAGTCTCAGCTTTTTGATATTGAAATTTTTTAGTATCTCTACTACAATATCGTAGGTTCTCTCGTCTGCTTTAAAGCCGAGTTGGTGATTTGCTTCAATGGTATCGTAGCCCTGATCTTGCAATGCATAGGCATTTACTTTATTAAAGAGCCCAATATTTCGCCCCTCTTGACGGTGGTAGATAAGCAGACCACCCTCTTTGGCAATTTGCTCTAATGAGGCGTGGAGCTGTTCGCCACAGTCACACTTTTTAGAACCTAAAACATCTCCAGTTAAACACTCGGAGTGAACTCGCACTAATGGTATATCTGGAATGGGATCGGTAAAGATTGCAAGGTGCTCTTGCATACCCTCTTTGAAGCACTGTATCTTAAAATCTCCATAGATTGTTGGAAGCTTTGCAATGCTTGATTGCTCTTGATTCATAAGTAGCTATTGCCTTTTTTAAAATTTTATGCAAATTATACTAATTTTTTTGCACTTTTTAGATAAAATGTTTTAAAAAAATTTGAAATTAAGCTTATGGCTTAATTTCAGCTGTGAGCTAAGAGCTAAGAGTATAGAGCTAAAGATGCGGCTGCACCGCGTTTTATTATTTGCGGCGGAGCCTCTTAAAAAAGCGAAGCTACCTTATTAGCTCTAAGCTCTCTGCTCTAAGCTCTTAGCTTTTTTCAAAGGAAAATTTTGGCAAAAGTTTCTTGTACCCACTGTGGTTTAGAGTTTGATGAATCTGTTATGATCAAAGAGCAAGAGGGAGAGAGGGAACTCTATTTCTGCTGCAAAGGGTGCGAAGGGGTCTACCATCTTCTAAACCAAAAAGGCTTAGATGGCTTCTATGAGCAGCTTGGAAACAATAAGCTTGAGCCAGTTTCGCTAGAAGCAAGCGATGATTTAGAGCGATTCGACTTAGAGGGCTTCCACAAAAAGTATGTAAAAACAAATAGTGAGGGCTTTAAAGAGATACATTTAATTATCGAGGGTATCCACTGTTCAGCATGTGTATGGCTTAACGAAAAGGTGCTCCACCAAACTCCTGGCATTCTAGAGGCGACTATTAACTACTCGAACAATAAGGCAAAGGTTGTTTGGGATAGCGACGAGATCAAACTCTCTAAAATTATCGAGACGATTCGGGCAATTGGGTATAACGCCTACCCATACGATCCAAAACTCCAAGAAGAGAAAGCCGTTAAACTTAGAAACGAATACTACACTCGAATTTTAGTTGGTGTCTTTGCTACAATGAACATTATGTGGATTGCCATTGCTCTCTATACTGGCTATTTTACTGGGATGGAGCAGAGTAAAAAAAATATCTTGCATATAGCAGAGTTTGTACTGGCTACTCCGACACTCTTTTATAGTGGGTGGATCTTCTTTAGAGGTGCCTATTATGGGCTGAAGAACCGCTTTATTAATATGGATTTGCTTGTAAGTGTGGGAGCAACTTTCGCTTATATCTACTCTATTTGGGCGATGGTTACCAAAAAAGGAGAAGTCTATTTTGATTCGGTAACTATGATTATAACCTTTGTTTTAGTTGGTAAATATTTAGAGATTTTAAGTAAAAGAAAGGCTGCTGACACCCTAGATAAAATTTTAGGCTCTACTCCGACGGAAGCAATGGTTGTAGAGGGGAATAACAGAAAGCTCAAAGCGATTGAGACAATAGAGCCAGGTGAGATTATAGAGCTCAAGGCTGGAGAGAAGGTAGTTATAGATGGTGTGCTTACAAAAGGAAAAGCTCTTTTTGATCTCAGTGTCCTTACAGGTGAGAGTGAACCTATCTTAAAAGAGCAGGGGGATGAGATTGTAAGTGGCTCTGTAGTTATTGATAGTTTAGTAGAATACAAAACTACAAAAAGAGCAAACGACTCTCTGCTGTATAATATGACAGAGCTTCTTAGCGATGCAGTAACCAAAAAGCCAAAAATAGAGCAGTTGGCAAACCAAATAAGCGGCTATTTTAGTATAACAATTTTACTTTTGGCACTGTTGACATTTATTGGATGGTACTTTTTTATGGATGTTGGTTTTGAGAAGTCGCTAATTATTGCTATTTCGGTTATTGTAATTGCATGTCCATGTGCTTTAGGACTTGCTACACCTATGGCAACACTTATAGGAATCTCAAAAGCGGCAAAAGAGGGGATACTCTTTAAAGAAGCAAATAAAATAGAGACAATGGCAAAAGCGACTATATTGGCACTCGATAAAACTGGTACAGTTACCGTTGGCAGACCTGTGGTTGTAAACTATGCCGAGTATGATGATTACGATAAAAATCTGCTCTACTCTTTGGTAGCATCTTCGAACCATCCAGTAAGTATGGGGGTAAAGCGGTATTTGTTAGAGCATTATGAAAATTTAGAAAAGATAGATTTTGAGAGCACAAAAGAGGTACAAGCAAAGGGTGTTGAGGCGACTAAAGAGAAGCAAAAGCTTTTAGGTGGTAATATAGAGTTACTCAAAGCCAATGGGATAGAGTTTACAATAAGTAGTGAGAACACTCTCTATATTTTTGCAATTGACGGCAAAGTGGTAGCGAGTTTTGAGTTAAGAGATATAGTAAAACCGGCTGCAAAAGAGTTTATTGACTCTATAAAAGCGATGGGTATTAAGGTGGTAATGCTTACAGGCGATAGAGCTGAGGTTGCTGAAAATATAGCCAAAGAGCTTGGGATAGATGATGTAAAAGCTAATCTGCTTCCAGCAGATAAAGCAGCTGTTATCGATAGCTACCATAAAGATGGCGAAGTTGTTGTAATGGTTGGAGATGGAATAAACGACTCTATAGCGTTAGCAAAGAGCGATATAGCTATAGCAATGGGGAGTGGTGCCGATATAGCACTAGAGGTAAGTGATGTTGTGCTGTTAAATAGCTCTTTGAACTCTCTTAAGAGTGCATTTGCATTAGCAAAAAATGTCTATAGAGCTATAAAAGAGAATTTAGCACTGAGCTTACTCTATAATATTATTGCGGTTCCGTTAGCAATTATGGGCTATGTAACACCACTAATTGCAGCATTAGCGATGAGCTTAAGCTCTTTAACAGTGGTTGCAAATTCGTTTAGAATAAAAAAAAGCTGAAAGCTTTTTTAAGCTAAGAGCACAGAGCTCAGAGCCGAGAGCTAAAGGAGGCTTCGCCTTTTTTTATGTGGCAAAGCCACAATATTTAAAAAGCAACGAAGTTGCACCACAAGCTCTTCGCTCTAGGCACTAAGCTCTCAGCTTTTTTAGCCTTTGGCTAAAAAACCAAAAGGAAAGATATGAGTGATAATGTAATAACTTTAATGATAGGTATCTCTACAGCACTTGGTGCATTTGGGCTTTTTGCTCTTATTTGGGGGATAAAGACAGGACAGTTTGATGATCAGACAAAGTTTTTAGATGGAGCCAAATTTGATAGCGAAGAGGATTACAAAGATGCTGTTATGATGGAGCAGAAGAAAAAAGAGGCACTTAAGAAAAAAAGAGAGAAAGAGAAGAACTATCGCCCAGCGGATTAGGAGCTAAGAGCATAGAGCTTAGAGCCGAGAGCTAAAGGAGGCTTCGCCTTTTTTATGTGGCAAAGCCGCAAATATTAAAACGCGGCAAAGCCGCACAACTAGCTCTTCGCTCTGTGCTCTTCGCTCTTAGCTTTTTAGCCGTTAGGCTAAAAAAAGAAAGGATGAACAATTGGATCTTTTTGATTATGACTTTAGCAGCAGTGAGAGTGGCCAAAAGCCTAAGTTGATCTTTTTTGATACGGAGACAACTGGTTCAAAAGATGATGATGAGATTATAGAGATTGGTGCAATTATCGAAGAGAGTGACGGCTCTTTTGAGATTTGTGATGAGCTTTGTGCAGCGAGTGATGGTAAACTAATAGATATAGAAGCAATGGTTGTACACGGTATTCGTAACGAAGATTTAGAGGGTAAGCAGCCATTTCAGAAAAGTAAATTTTATAGCCTTTTAGAGGAGTTAAACACTCCACAAAACTACCTTGTTGCTCACAATTTACCTTTCGATTTAGGACGCTTAGAGTTTTATGGTTTTAGCTCTAAAATGCAGAGTATTGATACACTTCAGTGTGCAAAGCATCTCTTTGAGTTAGAGGAGAATCTAGGCGAGTTAGAGTATTCACTTCCAAACTATAAGCTCCAGACATTTCGTTACATACTCTTTAATAAGCAAGAGGAGTTAGAGTATGCTAAAAGATATAATATCAATATCCGTGCACATAATGCCATTAGCGATGTTGTAATTTTAAGAATGTTTTTTGATGCTTTGGTAAAGAGAGTGCAAGAAAAATATCCAGAGTATGAGTATGCTCAAGTGCTTGATGAGTTAGTAGTATTAACAAAAAAACCAATCTTGGTAAAGAAGTTTGCATTTGGTAAGTATAAAGGAAAACTTTTAACAGAGGTTTTAGAGATCGATCGAGGCTATTTAGAGTGGCTCTATCGAGATATATCGAAGAGAAAAGATGCTGGTGAGGGTGCAGATGAGAACCTCTATCAAACACTTAAAAGTTTATTGGAGCAGCAATGATAGCAATAGTAAATTATAATATGGGGAACCTTGGTTCTGTAATGAATGCCTTTAAAAAGGTAGGAGCTAATGCAGTTATTGAGAGTGATCCACAGAAATTAAAAGAGTACGATAAGTTGATCCTCCCAGGTGTTGGTGCCTTTGGAGATGCGATGGAGCACTTAAATAGTAGTGGGTTAGGAGAAGCTATAAAAGAGTTTGCAAAGAGTGGAAAGTATCTTATGGGTACCTGCCTTGGAATGCAACTACTCTTTGAGAGTAGCGAAGAGTTTGGGGTAACACAAGGATTGAGCTTAGTACCTGGCAAGGTTGTAGCTTTTGATAAAGAGAAGTTTGACAACCCTAAACTAAAAATTCCGCACATGGGGTGGAATGAGCTTTTTGTGCAAAGAGATGATAGAGTCTTTAATGGATTAGAGAGCGAGTTTTACCTCTACTTTGTCCACTCTTACCATGCCGTATGCGAAGATCAATATGCTATTGGCAAAACCTTTTATGGGTATGAGTTTGTAAGTGCAGTAAATAAAGAGAATATCTACGGTTTCCAACCACACCCAGAGAAGAGCCACAATAATGGGCTAAAGATTATAGAGAATTTTGTAAATTTATAGGAGAACTAAATGACAATACTACCAGCAATAGATTTAAAAGATGGGAAAGCAGTAAGGTTAACAAAAGGGCTTATGGATTCGGCTAAGATTTATAGCAATGAGCCTTGGGAGGTTGCGAAGCATTTTGAGGAGCTAGGGAGCGAGTGGGTACATTTGGTAGATCTAAACGGTGCATTTGCTGGAGAGCCTAAGAATTTAGAGCAGATTAAGAAGATTCGTGAAAATACCAACTTAAAACTAGAACTTGGTGGTGGTATTCGTGATGAAGCAACTATTAAGATGTATTTAGATTTAGGGATTAATAGAGTTATTTTAGGCTCGATTGCTGTTAAAGATCCTGAGTTTGTTAAAAAGATGGCAAAGAAGTACCCAATTGTAGTTGGTATAGATGCAATAGATGGTATGGTTGCTGTTGAGGGATGGGCTGAGGTGAGTGAGTTAGAGGCGACCACTTTAGCAAAAGAGTTTGCAAATGCAGGCGTAGAGGCGATTATCTGTACCGATGTTGGACGCGATGGAATGCTAAGTGGTGTAAATGTAGCGTTTACCAAAGCGATAAAAGAGGCGAGCGGTTTGGAGACAATAGCTAGTGGTGGTCTCAAAGATATTGAAGATATTAAGAGACTGCTTGATGCAGATATAGATGGTACAATTGTTGGAAAAGCCTTTTATGAGGGAACATTAGACCTCAAAGAGGCGTTTGCTTTGGCGAAGGGAAATTAATGGAAGAGAGATATATTGAGCTTAAAGTAAATACAAAACCAGAATTTGTAGATCTCTTAGCCGATTTTATTATGAGTGCTAGCGGTGAAGCGGTAGAGTATGGAGAGGATTTTGTTATTTTAAGAACAAGCAGCGATACTACAGAACTAGAAAAGAAGCTACAATCTTTGGATATTGAGTGTAGTATTGTAAAAGAGGAAAAAGAGAACAAAGATTGGATTAAAATCTATCAAGACTCAGTGCAACCAATCGATGTTGCAGAGTTCTATGTACACCCTAGCTGGTATGAACCAAAAGAGGGAAAGAAGAATATCTTAATAAACCCTGCACTCGCTTTTGGTTCGGGGCATCACGCTACCACCTATAGTTGCTTGCAAGCAATTAGCGAGAGTGTGAAGAGTGGTGACACTCTTTTAGATGTTGGTTGCGGTAGTGGAATTTTGGCATTAGCAGCCTGTTTAAAAGGTGCAGTTGTCGATTTATGTGACACAGACCCCTTAGCAGTAGAGAGTACGCAAGAGAATTTTGCACTCAATAAGCTAAGTTATAACGAAATTTGGGTAGGCTCTGCAAATAAAACAACGAAGCGTTACGATATTGTTGTTGCAAATATCATAGCCGATGTTTTAAAGATAATTGCGAATGAATTAAAGTCTAAAGTTAAAGAGGACGGTACCCTGATAATTTCAGGTATTTTAGATAAAAAAGAGCATATAGTTACAGAGGCATTTTCTGATTTAGAGATGCTTAAACGAGTACAAAAAGATGAATGGGTAACAATCTACTATAAAGGATAAAAATGGCAGATCAGAATAATAAAAATGATAATAACTTTTTTAAAGATAATCCGCTTATAGCATTTGCGGTATTTTCGATTGTTGTAATAGTTATATTTAAAGTCTTTGTTGGGGCAAATGAGGGTGTAAATACCTTTACCCAAGCAAATAGAGGTGTCGTACAGACAAAAAAGGTGAGCTACTCTGAGATAAAAGAGCTTGTAAAGAGTGATAAGATTAAAGAGCTTAAGATCACTCCTACACTTATTGAGGCAATTGGAAAAGATGGAGCTGGAAAGGTTCGATATATTGCAGAAAAGGTTCCAGCAAGTGACCCAACTTTTATACAGTTACTCGATGAGCATAAGGTTAAGTATGTTGGTGTGATGGGTGGTGGCTTGATGGCAGAATTGATTAGCTCAATTCTACCGATACTCCTCTTTTTTGGTATCTGGATCTTCCTTGCAAAGCGAATGTCGAAAGGTGTTGGTGGTGGAATTTTGGGTGTTGGAAAGGCTGGAAAGCTTATTAACTCTGAAAAGCCAGATGTAAAGTTTGATGATGTAGCAGGTGTTGATGAGGCAAAAGAGGAGGTAAAAGAGATAGTTGACTTCCTGAAGTACCCAGAGCGATATATAGAGCTTGGAGCTAAAATTCCTAAAGGAGTATTGCTTGTTGGGCCTCCAGGTACTGGTAAAACTTTACTTGCAAAGGCGGTTGCTGGTGAGGCGAGTGTTCCTTTTTTTTCAGTAAGTGGTTCGAGCTTTATAGAGATGTTTGTTGGTGTTGGTGCTAGTCGTGTGCGAGACCTTTTTGAGCAGGCGAAAAAAGAGGCTCCAGCGATTATATTTATTGATGAGATAGATGCTATTGGGAAGAGTAGAACTGCTGGTGGCCCAATGGGTGGGAATGATGAGCGAGAGCAAACACTCAACCAGCTCTTAGCAGAGATGGATGGATTTGGTACAGATACTCCTGTGATTGTACTTGCTGCTACTAACCGTCCAGAGGTACTTGACCCAGCACTTCTAAGAGCTGGAAGATTTGATAGACAAGTGCTTGTAGATAAACCAGATTTCGAGGGGCGTTTAGCTATTTTAAAGATACACTCTAAAGATGTTAAACTCTCACCAGAGGTTAATTTAGAAGAGATTGCAAAAGCAACAGCAGGATTAGCAGGAGCAGATTTAGCAAATATCATTAACGAAGCAGCACTCTTAGCAGGTCGCCAAAATAAGAAACAGATTGAGCAAAAAGATCTCATGGAAGCGATAGAGAGAGCTTTTGTTGGGCTAGAGAAGAAGAACCGTAAAATTAATGAGCTTGAGAAGAAGATAGTCTCTTACCATGAGAGTGGGCACGCATTGATGGCAGAGCTTACAAAGGGTGCAACAAGAGTTACTAAGGTTTCTATCATCCCTCGTGGATTAGGGGCACTAGGGTATACACTCCATCTTCCTGATGAAGAGAACCGCTTCTTAAAACAAAAGCATGAATTGATGGCAGAGATCGATGTACTCTTAGGTGGTAGAGCTGCCGAAGAGATTTTTGTTGGTGATATCTCTACAGGTGCAGGAAACGACCTACAAAGAGCTACAGACATTTTACGCGATATGATTACAAAATATGGTATGAGTGAAGTTGCTGGATTAATGGTGCTCGAGACAAATAGTGGCGGTGCCTTCTTAGGTGGTGGGCAAGTGATTAAAGATTATAGCGAGAAGATGGCAGAAGCGATAGATGATACAATTAAATCTATCTTGGATGATCGCTATAAGTTTGTTAAAGAGACTCTCAGTGAATATGCAGAAGCTATTGAGAATATGACACAAGAGCTCTTAGAGAAAGAGGTTATCGAAGGAAGCAAAGTTCAAGAGATAATCCAAGTATTCGAAGAGAAGCATGGTAAAGAGTCACGATTAGCCCATGTGCAGAGAAACCAAGGGTCTGATGAGAATAAACAAGCTGAGGAGTAGTTCTCCTCACTCATTTTAGAGTTAAATTCTACCAATACATTTAGAAAATTACTTTTTAATCTCAAATTTTTCATTAAAATCAATAAAGATTTGGCAAATGCTTTAGTTTAGGTTGTTTGCAAAAATCTTGAGCTTAACCTAAAGGTTAATTGATGGATTTTTGTTAATGCCCTAAGCTAAATGATTTGCTAAAGGTTGTTAATCTCTAATGCAAAATTTGGGTTAATAAAGGTTACTAATATTGAATGCAAAATTAGGATTCAATTATTTTAGAGACAGATAAGATATTGCACTTAGTAGAAGATTATATCTATTTGTGGGAGGAGTCTCCTCCCTGATTTTAGTAGAGGCCGTAATGTCCGTCATCAAGTTTTGTTAAAACGCGTAGGTTACCGTCGATGTCATAGAATACGAAGAAGTTCTCACCTGATTCGTCTAGGTGTGATTTTGCCTCTTCAAAGTCAAGTGGCTTGTAGAGTTTTGGCTCGAGTGGAATAATTTCATCATCGTCAATTTCAGTTGTTGTTGGGCTCTCTTCGTTTGTCTCTAAATCTTTAATACTTCCATTGTTATTATCTTTGATTTTATCGGCATATCTTCGAAGATTCTTTTTTGCTCTCTCTAATGCTAGGTCGATTGCGGCATAGAGATCTTTATCTTTTTGTGTAATTACTACTGTGTGCTTATCTTTTACATTAATTACAAACTCAACACTAAAAATTCCTTTTTTATTTTCTGAAACTACAATATTTGCAGAGATAATATCTAAATTATATTTTTGAATCGCCTCAAAAGCTGATGTTGCGTAATTTTTTATAGGCTCTGTTAACTCTATGTTTTTTCCAACAATACTTGTATTCATACTGTATCCTTTATATATGATTTTACTACACTTAAATTATAACTTAAAACAAATTTAAAGTAAATAGATTTAGATTAAATTTGTATCTTTTAAAGTAGAAATTTGAGAAAATAGATTATTATTGAGTCATCATAACTCAAAATTTTGAGTTTTTCGATTTTAATTATAAATGTATCCAATAAATGTGAATAAATACAAGAAATGTTGTAAAAATAATCGAGGTAAATGTAAACTTTATTATCTCTTTGAAGCTAACAATTTCTACTATTCTATCAAAACCAAAATGTCGCAAAGTTAAAAGAAAACTCATAAATCCTGTTAAAGACCCTGCAAGTGCAAGCCCCATTGCTCCTAATGGTTTAATAAGAGAAAGGGCTAAAATTGCATAGACAATAAGCGAAATTGTAGCAATTTTTGCTGCTTTTGCCTGCTCGTGGTTTGCATAGAGCCATAGTGAGAAGAGTTTATTGAGTCCATAAGGAATAAGCCCAATCATATACATTGTAAGCACATTAGCGACTATGTATGTATTTTCTCGTGTAAATGCACCGCGTTCAAAGAGGAGCCAGATGATTTCATTCGAGTAGATGATACCACCTAGAACTGAGGCCGTTAAGAGATAAAGTAGTAGCCAAAAACCCTTTTTAAACTCTAATAGAGCACTATCGATCTCTTTTGCTTTAATCTTTTTAGAGACTGTTGGAAAGATAGCAATAGAAAGGGCAATTGCAAAAAAAGCGAGTGGTAGTTGAAAGATACGGTTTGCATAGTAGAGTGAGCTAATAGAGCCAGCGATTAAGAAAGAGGCTAGCCAAGTGTCTAAAAAGGACATAACTTGAAGTGTTGAGTTCCCCCAAATTGCAGGGAAGAAGCTATTAATGAAGCGTTTTGTATCCTCTTTAACTGCCTCTTTTTTGCGTTTAAAGTTGTGGACTCCATAGCGAAAAAGCTTTAAGAGTCTAAATTTTTTAGCAACAATAATGTGGAGCAATAGTTGCAGGAAGCCACCAACTAAAACACCATAGCTTAGAGCTAAAATTATTTCGATTTTTGTGGCATCTTTATAGAGAAGCATTGCAATAATCATAGCGATATTTAAAAGTGTAGTTGCAAATGCTGTTGTAGCAAAGTGCTCTTTATACTGTAAGAGTGCCCCCAAATAGGTAACTAAAAAGATAAGTGGGAGGTACCAAAACTGGATAGCTACAAATTTAGCTGTAAGCTGCAGTGTCTTTGCATCAAAACCTGGTGCAAGGGCCGCACTAATTTGATAAGCAAAGAGGTTTACAAGAAGTGAGAGAGCAATAATTACCCCTAAAAGTATAGCAATTATGCGGACAGTGAAAATCGATTTATAACGAGCAGCTATGAATGATGGCATAAAGCTTTGGCTAAAAGCACCCTCTGCAAAGATTCGCCGAAAGAAGTTTGGGAGTTTAAAGGCAACTGCAAAGATGTCACTATAGATATTTGCACCTAAAACAGATGCCATAGTAAGATCGCGTATAAAACCAAAAATTCGCGAAAAGAGGATACCACCACTATTAGAGAAAATAGCTTTTAATCTCATATTCTATCTTTTTGAAAGAATTATAACTATAAAATACTAAAAAACTTTAAGGTAGTGATATGATTGTAGGAATAGAGGGAGAGATAGTCTATAAAGAGCCAACACTTTTGCATCTTTTGGTGCATGGCTTAACATATGAGGTGAATGTATCGGTAAATACATCCTCTAGCATTGATGGCAAGCAAGTGCGGCTTGTTACTACACAAATTATACGAGAGGATGCAAATTTGCTCTATGGTTTTGCAAACAAGGATGAGAAGCGAATGTTTGATACACTTTTAAAGATAAATGGAGTCGGGCCAAAGGTGGCTTTGGCAGCTTGTTCTACCTTTACGCCAGAGACCTTTGCAAAGATTGTAAGCAGCAAAGATGTAGCGATGCTAAAGAGAGTTCCAGGTATTGGACCAAAAGCTGCGAGCAGAATCTTGGTTGAACTAGCTGATTTTATTGTAAGAGGAAATGAAGAAGAGAGCAGTGATGACTCTGTACTTTTAGAGGCTACATTAGCATTAGAGTCTTTAGGCTTTAAAAAAGAGGCGATAAAGAAGGCACTTAGTGGCGAGAGCGGTGATGTGAGCACTCTTGTAAAGATTGCTCTTAAGAAGATGCAGCGGCTATAACGAAGCAAAAGGCAAAAAGCAAAAAAGCTTAAAGTTTTAGGAAAGGGTTATTGTAGGTAAAACTTTCATGTTTCAAAAACACAAATAAAAGTAAAAATCATGAAAGTTTCTCTCGCCAAAGGCGAAGCATAAGTTTATCCCATAAAATTTACCAATTTTATGGGAGCCCTAAACGTGAGAGGAATTTTTAAGGAGCTTTGCTTCTTAAAAAGGAGATTTTCAGGTGAAAGTTTATGAGAATATTATTATCGGTGGGGGTGCAGCTGGATTAATGTTTGCTGCTCAGTTAAGCAACAAAAAGAGAAGCGTCATTGTAGAAGGCAACAGTAAATTGGGAGCGAAGATCGAAATTTCTGGTGGTGGAGCTTGCAATTTTACAAATAAGAAGATTGCTCCTAGTGACTATTTAGCAGAGAAAAGTTTTATAAAAGAGACACTCAAAGAGTATAACAATCGATGGCTTATAAGTTGGCTTGAGGAGCGAGGTTTAGAGTATCGTATAAAAAATGGGCGTGAGTACTTTTGTAAAAAGAGTTCAAAAGAGATACTCGATATATTTAAACGAGAGATAAGAGGTGTAAAGCTAAGGTTATCTACTCGTGTAGAGAGTGTGAGTAAGAGAGATGGTAACTTTGTTGTAAAGAGCTCTCGTGGCGATATTGTAGGGAAGCGGGTAATAGTTGCTACTGGTGGTTTAAGTTTTCCTAAATTGGGAGCTACTGATATTGGCTATGAGATTGCAAAGAGCTTTGGACATAGAGTAACGCCACTACAACCGGCACTTGTTGGTTTTACCCTGCAGCCACAAGATGCTTTTTTTAAGAGCTTAAGTGGAGTAAGCGTTGCTGTTGCTTTGAAGGTTGGGCAGAGAGAGTTTAGTGGCTCATTACTCTTTGCCCATAAAGGGTTGAGTGGGCCTGTTATTCTGAATGCGTCTTTATTTTGGCAAAAGGGGCATATCGAGATAGATTTTCTACCCAATTTTAATCTTGAAAGCATAAAATCTAGTAGTAAAAGCCTCTCTAATCTTTTACCCTTGCCAAAAAGAGTTGCAAAGCACTTTTTTGATGCATTAGAGATAAAAGATAGTGCTGCGAAGTATTTAACGAAAGAGGATTGGAAGAGAGTAGAAGAGCTTAAGAGTTACTCTTTTGCACCTGCTGGAACCTTTGGTTTTAGTAAAGCAGAGGTTACAAAGGGTGGTATTGCAGTAGAAGAGATTGATCAAGAGAGTTTTATGAGTAAAAAGGTAGAGAATCTCTACTTTTTAGGTGAAGTTTTAGATGTAACTGGGAGGCTTGGAGGCTTTAATTTTCAGTGGGCATTTGCATCGGCTACAAAGTGTGCAAGAGCAATAGAGAGCTGAGATTTCTAATCAAAGTAATATTTTTTAATAAAAAAGGTAAATTTCTATTTTTTTTGATAAAATAGAGAAATCAGAACTGGGGGATAGTTATATGAAGTTTAAGATAGGATTAACAGTTGCAGTTGGAGTCTCTCTCTTTATCTCTGGATGCGGGGGTGTCGGTTTAGGGAGTAATTGGAGTAGTGCTCAAGAGCGAGAGTTTTTTGAAATTTTGCATGATGATACCTACTCATCATTGTGTAATTTACGACCGATGGTTACGCAGTATCAAAAGACAAAAGATAAAAAAATCTTAAGTCAGTTGTTGGTGAAGTATACTGAGAATTTAGCAAATGGTTGTATCGATCAAGAGAGCTTTAAAGCAGCTATCCGTGCAAAAGAGGCAGAGGGAATAAATACACACTATGAGTTCTATAATGAGTATGTTAGTAGTGGTGATATAACCGCAAAATTAAAAGCAGGAAGTACTATTAAGTCGATTCTTGAGCCATATGTACCACAGATGCCTCAATTCTTCCCGCTTATAAATGCCTATAAAACTGCAGTTTCTCCTGTGCAGAAGTATAAAATAAAGCTCAATATCGAGAGAGTCAAGTTACTAAAACCTGATGGCTGGGACACTTATATAATGGTAAATGTCCCAGAGTTTAAGTTTAGGTTCTTTGAAAATAGAGAAAAGAGATTAGAGTTTAAGGTTATTGTTGGAAAGCCAACATGGCAGACTCCTATCTTTAGTAGTATGATGAAGTATATTACAGTACACCCAACTTGGAATGTGCCAGATAATATTGCAAGAAAAGAGGAGATTCCTAAAATTATTAAAGATCCAAGTTACTTAAGACGCCATAATATGGTTGTTAAAAAAGATTATGGTTTAGACTCTCCTACGGTGGATCCAAAGAGTGTACACTGGAAACAGTATCTCTCTCCTGAGTGGGCGAATAAACCACTTCCATATAAGATTATAGAGCAAGCAAGTTCAAGAAATGCACTTGGAAGGGTTAAGTTTATGTTTCCAAATCGATTCTCTGTCTATATGCACGATACAAATAATAAAAAGCTTTTTAACCACGACTATAGAGCATTTAGCCATGGTTGTATGCGTCTAGAGAAGCCTTTAAAACTATTGGGTTATATTGCATCATCATACACAAAACAGAGCTTTGAGCAAGTTGATGATATTCTTAAGAATAAAAAGACAGGATATGTGAAGCTAGAGAGAAAAATTCCAGTACATATTGTCTATTTAACTGCATATGTAGAAAATGGTGTTGTGCAGTTCTTTAACGATATATATGGCTTTGATAGAATGCAAAAGTTAAATATCCCTGCAACTATGGTGGAGACTAACAAGTAGTATGGCGATATTTGATTTAGAGTATAAGGGTGAGAATTTTTCTATCTCTTATCTGCAAGAGAATATTGATAGAGAGAAAACGGCACTCTTTCTGCATGGCTGGGGAAGTAATAAAGAGATAATGCACGGTATCTTTAAATCTACTCTACCAGAGTATCGACACATCTACATAGATATGCCAGGTTTTGGTGCTTCGCAGAATGATTCTATGGTTTTGACAACGCAGGATTATAGGGCAATTGTAGCTCTTTTTTTAGAAAAACATGGTGTAGAGCCGCAAATAATTGCTGGGCACTCATTTGGTGGTAAGGTTGCAACACTTCTAAACCCACCATGCTTAGTGCTACTCTCTAGTGCAGGGATTCTTGTGCCTAAGCCTTTGAGCATTCGACTTAAAATTGCTCTCTTTAAGCTCTTAAAACCTTTAGGGGTACAGCGAATTCGAAAGCTTTTTGTTGCAGATGATGCTAAAGAGATGAATCAAGTTATGTATGAGACATTTAAGAATGTTGTAGATGAAGAGTTCGAAGAGAACTTTAAAAAGTATAATGGGAAAGCACTCCTCTTTTGGGGCAAAGAGGATACAGCAACTCCACTCTGGACTGGCGAGAAGATAGAGCAACTTATTGCTAATTCAAAGCTCTATCCACTAAGTGGCGACCACTTCTTTTTTGCCAACCATGGGCAGTTTATAAGCGAGACAATTTCGAATGAGTGTAAGGAAATAAATGGGTAATATAATCAACTTAGTAAGCTATCTTATTTTTCTTCTCCTCCTGGGATACTACTTTATAACAACAGCACAGTGGTATAGCTATAAGCTCAATAGAGTCATTTTTCATCATACAAAGGCTTGGTGGAATATAGCATACTTTTTAGTTCCTTTTGCTGCCTATGAGGCTCTCAATTTTGCCCATCTCAATAAGTTCCAGCCACTAATTGTTGTGATCTATGCAATCGCACTCTTTCTGTGGTATCGAGTCTTAGATAAGCCACTTGTTTGGACTGGTCGAGTAAAAAGATTCTTTATAGCTCTCTTTATCCTTGCATTAGTAACATTTTTTGCAACAAAGAGTACACTTCTTTTTCTTCCGCTGATCACTGCATGGTTAGCATCTATTGCGATTGAAAAGCTCCTTTTTATGGGGTATAAAAACAAGGCACAAGAGAAGTTAGAGAGTAGGGATGATCTTGTAGTAGTCGGTGTTACTGCAAGTTATGGGAAGACAAGTATGAAAAACTTTATTGCTCATATTTTGTCGAAAAAATATAGTGTCTATGCAACACCTCGCTCGGTAAACACACTTGCTGGCATTGTAAAAGATATTAATGTTGATTTGCCTGATGATGCCCAAGTTTATGTTGTAGAGATGGGGGCAAGAGAGGTAGGTGATATTTACGATATTACTTCATTGGTAAACCCACACTATGCAGTTGTAGGAACAATTGGCCCAGCACATATAGAGTATTTCAGAACTCTCGAGAGAATTCGCAATACAAAGATGGAGATTATTAAGAGCAAACGCCTCAAAAGAGCGTGGGTGCATATAAGTGCGAATGTAAAATCGACGAATCCTAATATCGAACTTTTTGGGCATGATATTAAAGATATTAAATCGAGCCTTGATGGTATCTGCTTTTCGCTCGAAGATGACTACTACTGTGCTAATATTTTAGGCGATTTTAATGCCGTTAATTTAGTCGCTGCAATAAAGGTTGCTAAAGAGTTAGGGGTTGATAATGAGCTCATTAAAGAGGCACTTAAAGAGCTGCAGCCTGTAGAGCATAGGCTGCAAAAAATAGAAGCTGGTGGCAAAATAATTATAGACGATAGCTTTAATGGCAATATAGATGGTATGATGAGTGCCTTCGACTTAGCAGCAACGCACAGTGGGCGTAAAGTGGTTATTACCCCTGGATTGGTAGAGGTTGATGATGCATTAAATATCAAAGTTGCCAAAAGGGCAAATGAGGTTTTTGATCTTGTTGTAGTAACTGGCGAGCTTAACTATGAGATTTTTAAAGAGTATGTAGATGCAAGTAAGCTAATGCACCTAAAAGATAAATCGAATTTCGAAAGTTTCTTAGCCGAGAATACGAGAGCTGGCGATTTAATTCTATTTGCAAATGATGCACCAAGTTTTATTTAGGGAGAGATGATGACATTAGATGAAATTAAAAAAGCTATAGAGACTAAAGAGGGTGTAATGCTCTATTTCTGGGGTGATAATTGTGCTGTATGCGATGTATTGAAGCCAAAGATAAAAGAGCTTTTCGAAAGAGAGTTCCCAAAAGTTGAACAGATCTATATAGATGCAAAGAGTCAGCAAGATATTGCTGCACACTTTAGTGTCTTTTCGATACCTACAACTATTGTCTTTTTGGCTGGTAAAGAGTTTGCAAGAGAGGGGAGAGCAATGAGTATTGCAGCCCTCGAAGAGAAGATACGACGACCCTATGATATTATGACCTCTTAGCAATTGATTAATTTTCTTTTTTAGTTAGAATAGTATTTAGTAAGATTTGGAGATATAGATGAATAGAAGTAGAGAATTTACAGGAAATTGCTTTGGTCGGTATTTGTTAATTGCACTTTTACCAACACTCTTTGTGCTATTTTTGGGGTTAAACCTCTTTAATGTTATTGATTTAGTACATATTCATACACATACATTCTATATTATAGTTGCTATCTACATTATCTTTTTGCTCTTTATTCCTCATAATGCATTTATTGCTGTTTGTAAAATCCGTAGCCAATTCGATGTGACACGCAATGAGTTAGAGATAAGTTTAGAGAAGAGTGCACTTACCATAGAGGGGAAGACAAAATCTGTTTTAAGTGTTCGTGACTTTTTAGAGGAGTATTTTCAGAATGTTCGTAACGATAACTTCGCTCAAATTGCTTCGAGCACATTCCCAATGCTTGGAATTTTAGGTACATTTGCTGCTATTGCTATCTCTATGCCTGATTTTACTGTGAGTAGTACACAAGAGCTTGATAGTGAGATTTCGACACTTTTAGCAGGTGTTGGTACAGCATTTTATGCATCTATTTTTGGTATTTTTCTCTCGCTTCTTTGGACATTTTTTGAGCGATTAGGGCTCTCGGGTATAGAGAAGATAACTCTTGCTCTTGAAGATCTCTATACAAATAATATATGGAGTAAAAAAGAGCTCTTAAAATTTAAGTATAATCAAAAAGCGATAATGGAGAATGAGTTTGTAAATACCCTTAAGAGTACATTCAATTTAGACTTTATTAAAAGTATCAATAAAGAGCATTTAGAGAGTTACGAAAAGATTATTGCTTTAACAAACAACACTCTAGGGCAACTAGAGAGTAGCTTAAAAAAAAGTGCATTAGAGATTGAGCAGACTGTTTCAAGAATAACTAATGCTAACGAAACTCTAGAAGCACGAGCTACTTTAGAGGCGAATATAGCAGAGTTTAACAAGAGTGCAAAAGAGCTGCAGCAGCTACTATCGAGCTTCGATAATGGGCTCGATAAAGCTCTTCATAATATCGATGGCGAATTGGCTGCCGCAGTAAAACATATCGAAGAGATGATAAAGATTGTAAAAGAAAATTAAAGAGAGTAGATTGTGTTTAAAAGAAAAAGTAGTAGCAATGACAGTAATTTTTGGATATCCTATGCCGATTTAATGGCTGGGTTACTCTTTGTTTTTATACTGCTAATTGGTGCTATTATCTCAAAATCTACAATATTGAGGCAACATCTACAAAAGAAAGAGCAAGCATTAGAGAAAACTTCTCAAGATTTAAACAAGACAGCTTTGGCTCTACAGCAACAAGCCAATCGTGTTAGCAAACAAAATATAATTATTCAAAAGCAGATAGCGACAATTAAGCTTAAAGAGGATGAGATTAATCAACTCAAAGTACTTTTGGCACAGCGAAATAGTGAATTAAATAGCACAAAAGAGGTATTAGCAGTAACGAAAGATGCTCTAGAGTTAAAAGAGAATGAGATCAAACGACTCAACCAACTGTTACTTGCACGAAATAGTAAAATCGATAAACTCAATGGAAAGGTAATTATTCTACAAAATCTCTTAGAAGAGACAAACACTACTCTGCTTGATAAAGATAAAATCATAGATGAGTATAGAGAAAAAGTTTTAGTGCTCTCAAATAGTTTAACGAAAAAAAGTGATGAGCTTAACATCACCCAAGCAAAACTCCAAAAGCTCTTAACTGCACTCGATGAAAAACAGAGCAAATATGAAGATCTCTTACAGGAGTTACAAAGCAAAAGAGAGAAGATTAAATACCTTACAGGTATCCACCTACGCATTATTGATGAGCTTAAGAAAACACTTGGAAATAGTGTAAATGTTACAAAAGATGGGGCTTTAAAACTTAACTCTAAGATACTATTTGCAAAAGGGAGTAGTAAACTAAAAGAGGATGCAAAAGCACAACTTAAAGAGCTCTTTACAAAGTATATTTCAGCCCTTATGGGGAATGCCGCAATTAAAAAGAATATTGATCGTATTGTTATTGAAGGACACACCGACAGTGATGGTGGTTACCTCTACAACCTAAAGCTCTCCCAAGAGAGAGCTCTTTCTGTAATGAACTATCTTTCAACGCTTCCAATTGCTAAAAAATACTCACTCGAGAAATATTTAACTGCAAGTGGTCGCTCCTACCTCGATAGAGTCATAAAAGATGGAGTAGAAGATAAAGAAGCATCAAGAAGAATAGAGTTTAAATTTCGCCTAAAAAACCAAAATGCCTTTTATGAGATTGAGAAGATTTTAGATGAAGATAGATAAATTTGAAGCAAAAGAGCTGAAGCGTGCTGTAAAAATGTTAGAAAAAGATTTAGTTTCTTTAAAGAGAAACGAACCATTGCTTAAGAAAATAATGCGTTTTGTATTATCGTTAAAGTAGACTTAAAGTCAAAGAAAAGATTTTTTTAACAAAATTATTGATAGAGTAACAGATATATCTCAATCTGGTTTAAGTATCCAAAATGTCTATTGATATCTAAGTTATATTTAGGAAGAGTATAGTATTTAAAATAGCCTTCTAGACTATTTTGAAATAGTTACACTCTCTATTACCGAACCATTAGGACGAATTGCTTTAAAGTAAAACTTATTATTATCAATTCTTACCTTTATAAAATGGTAAGTCCCTTCATATTTTACCACTTTTGGCTGATTCGATTTAGGGTCATAAAGAGGTGCTCCACCGCCACCTGTTGTTATGTGTTGTACACCATCTACAACAGCTCTTGCGTAGTAGTGGTTATGCCCTGCAACTACCATAGATACACCATACTGTTTACAAAGTGGCTGAATGATGTTTTGAACATCTTTATTGTTACTGTGTCCACCTGCACTCCATCCTGGCATATGTAGTAGAATGATTTTCCACTTTTTAGTACTCGATGCTAAATCGTTTTTAATCCAATTGTATTGGGCACTCCCTTTTGAGTAGTTTGTAAATTGGTCTATTATTGTAAAGTGTACTGGTCCATAATCAAAAGAGTAGTAAAATCTATTCGCTTTATACATTGGGTATGGGTAGTATTTGGCAAAGAGTTTACCATTACCGGCATGGTTCCCTAAGCTAGCAAGATATGGTAGATTTGCAAACATATTTGTAAGATTTGTATATTTTGCATCAAAAAATTCACTATCCCACTTGCTCTCTGACTCTCCATTTGATACTAAATCTCCTGAAGATACAATAAATGTTGCAGAAGATGGGTCTTTTGCAATCTCATTCATTACTCCTTTTGCTACTAAATCGTGGCTTTTTGGGTCACTTCTAGTATCGCCATATATATAGAAAGATACCTTTTTGGTACTACTTGTTGCTCCTGTTCTAAAGCCACCCATAAATGCCGGTTTTCCATCAATAGATATTTGATAGTAGTATTTACTATTTGGTGTTAAGTTATCTAGTAGAGCCTTTTCTAAGTGGTCGCTACTGTATTCGCTTAAAGATTTGCTACCCTCTTCGTAACTAGTAGTTTTACCCCACGCTATCGAGGCACTATGTTTACTCTTTAATTGCCACATAATTAGCATTTGATTGTTTTTACCAGTATATAAAAGGTATGGTGCCTTTCTAAAAATATCTTTTGCTACGCCAGAAACTACATGTACAACTCTTGTTGCAGTTGCACTATTTCCATCAGAGTCTACCACGCTATAAACAACACTATATGTTCCTATCTTATGCGTATTGACATAATTTTTAGTAACAACTTTATCGCTAATATCACCATCAATATCGTCGTATGCTTTTGCTCCTGCATCATGGTATGTAGAATTAAGTAAAATTGTTACATCGTTTTGCCCATTAAGTGTAATTTTAGGTGCTTCTGTATTACTGTTGCTACTTAAAGTATATTCAATATGAAGCAGTGGAGCTGCCGTAGGATCACCATTATAAGATTCTGCGACTCTTTTTCCATTCCCTTTTATTACGAAAACAAGAGGATTACCATTGCTCCATGAACTTTTATTGATAATCGGCTGAATAATAGCACTAATATTATCTGTTCTTTGTGTAAGTGATTGCTCTCCTACTTTATTCCAAGCCGGTGGGTTCCAAGCTACAGAGTTGCTTAGCAGCTTTCTGTGGCTAATGTTATATTTATCTTTACTGAATGGCTCTGCATCTGTACTGTTTTGTGTTGTAATGTAGAGGTTTGTACCTGTAGAGCTACTCTCATCTACCTGGAATTGTAGGTAAGCTTTTGTAATAGTTGCTCCTTGTGGTACATCGACACTTGCGAAACGAATACCTACAATTTGCTTATCGTGCTCTTGAGTCATCTCTAAGTCGCTGCTTCCAATGCTTATATGCCCATTGCTATGCTCTTCGGCATCATCATATCCATCGCTTACTCTTGTCTCAAAAGTTTTCTTTATAGTAGTTGCTACTTTTTGAACCGTTACTTTTCTTATGGCAGTAGCTTTATTGCCAGCTTTATCGCTAACGCTATATTTTACATAATAGATACCAGCTTTATGTGTATTTACACCGTTATAGATTGTAATTTTATTGCTAATATCACCATCTACATTATCATATGCTTTTGCCCCCAATTCGTGGTAGCTTTGCCCAACTTTAAGGGTAATACTGCCACCATTAAGAGTAATATGAGGAGCTGTAGTATCAGGTTTTGCTACTACATTAACAACTCTCTGCTTCTTAGCAATATTTTTAGCCTTATCAACTGCTGTATAGGTAATAGTATATTTGCCAACTTTCGAAGTGTTTACACTACCGCTAATAGTTACATTTACTTTACCATCTGTTTCATCAATAGCTTTTGCCCCTAGCTCTTTATAGCTAGCCCCAACATATAGCGTTACTGGATTTGAGCCATTAAGTGTAATTACTGGTGGCGTTGTATCTGCAGTTGTTTGACCACCCCAGCTATAGTCAACATCTGCATAGCCAGCTTGGTAACCGTAGACTTTCATAATAAGCTCTTGAGTTGTCTCGCCACTTATTTTAATATACTCATGCCCTTTATTTCCATCTACTCCATTATATCCAGACCACTCGATTTTCATACCATGATAGTTAATACTCTGCTTATTTGGACCAGAGAGTTTACCGTTTGGCCAAGCAATAATTGCCTCGCCATTTGCACTATAGAGTTGAATATCTAAATCTTTATCAGAAGTTAATTGAATGTAGACATCTTTAATATGTGGGGGAATTGTTCCAACAAGGTTAATAGCTTTTTGTAAAATTGCTTGCTTAAAATGTCCTGTACCACTCTCTGAAGCACTACAGTTATCTTTACCGCTCCAGCTATAATTAACTGTAGCAAAACCGGCCTTGTAGCCAAAGGCTTTCATTATAAATGTTGTTGGTGTAGAGCCATCTACTTCGATATATTCATGACCCTTGTCGCCATCTACACCATTATAGCCACTATAAGTAACTAAATGGTTTTTATATTTTTTACTCTCTTTTTGTGGACCATTTAAAATACCATTTGGCCAATGTACGATTTTATCGCCATTTTGAGCATAGAGTCTAATATCTACATCGTTATCAGACTTTAACTCAATATGTAAGCCCTGAATACCTTGTGGTATCTCTCCAACAGTAATAGCATCTTCAAAAGAGGTAAATTTGTTAATTTGCTGTTCAAATGTTCCTGAGCCAGAGCATTCTCCAAAGTTAAAACCTGCCAAGAGGAATTTAAGTGTTAATAGACTCAATAGTAGAATTTTTTTCATGATAGGTCTCCAAACTAATATCAATTTAAAGTATAGCATAAAAAATAACAAGTATCGAAAATATGGACATATTGATATAATTTTTAGTTAAAAGATAGATTAAGTAGATATCTCAACATGAGTTAATAGAAAGAGAGTAATGTTTTAAAATTACTCTAAATTTTGGGTTAAAAAAGTTGTAAACTCATCAAAGAGAGGTAAATCTAATTTGTACTCTCTAACTGGCTCTTCCCATGTTGTTTTTGGATAGTAGGGGTCGTTTTTGAATCTAGCAATTATATGCCAGTGAACTCTTGGGAGCATATTGCCAAAAGAGGCTATGTTGATTTTATCAGGGGTGTAAAACTCAATGAGTGCTCTTTCTATATCTTCTAAGAGTCCATACATCTCCATTTTTCTGTCGAATGGGATTTCGCTAATCTCTTTATACTCAACTTTTGTAAAGAGCTTGAGCCATGGGAGTTTGGAGTCGTGTTTTTCAATATAAAAGTTTTCATCTTCCCAGATTCTCATAATCGTAACCTTTTGAACTTATTTTTACCAAGTCTATAAATGGTAGATGGCTTTTGTGGGGCACTGAGTGGATAGATTACTATATCTGCTTTTTGGTAAGCATACTCATAATTGTACTCTTTACTGCTTTGATTTGCAGAGCTTGTGTATGCCCAGCCCAATCTATCGATTAAGAGTTTGTGTCTTTTCTCTCTTATGACTCTAAAGGAGTAATCGTGGCTTAAAATAAAAGTAGATTTTTGAGCTACTCTTACCCTGCGTCTAAAGTATTTTGGGACTCTTTTTTTGATAGCTTTTAAAGAGGGGAGGGCTTGGATATACTCTTTATTGGGTTGTCTCTCTTTTGCTCTATCGAGCTGCTCTCTGCTCTGAGAGAGAAAGCCGATTGTTGTATCTGTATTTGTTAAGAAGAGTCTCTTATCCATTGCTTAAGTAGTCTTGAAGAGCATTTGGCTCAATATTGCCACCATTTGCTTTGAGAGATTTGATAGCAAGTGCTGCTGCTTTTGCAGCTGCGATTGTTGTAAAGTATGCTACATTGTTTGCTAATACACTTTGTCGAATCTTTTTAGCGTCGCTTTTGCTTGCAGTATTGTCACTTGTGTTAATTGCAATTGCAATTTCGTTATTTTTTATCATATCATCAATATTTGGGCGACCCTCACTAAGTTTAAGGACAAGTTCGCACTCTATTCCTGCTTCGCTAAGAGCTTTGTGTGTACCTTTAGTTGCTACTATCTTTAATCCTAAGTCGCTATAGAGTTTACCAATCTCACCAGCTAATGGCTTATCGTTGCTAGTTAAAGAGATAAATACAGTTCCCTCAAGTGGAATAATATTTTTAGAGGCAAATTGGCTCTTTGCAAAGCTCATCCCAAAGTCTCTACTAATACCCATTACCTCTCCGGTAGACTTCATCTCTGGTCCTAAGATAAGGTCGGAACCTGGGAGTTTATTGAAAGGGAATACAGCCTCTTTTACTGCTACATGATCTTTTAGTTTTGGCTTCATAGGTGTTGTGTTGTAGTCGACAACTTTAAATCTGTCGTAGAATTTAAGAGCCTCTCTAAGGTTACCTTCTACCATAACTTTTGTAGCTACTTTTGCTAGTGGAAGACCTGTTGCTTTCGATACAAATGGTACAGTTCGTGATGCTCTTGGGTTTACCTCGATTAAGTAAACCTCATTTTCAAAAATTGCATACTGTACATTCATAAGTCCAACAACACCTAGACCTAGTGCAATATCCATAGTCTGCTTCTCTATTTTTGCTTTTAACTTATCGCTAATAGAGAGAGTAGGGAGGATACAGGCACTATCACCAGAGTGGATACCTGCCTCTTCGATATGCTGCATAAGCGAGCCAATATAGACCTCTTTCCCATCACTAATTGCATCTATATCAAGCTCAATAGCATTATTTAAGAATTTGTCAATAAGTACAGGCGATTCGTTAGAGACTTGTACAGCTTCATCCATATACTCTTTGAGTTCACTATCGCTATAGACTGTACGCATTGCTCTACCACCAAGTACGAAGCTTGGTCGAACAAGCACAGGATAACCAATTCTATTGGCAATAATGAGAGCCTCCTCTTTTGTAAAGGCAGTACCGTTATCAGGCTGCTTTAATCCTAGTTCTTTAATAAAGTCTGAGAACTTCTCTCTATCTTCAGCCATATCGATAACTTTAGCACTTGTTCCGATAATCTTTGCACCAATTTCAGTTAATTTTTTTGCCAATTTTAGAGGGGTTTGCCCACCAAAGTGTACAATAATACCATCTGGGTTTTCGTGCTCGATTACATTACGCACATGCTCAAAGTCGATCGGTTCAAAGTAGAGCACATCACTTGTATCGTAATCTGTAGAAACTGTCTCAGGGTTACAGTTGTACATTATCGATTTTATGCCCATATCTTCAAGAGCAAAAGCAGCATGCACACAGCAGTAGTCAAACTCAATACCTTGTCCAATTCTGTTTGGGCCACCACCAATTACAAGTACTTTTTTATCGTTTGAGTTAGTAGGGTTAGTCTGCTCTAGCTCATTAGAGATACTAGTGCTCGAGTAGAGGTATGGCGTTAAGGCTTTAAACTCAGCAGCACAGGTATCTACTTCGTTAAAGTGCTGCTTGATGCCAAGTTTCTCTCTAGCGTTATAGATATCATTTTCTGTAAGTGCTGTACCCTCTTCTCTATTGATTAAGTGTGCAATTATCGCATCACTAAAGCCTTCGCTTTTTACCTTTCGTAAAAGTTCACTGTTGTTTAAAATTGAGATATTTATCTCTTTCTCTCTTTTTGCTAACTCTTCAAATTGATAGAGGAACCATGGGTCTATTTTAGAGAGTTCAAAAATCTCTTCGACACTTTTGCCTCTTCTAAAGCCCTCCATTACATAGAGAATTCTATCGCTATTTGGGCGACGAATCTCTCTATTGAGAGTCTCTTCATCGCAATCAATTTCGTTAAATCCAATAAGTCCAGTCTCTAGTGAAACAAGTGCTTTTTGGAAAGACTCTTTAAAGGTTCTACCAATACTCATAATTTCACCAACAGACTTCATCGCTGTTGTTAATGTAGAGTCAGCTAGTGGGAATTTCTCGAAAGTAAAGCGAGGAATCTTTGTTACAATATAATCTATTACAGGCTCAAAACTTGCAGGAGTTCCAGTAATATCGTTTGTAATCTCATCAAGAGTGTAGCCAACTGCTAAAAGTGTTGCAACCTTTGCAATAGGGTATCCAGTAGCCTTCGATGCAAGGGCAGATGAGCGGCTAACACGAGGGTTCATCTCGATTACTATCATTCTTCCTGTTTTTGGGTTGATAGAGAATTGAACATTACTCCCCCCTGTATCTACACCAATCTCTCGTAAAATCTTAAAAGAGGCATCTCTCATTCTTTGGTACTCTTTATCTGTAAGAGTAAGTGCAGGTGCTATTGTTATAGAGTCGCCAGTATGCACACCCATTGGGTCTAAGTTTTCAATAGAACATACAATAATACAGTTATCTGCTCTATCACGGATAACCTCCATCTCATACTCTTTCCAACCAAGTAGAGACTCTTCGATTAAGATTTCGTTAATTGGACTAGCTTCTAAGCCACTCTTTGCAATTTCTTTAAATTCATCGATATTATACGCAACTCCACTACCACCGCCAGCGAGTGTATAAGAGGCTCGTATAATTAAAGGGAAGCCAATCTTTTTAGCAGCCTCTAAAGCTTCATCTATAGTATAAGCATATTGTGAAATAGGGAGATCCATACCTATTTTTATCATCGCCTCTTTAAATGCTTGTCTATCCTCTCCCATTTTGATTGCTGCTGGGTTAGCACCAAGAAACTCTACACCCTCAAGCATACCCTTCTCGTACATACTCATAGCAACATTTAAAGCTGTCTGCCCACCCATTGTTGGAAGAATTGCATCTACATTCTCTTTTTTAATGATTTTTGCAATAATCTCCTCTTCAATGGGCTCTATATAGGTTCTATCGGCAAACTCAGGATCTGTCATAATAGTAGCTGGGTTGGAGTTAATTAAAACAACACGATATCCTAAACTTTTCAGTGTTTTTGCAGCTTGTGTACCGGAGTAGTCAAATTCGCAAGCTTGACCGATAACAATCGGTCCTGATCCTATAAGTAGTATTGTGCGTATATCGGTTCTTTTTGGCATAGATAGATACCTCTTTTTAAGTTAGTATTATACTTAAACGATTTGAATATGAGCTTTATAAATTACTACATACTAATAAGAAAAAAAGTTCAGTAGAACACTAATATTTTTTGTTAAATTGGAGTGTATTGTTTAAGAGAGATCCATAGTCGATTATCTGCTGTTTCTCTTCCTCTTTTATAAGAGAAGGCTCAACTATATTCTCTTTTGTTTGATCAGCAGAGCTGTTATTTTCGTTATTTTGTGCATCGATAGGGATATATGGATAGACTTTATTAGGAAAAGCATTTTTTGGCTGATAATCTGTAGTTAAATATGGTGCAGGGTTAGAGATTAAAAAGAATGTCTCAGGTTTTGCAATATTTGCATAGATTCTTATCTTTGCTTGCTTGTATTGGTCAAGTGTATTTACATCTACAACTACACCTACAGGGATATCTGGAAAAAAGATATTATCTAAGCCACTTGTTTTTACAACATCTCCTATTGTAACTTTTGACCATCGTGGAATAAATTTTACAATCATACCTTTTTTGTTATCGCCTTGTGCGATACCATGTATCTCTTTTGAACCAATAGATACACCAAATGTACATTTAGGATGTGAAAGAAGATAGCCGTAAAACTTGCCATCAATATTCTGCACAATACCGGCTGCAACATCTTCTTGAATTAAGCCATAGAGTTGTTTTTGTTTCATTTCTAACTCTTTTGGAGTTGTTAGCAGAATCTCATCTAAACGGTTTAGCTTAACATAGGAGATTGTATTGACAAGATAGATGCTTTTATAAGGTTTTTTCTCTAAAGATGGTAAAAGGTGGTAGACTTCTGAGAGTTGCTTAATATAGTGAGACTGCTCAATAAGAAGCTTTTTAAGCTCACTATTTTCTCTTTTTAATGAGAGAACAAGTTGGTGTTGATGTATATAGCTATCGCCCATATCACTAAAGTTATGATAGGCATTTTTAATTGGATTTATAAGATCTAAAAAGAAGCTTTTAACGGCACCACTATATTTTGTATTTATTACAAATAGGATTATAAGAGCTAGAAGAATTAGGATGCCTCTCTTCTTCATATCTGTTCTTAATCCTCATATGTAGTTTGCTGTAGTAGATCAATTTGATTCAGTGCTTCACCTGTACCTTTTGCAACAGCTAAGAGTGGCTCTTCAGCAATATAGACTGGAAGTTTTACTGTTTCTGCAAGATACTCATCTAAACCACGAATTAATGAACCACCACCAGTTAGAACAATACCATTCTCTACAATATCACCTGCTAATTCAGGTGGCGTTTGCTCTAAAACACTTTTGAGTGCTTCAGCAATTTGGTGAAGTGAGTCTGAGATCGCCTCACGAATATGTTCACTAGTTATCTCTATCGATTTAAGGCTTCCCTCAACTTGGTCGCGCCCTTTTACTGTTGTTTTAAGAGGTTCATCAAGTTTAACTGCTGTTCCAATATCAATCTTTAATTTCTCTGCAACACGGTCACCAATAAGGAGGTTGAAGTTTTTCTTAAGATAATCCATAATAGCAGCATCAAGCTTATCTCCAGCAACACGAATAGATTTACTAATAACTAAACCACCAAGAGAGGTTACACCAATCTCTGTAGTACCACCACCAATATCTACTACCAAGTTACCATTAGGATCTTTAACAGGTAAACCAGCACCAATAGCTGCTGCCATTGGCTCTTCAATCAAATAGACGCTTCTAGCCCCTGCATTTAAAGCAGACTCTCGAACAGCTTTTCTCTCAACTTGAGTTAGACCATATGGTACACAGATAATAATACGAGGAGATGCAAACATCCCTTTTCCATTTACTTTTTTAATAAAGTACTCTATCATCATCTCTGTAGTGTTAAAATCTGCAATGACACCATCTCGCATAGGGCGAATAGCTTTAATAGATCCTGGAGTCTTCCCAATCATCTCTTTAGCCTCTTGCCCAACAGCTAAGATCTCCTCTTGTCCAAGTCTATTGAGTTTTACAGCAACAACTGAGGGCTCATTAATTACAATACCTTTTCCTTTAATGAGTACAATTGTATTCGCAGTTCCTAAGTCTATCGCCATATCATGTGATAAAAAACCAAATAAATTTCTAAAAAATCCCACCTATCATCCTTTTACGCTGTTTTTTTATTTTTTAACAAAAGTGGCTCTGAGCCATTTTTGACAACATCTTCCGTAATTATAACTTCATACCCTTTTAAATCAGGCAATTCATACATAATTTCGAGCAAAATAGCCTCTAAAATTGACCGTAATCCTCTTGCTCCTGTTTTTCGCTCTAAAGCCTTTTCGGCAATTGCTCTAAGTGCACTCTCCTCAAAAGTGAGGGTGACATCATCCATAGCAAAGAGTGCTTGGTACTGTTTTACTAAGGAATTTTTTGGTTCTGTTAAGATGCGAATCATATTCTCTACCGAGATCTTCTCAAGTGTAGTAATAACATGGAGACGGCCAATAAGTTCTGGTATAAGCCCAAAAGAGACTAAGTCATCTGGTTCAACAAAAGAGAGAATATTTTTATTATCCTCTTTGGTGCGTTTTTTATGGCCAAAGCCTAGAGTATTTCCACCAATTCTTCGCTCGATAATCTCTTCGAGACCATCAAAAGCACCGCCACAGATAAAAAGAATATTAGAGGTGTCAATCTGAATAAAGTCTTGATTAGGATGTTTTCGCCCACCTTTTGGTGGAATATTAATTGTTGATCCCTCTATAATTTTAAGAAGTGCTTGTTGTACACCCTCTCCAGATACATCTCGTGTAATAGAACGGTTCTCACCCATTCGTGCAATTTTATCTATTTCGTCAATAAATACAATCCCTCTCTCAGCCTTTTGTACATCCCCATCGGCGGCTAGGAGCAGTTTAGTAATAATATTCTCAACATCCTCTCCAACATAGCCAGCCTCTGTAAGGTTTGTAGCATCAGCTATCGCAATAGGTACATCTAAAAATTTCGCAATCGATTGAGCTAAAAGTGTTTTTCCACTCCCAGTTGGCCCAATAAGAAGAATATTTGATTTAGAAATCTCTGTATCATCTTCGTTATGACTCTTTTTAAGAATTCTTTTATAGTGGTTATAGACTGCAACGCTGAGTGTCTTTTTCGCACTCTCTTGGCCAATAACATAATTGTTTAAGAAGTTATTCAACTCTTTTGGAGTGAGCTCTTTTAACTCTTGCTCTATCTCTTCGTACGAACTACTCTCTTCTCCAAAGAGAATTTTGTATGCAGAAACAACACAGTTACTACAAATATATGCGTTCTGTCCTGCTACTAAGGGGAGGTCATCTTTCTCATGTGCTCCACAAAAACTACATTGTTTCATCTTTTACTATCCTTTTTAATTCTCTCTATATTATACTCAACTACGCTTAGAGTGCTTTCTTCTATTTAGTACGGTCGTATGCAATGCCACGCGTTGAGTTTAAAATAAATTGTGCTAAATTGCTTATATAACTATTTTCACTTCTACTCAACTCCTTGGCAACCTCTTTAAGTGGTCGTGTACCGCTAAAGAGTTCTTTGTAAGCAGATTTTATTCTGTTTATATCTTCAGTCGCAATATTGCGTCTTAAACCAGTTAAGTTGAGTCCTCTGAGTTTCGCTCTATTACCCTCTACTAAACAGTATGGCGGTACATCTTGGCTTACTGCACTAGCCCCTGCAATCATTGCCATATCGCCAATTTTTACAAATTGATGGATAGGTGTTAAGCCACCAATTACAACACCACTACCAAGCTCTACATGTCCAGCAAGTGTAGCCGCATTTGCTAAGATACAGTTATTTTGAATAATCACATCATGAGCAATATGCACATATCCCATTAAAAGGTTATTGTCGCCAATTTTTGTAACACCTCCACCGCCTTTTGTACCGGGGTTTATAAGTGTGAACTCTCGAATTTTATTATTATTTCCAATTATAAGTTCCACTTTTTCACCACTATATTTTAAATCTTGTGGAATCGAACCAATAACTGCATGAGAGAAGATTTCGTTACCACTACCGATTGTTGTATTGCCCTCTATTAAAGTGTGGCTACCAATTTTCGTATTGTCGCCAATTGAGACATCTTTGGAAATATAGCTATAGGCACCAATAGATACATTTTTACCAATTGTTGCACCAGCTTCGATAATAGCTGTAGGGTGAATAAAAGACATAATTTTCTTACTTATCAACAATCATTGCTTTAAGCTCAGCTTCTGCAACAAGTTTATCATCTACGAAAGCTTTGCCATCTAAATGCCATACAGCACCTCTATTTTTAATTACTGTTAACTTATAAATTAACTGGTCACCAGGAACTACTGGATGTCTAAATTTACACTTATCGATACTCATAAAGTAAACTACTTTATCTTTAGCAGCTTCTTGCTCCTCTTTAGAAGCACTTTGAAATGCCAAAACACCACCAGCTTGTGCCATCCCCTCAATAATCATAACACCTGGGTAGATTGGATGGTCAGGAAAGTGCCCTTGAAAAACTGGCTCTGATATAGAGACATTTTTATAACCTGTAATCATCTTAGATGGTTCTAGTTCAGTAATTCTATCGACTAAAAGAAAAGGGTATCTATGAGGAAGAATATCTTGTATCTGCATAACATTATAAAGCATGGTGCTACCTTTATAAAAAACTGTTGTGTAATGGTATCGAAAGCTTTGTTAAAAATTGATTATTATGTCATTTTTTAATTTAGAGTTGTTCTATTGGTTCTATGGAGTATTTAGAATTAGAAGTTCCTCTTTGACATCTTCATAGACTTTCGTTTCAACTTTTAACTCTACTTTTGACTTTGGTACCTCTTGGACAACAAAGATAGCCGAGAGATCAAAAGGGGAGTGAACAATTTGAGAGCGGATAGCTAACTCCTCTTCAAAACGCGGTGGGCTTTCAAGAAGCTCTTTAATTGATCTATACTCTCTGTTTCCTAAAGTGTTGTAGTGTTCAAGAGTAATAAATTTAATCTCATCACGACTAAAGTAGTACACACCGTTTATAGCTCTCTCTACTTTGCCTCGAGAGTAGCTGTTTTTGAGTGTAGAGTAGGGGAGTATATGGGTTAGTATCGGTTTTTTCTTCTCTTTTACAATACCAAAAAGGAGCCGCCAATTAAGAAATCGGTTCTTTATAATCTCGTAATTAGCCCCTTGCTCCTCAAGCTCTAGCCGTTTTTTGTAGAGTTCGATTTTTGCTTCGATAGAGTTTGGTTGAATCTGTTTAGAAACTGGGCAAAAGAGTTCATCTAAGAGTCGGTTTTGTTGCTCTCTTTGCTGTTTGAGGGCATAGAGACATCCACAGTAGTTTTGTCGATAGAGTTTTGCCTCTTTTGCTAAAATATTCTGCTCTTGGGTGCCATTTTTTTGGCGGTAATTAGGTGCTAAAAATTGAATGCCAAATCTATTGGCTAATTGATCACCACTCTGCTTTAGCTGCTCTATCGATTTTTTTGGCGAAGTTAAGAGTGTAGATGTAAAGTAGTTACACCCTAACTCTTGTGCTTTTTTGGCACTTATTTCAAAGCGACTATCAAAGCATACTGAACATCTTGCACCCTTTTCTGGCTCGTTCTCTAGCCCTCTTACTGCATCTATCCATGCATCATAGTCATACTCACCCTCTACAAGCTCTATGCCTAACTTTTTGCAACTTCTTTGAACATCTAGGAGTCTTAGATAGTACTCGCTATAGGGGTGTATATTTGGGTCATAAAAGAAGCCTATTAGTTTAGCATTAGGAAAATCTTTTTGCATCTTTTGTAAAAAGTAGTGACTATCTACCGAACAGCAGATATGAACTAAAATGTTTTGCATAAACTAACAACCTTCCAACTTCAAACTTTTTCTACCCTATATTTCCTCCAAAGCCCCAGCTTTAGAACAAGAGAAAAACACAAACCTCAACTCTTAACTCTCAATTCTCAATTCTCAATTCTTAATTCTTAACTCTCAAATAGTCTCGATCCAATTCTAACCATATTGGAGCCACACTCAATTGCTAATTTAAAATCACCACTCATTCCCATCGAGCAGATTGTGGCACCACTCTTTTGAAGCTGTTCATAAATCTTATAGGTTCTCTCGAAGCTCTCTCGTATCTCTTTAGTATCTTCGCTATGTGCACCAATTGTCATAACCCCTTTTAAGGTAAGGTTTGGACAACTCTCTTGTATCTGCTTGTAGATATCGATCGCCTCTTCTGGTTTTATACCACTTTTGCTTGCTTCATAAGAGCTATTAATTTGTAAAAGACCACTAAGAGTTCTCCCTTTCGATTCAAGCCGTTTATTAAGCTCTTGAGCTAACTCTAAAGAGTCTATTGAGTGTATCAGCACTGGGTTAAGATCGATTAACTTATTGATCTTATTCTTTTGTAGTGTTCCAACCATATGCCAAGCTAGTGGTAATTCATCTAAAGCTTCGACTCGTTGGGCTAGCTGCTGTACCTGATTTTCACCAAAGTTTCTCTGACCGAGTTCATAAAGTGTTTTGATATTCTCTATCTCTGTATATTTGCTTACAACAACAAGTTGCACAATAAGGTGCTCGCTTCTTGCTACTCTTGCCTCTTCGATATCCCAAATAACTCTATCTAAGTTTGCTCTTAATTTCTCTTTCTCTAAAATCATTGTTACCCCCAAATTCTATTTATATCATTATACAAGCCAAATACCATTATACCCATTAAAAATATCCAACCAGCGATAGTTAATCGATATAAAACCTCTTCATTTGGTGGTTTTTTGGTTATCATCTCATAGATATTAAAGAGGATATGCCCACCATCAAGTGCTGGTATAGGCAATAGGTTAATAACACCTAAATTGACCGAAATAAGAGCCATAATAAAGAGTAGGTATAAAAGCCCTGCCTTTGCAAAGCTGATAAGTAGATCAAAAATTGTCAATGCACCGGCAATATTTTTCGATTCCACCTCGCCAGTAGAGACCTTTTGTATCCCTTTTGTAATGAGAAGAGTAGATTTTTTAGTCTCATTGAGTGCATAGTGTAGTGCCTCGATAGGAGAGAAGTGAACAGTTGTGTTTTTATCAATTTTTGGAACAATTCCTATGACTCTCTGTTTGACAGTTTGGTTAAACTCGTTACTTCTCTCTTCTATCTTAGGTGTGAGTGTTAACTCTAGCTCACTATCTCCTCTTAACACATTGAGCGTAATTCTATCGCTACTATTAACAATCGCATCTTTTAGTTGGTACCAGTATCGAATAGGGGTGTTGTTAATTTTAATAATCTTATCTTCAGCCTTTAAACCAGCTTTGGCAGCAGGTGTATTTGGGACAACTTTCCCAACGACTGGGGGAATATAGCTACTAGCAGCAATGATTGGTGCCCCTTTTATTGCAATAAAAAGATAGATAAAAAAGGCTAAAACTATATTTGCAAGAGGACCAGCAAGAAGAATAACTATCCGCTGCCACGGCTTTTTACTATTGTAACTATCTGGATCAGTGCTTCGAGCAAGTGGGTCTGTATCGTCTTGCCCCTTGAGTTTCACATAACCACCAAGAAGAATAGGGGCAAATGCCCACTCAGTACCTAGCCACTCTTTTTTAAAAAGTATCTTACCAAAACCAATACTAAATCGTTCAACTTTTACACCAAAAAACTTAGCAGCACTAAAGTGTCCAAGTTCATGAAAAAAAACCAAAGCAGAGAGGGCAAGAAGGGCTATAAAGACATAAATGATCAATTCAAACATAGTAAACCCTTATTTTTTGCTGAATTATATAAAAAGTTACCCTAAACTATGCTATCGTAGGCTTAAAATATGTTATTATAATAAAAAATCTTTGTGAGTAAAGGATAGCCATGCAAAAAGAAGAGATTAAAGAGGCTTCAGAGGTTAAAGAGCCATTAGAGGCTGCTGAGAGTGTTGCTGAAGAGAGTGTAGAAGAGCTAAGCGAAGATATCGATAATAGATCCATTGTTTTAGATAACAAAGTAGAGAGTGATCTCCACCAAAATTTAGTTGATAAGCTAACGCAATCAAAATTAACTGCTGAAATGAAGTATGATGAGTATAAAAAAGCAGATAAAGAGTTAGAAGAGACAACTATAAACTTTATGCGTCTTGAAAACGATATAGTAAAGACAACAGTAGCAACTTCTATATCACTTCTTAAAGATGTTGGTGTAGAAAATTTAGAAGAGAATATAAATGAAGCTAAAGAGATTGTGCAAGAGAATAAAGCTGAACTCATCCATATAAAACCACTCTCTAAAGGAGGCTTTGGTGCCTTTTTATTTGGAGTGCTAGGAACTCTTGCAACAGCAACTGGGCTTACACTTTTTGGTGCCAAATTAGCTGCACTTCCTTTGGCTCTCCCAACATTTATGCAAAAGGCAAACTTAGATACAATTGCTAGTAAGTTAGCAGCTCTTATTAATATAAAGGATACTCCTATTGCTGGTTATCTGCTAGTAGCCGCTATATCTCTTTTGGTTGGTCTGATTATCTTTAACCTTGTTAAATTTATCAAGAAGAGAAAAAATCTTAAATATGTTCAGCGACTAGAGAGTGATGTAGAGAAGTATGTAGAGGAGCTGGATGAGAAGATCCAAAAGAGTAAAAACCTTACAGAGCATCTTGAACATATTAAGCAGGTAATGCAAAAGTATGATATTATTCTTCAAGAACAGAATGCAAAAATCAGAAGAATGCTCTTTATCGAGCAGCCAGAAAACGGCTTAGAGTCTCTTCAGAGAGCAAGTCAAGTTGAAGTTGAGAAGACAGTACTTATTTTAGATGAACTTCTTAAATTAATGAATACTACTGTAAATGATGGTTTAGAGATTACCCAAGAGAGCCACGAAAATCTCCATAGTGCAAATAGCATTATCAACGAAGTAATTAAAAAGCTCTATATTTAGAGCTTTTATTTAAAAACAGGTCTAAAAAAACTCCGCTCATAACTTATGATGCACTCTGTTTTCTCTGCATACTCAAAAGCCTCTAAGCACTCTTTATCTTTAAAAGAGGCTTCTCTATACTCCTCATACTTTGCAAGAGTTGGAAATGTAAAGAGTGCAAGTGCTACATTGTTTCTACCCTCTGATGGCAAAAAATATCCATGGTGAGTGCCACCAAATCTATTAACCAGTGGTATCCACATCTTTGCATAAGTTTCGAACTCATTAATCTTTTTTGGGTCGATTATATAGTTTAAATAACAAGTTATCATATTAGATACTTCCTTCTTTCTCAATAACTAGAATTCTAGCTTCTCCTATTGGATGAGCGTAGTGTTCGGTTCCAACTGATGCATAGAATATATCGCCACTCTCTAAGATGATAGATTTCTCTTTGCCATCTTCTTTGTAAAACATTTCAACCTCTCCATCAAGTACAGCAAAAACCTCTTCGCCATCATTTATATGCCAAATGTATGGCTTATTAGTCCAGTGTAGCTTAATGGTAGTTCCATTTATATTTGTAATGAGTTGGCTATCCCAAGCATTTTTTGGTCTGAAATCTCTACTTTTAATAATATTCACAGTTTATCAACCTCGCCACCATCAAAATAGAACTCATTTAACCCTTCTAGAAATGCTAAGAGTGTTTTATCGTCACACTCTATATATTTTGGGTGTTTGGGAGAGCGAAAGAGATTTTTAATTTTTGATTTACTAATCTTAAAATCGACAAGCTCAAATATAATTGCAATCTCATACTCTTTTAGGTTCAGTGCTACACGGATCTTTTTTAAGATTAGATTGTTTGTTAACTCTATCTCTTCATCGCTATCGGTGCTATTTGGACTCTCTTTTCGTTTGTGTAAGATTAGAGCGTCTAAAAAGAGTCCTAACTCTTCGTAAGTAGCTGTTATGCTGCGTTTGTTAGATGGATTTTTCAGTATCCCATCGAGCCGCTCTTTGCTCATAGGGTAAGATACTAAATTGTAGAGCGAGAGTATTTGTGGTCTACTTAGATTAAGAGCATCTTTTAATGCTGTAATTACAACTGATGTCTTCACTGATTATTCTCGTTAAGAAGAGATGTAGCCTCTTCTAAATCTTGCTTGATAAGAATAATGAGCTTCAGACACTCACTATCTTTAACATTATGCTTAAGACTCCAATACTCAGGATCTGTAAAGGAGTAATAGGTAGTTCCATCAATCTTATTATAGAGCGATACTCGAATAGGAAACTCCATAGAGATACTTGGATTGCACGAAATCATCTTGGTAGCAATCTTTGAGTTGTAGATATTTACTGTTTTTGTAGGGTAGAGCATTTTTTTAAGTTTCAAAGCCTCTTTTTCATGGTCGAAAATAGATACAATAGTGTAGTTCTTTTTCTCTAAATTTGTGGCAATTCTCTCTATACTTTTCTCTATACCATAGTGGCTCTTGCCACCAATTAGAAATTTAGATTGTGCTTTCGCAGTCTTATCTGCACATGAAGTTAAGAGTAAGAGTGTGAGTAAGAGTGGTAAATACTTCATTACAGACCTCTACACATTGAATCTAAAGTGCATAACATCACCATCTTGAACAATATACTCTTTGCCCTCTAGTCGCATCTTACCAGCCTCTTTAGCACCTGCTTCGCCACCATACGCTACAAAATCTTCGTAACTGATAACCTCGGCTCTAATAAAGCCCTTCTCGAAGTCATTATGGATAACTGCGGCAGCTTTTGGAGCTGTTGTGTTTTTGCGAATAGTCCAAGCACGAACCTCTTTAACACCAGCAGTAAAGTAACTCATAAGTCCAAGTTTATCAAAGCCTTTTCGAATTATCTGGTCGAGACCAGACTCGGCTACCGCTAGAGACTCTAGCATCTCTTGCTTCTCCTCTTCGTCAAAGCCTACCATCTCCTCTTCGATTTTAGCACAAAGCTTTATAACCTCTCTATTGTGTTTAGCAGCATACTCTTTAAGAGCCTCTACATACTCATTATCTTCTGCTAAACCATCTTCATCTACATTAGCACCATAGATTATCTCTTTTGCAGTTAAAAATCGTAACTCTTTTTTAAGCGTCTCAAAAGCGTCACTATCATCTTCGAATGTAGATACAGGGTTTTCAGCCTCTAGGTGTTCTAAGAGCTTTTTGGCAACCTCTAACTGAGCTTTAGCATCTCTATCGTTACCTTTTGCTTTACGCTCTAAGTTAGAGATTCGCTTCTCTAGTGCATCAATATCTGCGAGCAGAAGCTCAGTTTCGATAATCTCAATATCTCGCACAGGATCTACGCTCCCCTCTACATGGGTGATATTTTCGTCATCAAAGCATCTAACAATTTGTAAAATAACCTCTGTCTCTTTAATATTAGAGAGAAACTTATTTCCTAAACCTTCCCCTTTGCTAGCACCCTTTACTAGTCCTGCAATATCTACAAAGTCTAAAGTAGAGTATTGTATTCTCTCTGGGTTAACAATCTTAGCTAACTCATCTAATCTCTTATCTGGTACTGGTACAACTGCTTTATTTGGCTCAATTGTGCAAAAAGGGTAATTTGCACTCTCTGCATTTTGTGCTTTTGTTAAAGCATTAAAAGTTGTTGATTTCCCCACATTTGGTAAGCCTACTAAACCGATTCCTAAACCCATATCTACTCCATATTAACAATTTTGATGCAATTATACAACTAAAGAACTATTTTTTTAGCAACATTCAACCCAAAACCACTTAAACCTACAAACTCAGTATCTTTATTTGTAGTTAATAGGTTGATCTCTTCAATACCAAGAGACTTTAAAATTTGAGCACCTATACCAAACTCTCTTGCTTGCTCTTTCGAAATCACTTTGGTATCTAAAAATATCAAAAGTCCACCATTTCTTTTTAAATACTCTATTGAATCCATTAAAGCTCTATATTTCGCTTCGTTTGTAAGCAAGTTTAAGTCACTGCCAATGTTATGAAAGCGAACATTCTCTTTTTTGTTTGCACTGTAGAATTTAATTACAGTATGCTCTCGTCCTAAGTGGTCGCTAAAGGTTATTTTCTCAACTTTGACACCAAAAAATAACTGCTCTTTACTACTCGTTTGCGTTACTAACTTCTCATTTGCTAGACGGAACTCAACAATGTCAGAGATATAGACAAACTTCATATTGTGCTTCTCTTTAAAGATCTCTAAATCATCTCTTCGTGCCATTGTGCCATCATCTTTTATAATCTCACAAATTACAGCAACCGGAGCAAGCCCTGCAAGTACACAGAGATCAACAGAGCCTTCGGTATGTCCAGTTCGTACTAACACACCACCATCTTTTGCAATGAGTGGAAATATATGCCCTGGGCGTACAAAGTCATCACTATGGCTAAGTGGAGAAGCCAAGAGACGAATACACTCATCTCTCTCAGCTGCTGAAATGCCTGTTTTTGCATTTGCTGTATCTATCGAGACTGTAAATGCTGTTTCGTGTGCAGAGTCGTTATTGGCAACCATCGGATTAAGATCTAATCTTGTTGCAATCTCTTTTGTCATGGGGGTACATATAAGCCCTCGTGCCTCTTTTGCCATAAAGTTGACCATCTGGGGTGTGCTAAATGTAGCTGCATAGACAAGATCGCCCTCATTCTCGCGATCTTCATCATCTATCATAATGACCATATTCCCTTTTTTAATCTCATCTATCGCCTCTTGAACTCGTTTAATTGCTTCTGACATTAAATTCCTTATGTTTTTAGCTAATTTTCTCTAATTATATCAAAATAGAGTTAAGTAGAAAACTACTAAATAAAAAATATATTTTTTTGGTAAAAACTCTTGACAAAGCCTTTTAAAATTGCTATAATTCCGTCACTTAAAACGATTGGGGTATCGCCAAGCGGTAAGGCAACTGGTTTTGGTCCAGTCATTCGGGGGTTCGAATCCCTCTACCCCATCCACTTTTAAGTACTTTCTTCTATCGCGGGATAGAGCAGCTTGGTAGCTCGTCGGGCTCATAACCCGAAGGTCGGTGGTTCAAATCCGCCTCCCGCAACCAATCGTAATCATCTACTTTTAAAAAATTCTGAAATTTTTTTATTTTTAATAAAATTTAGAGTACACCAAAAATTTATTTCATATCTTGCTGCTCTTCGAGTCTGTGGAAAAACTTAGAAGATAACGGATATGAGGCTTTTTCCTCATCTTGATGCTGCTATTTATTGGTTATGCTTTGAAAGATTAAAGTCTCACCTCCAAGAAATATCAAGTTTTTTCACACATACTTCCGCTAAGATAGAAAATCATTATAAGATATTTGATGAATTCTATAAATGTAAAAAATTTGAAGAATCTACTCTACCTCTTGTGTCCAGTAGGTAATATGTTTTATTAAGTTATCCTCTTTTATTGGCTTTATGAGTATATCATCTGCTCCATAATTGAGAACTTCTGTTTTTTTACTATCGTCTGTTGTTAATACTATAACAGGGATATTACTATTGCTTTTTTGTGATCGAAATGCTTTTAAAAAACCGCGTCCATCGAGAATTGGCATAAGTATATCGAGCAGTACTAAATCTATATCTGAGTGTGACTTAACAATTTCTAGTGCTTCAGCACCATTATTAGCCTCTATAACCTCTTTGACGAGTTCTTTATGGTGGGCAAGTAGTGTCTTAATTAGTTTACGATTGATAGTATCATCATCAACTAAGAGTACTTTGAGTTGTCTCATTACTCCTCCCTAAACTTCTTGATGATAGATGCAATCTCATCTTTGTTGGCTAACTGGTTGATAGATGCGACAGTAACACCATTCTTCTCTTCTATTTGGTTATTATTATCTTCTGTTAAAACAACTTTGATATTCTGTTTTTTAATGATTTCTAGGAGAGTTGGTGTTAATAACTCTTCATCGGTAAAGAGAATATCATACTCCTCTTTTGCAATCTTATGGGCTAGTTTTTCAGGCTCTTCGAGTAGATCGCTCTCGATTCCTAGAGATGCAATAAGAGTCGAGAGGATTTTATTACTGAGTGGGAATTTTTTGGCAATGAGCACTTTTTTAGCTTTTTTAACTTCTTCTGATGTAGGCTCATTTGATTGAGAGCTTTTATCTTTTTGCTTCTTCTTCTCTTGTGTCTCTAAAATATCCATTCTAATAGAGGATTTATGGCTTAAAAATTTGTGGAGTATATAGAGTAGTTCAGCCATCTCAATAGGTTTTGAGATATACTCATCTAATCCCTCTTTTAAGAGTCGTTCTCTATCGCCTTTTAATGCATTTGCTGTTAAAGCGATGATTGGCACTTTATTTAAGCCATTCTCATCTTCGAATTTTTTAATAATTTTTGTAGCTTCAATACCATCCATTACTGGCATTTGAATATCCATAAAGATTAAATCGTAATCTTCAACTCTCTTTCTTTTATCTACTGCCTCTTTACCATGATCAGCAACATCCACATTTAATCCAAAGCTCTTTAGAATATTTACAATTAGTTTTTGGTTAATGATATTATCTTCTACCACCAAAGCTTTACCATAATATTTTGCTTGTACTCGTGGTGTCTCTTGCTCTTTAGCTATATCGATTTTACTTAAGAACTTCAGAGTATTTAAGAAGCGTACAAAACCAATAGGTTTAAAGAGTATTCTCTCATTTGGCAGAGAGTACTCTTTGAGGCTTTCGTTATTCGTAAGTGTGCTAATTGCAATGAGTTGTTCTTTGTTCAGAGAGTGTAGAGCCTCTTTAAGCTCTTTAGTGGCTCTATTTAGATCCACAAATATATTTGCATTTGGTCTCTCTTTTATGAGAGAGAACATCTCATCTTTTGATTCAAAGAGATTATATTTAACACCATAATACTTAAGATACCCCTCAAGATAGTGTACAAGTTTGTTATCTTTATCATTTTGATACAGAAGTACTTCAAGTTTATCAAAGAGCCCTTGGTAGCTTTTATTGCCACTCTCGATCTCTTCAATTGGAAGCGTAAAATAGAATGTAGATCCAACACCCTCTTTACTATTGACCTTTAACTCTCCACCCATAAGCTCAACATACTCTTTAGTAATGGTTAAGCCAAGTCCTGTACCACCATACTTTCTATTGATAGATGAATCGCCTTGCATGAATGGCTGGAAGATTCTCTCTATCTGTTGTTTACTCATACCAATACCAGTATCACTAACTATAAACTCTATCCAGACTCTGTTATCGTCTTGTACAGTAAAGCTTCTTTTAATCTCTACATCAATCTCACCATGTGATTTTGTAAATTTAATTGCATTATTAAGTAGGTTAGTTAGAATCTCTTTTAATTTGGTTGGGTCACCTTTTAGTTTTGGCGAAATACGAGGGTCTAAGTAGTAGTTTAACTCAATATTTTTCTCAGAAGCAATTACTGCAAATGTATCGATAGTACTATCGAACTCTTTTGCTGTATCGAAAATTACATGCTCTAACTCAACTTTATTACTCTCTAGCTTCGAGAGATCAAGAATATTGTTGATAATATTGAGTAGGTTATCTGAACTCTTCTCTATAATCGATACATACTCTTGCTGTTCATCATCTAGTTTTGTATTCTTTAGAAGCTCGGCAAATCCGATAATACCATTCATAGGTGTTCGAATCTCATGCGACATATTCGCTAAGAAGTACGATTTTGCTTTATTTGCTTCTATCGCCTCTATCTTATCCTCTTTTGCAGACTCTATCATTTTCTCTAGGAATTGGTAACCTCTTCGCATACCACTTGAGGTTTCAAAATCGATACTATTAATCTCTTCGAGCTCCTCTTTTATCGTCGGGTCTGTCTCTCCAAGTTCTTTAACAGCACGCTTTAGTGAGAGTTCCAACTCTTTTGAGTTAGTTTCAAGCTCCTTAGAGATTTTGTGTCCAAAGAAGATTAAAAAGAGTGAAATAAGTAAAAGCAAACCAAAAAGTGCAACTAACAGAAGGTGCTTATACATATTATTATTTAAGGTAGATTGTGCTTGATTGTAGATTACAGCAGATGTTTTTGTATAGAGTCCAATATGTTTACCTAGTACTGTAAAGAGGCGAATAGAGTCTGTTTCGTAATTACCTGTTGTAGCGTGTGTAAAGATATCGTGATATACATTAATAAACTTCTCTTTTACAATATTACTATATGAGTTATTTAAGAAAGTATCTATCTTTTCTGAGAGTGTTTTATCTCGAATTAATTTAGGATCAAAAAGCATCGCTTTGGCATGGAAATCCATCCATTTAACTAATTTCTCTTTAGTAATTGGTTTCTTTTGCTCTATATTGAAGACTAAGAAATCGCGTAGTAATCCAGAGTACTCTTGACTTAAATAGAGATTTGAGAGTGAGTTATTGATTTTATTTAACTCTACATCAAGTGCAAATCTCTCTATCTGCAGTAGATTTTTTAAAACAGGTTTTGTCAACTTATCGCTATACATTGCAAGGTATTTAAGATAATCTTTTGGATCTGCAGAGTTAAGGTTTGCTCTTATTTTAGATAGATGGCTTAATTTTACATTAAGTTCTTTATAAGAGGCACTATCGATATTAATTGGTTCATTAAAGAGAAAATCTTTTTTTAAGAGTGTATTATTGCTTGCAATAAGATGGTTTTTATATTCACTAATTGCTTTATTCGTTCGATTATACTGTTTTTGTAAAAGTTCTCTATACGAGTTTTTATTAGAAGCTAAGTAGAGAGCACTTATACCTCTCTCTCGCCCAAGTTCTACAAGGACTTTATCTAGGTATTGATTATTATTTGTAGCTACCTTATAGGCTTTTACCTTCTCGTAGTCGATATATGTTTTATAAAAGAGGTATGCAGCAGCTGCAACTAATATTATAGCAGGGAGTATCGTTATTAATTTTAACTTACTCTTAATTTTCATTATGATTGCCTTCTATGATTTTTAATTTGTTTTCTAAACCTTTTAATTTTGCTACAAACTCTTTTAAAAGCTTCTCTGCACTACTAAGTGATTGTAGTTTTTGGATAGTAAAGAGGTTCTCGGCTAATGGATCGATACGCAAATTACTTGCAGCACCTTTAAGCATATGAGCAGTTGTCTGGAGTGTTTTGAGATCTCCTTCCTTATATGCTTTTACCATCTGGTAAAGGTGCTCTTTCGCTTGTGCTGTAAAGTCATCTGCAAACTCAAGAATAAGTGATACAGGTAGGTTTAACTCATCAGAGGCTTTATGAGGATCGTAATCTATTGTAACTGCCGGAATTTTTGCTAAAAGTTCTTCTGGGGTAGTGATCTCTACGAGATTAAATCCAAGCTCATTTTCGTTTTCTTTTAAAGCTACTTTTTCTGGAGATTTAACAGCAGGAGCCTCTACTGGTTCAATCTTATCTGCAACTACTGTTGATTTTTTATTACCCACTTTATCGCGTAAAAGAGAAACTAGAAGTGTTAAGTCTCTCAATGGTGTTGCAGGTTCGGTAGTGACTGCAATCTCATTAAGTTTCTTGCTTACAACATTTAAAGAGAGTAACTCACCAGCATCGGCTAGCATGGTTATAGTTGAGTGTACTCTGTTTTTTAAATCATCGTTATAATTTTCTAACTCATCTAAGTAGTTATCTACAAGCATCTTATAGCTATCGATATCAACATTAAGATTTTGTGCATTTCTCTCTAAATCGATGCCTTTTACTTGCATCTCTATAATTTTATAGTAGAGTTGTGAGTTATCTTTATTAAGTGCTTCTTCGCTTTTTTCTGTTGTCGATTCATCTTTGCTAACACTTACTTCTGTTGTTGTCTGGGCAATTGTATTTTTGCTCTCATGCATTGCTTTTAGCTCTGCTAACTCTTGCTCTTCTAAAGTGAGATCCTCTTTTTCCTCTTCGATTGTTGGTACATCTGCTATCTCTTTATGGATAACAACATCTTCTTTAGTTTCATAAGTTTTAATTGTATCGGCAAGCTTCTCTTTGTCATCTTCATGGCTAATAACATCAACTGCTTCTTCGCTTTTTTCAATAATGTTTATTGTATCTATAGTATCTGTAGACTCTTTATCTCCAACACTCTCAAGAAGCTCCTCTTTTGTAGTAGTAAGCTCTTCTTTCTTCTCTTCAACTAAATCACTCGCAGGCTTTAAGATGGCACTCTCTTCTAGTTCAATATTCTCAGTATTTCGAGAACCCCACGGAAAGAGCTTCTCTTTTATTTTATCAATCGCTCTTTTCTCTTTTGGCTCTTTATCTTCTTTGATTTCACTCTCTATGGTTGTAGGAATATTAACTACTTTTTCAGTTACTATTTTATCGTTCTCATGCTCTTCTATTAATAGCTGGGTTTCATCTAGTGGTTTTGAATCACTTAAAGATATTAATTTATCAAGATCTCTATCGTGTCCAATTTCTTTCTCTTGAGGCTCTTCTTTTTCCTCTTCTAATGTTATAGTTTTTTCTTCTAGTGCAATTTTTTCTTCATTAACTTCTTGTTTCATTTGATGAGATTCAGCTACTTTATCTTCACTGCTCTCACTATCGTAATTGAATAATTTTATAGTCTCTTTCTCTTCGTCACTACTTTTTTCTGCCGAAGTATTGCTAAAGAGTCTTATTGTTTCGAAACTAGACTCTTCTTCTTTTGTCTCTTCAACCTCTTTACTTTCTGTATTTTCTATAACTTCTATACTCTTTTGATCACTCTCTATTACTTTATCTCTTCTCTCAGTTGCTTCTTCTGTAGTAGATTGCTTTTGAAGAGTCTCAATTGTAGGAATAGAGAACTCATTATCACTTGCTGCAATTTTCCCCTCTTTAAGTTGCTTAAGGTAAGTAATATTTGCATCTTCTGCTGTCGAAGTATCTATCTGTTCCTCTTTTTTCGAGATACTATAGAGTGTTAATGTACCAAATGACGAGTAGAGATCCGAAGTACTATATTCGAAATCTTCAAAGTTCTTTGCAACAAAGCTATTAGTTTCCCTCTCTAAATGAAAGACACCATCTTTTAATGACGAGGCAATTGCACAGAGATCTCTCGAACCGCACTGCTCTAAAAAATCCTTACTCGCTGCCACTATATAGTTTTCGTTATTTGCAATAAAATACATCTTTAATCCTTTTATCCTACTGTGAGGCTGTTTATATTTTAAAATATCTAATTGTATGATATTATATTCCTTATTAAAGAATGTTTGATTTTTCTATTTTTCTACAATATTCACACTTTTTAGTATATTTGCTATCTTTTTATTAGTAACTTTTGCAATCTCTTCATAGCTTGCATTCTCAATTGCTTCGAAAGTACCGAAGTAGTTTAGAAGTTTCTTTACAACTTGTGCTCCTACTCCTTTATGTTTATAGATCTCTAAATCCATATCCTCTTTTTGCTTCTTCTTTTTATGGTAGCTAATTGCGAATCTATGGGCTTCGTCGCGTAATTTTTGCATGAATATAAGCCGTCTATCATTAGCTTTTAATCGCACTATTTCGCCATATTGTGTATAAATTATATCTCGTGTTGCACCTTTTGCTCTGTAGGCTTTGCAATCAAGTTTCTCTTTGGCTATGGCTAAAACATCTAAATTGATATGCTCTTTCTCTAAAATAGATTGTGCTAACTTAAGTAGCGTTGCACCACCATCGATAAGCCAAAGATCTGGTGGAGACTCCTTTTTAAAGCTCTCAACGCGTCTGCTTAAGAGCTCTTTCATCTGTGCATACTCATCTTTAGCTTCTAGTTCGTAGCGTCTATAGCTACTTTTATCCCACTTGCCATCATCCCAAACAACCATTGCTCCAACGGTTGCTTGCCCCATCATATGTGAGTTATCAAAAACCTCTATTCTATATGGTGCAAGTTGCAGACTAAAGAGCTCTTTAAGCTCATTTGTAAGAGTTTCAGATGGGCTCTCTTTACTCTGTTTTAAGAGCTCTTTTGCATTTTTAATAGCTAAATCGACGAGCTTTGCACGATTTCCAGCTTTTGGTCGCTCTATGGGCACTTTTTTCCCAATAACTGAGCCTATAAACTCCTCTGTAGTTTTTTGATCCTCAAACGAGTGGGCAACAAGTATCTCTTTTACATCCAAACTAATAACTCTTTGGTAATGGTCTACTATAGCTTGCTTATAGGCACTGTTACTCTCAAACATTTGGGTATTTCGAAAGTAGTGGTGCGTAGAGGAGACTATCTTTCCATCACGCATAAAAATTTTAACCACAACCCCTCTCTTTTCGCCATTTATAATTGCAAAGATATCGTAGTTAGCACCACTTGCAATATCTATTGTGGACTTCATCTGTAAGCTCTTGATAACCTCGATTCTATCTCGTAGTTTTGCAGCCTCTTCAAAGCGTTCGTTAGCAGCAAGTGTAAGCATTCGCTCACTCATCTTATCGATTAAAATTTTACGGTTATTAAGAGCATACTTTGCATCTTTTACAATATTGTGGTAGTTGGCTTTACTTATCTTCCCCTCACATGGGGCTAAGCACTTGCCAATTTCATAAAAGAGGCACGCTTTATTCCCTTTAATGCAGCTCTTTTTTTGTACTAGTGGGTAGAAGTCGTAAAGCGACTCTAAAAGCACCTTTGCTCCACTTGGAAAAGGGCCATAATACTTAACTTTTGGAGCCTTAACAACCTTTCTTGTTATCTCAAATCGTGGAAAATCCTCTTGTTCGTCTATAAATATATAGGGGTATGTTTTATCGTCTCTTAGCAGGATATTATATTTTGGTTTGAGCTGCTTTATAAGCGAATTCTCTAAAATCAGAGCATCCTCTTCGGTAGAGACAACAATATAGTCTAGGTATCTACACTCTTGCAGCATCTTTCCAATATGGGTAGTGTAGGGGTGTTTGGGGCTAATTTGGGGGGTGAGTCGCCAGTAGCTTTTAACTCTGTTATTTAAGTTTTTTGCTTTCCCTACATAGAGTAAACGACCACTGTTATCGAAATATTGGTAAACCCCTGGCTCTTTTGGGAGACTTGTTAAAGCTTCGTTAATTGGCTTCACGGTTTCTTACTATATCCTCTCTAATTTTTTCAAAAATTGCTCCTAACTCTCTGTTTTCTACTTCTATTGTAAAATTGCCTGTTGCAAGCTCTTTATATCGTGGAATACTTTGCGATCTGTACACTGGTGCTTTCGTGTGGAATTTCGAGACAAAAAATTCGATTTTATCTACATTTGCAAAGAGCTCTTGGCACGATTGCTCGATTAAAATAAGCTCTTTTAATAGGCTTTTTACTAAATCTTTATTATAATTAAGCTCCATTTTATATCCAGGATGCGATAGAGCACCAAAGAGTGTATTGTTTCTGATATAAAAAAAAGCTATAGCCTTCTGAAACCTCGGTGGCAAAAGGGCTTTGAGCTTATTAAAACAGGAGTATTTATGAATCGATTTAAAATTGGGTCTATTTTTGACACCACTAAGAATTTCGTTCGCTTTTTTCATCTTGCGATTATAGCATCTTTTTTACTAATTGTAACTACAACAGGGTGCGGATACAAAACTTCTCCAGTTTGGGTAGAGAAGAGTAGCAAGGTTCAAAGTGCCAAAAACTAGAAAGTACGATACTATCATCATAGGGGCTGGCTTAGCTGGGCTCTATGTGGCAAGTAATATGCCCAAAGATAAAAAAGTTTTAGTACTCTGCAAAGATATTCCTTGGGAGTGCAATACTTTCTATGCTCAAGGTGGTATTGTAACTGCTCTTGACGAAAACGACATCGAACCCCATGTGCAAGATACACTCGCTGCTGGAGCTTACCACAATTTAAAAGAGGCTGTAGAGGTGATGTCGAAAGACTCTATTGCGATTCGTAAAGATTTTATAGAACGCGGTATGGAGTTTGATAAGTCAGAAGCAGGGGAGCTTCTTTTTACCAAAGAGGCGGCACACTCTACAAGCAGAATTCTCCACGCAGGTGGTGATGCAACTGGTAGATATATGCATATGTTCTTAATGGAGCAGAATAAGCATAAACTCCAAAAGAACTCACTCGTTTACGACCTACTTATCGAAAATGGTCGCTGCTATGGTGTGCGTTTAATGCAAAATTATCTTCCAGAGACACTCTATGCAAACTCTGTAGTTATCGCAAGTGGTGGTGTAGGATCACTCTATCAATACAACACAAACTCACGAACAGTTAGTGCCGATATTCATGGAATTTGTGTCGAAAAGGGTATAGAGCTTAAAGATATGGAGTTTATGCAGTTTCACCCAACTGTATTTGTAAATACCCCTTTTGCAAGAAAGCTTTTACTCACCGAAGCTCTCAGAGGTGAGGGGGCTTGGATAGTAGATGAAGATGGCAAACGCTTCCTTTTTGATTACGACGAAAGAGGTGAACTTGCAAGCCGCGATATTGTCTCTCGCTCGATTTTTCTCTATAAACGAGAGACAGGCAAAAAGGTCTATTTAGATTTTAGTATGTTTGAGCCAAAGTGGTTTGCAAAGCGATTTCCAAATATCACAAAGACATTCCAAGCGTTAGGCTACAATCTTCCAAAAGATCGAGTCGAAATCTCTCCAGCGTTCCACTACGCAAATGGTGGAATTGCGTGTGATTTAGAAGGAAGAGTACCAGGAATAAAAGGGCTCTATGTAGCTGGCGAAGCGGCTCGTACAGGGGTTCATGGTGCAAATAGACTCGCATCAAACTCTCTTTTAGAGGGTGCTGTTTTTGCTAAACGGTGTGCAGATGCTATCTTAAAAGATGACAACTGTTGGGATAAAGAGCCAACATTCGACAAAGATTACGACACCCAACTACACGAAGAGAATGATAAAGAGTATAAACACAAACTTCGAGAGATTATGTGGAAAGATGTCGGTATTGTCAGAACAAAAAATGGTTTGCTCGAAGCAAAAAATTTTATCTACGATACGAAGAGTAAAAAGATAGGGAGGCTCTTAGAGCTCCGTTTAAACACAGCTGCTGCAATAGTAATGTCAGCACTCAGACGCGAAGAGTCTCTAGGCTCACACTATATAGAAAATGAAAAGGAATAAAATGAAAGAAGTTCCAATAGTAGTATTAGATTTTGGCTCTCAATATACACAATTGATCGCTCGAAAGTTAAGAGAGAGTGGTGTCTATACAGAGGTTGTACCATACAGAGAAGATATAGAGGCAATTAAGGCACGAAAACCAAAAGGGATCATCCTCTCAGGTGGTCCAGCCTCTGTTTATGCCGAAGATGCATATAAACCTAATGATGCTATTTGGGATCTAGGCTTACCTATTTTAGGTATCTGCTATGGTATGCAGCTCATTACCCAACACTTTGGCGGCGAAGTAGTTGCAGCAGATCACCACGAGTATGGAAAGGCGAAGTTACATATAGTAAAAGAGGATGCTCCTATCTTTAAAGATGTTTCGCAAGACTCAATAGTATGGATGAGCCATGGAGATAGAGCAGAAAAACTGCCAGATGGCTTCGAAGCAATTGGAGTGAGCGAAAACTCTCCATACGCTGCAATTGCAAACGAAGCAAAAAATATCTATGCATTCCAGTTCCACCCAGAGGTACACCACTCGGTAGAGGGTACAAAGATGCTTAAAAACTTCGCAAAGTATATTTGCGGATGTGATAGCACTTGGAATATGGGAAGCTTTGCCAAAGAGAAGATAGCAGAGATACAAAAGCAAGTAGGCGATAAAAAGGTACTTTGTGGTGTTAGTGGCGGTGTAGATAGCTCTGTAGTGGCTGCAATGCTACACGAGGCACTCCCAAAAGAGCAGCTAGTATGTGTATTTGTAGATCAAGGCTTACTTAGAAAAGATGAAGCAAAACAAGTACAAGATATGTTTAAGCTGCTCGATATTCCACTCATTACCATCAATGCTCAAGAGGAGTTTTTAACTGCCCTCAAAGGGGTAACAGACCCAGAGCAAAAAAGAAAAATCATAGGCGAAAAGTTTATCGAAGTATTCGATAAAGAGGCAAGTAAACATACAGATGTAAGCTTTTTAGCTCAAGGCACACTCTATACAGATGTTATCGAGTCTGTTTCAGTTAAAGGGCCTAGTAAAACGATTAAATCGCACCACAATGTTGGCGGCTTGCCAGATTGGATGACATTCGAGCTAGTAGAGCCACTTAGAGAGATCTTTAAAGACGAGGTTAGAAAACTTGGACTAGAACTAGGCTTACCAAAACATATGATAGAACGCCACCCATTCCCTGGGCCTGGTCTTGCAATTCGTGTAATGGGCGAAGTAAACGAAGAGGCACTAAGACTCCTTAGAGAGAGCGATGCAATTATGCAAGAAGAACTTAGAGCAACAGGCTACTACACAAAAGTGTGGCAAGCATTTACAGTGCTATTAAATGTACAATCTGTTGGTGTAATGGGCGATAATAGAACTTACGACAACACAGTGTGTGTTAGAATGGTAGAGAGCGTAGATGGCATGACAGCAACCTTCGCCCATGTACCACACGATGTACTCGAAAACATTAGCCGCCGTATCATTAACGAGATAGATGGCATCAATAGAGTAGTCTATGACATTAGCTCTAAACCACCAGCAACAATAGAGTGGGAGTAACATTTTGGCAAGTGTAAATAAACCAAAATTTAGCATATTTAAAAATGTCACTTACGCCCTAGAGGGTGCTAAAGCTGTACTTAAAAGCGAAAAATCTTTTAAGACGCAGCTTGTAGTTATAGCACTTATTGGTACTGTACTCTACTTCTTAAACCTCCATACTGTTACAAAACTAGTACTCTTCTTCTCAACCTGGATAATCCTCATAGCCGAAGCCTTTAATAGTGCCATAGAGCGAGTAGTAGACTTAGTAACCCAAGAGTACCACCAACTCGCCAAAGAAGCAAAAGATATAGGCTCGTTTGGTGTACTTATGGCATTTATCTTTATAGCCTCTATCTGGGCTGTTACACTCTATTTGGAGTTTACTTAATTAAAATGCTATAATATAAAAAAAAGGAGTTTTCTATGGAAGCAATATTTTCACTCAATAGTAATGAATTAGATATAAACTTTATTGACTCAATTAAAAAAGTATTTAAAGGGAAAGATATTAATATTATTGTTACTGATAATTCTATTGATCAAGAGAGAGCAGAAGAGTTACAAAATAGACTAAAAAGTTATAAAGAAAATCCTGATAATGTTCTTGTTTTAGATAGTGATTTTTGGGAAGAAACAAGAAAAAAATTAAAGGCACTATAGTTTAGATGAAGATAGTTGCCCTTCCAGAATTTAAGATAGAATTAGATGACATTCTAGCTTATATTGCTCAAGATAGTATTGAAAATGCAATAAACTTTAATAGAGAGTTAGAGTTTAAGATTAATAACCTCATAAATTTTCCTTATAAAAATAGACAATCGATATATTTCTCTGAAGAAAACAATAGAGATATGATTTTTAAAGGCTATACAATTACTTACCATATCGATGAAACAGATAATAAAATTGTACTTTTAGGAATCAAGAAGTATAAAAATAGATTCTTGATAGAAAATGAGAATTTTTTTGAGGGATGAGCGGGAGAATCCTCAAGTAAGAGTAAGTTCTTCTTGGAGTTTTGATAAAATATTATAAAAGTAGAGAGGAGTGTTAGTTGCAATATCTTTATGAAAATCAATACATTCCTCAAAATTTAGAGCAATTTATTAAAAATAGTCCAGATCTTCACCCATATTTTAGTATAGATTTTAAAGGGGTAAAACCCAATAACTATTGTGGATTTCTCTCTATAGAAAACCAAAGCTATTTTATTATTCCTAAAATATCAGATAGTAATAATCAAAATCTAAATATCTTTATCTATATGCTCATATATGCATATGATATAGAACTAAAAAACGAAGACCTACTACAAGGGGTAAATGCCGAATATCGTATATTAGAGCTTTTTATTATACTTTTCTCTGATGCCTTACTATATGAGTTTAAAAAAGGTCTGTTTAAGCAGTATATTACAATGCAAGAGAACTTAAAAATGTTGCGAGGTAAATATATTATAGAGAAGAATTTTAATAACTTTTACCATCAAAATATCTACTGTGAATATGATGAGTTTTCTATGGATAACGAGCTTAACCGTTTTTTCTTGTACGCAATAAATGTATTTAAAAGATACAGTTCGTATAGTAATTTATATAGATGCGAAACTGTGTTAGATGAAGTATCATATTTTAACATTGACCATAAAACCATAAATATAAACTTTGACCGTATGAATAGCAGATATAAAAAGAGTTATGAAGTAGCACTTATGATACTGAAAAAAATTGTACCTCTAACTCAAAAAGGAGATGATAGAAGCTTTGCTTTTTTGTTTGATATGGCAGAAGTTTACGAGAACTTTGTAGGTAGATTGTATAAAGATATAGATAGCACAACGCAACTACAAGATCAGGCTAATTTTGGCTCTTTGGTATTAAAACCAGATATTATAACAGTGTGCCAAATTATAGATACAAAGTACAAAAAAATAAAAGAAAGATCAGATTTATCGGTACAAGATAAATACCAAATGTTTGTATATGGTGCAAATTTTAATATAAAAGATACAATGTTGCTATACCCAAAACATTTAGTTGATATAGATGACAATTTAGAACTTGGGAAAGGAGATAATTTGATAAGGTTAAGATTAAAGAGTTTGGATTTGGAGTTTGATGGCGGGTATAGTGAATATATTGAAGAAATAAAAATGAGGTTAGAGATAAATAATGAATAAAAAAATAATTGATAGTGTTTATATTAATGGAAAAGAAGTAACAAATAAAAGAAAAGCTGTTTTGAACATAGTAAAAGAGTATGTTAAAAATCATCCAAATATAAGTTATCGTAAGTTGAAAGAAGTATTCCCAGATAACTTGCAACCAAGTACTAAGATGGGCGTATTGAAAAACAAAAAAGATCTAGGAGAATGGGAAAATAGTAGAAGCGATCATAGACCAAGATTTTTTAAAGAACCTATTAAAATAAATGGTGATGAAATTTATGTTTGTAATCAATGGGGTGATTCAAACGGTAGAGGGAGTTTTACACGATTTATTGAACATGTTGTCGATAAAAAATTGCATCCTTCAGTAAAAGTAATATATAAGGACGATAATAACCTAATTGATAAAAGTATAGATATTAAAAAGGAGAATAAAAATATGGTTAAAAATATAATTCTTTATGGAGCACCGGGAGTAGGAAAAACTCATAATGTAAATAAGCTTATTAAACTTATTGAAGATGGTAAATCAGATAAAGAGATATTTGATGCTATAAAAGTTAATGAAAATAGTGATAGAGTTGATATATCAGATATTGAAGAGAGGGTAAGATTTGTTACTTTTCATCAAAGTTTTGGATATGAAGATTTTATTGAAGGATTTAGACCTAATGAAGATGAAAAAATAATAAAGTTGGAATCTGGGATTTTTAAAAAAATCTGCCTAAATGCACAAAAGAATTTAGAAGATAGCGAAAAAACTACAAGTGAAATTGAACAGAATTTAGATTTGTTATCTATATTTAAAAACTATGTAAATTATAAAATTGAAGAAATAGAACCTATAAAACTAAAAAAAGGCGGAGAGTTTTATCTTATTAAATTTGAAGATGACAAATTATATTTTAGTACATCTGAAGATTCTAACTATTTCCAAAGTTTCACACTATCTTTTGATGATTTTCTAAAAATTTATAATTCGGATATAAACAAGAATACTTTGCAAGATATATCCGATATTTTAGGAACAAATTCTATACAGCAAAAATATGCCTATATTTTAGCTATTTATAAAGATTTTATGGAACATAAAGATAAATTTAATATAGATTATAATAGCAATAACAGTAAAGTAGAGAAACAAAACTATTACTTGGTAATAGATGAAATAAATAGAGGAAACATATCTAAAATTTTTGGAGAATTAATTACGCTGATAGAAGAGGATAAAAGAGATAAACTTGAAGTTATTCTGCCATACTCTAAAAAACCATTTAAAGTGCCTTCTAATTTATATATTATTGGAACAATGAATAGCACCGATAAATCGATTGCTCTTATAGATATTGCCTTGCGAAGACGCTTTACATTTGTAAAAATGGAACCAAAAGCTAATTTGATAGAAGATGAAGATGCAAGAGAGGTATTTGTAAAGTTAAATGAAAAAATTAAAGATGATTTAGGTAAAGATTACCAGCTTGGGCATAGCTATTTTATAAATATAAAGAATAGAAATGATTTAAATTTTGTATTAGAGTATAAGATTATTTCATTACTTGAAGAATACTATTATGGCGATGATAGATTAAGTGAAGTTCTAAAGCTTTGTGAAGATATTATTGAAGTAGAGTAACAAAGTGCAAACCCTTTTTAACTCGTTCCCATGCTCCTGCGTGGGAATTCATACGAGAGATAGATTAAAAAGATACGCTACAACCAAATAAAAGGAGTCGAGAAATGACAAAAGAACAACTTTTTAATAAGCTAAAAAATAAAGGTATTTTTTGGTCATACTCCAAAGATTTGACTTATGAAAAAGCTGGAGACAAACTCTTTTTAGAGTATCTTCTGAAATATGGAGACTTTGATGATTTGGTGGTAGCTTTTAAGCTATATCCAAAAGAAGAGATAAAACTAATATGGGAAGAGAGATTAAAAGATGATAAGAGGTTTATCAAATTAAATCTTATGTTGGCAAGACTCTTTTTTGGT
>JALVWQ010000039.1 GCA_027034975.1 Campylobacteraceae bacterium
CTTCTGCTTGATCTTTTTTACTTTCAGCTTCCTCTTTCTTCTTCTCTACCTCTTTTTGAGACTCTTCTTGCTTTTTCGATGCATCCTCTTTAGCCTGATCTTTCTTGCTTTCAGCCTCATCTTTTGCGTCTTTAGATTTATTACTGTTATCCTCTTTATATTTGCTTCCACCTTTTAGATGAGCTTTTGCAATTGGATTGTCTTTAAGTTTCTCTTTAATTCTCTCACCACTTGCAAGAGCTTCTTTTATCTCATCCCTTTTGGCATCGGCATCAGATACGGCAATAACAGCAGTTAAAGCATTATTAATATCACTCTTTTTTGTCTTAACAGCACTCTTAGCCTCTTCTATAACAGAAACTACATCTTCTACCTTTTGCAAAATTTCACTCTCTGGTATACCTGCCTTACTAGCTGCATTCTCTACAGCATTACTTACAACATCGCCACCGATATTGCTATTACTCTTTGCATCTGCAACTTCTTTAATTGTTTCAGTATCAATAGCTTTGAGAACATCTTCGGTAGTTTTATTGGCTTCCGCTGCCTTTTTTGCAACCATTGCAACCGCATCACTCAACTTTACTAACGCTAAGAGCTTTTTATCCTCAACACCCTTTATAAGCTTTAGTTTTGCTTCAACTGGATCGAAATCTTTTACCTTCTCATACGCCTCTTTATCACCCTTAATAAGTGCAGCTGTTGCAAGTGGATTTGCTACAGCATCTTTACCTCTAGCTTTAAGCCCCATACGAATAACACTATCTTTAGCAGAAAAGACCCCATCTCCATCACTATCTACAAATGCATCTTTTGGGATTATATACTCTGCATTAGTTAAGTTAAGATCATTTGGTATATCAAATACAACTGATCCATTTGCATCTACTTTTGTAGAATGATACTCTTTATCCCCCACCTTAAGTGTTGCCGGTGTTACCAACTTCACGACATAAGCATCTGATGCTTTTATAGAACTTTGTGAACTTTTTGAATCCTGTTCTGTCTGTTGCGGTGGATTATCAGTTAAATGCTGTTTGGTCGTGCTATCATCATCACAGCCTGATAATACTGTAATTGCAGCAAAAGCAAGCGATGTTAAACCTACTATTTTTATTTTCATTTTTTACTCCCATTTTACAATTTTTTACTCAAAATTATAACTCAATTAATCTTAAATTATCCATAAAATGGGAGTATTTTTATTTTAAAGCTATTTTCCCCCTAATGTTATTCCAAGAAAGATTGCCACCATTCCTAAGAGAATATTAATTGATAAAAGAAGTTTCGGTAGTAGCTTCACCTGCTCTCTTGCCTCAGCTAATTTGCCACTCTTAAAAAGCTTTTGAGCCTTTGCTCGCTTTATATACATAAAGATATAATTAAGCGTCATAATTGTCCAAATTGCCTCTTTAATATGAACAAGAGGTGTTTTAAAACCAGCTAGTTCAAAGATTATTCCAGTTATTAGCAGCAGAGCAATAAATGGAATCACTAAATGGAAAAGTCTTCCAATAATCTCTAATGTTTTACCTAGCTTTAGCTTTGGATCCTCAATGCTTTGTAGAGTTGGATGCACTGCTACTCGAATAGTAATCATTCCTCCTATCCAAATAACTGCTGAAACCACATGTAAAAAAATAAGTAGAGTTAAATTGTCTTGAAATAGTGTACCCATAATTTTCCTTTTTAGATTTTATTCTTAAACACTATACAATAAGAAAATAGTTCTAAATTACAACTTAATTCCTAAAAGAATTGTAATTATAATCTATTTTTGGTACTATAAATAAAAACTTTAAAGGAGCAAAATGAGACCTATCTTCTTTATAACTAGTAGCCTACTACTTTTTCTTAATGGCTGTGCTATGGGTACATATAAGAGAGTCGCAAGCGAATGTTCTACAAAAAGTGTAGTATATAAGAGTAATATTAAAAAAGATTGTTTCTGTCCAGATGAACAGAAAAAGTGCCCATGTAGTGAGAATAGTGATGGTTATACACTACACGCTTACAGTAGAGGAGATTAACCTTCTCTCCCCACAAAACTCTTTTTATAGAGAAGGGTTGCCATTTGTAAAGTTTTAAATTTTCCCAAAATCTTGTGTCCAAAAGAGTGTAACACTATTACCCTCTTCACTTTTGGCTTCACCCATACCAAAACTATTATACTCTTTATTCATTATATTAGAGCAGTGTCCATCTTTACTATTTATCCAATCTACAAAAATTGAGATCCACTCTTTCCCACTATAAGGAATACCATCTTTCATTATATACCCAACATTTTCACCTATATATTCTCCATCAAAACCATGTTCGTGTACCCTTTGAGCTGCTGTACTTCCATTGCTTCCACGGTGTCCTAGTTGGCTATGTTCTAAGAGATCTTCACTATGTGCAATTGCTGCCTCTTCAAGTGCATCACTCCAAGAAACATTCCCTTTTATTGGTCCTTTATAGCCTCTTGCATCATTACATTGAATTGGAAGCGATCGAAAATAGTTTAAAAGAGCTAAATAGCGATCTTGTTGCGTCTTGGCACTCTTCCATTCCTTTACTTTACCATTCTCAATATCTCTATTGACACGATTAAGATCTATAATCTCTCCATCTTTATATATACTTTGTGGCTCAGCTAGAGCACTACTATTTTGATCAAATTCAGTAGGAAATTCTATCTCTTCACATCCATTTATAATTATAAGTAGTGGCAATAGGAGTAGGCTTAATTTTAGTTTCATAACATTCCTTTCATTCAGAAATAATAAAATTTTGCTTATATAACAATAAGTGTATTTATATAGCACCATATTATGGTACTATTTTATCAAACTAAGCTAAAATTATTCTATAAAGGTTATATTTTTATGCAGAAAATCCTAAAATATTGCAGGCATCTCTATAGATTGGTTCATCGATAAATCCATACTTTGGATGCATAAATCCATTGATTGCTCTTTGAGCACTCGCTTCAAAGACTCTTTTAATCTCTTTTGCTCGCTCTATCTCCTCTTGGCTTGGAGCAAATATCTCATTGGCAATTGCGACTTGTGCAGGTCCCATGCAGGCTTTGGAGCGAAAACCTAAGCTCCTCTCCCATAAGCAGAGTTTACGAAACTCCTCTAAATTCTTATAGTCTTGATACATAAATGAGACTGGCTCTACCCCAATCGTTTTAGAGTCAACCAGGAATTTAGAGAGGATATAGGCAATTGTAGCATTGTTATATGTTAGTAGTGATTGAGGTAGCTTGAGATCGGCTAAGAGATCTAAAATACCCAAATTGGCTCGCTCAAAGGCACTATTTGGGCTCCAGCTAGAAAGTGAGTTAAATGCCTCTTTGGTCTCGAGTGAAATGTGCACCCTCTTTTTGCTCCCTATAAGTGCTGCTACCTCATCTACCTCTTCTTGGCTCTTTACCTTTGAGATACGGATCGCATTAAAGCAGTACTCTTTTAAAAATGCTATCTCCTCTCTTCCGCCCTCCTCTAGTGGATTGATGCGAATAATTATCTCGCTCTTTGTACTTTTTAAATAACTTAGAAAAAGGGCAATATTTATAAGTGCCTCCTCTTTGCGAGAGGGGGCAATAGCATCTTCTAAATTAAGTGTTACAGCATCGGCTTCGAGCTGATCTAAGCGGTTTAGATGCTTTAGCTTCAAAGGATTGAGCATCATATTTGAGCGGTGGAGGTTTTTTACCAATTTAAATCTATTCTTTGGATTTAAAAGTCTCCTTTTTTCGGCAAGAGATAGCTGCTCAATCTCCTCTAAATTCTCAAAAATCACTGCTTCTTCTCCTCTAATGCACGAAGGTCAGCCGATTTATCATACTGGATATTGTATATCTTTAATATTCGCTTCTGGCTCTCTTTTGCTTTGCTCACCTTAATAATCACTTTTTGGTTTTGGGCATCAACAAGGCGGATAAATCCATCTTTTATAGCTATTATACGAGTGTAGAAATCTTTAAAGTCGACAATCTCTTTACCATTTAGTTTTACTGGAAGATAGTTATAGAGGTTTTGGTTTCCACGATTGCTTCTATCTGGCAGTACGCCTAAAAGGACTACCTGCTCTTGCTTCTTCTTTGTTGCAAATTTTTGTAAAAGATTTATAAATTGGCAATTCTTATGTTTGCCGCTACTAATAAGGTTCTCAACCAGTGGTGAAAAGATATAACCACCATAGATAAAGTAACTTGGGTCTTTGTCGTACTGGTAGCTCTTTACAAGCCAAACGGTACTGTTTTTATGCTTAAGTGGAATCTTTAACTCTACTAGCTTTTTATTGCGTAATACTTTAAGCGTGACACTCTCCCCAAACTGATGCAGATCTGTAATATATTTTGCAGAGGTATACTCATCTTTACGGAACATTACTGTTGCATCATCCTCTATTTTAACTCCATCAATTGCTAGAATTATATCATCCTCTTTTAGATACCCATAGCTATTCCCAAGTGGCATAACCCTATTGACAATAATACCACTTTGCGACTCTTTAAGCCCATAATACTCTTTGCTTGCAGCATCTTCTATCTTTGAAGATAAGATATGAAGTGATGGCACTCCATCGATCTTTCCATCCTCCCAATCTTTTAAGAAGTGCTTTATCATCACAGTTGGCACCAGATAACCAATATTTTGGCTCATCGTAATCCCCTGCATTACGACACCAACAATTTTCCCTTTACTAATTGCTGGACCTCCACTATTGCCAGGATTTATAGCAGCATCAACCTGCAAAGAGAGAAACTTCTCGTTGCTGTGCACATAACTTTGGTGCTCAATTCGCGACACTACCCCAGAGGTGACACTAAGCGTCTTGCCACCCATTGGGTAGCCATAGACTAAAATCTTCTCTTCACTATATGGTAACTCACCAATTTCGAGAGCTTTTATATCACTATAGAACTCACTCTTTTCTACGCGTATAAGTGCCAAATCGAGCTGGTGCGATACGGCAACAACCTTAGCAACATAGCGTCTTGCACTCCCATACTTTTGCACCTCTAAGTAGGTACTATTGGATACTACATGGGCATTCGTAAGGATCAACTCTTTACCAATATATGCGCCACTTCCACTCGAGCGTTCTGTAGTACTAAGCCACGGTTTACGGTAGCTTGCCTTTTTTGAAGAGGTGTAGATCTTTACTACGGCATGTTTAATATCATAATCACTCAACTGGGCAAAGAGAGATACTGTAAAAAAAGTTAGAAGAATAAGTAGTCGCAATAGGGTTCCTTTATCGATTAATGAGCTATAATTATACAAAAAAAGAGTTGATGATGTCGAGAGTTTTTTCTATACTTTTTCTAATCCTTTTTCTTAGTGGATGCAGTAGTGTTCACTATAACACACCATACCAAAGTAGTGACAAACCACGAATTCAAAAGCTTGCAAATATGCTTATGCAGCTATCGCACGACCCTATAGAGTCTAAAGAGCTTGCAACACTTGCCGTAACACACTCAAAAGTACTTGCAAACCGCTATAATCTTGTCTCTCCCCCACTCTACCATAACTTTTTAGTCAATAGTGGGCAAAGAGAGAAGGGCCTCTGCTACGACTTTGTCGATGACCTGATGGCAGAGATTCGTACACGAAACTTTAAACACTTTCGCTTCCGCTGGGGGCGTGCAAATGCAGACCAGCTCGATGAGCACAATGTCATTGTAGTATTAGGTTCTAATACGCCTTTTCAAGAGGGTATAATCCTTGATGCTTGGCGAAATAGCGGCATTCTCTACTTTACAAAAGTGAAAGATGACCCAAAATATAGCTTTAAACCTTGGCTTGAGGGGGATAGAAGAATCCAATAGGTCACCTCTCTTTAGCCACCCATTCGTAGCTGCTGTAACTTCTCTTTGAGCTTTTGCAGTGTAGATTTTACCTCTTTTTTGCTTCGCTTCCCTTTTGGGTAATCTTTGACACTTAAACTATAACTCTCTTTACTCTCTTTAAGAGAGATTACAAGCACAAAGCCCTCCTCTTTATGGCAAGAGTTTTTATAGCTATCCATCACAATCTCACTAATCGCTGTAGCAGCGATTACTGCATCATTTATAGCAAGCGTTGCTTCAATATCAGTCTCTATCTCTATTGTACAGTTTTGATGAGCATAGAGCGATTTTATATGCTCTATAATCTCATCTATAACACTCTTCATATCTATCGTAGTAAGGTTCTTATTCTCAAGCATATGGGAGTAGCAGATCGAGATTGCCTGCATCCGCTGCTCTACATTTGAGAGCTGTTTTGTCAATTTAGAGTAGTCTACGCTACCACTATCGGACTGGAGCGATAGGAGTATCTGCTTAAAGTTGTTATCGATAATTGTATGGATATCGTGCTTGAGTATCTCTTTAGCCTCATTAAGAGCTGCCAATTCATCTCTCTTTGTCTGCAACATACTCTCAAGAAGATATTTTCTATCAAGCCCCTCTATAACACTATTACAATCACTCTGCTCTTTTTGAATATAGCTATAGAGATTCTTTCCAGCTATCAAAAAGAGTGCTACTGTTATCATTGATACTGCACTCTCTTGCAGCATTGCCAAACTCTCAATACCTAACGCAATAAAGAGCTGCGAGATAAAGAAAATAAGTAGAATAAAATATCCAAAAAATGGAAATATATACTCAAATTCACTCTTTCGTAGTGATTCATAGAGAGCAGCAAGACCCAATAATAGTACTGCAATTAATGGTATGAGTGCATAGAGCATTGGAAGATTCATAAAACCTGCAACAAATAGCTCTAGCACCGCAATAAGCACCAATCCTTTTAAAAGAGTATAGAGTAGACTCTTCTTAGAGACTTTGAGAAGTGCCACCGTATAGAGCACAAGTGCAATGGTAATAAAATTGATCTTTATTGTCGTAATTGCGATATCAAGTAGTGTATATGAGCTTGAAGCCACGGTTGCAGCTAAGCCCGAATAGCTAAATTGATAGTAGCTTAAGAGTGCTATCAAAAGAATCAACAGAAGTGTCTCTTTTTTTCTACTTAAGTAGAGTTGTACAAGGAGCAATAGCATAACCATAAACAGCAAGCCTAGCAGTAGTGTAGTATAAAATTTTCTCTTCGCATCATTATGAAAAAAGCTCTCTTTCTCGGCTATTCTTACTTCGCCAACAAGTGGTATATAACGAGATTGCATCTGCAGATAAAGCGAAACCTTTTTCGATTTAAGTTCATAGTACGGCAAAAGAGTCATCTCTTTTTTCTTGCCATACTCCAATGCTGCAAGCACTCTTCCTTTTGTATCGTAGATATTTACTTTCGTCAAAAGCGGTGAGCTAATATAGAGCACAGGCTCCTTATAAGCCGATGCATCAAAATGCAATTTAAACCATAAATTTTCATCAGGTAAATTCAACAAAAAAAGCTTCTGCCCAAAGTGGTGAAAATTGGAGCGACTCGTAGTGCTATTAATATCAAAAATATCATCAGCATAGAGTGCTTTACTCTGAGACAATAAATTCTGCTCTCTCGGTTCACTTGGCTTATTTGGCATTGCAAACAGAAAAAGTGGTAAAACTATGAATGATAAGATATATTTTATAGCCATTACAACACTCTTTTTTTATCTCTAAGTATATAGGATTTTTTTTAAGTATTCGCAAAATATGGCATATTTGAATTTTTTTTGCTCTATTTTGAACTATTTCTTCTCAATTGAACTCTTGACAATTTGAAAAAAAATAGTTATTATAAATTTAGTCTAATTGAATAAACTTTAATACAAAAGAGGACTAAATATGAGTGAGCCAAATAATATAAATTATTTCAAAAAAGAGGATAATAAAGAGAGAATAACATGTCTTCTTTGCCAACACTACTGTAAATTAAAAGAGGGGCAGGTTGGTATTTGTGGTGTTAATAAAAATGAAAATGGTGTTTTAAAAAACTTAGTCTATGGGCATCCGATTGCTCTTAATATTGATCCAGTAGAGAAAAAGCCGCTCTACCATCTACTACCTGGCACTACTGCTCTCTCTTTTGGAACAGTAGGGTGTAACTTTAAATGTCCATTTTGCCAAAATTGGAATATTTCACAAGAGAAAAAGGTTGATAGAAGCATCTATATCAGCCCCGAAGAGATGGTCAATATCGCATTAGAGCATAACTGCAGTTCCATTGCATATACTTACAATGAACCGACAATATTCTACCCTTACGCACGCGATATTGGTGTTATTGCACGAAAAAAAGGGTTAAAGAATATCTTTGTTAGTAATGGCTTTGAGAGCAAAGAGATTATTGCCGATATGCCAAATTGGCTCGACGCTGCCAACATTGACCTAAAAAGCTGGAGTGATGGTTACTACAAAAAGGTGCTCAAAGGTGGCTTAGAGGGGGTAAAAGATACCCTCAGAAGAATGGTCGATGCCGGTATCTGGGTAGAGGTAACAACTCTTCTTATAGAGGGAGAGAATGATAGTAACGAAGATCTTGAGGCGATGGCAAACTTTATCGCAAAAGAGCTTGGACGCCATGTACCGTGGCACCTCAGTGCTTTCCATCCCGATTACAAAATGCAAGATCATGATTATACAAAACTTACAACCCTCCAAAGAGCACAAAAAATTGCAAAAGAGGCGGGTCTCTACTATATCTACTTAGGCAATGTTCCAGTTCATGGTGATACCTACTGCCCTGCTTGTGGGGAATTATTGATAGATAGAACAGGTTATAGTGTTACACTCAATAGAATAATCGATGGAAAATGTCCAAAATGCAACCGTAAGATCGAAGGAGTATGGAATTAAGGAGGATAAAATGAGTACAAGAGAGAGTGCAGTTGCCGGTGCATTCTATCCGGCAGATAGAGCGAGTATTGAGAAGATGTTTGTGCACTTTAATAGTGTGCTTGAGAGCCATCTGAAAGATAAAAATCTTTTGAAACTGAAGAGCAGAGCAATTATAGTACCACATGCTGGATATATCTACTCAGGATTCACAGCAAATGTTGCCTATCGACTCTTAAAAAATAGCGGTATAAAAAAGGTTGTTGTTATTGGGCCAAGCCATAGAGTCTATCTTGAGGGTGTGAGCATTTCTGATTATGATAGTTTTCATACCCCCATGGGGAAGATTCCAATCGATAGAGAGTTAGTCGCAAAATTAAAGGCAAAATTCCACCTACGACTCCACGAAGAGGCACACCACGAACACAGCACAGAGGTACAGGTGCCATTTTTACAAGAGTACCTTCCAAATATCACTATTGTCGAGTTGGTCTATGGCAAAGAGGATCCGAAGCATTTAGCCCAAATTATAGAGTATCTTTTAGAGGATCCAACTGTCGGTATTGTTATTAGCACCGATTTGAGCCACTACTACTCTCTAGAAGAAGCAAAACGCCTCGATAGTATCTGCCTTGAGGCAGTTGCAACAGAGGATGTAACACTCCTTCATAAAGGGTGCGAAGCGTGTGGTAAAATCGGTGTCGAAGCAATGCTTATTGCAGCAAAAGAAAAGGGCCTAAAACCGCTGATTCTTGACTACCGCACAAGTGCCGATACCAGCGGCGACAGAAGCCAAGTTGTAGGCTATATGAGCGTGGCATTTTAGAGGAGTAAGGAGGGGTTATGTTTCAAAATAGAGAAGAAGCCGCAAAAGAACTCGCCCAAAAATTACTCCCCTATAAAGGGAGCGAGGATACCGTTATTATAGCACTACCTAGAGGCGGTGTTCCACTCGCTGCTATTGTGGCTAAAGAGC
>JALVWQ010000040.1 GCA_027034975.1 Campylobacteraceae bacterium
GAAGAGGGAAAACTACTGTAAAACGTATTAAATTTATTAATCGTAGCGTCATAAAAGTGGGGGACAAAATATATTATAGAGAGTAGTAGCGGATTATTCGCTTCTTGGAGAGAGCTTTATAGGATTGATTCTATAAAACTCTTTTAGTTTGCTATAGAGTTCTGGAAACTACTGTTTGAGTGTATGCGGCAAGAGTATCTCTTATAACCTTTTTTCTCGCAACCAACTCTTTAAAGACAAGCTGAGTAAGAGAGTGGCTCCTGATAATACAATAAAGACAAGTAATGCTAAATAATACATTTTGTTTTATTACACTTTAATTGTTAAACATGTTCTTATATTATAACATGCAAAAGATTGTTTTGATTTTCTCTATTAACTATTCCTTAACTTTAGGCTACTAAAATTTGCTTAGGCAAAGGTGCTAAAGAGCTTTTTGTTCGTTAGCTAACAGTAAAATGTCTAAGAAAAGATTATAATAAACAAAAAAAGGAGAACAGAATGAAAAGAGTGATTATTTCGACAGTAGCAGCAGCACTGCTATTTAGTGTGACAACCCTGCAAGCAAAGACAGAGAGAAAAACGCTTGTGAAAAATGAGATGGCTGTGGAAGCTAAAAACCATAAAGCAGCTCCAAAAGAGATTACTTTAGGAATGCAAAATACATTTAAAGCAATGCAAGATCTTTATGCTAAAAAAAATGAGGATGCAAAAAAAGATCTGCAAGCAGCACTTGAGAGTTTTAATAAAGCCCTTAAAGCTAACCCGAAATTAGATTTAATTCCCATTGATGAGAGAATCCAAGCATTTGAATATTTAGGTTCATTAGAAGATATTAAAAAGGCCTTAGATCTTGGGCAAAAGCTTTTAAAAGAGCACAATACCCAAGTAGCCATAGCAACGATTGCACCGCTTAAAGATGAGTTAGATATAACAGTTGCTTCAATTCCTATGAAGATCTATCCAGTAGCAGTGAAAAAAGCCTTAGATGCACTCAATAAAGGGGATACTGTAGCGGCATACAATGCAGTGGTAGAAGCAATGAACAGTTTAGTTTTATTCAAAACAGTTATTCCTACCCCGCTTTTAGTCGCACAAGATTTTGTTCTTGAGGCTTCAAAATTAGATAAGGCAAAAAAAGAGGAGGCAACAAAGCTCTTAGAGGCTGCAAAATATGCTTTGGAGAGAGCAGAGCTCTTAGGATATACAAAACTCTTTCCAGATGCATATGCTAATTTAACAAAATCGATTAATGCAATCGAAAAAGAGATAAAAGGGAAAAATGAAGTTGCAAAACTCTACGAAAAGCTAAAAGAGGATTTTGCATCGCTGCTTTCAAAAACACGAGCATCAAAAGTGAAATTAGAAAACCATATAAAAGCTCAGAAAAAAGTAGAGAGCTACGAGAAAAAAGAGAAGCAAGAGGCAATAAAAAAGAGTAAAGAGTTCCAAGAAGATGCAAAAGAGGCAGCAAAGAAATAGGTGCAGCCTCTATTTAGAAAAAATAAAAGATGTGGAAATAGGATGAAAACCTCAATTTAGAGATGGCTCTAAACAAGAGCCGGATTGAGAGTTTTAAAAAATACTCGAAAGTTGGCGGTATCCTCTTTATAGTTTTAGGTATTTTAGGGATATCTTCCCTACATTGATGTCACTGACAACCTTGGCATTTATTGCCTATTTAATGATTATTGGAGGATTCTTTTCTGGCTGGCTTACATGGAAAAGCAATAAAGAGGATTGGCTGGCTGGTTTAAAAGTTTTATTCTGCTTTTAACCGGACTTTTAATGATCTTCTACCCAATGATTGGAGTAGCAAGTTTAGGTTTGCTCTTATCAGTCTACTTTTTTATGGATGCTTTTGCCGGTTTTTGGCTTGCATTTTCACTGCGGCCGCAAAAAATTTGGATATTTTGGCTGATTAATGCAATTACATCGTTAATTTTGGCTATAATATTTATTGTGGGCTGGCCATTTAGTTCGCTCTATTTAGTAGGGCTCTTTGTGGGTATTAGCCTCTTATTTGATGGCATAGTGCTCTTAACGGGCGGTTTTTATGTGGATAAAAAAGAGGATGACAATGCAAAAAAAGCATAAAATAGCGCTCTTTTTGGTCTACTTTATACTCTTTTTAGCCATACTATCGATGATCGATTATTATGGGTACTATATTATACCGGCATCGGTAGTATTTGCAGGAAGTTTTATAGCAGCGCTTATTGCAGCATTGCTCCATGCAAAAAGTAAAAAGAAGACAAAAGCAGATGAACTTGCAAAAGAGATCGAAGAGATAATTTAAGGAGAAAACATGGTAGCATTTTTAGAAAAGATGATGGATTGGGCATTGAATAAAGAGGCAGAGCTGGCAAAAAATTGCGAAATAGCTATTGATGATATAGAAAAACAGATCCAAACTGTCGAAGAGAAACGCAAAAAACTGCGAGAGAAATTTGAAGAAGAGGATGCAGAGTTTGGACATGTTTTAGATAAATTGCACTTTATAAAAGCAGAAGCGCAAAAGTGTCAAAGTAAAAAACAAAGTTAATTTTTAAGAATCTCTCTAAAAAAGGGGCAAAAGCTTCTTGTGCAAAGAGAAACCATAGGAGTAAAATGCGAAGTATAGGACTCATAGGAGCAGTCTCGATAGGGATTGGCGGGATGGTTGGCGGCGGCATTTTTGCCGTTTTGGGTGAAGCGGTCTCTTTAGCCCATGGCGCAACAGCGGTTGCATTTACAATTGCGGGCATCGTTGCACTTTTAACCGCTTACTCTTATGCAAAACTCTCTGTAGCTTACCAAAGTGAAGGGGGAACAGTAACATTTATCGATAAAGCCTTTGGAGATAATATTCTCTCAGGAAGTGTGAACTTGATGCTTTGGCTGAGTTATCTGGTGACTATTTCGCTCTATGCAACCGCATTTGCCTATTATGGAGAAAACTTTTTCCCCCATAAAACCACTCTTTTGCACCATGGATTAATTACTGTATCTATTGTTGTCCCGGCAATTATTAATTTAGTAAGCGCCTCTTTTGTCGGCAAAAGCGAAACGGTGATTGTTGTTTTAAAAGTTGCCATTTTACTTTTGGTGATTGTTGCTGGCGCAAGCTATGTCGATCCAAGCCGGCTCTCTCCAGAGAAATGGGGAACACCGCTTTCGATTGTTACAGCCGGAATGATTATTTTTGTTGCCTATGAGGGGTTTGAACTGATTGCAAATGCAGCCGAAGATATTAAAAATCCGCTAAAAAATTTGCCGCGGGCATTTTATCTTTCGGTGCTTATTGTAATTGCTTTATATATTGCTATCTCAATTATTACTGTAGGATCCGTAAGTGAAGCAAAGTTAATGGAGGCAAAAGATTACGCTTTAGCAATTGCGGCTGAACCTTCCTTAGGACATAACGGCTTTGTATTAGTCTCTATTGCGGCACTGCTATCGACCTTTTCAGCAATCAATGCAACCATTTATGGAAATGCGAGACTTGGCTATATCATTGCAAAATATGGAATGCTGCCAAAATCGTTAATGGATGAAAAAAGTGGATCAACTGTCCCTTTTAAAGGGGTGCTCTATACTGTGCTTCTTAGCCTCTTTTTAGCCAATAGTATTGATTTAACTCAGATCGCAATTATCGGAAGTGCAGGATTTTTATTGATATTTTTTATTGTCAATGTAAGTGCTTACAAGCTGCACAAAGAGATTCATGTGAATAGATCGATAGTAATGCTCTCTTTGGTTTTTACTCTTCTTTCGCTTGTGGTACTGATGCTGCATACTTATAAGACAAACCCTTATGCGATTATGATATTTATGGGCTTTATTATTATTTCTCTATTATTTGAGATTATCTATGGACACTATGTCAGAGGTTCGCTCTTTAACAGACCATATTTTCATAAAGGAGATTAGATGCCAACGAGAGAAGATGCCTTAAATCTATTAAAAGAGTACAACAAAAGCGAGACCCTTGTGCAGCATGGATTGCAGGTCGAGGCGTGTATGCGATACTTTGCAAAAGAGGCAGGCGAAGATGAAGAGAAGTGGGGGATTGTAGGACTTTTGCACGATTTAGACTATGAGATGTTTCCAGAACAACACTGTCATAAAGCTGCCCAGATTATGCAAGAGCGAGGCTATAGCGAAGAGATTATTCGGGCGATGATGAGCCACGCTTATGGTATCTGTACAGATGTTGAGCCACAATCGCAAATGGAGAAGACACTCTATGCTGTCGATGAACTTAGCGGCTTAGTGAATGCTTGTGTGCTGGTGCGTCCAAGCAAGAGTATTAGCGATTTGGGTGTAAAGTCTGTTAAAAAGAAGTTTAAGAGCAAAAGCTTTGCAGCCGGTGTTGATAGAGAGGTTGTTAAAAAGGGTGCTGCTATGATTGGTATGGAACTTGATGAACTTATCGCAAAAGTTATAGAAGCAATGAAAGCAAATGCTAAAGAGATAGGTGTAGCCTAATTGCATGTTGGATTTTTTAACCTTTCATAAATTTATTACCCCCTCTCTTTTAATTTTTTTCTACTATATTGGAGCACTTGTGCTCCCTTTGATCCTCTTTTTCTATAGAAGAAAAATCTTTACCTGGCTTGGTTTAGAGATAAAAGTTTATTGGCAGATGAGGTTGCTGCTAATTGTAATCTTCCTCTTTATGGAACTGCTTTGGCGTATCTGCTTTGAGACCATTATCGCCTATTTTCAGATGCATGACGCTCTTATGCATTTATATAGTCTCAATTATATCTATAGTTTTTTTATAAATCGGACCGCTTGATGTCAATATTGATTGGTAGAGATAGAGCTTAAATGGTACCTCTGTCTCTATCTGACTAAAGTTTTCTAGTGCTTTTAGAAGTGCCTCTTTCTCTTTTATCCTTTTAACTCTTGCAATGGTTACATGGGGATGGAATGGTTTTTGCTCCTTTGCTAAACCCCTTTTTTGTAATGCCTTATAGATTGCATCGATATGGGGGCTTGCAGCCTTAAGGTAGAGGATGCGTTCATCAAAAAAGCCAAAGCCTTTTAAAACTATTTTCTCATTTGGAATAGGGAGGGAAAATTTATAATCTTTGGGATTCCCCTCGCCAATAAAGAGGTGCGTTAAATGCAGATTGGATTCTTGGGTAAATTTCCCCTGAATATGGGGTGCAATTGCCTTTTTGAGTTCTTGAAAGTAAGGAAGAACGATAGGGGTGGCAATAAAAAGACGCATACATTCTCCTTTAAATCCAGCGCTTCTTTCGCAGCCAAAGATAGATAGCTCCGGCGATAAAGATATTAGCAAGAGTTACATAGGCATAACCATACTTTAAATCGAGCTCGGGCATAAATTTAAAATTCATCCCGTAATTACCGACAATAAAGGTAATTGGTAAGAAAATAAGCGAGATAGAGGCAAGCTTTTGCATTGCTTGGTTCATTTTATTTGACATCATCCCCATATGAAGGTTTAAGAGGTAACCGGTTCTATCCAGCAATTCCCGCGACTCATTTACCAAAAAGAGGGTATGCTCTTTTAAATCGATAATTTCATACTTTAAAGCTTTCTTTTCGGGTAAGGGAAGGCGGTTATAGAATTTATTAATCGAGTCTGCCTCTTGCGAAGAGATCTTCTTTATTTTATTGAGTGTCCGTCTTGCAAAGTAGATATCTCTTTGGAGTTTTTTCTCTAAAATCTTTTCATCAAGAATATCATTTTCGATAATCTCTAAAGTATCATCAATTGTATCTGTTAAATCGATTAAATTATCTATAAGAATATCTAAAACAATATATGCGGCATAAGATGCACTCTTGCTCTTTTTTTTCCGCTTTTGGAACTTTTGACTTAAAAATGTTAAGATTTCACGGTTTTGCGAAACAACAAGCAGGAGGTTTTTAAAGCTTAAAATCGCAACATTCTCCTCTTCGTAAAAGAGATACTCTTCGCTGTCAAAACGGAGAAATTTGGAGATTAAAACTTTGACCTCTCCATACTCTTCGTAAATGATACTTTGGTTCTCTTCGTTAATATCTTCAAAGACCTGTTCTGGCAGATGGAGTTCATCTTTTAACCAATGGTAGAGGCTGTCATTTTTGAGTGTGGTAAAGATAACCTGGTGCGATGCAGTATCCCGTATAATAATCTCTTTAGACCTAACTATTTTGTTATCTGCATAAATATACATTCAAAGAGTTCCTTTTTGCTGTATTGTATCTTAAATTGCTTTATTGTCTAAATTGAGCCTAGAGGGCTCAATTTTACAAAGGAGGAGTTGTTGCTTCATTGGTTCATTATAAAAAGGAGTAGGAGGTTATAGTTTATGAAAGCCGCTACTTAACTCAATTGACTTTGCACCTTTTTGGTGCATTCGAATTATACATAATATTTGTTAAATGAATGTTAATTATAACATAAATATATAAGTTATTTAAAAGTTTTTTATCTCAAATCTTTGTTCATGCCAAATTCAGGATAGAAAAACTGCTTAGGGAGGAGCCAGGGTTTGGTGGGAAAAAGAAGATTTCTCTCCTCCAAAACTCTTATTTACTTCTTTAAATCATTTGGAATAGAGCGGATATGCAAGTCGCGTTGCGGGAATGGTATCTCGATTCCATGTTGATTAAGCGTTTCATAAATAAGAGATTGTTCATTTTGGTTTATCGATAACTTCAGCACCTTTAAGCCAGACGAGCAATTCAAAATTGACACTGCTGTCTGCCATCTCTGTCATTATAACAGTGGTTTTTCTTCAGGCATTATCGATAATATAGCGTTTGTAATCACTTTGTATAACTGCCTCTTTTACAAGTTCTATTACCTCTTTGGCATCGCTTGCGTATGCGACTCCAAAAGGGATACTAAAGCGGCGGATTTTATCATTTATTGTCCAGTTGATTACTTTATTTTCAATAAATTGCTGGTTTGGAATAACAATATCTATATTCTCATTGGTCTTAATTGTAGTCGAGCGCATCCGTATATCGGTTACATAGCCCCTATTGTCGCCTACTTCTATATTGTCGCCTATTTTGATGCTTCTTTCAAACATTAAAATAATCCCAGAGACAAAGTTAGAGACTACATTTTGCAATCCAAAACCGATACCTACAGAGAGGGTACTGGCAACTATCGCTAGAGAGGAGAGTTTTACACCCAAAATATTAAGGGCAATAAAAAAGGAGATGATGACAATTAAGTAGTACCCTAAATTGGCTAACAGTGTTTTGGTAGAAGAGCTTAAAGTGCTCTCATGAGCATTTAAATTTTTAATTTTATATTTATAAAAGAACCCAACAAAGATCCCTAAAATAAAAATAATCAATGCTAGTGTCATATTAATTAGTCCAAGCTGATGAAGTTACATTTGACACGGTAATTGGAATGGTTTACTCAAATCTCCTTGCTTACTCTATGATTGTTACAGGAGCATTAATGCTTTATGGCAAAGGGAATATCGAAATTGTCGAGCAGCTTGCATTGGCATTAAAACCGGTGGCGGGTTCTTACTCTTTTGTAATCTTTACGCTTGGAATAATTGTTTCAGGTTTTTTGGCAATCCCGGTATTAGCAGGATCTACGGCATATGCGGTAGCAGATACTTTTGGTTGGCGTGAGGGAATGGATAATAAAGTGAGCAATGCAAAAGGATTCTATTTTGTCTTTGTTGGAGCATTGATTTTTGGAAATATTATTGATATGATTCCTGAAATTTCTGTTGTTGATGCTCTCTACTATTCGCAAATATTTGATGGTTTTTTAATTCCTGTACTTATTGTAATTACCCTTCTTATTGCCAATAATAGGGAAATTATGGGTGACTATACAGCAAGCAAATTTACAAATATCTCTTCTCTTTTTACGCTTATTGTCACACTGTTTTTGGCTTTTTATACAATTTATTCGCTCTTGAAGGATCTCTAATGCTGCTTACGCTCTTTGCTTATCCGATAAAACTCCTCGTAAGTTATGGCTATTTTGCTCTTTTTATATGGAGTATACTCGAAGGGAAGATTGGCTTAATGCTCTCAGGATTTCTTGCCTCCAAAGGTGAGGTTTTTCATTTTTTAGATATAGTTATAGTAGCCTCTGTCGGCGCTTTTATCGGGGATAATACGCTATTTCTTTTAGGACGCTATTTTGCCCCAAAAGCAAAAATATGGCTGATTAAATATAAAGAAAAACGCATACTGATACAACGCTATTTCCGTAAATATGGTTCTTTTGTGATTGTTTTTGAACGCTTTATCTATGGGACACATATACCTGCACTGCTTATTGTGGGGCTTTCACGCTACCCGTATGGCAAGTTTTTACTCTTTGATAGTATCGGAATTCTTCTTTGGGCAGCGGTTTTTACATCGATTGGATACTATTTTGGCGATACAGCAATAGATATTATAATATTTATCCAAAAAACCTTTTGGTTGTACTCTTCCTCGCGGTTATTTTCTATATTTTTCTCCAATCGAAAAAAAAGAGAGGCTCTTTTTAATAAAACGCTTCTAAATGCTACTTAGCGAACATAATTTCTCTTCTTTTTGGAGATAATTGCTTAAAAAAGGAGTTTTTCAATGCAAAGAAGTATCTCTCTTTCAAATCTCTCTAAAGAAGAGAGAAATGTACTGTTGCGTTCAGTCTATAACTGGATGATGGTTGGCTTGCTTGTATCTGGATTAACCGCTTTTATGGTTGCTCATAGTCAAGTTTTAACCAATATTATTTTTGGGAATCCCTATATGATATGGGTTCTCTTTTTTATTGAGTTAGCTTTGGTAGTTGCAATCTCAGCCGGTATTAATAAAATGGATGTGCCTACTGCAAGAGTGCTCTTTATTCTTTTCTCTTTTGTAGATGGTTTAACGCTCGGAAGTATCTTTTTAGTTTTTACGGCAACATCGATTGCAACAGCATTTTTTATCGCTGCACTAACCTTTGGGGTTATGAGCCTCTATGGATATTTTACCGATACCGATTTAAGTTCTTGGGGCAATCTTCTCTTTGCAGCATTAATTGGTATTATTATTGCGATGCTTGTTAATTTTTTCTTAAAAAGTCCAATATTTGAGTGGTGGATTGATGTGATTGCAGTTATTATTTTTGTTGCCCTTACTGCTTATGATACCCAAAAAATCAAACAGTTAGGCGAAGAGATAGGAAGCAAAGACAGACAAACACTAAGTAGAGTAGCAATAGTCGGAGCACTCTCTCTATACTTAGATTTTATCAACCTCTTTTTGCTCTTTCTTGAATTTTTCGGCAATCAGCGTGATTAAACCCAAATTTTGCAATAGAGATTAACAATCTTTAACAAATCATTTCGTCAAGGAGATTTACAAAAATCCATCAATTAACCTCAGGGTTAATCTCAAGATTTTTGCAAACACCCTAAACTTTAAGCTTTGCTAAATCTTTGCTAATTCCAATGCAAAATTTGGGTTAAAAAAAATTGAGAGCACTTTAAAGTGAGTGCTCTTAACACTTGATTAACAATTATATAATATAATAAGATGTTATTTTTTTTATAAGGAAAATAAATGTTTCAAAAAGGACTCTCTTGGATTTATCATCTATATGTTGATGGATTTAGAGGGATGAAGCTAGGTAAAAAGTTATGGCTTGTTGTAGCTATTAAGTTGTTTATACTCTTTGTTGTTATTAAATTACTCTTTTTCCCAAATGTTTTAAAAGAGAATTTTAAAAGCGACAAGGCAAGAAGCAACTATATTTTAAATCAATTAACTAACAC
>JALVWQ010000041.1 GCA_027034975.1 Campylobacteraceae bacterium
TTTTACCATCGTCTTTTCTCCAAAGAATATCGGCAATACCATCACCATTAAGGTCAGAGGTAGATGCAATCTTGTAATGAGTTGTAATTGTACCTAAGCTTTTAGTAGTATGAGCACCATCAGCCTTCATGTACCAAATAAGTATTTTACCATCATCTTTTCTCCAAAGGATATCGGCAATACCATCACCATTAAGGTCTGAAGTAGAGACTACTTGATAGTGGGTACTAATAACATGTAAACTTTGGCTAATGTGTGTTCCGTCAGGTTGCATATGCCAAATTTTTGTTAAGCCAGTATCTTTTCTCCAAAGAATATCGGCAATACCATTACCATCTAAATCTTCTATTGCTGAAATTTTATAATGGTTAGAGATAGTACCTAAATTTTTACTAGAGTGAGTACCATCAGCCTTCATGTACCAAATAAGTGTTTTACCATCATCTTTTCTCCAAAGGATATCGGCAGTTTTATCGTTATTATAAGTGTGTTTTGTATTATTTATATCGATATTGTTTATATTTAATCTACCCGCAGTTGCGACTTTGCCCTCTAAAGAGTCTAAGTGATCAACGCTGTTTAAGATTCGTTTTTTTCTATCTGCAGCACTTTGGTGATCATTTGGTTTAGAGATAAATGCAATAGCTCCGGTTACATGTGGTGTAGCCATAGATGTACCACTCATCATGGCATAGCGAGGGTTCACTGTAAATGAACCTGTTGTAATTTTTATATCATCAATATTATAACCTTCGTAATTTGTAGACTCATTATTAATTTTAATTATTGCAAATTTTAAATTTTCGACATGTAAATTTGGTGTGAGTGCAAAAGAGATATTTGACCAATCATCAAAATTGTTAGAGGTTTGTCCTAAAACATACCAGTGATCACCATCATCTGGTGTTGCTGCTGCAATTAGTCTATCATAATCTTGTTCGGTTTGACCTTTTATTTTTAAAGAGAGACAGAGTGCTTGTTTGGTATTGACATCGCTTAAGTCGATTCCTTTTTTTAATTGTGCAATTTGGATTCTATCGTTAGTGTAGTTGCTATTTGGACTATCGCTAAGCGAGTAGCTACCACTATTTGATAAACTATTATCTAATTTCCAGTGATCCTTAGGAATATCTTGTGAATCTTCGCTATATTTTACTGTAACCATATCCCAATTATCAATTCCATTTTCAAAATCTTCGTTAAAATAGGTATAGTCATCATTAGGGGTGCAAGTTAGAGTAGATGGATATGTGCTTAAAATTTTATCTCCTGGAGCAGCTAAATCTACAGAAGTTTCACCATAGTTGCTAAAATAAGCTAATTCATCATTTGCATCTGTTGCTGCAACACTAATAACATTTGGTAGATCATAACTGGCTGGATAGCTTGGATTTTCGTCGTTATCATTGCTTTCATTACCAGCAGCAGCTACGAAGTTAATGCCTCTATCATTTGCTTCGGCAATAGCATCATGCATAATACTTGAATAATCTCCACCGCCCCATGAGTTATTGGTTGCAACAATATTTACACCAGCATCTTTAAGAGCATTAAAGTAGTTTATGCACTCAACTGCTCCATCTGTTGTTCCTTGACCATCGGCATTTAAAAATTTACAAGAAGCAATTTTAACTCTCCAGTTTACACCAACAATACCTTTATTGTTGTTGCCTGCAGCTCCGATTGTTCCTGCGGTATGCGTACCATGACCATTATCATCATAAGGATCGCTATCTCCATTTGCAGTATCAATTCCATAGTAGTCATCGACATAGCCGTTGTTATCGTCATCAACTCCTGGTTTTCCATTTATTTCTGCTTTATTTATCCATATGTTTGGTTTAAGATCTGGGTGGTAGTAGTCGATACCTGTATCTATATTTCCAACAACAATGCTTGAGTATCCTTTGTGTTTTACCCAAGCTTCTGGTGCATCGATATCAGCATCGATTACTCCATCGATTCCATTGTTATCACCATCGTTATGCAATCCCCACATGTTACTAAATAGGGTATCATTAGGTACTATTTTGGTAGTTTCGGGATTGGTTAAATTTATTTTAATAGGTTTAGACTCTTCGACAATGTCTACTCCAGGTAGTGTTTTAGCAAGTTCAATAAGTTTTTTTGCTGACATTTTATAAGACTCAAGAACCATAATGCTCTGTTTTTTGTTTGAAAGGGCACTTAACCCCCTTTTGCTCTTTACTAGCTTAAAACTCTTTACAAGATTTATACTGTTGCCATCTACACCTTTTGTTTTGATTATTGAGTTAAATATTTTTTGTGGGTCTACACCTGGTTTTAGCCGTATCATAATCCTTGCATAATTTGATGCTTTTTTGATTGATTGTTTCTTATTTGATTTAGTGTTTTTTGTAGCTATTTTTCTAAATGGGATTTGAATTATAGGATTATTGGTAGTAGAATCTGAGATAGAATTGGAATTTTTATTATTTAATGAACTCTTTTTAACAGTTTGAATTAAATTATTTTCTGACTTAGCAGTGCTAGATGCATCGCAAGAAGTTAATAAAGAGAGTGTTAGTAAAGAATAGACTATTTTATATTTCATTTAATACCTTTTTATTTTTATTGTATCGAATAAGTTTTAATTTTATCGAAATTAAAACTTGTATATGATTGCTATTAATATAATATTATAAAATTAATAAAATTAAATATAACACTCTGAAATATTTTAAGAGAAAAAACAGAATAGAGTGTTACAATTGTTCGAAAAAATAGAAAATATTAATCAGGGCTAATTAGAAATAGATGAAATTACGAAATTCGATAAAGATTTTTTTTGCAGTTATTAGGGCACTTTTTTTAAGAGAGCTAGAGATGCGTTTTAATTCTGGCAGAAGTGGACTTTTTTGGACCTTTTTTGAGCCCTTTATACAGCTTTTTGTATTTATTGCGATTCATGTGCTTATTACTGGACATAGTGGTAAAGCAGTGCATGCAAGAAGTTACGACTATACAGTATTTTTAGCATCGGGATTTATAGCGTTTAACATGTTTAGACATATATTAAACTCTACTATTGGTGCATTTAAAGCTAATAGGGGGCTTTTTATCTATAAGCAAGTAAAGCCAATCGATACAGTAATAGCAAGGGTACTATTGCAACTTTTTTTAACAAGTGTAATTGTCTTAGCCTTTTTATTTATAGGTTTCTTCTTTCAATTGGCAAATATTTTTCCTAAAGATGTTGCTATGGTGCTGCTTGGATATTTGTGGTTGGCTTTGTTTGCTTTTGGAGTTGGTTTGCTAGTTGCAGTTGGGAATACATTCTTTATGAGTATAGGTAAGTTTGTCAGCATAGCATCGTTTGGGTTATTGATATTATCGGCAGTATTTTATCCTTTGTCTATTGTTCCAAATAGTATTCGAAATCTTTTGCTCTATAATCCGCTAGTACACTTTATGGAGTTTATACATGGTTACTATGTGTATGGATTAGATACTCATTTTGTAGATTATAGATACATGCTTATATGGACAGTAACACCACCATTTTTAGGTCTGTGGCTCTATTTAAAGTTGGAAAAAAGGATTATATCGGAATGATTCAACTTAATAATGTAACAAAGTATTTTTATACTAAAGTCGGTAAAAAGTATATTCTACAAGATGTTACGCTAACAATTCCTGAAGGCAATATTGGTATTCTTGGAAGAAACGGTGCGGGTAAATCTACGCTTATGAGAATGCTTGGAAAAATCGAGTTTCCACAAAAAGGTAGAATAGTTTCAGAAAATAGCTTTTCTTGGCCATTAGGACTACGAGGCGGGTTTGTAGGCAATATGACTGGTCGTTCTAATGTAAAATTTGTATGTAATTTGTATGGTAAAAATAAAGAGGAGGCGCATCAGATTATAGAGTATGTAAAATCTTTTAGCGAACTTGGTGACTATTTTGATATGCCAACGAAAACATACTCTTCTGGTATGAAGGGTCGATTAGGATTTGGTTTAAGCTTGGCTTTTGACTTTGACTATATGCTTATTGATGAGACACTATCAGTTGGTGATGCACGATTTCGAAAAAAAGCGAAAGAGGCACTCAAGAAAAAAATAGAGCAGTGCAATGTGATTTTAGTAAGTCATGATATGAAAACTTTAAGCCAAATGTGTCAGACTGGCTTATTATTAAATAATGGTGAATTGCTCTATTATGATGATGTTAATGAAGCAATTGAACACTATAAAGAAATAAACAAAAAAGGAAAATAAATGCTTAAATGGTTAATAAGGGTAATATTTATTGTATTGTTTATACTTGCTGCCTTCTATATTACAAAAAAAGAGACTGTACGCTATGAATCAAATAGTATAGCACTTTTAAAAGATCTATCAAAGAAGCAAAAAATTGATATTGGGAATTTACTACTTGGACAGACATCAAGCACTATGAAAGATTCTAAGGTAATGGAACTTTATATTCGGTCACATGAAATGTTTGACTATATAGATAAAAAATATCATCTTCGAGAACACTACGCTTCTAAAGAGTTAGATTTTGCTCAAAGGTTATATAAGGACTCAATGTTGCCTATGTTTAAAATGAACGAGAGTAATTTCATGAAAAAATATAATGATGATCTCTTAGTAACATATGATGAAGCATCAGGAACAATAGAGTTAAAATTTATACATACAGATCCAAAAATAGCACAAAATATATTAAAAGATATATTGAAGCATGCTGAAGATGTTATTAATCAATTTTCAAGAGAGAATGCAAAAGTTGCTCTTGGATTTATTCAGAAACAAAAACAACAGAAGCGAAAAGAGTTTATAAATAGTATTAGAAAGTTAATAAATTATCAAAATAAGCATAATACTATTGATCCAACAGTCGATGTAAATCGGAAAACAAAAATTTTGGCAAATTTGGAGTCAGAGCTTATTAAATATAAAGTTGAGTACTCTAGTAAGTTAAAAATTTTGAGTCCTAATGCAGCAGAGATTAGAATGCTTCGTGAGACTATTTCCAGAATTACTGCTTCACTAAATAGGCTTAAAAAAGAGCTTTCAGGTAAAAAAAACAGAAAAGAGCTTAATGTAAATGTTTTTGATTTCCAGATATTAGAAAGTGATATGGAGTTCGCAAAAGAACTATACCGTCAAACACTTATTAATGAAGAAAAGACAAAAATAGAAGTTTCACAAAAAGCAAAACATATTGTAGTTGTTTCTCAACCAACTCTTGCGGATGATTATACATATCCAAATAAAGTATGGGATCTTTTTACAGTGATGATTGTATTATTATTTATATATAGTATTATAATGACAGGTGTTACAATTGTGCAAAACCATAAAGATTAGCAAGGTAAATTCTTTATAAATGCCTGACATAATTATATCTTTGGATGTTATTTAGGTAATATTTGTTTATATATTATTAATGATATATTGCAAGAGAGAAAACTTGTTACAATATCATTAATTTTGTTTCTAGTGAAAATAGATTTTAAAATTGGAATGTAGATATAAAAGTGAAGAAAACTGTTAGACTCTCATCTCAAGTAAGTATAGCCAAAGATATTAAAGTTGAATTGCCAGTTACGCTTTATGGCGCAGTGCAGGTAAAGAAAATTGTGGCATAGGTGCATTTAGTTTTATTAACTCAGGTACAACAGTTTATAGTAATACCACGATTGGTAGATATTGTTCAATTGGTAAAAATTGTGAAATAGGAGCCTTTGAGTATCCGATTGATTGGCTTAGCACTTCGCCAATTTCGTATAATATGAAGTTGCATTTCCTTGGATACGAAGATAAAATAAAGCAAAAGAAGATTAAAAGACTAGAACATACATATATTTATTGGAAATGATACATAGATTGGATCTTTGGCAATAATTAAGCGTGGTGTAACTATCGGAGATGGAGCAGTTGTAGCTGGTGGAGTGGTGGCACTGAAGATGCCCCCCCGTTTGCTATTGTAGGAGGTGTGCCAGCAAAGGTATTAAAATATAGATTTGATGAAAATATAATCGAGCAGCTACTTACTTTAAAGTGGTGGAAGCTAGATATAGAACGGGTTAAAAATGTAGACTTTGATGATATAAAAATGCACTTAAGCAGATCAAGCAGGTTAAAGTTGATACAGTAAAATTACTTTTAGGTAAATTAAATAAAAAATCAGAGCAACAAAATAAAAAAATTTAATGAATTTTGATGAAGTTAGTCAAGTAATATCGTCTCGACTTTTAGAGGTAGAGATAGAGCAAAATACAATAGATGATATTTTCACACAGAATAGTAAAATGTATGTAGGCTATGATGCTGAAGATGAATATGATCAAATGATATTACATTACAAAGTTGCGGCGATTATTGAGTTAGTGATTTCCGACAAAGAATATCAAGAAAATCGAACACTTTCTGAATAAGCACATAAAAAAATTAAAAAGATATTGAAAATAAAGCAATAAAATATTCAATAAGATTATATATGTGATATAATGATATTATATTTCAAAAAGAGATTTTCTTAAGGATTATGATGGATGAATGAGAAAAAGAAAAAAATTGTTATCACATATGGAACATATGATATGCTACATATAGGACATCTCAATTTGCTTAAACGAGCTAAAGAGTTGGGTGATTACCTTATTGTAGGTGTTACATCTGAGGATTATGATAGATCACGAGGAAAGCTTAATACTAGTCAAAGCACCAAGAAACGCGTAAAAGCAATAGAGAAATTAGACTTTGTAGATAAAGTAATTGTAGAAAAACATAAAGGTCAAAAGGCACTAGATATACAAAAGTATGGTGTTGACATATTCGCAATAGGTGATGATTGGGTCGGTAAATTTGACTACTTAAAGGAGTATTGTGATGTTGTTTACCTTCCAAGAACAGAAGGCATTTCAAGTACAATGCTGCGAAAAGAGATACAAAAAAAGATTAAAATTGGTGTAATTGGTACAGGAAGAATTGCTAAAAGATTTGTTAAAGAGGCTGGGTATGTGGATGATGCAGAAATACGCTCAGTTATGTCAAGAAATATAAAAAATGTCGAGAAGTTTATTGATGGAACTAAAATACAATATGGATTTGATAATATAGATTCTTTTCTTCAAGACTCTATAGATGCTGTATATATTGCCTCTCCGCATGAGCATCATTTTATGCAGGCAAAACAAGCTTTAGAGGCAGGTAGGCATGTTTTATGCGAAAAGCCAATTGCTTTAGAGAGCAAACACCTAAAAGAGCTAATTAAACTTGCTCGAAAAAATAATTTAATTTTAATTGAGGCTATTAAGACCGCCTTTACTCCAGCATTTGTACAGCTTCAGGAGGAGATTAGTAATGGAGCCATAGGGGAAATAAAAGAGGTTAGGGCAACATTTACAAAACTCATTGATGATAAGGATGCAAGAGAGTGGCAAACACCATATGGTGGAGCTACAAATGAGCTAGGAAGCTATCCTCTTCTGCTTGCCCAAAAAATTTTAGGTCCTGCTAAAAAAGTTGTTTTTTATGACCAAATAGAGAATGGAGTCGATCTTGCAAATAGAATTATATGCACCCACAAGAATGGTGCTATATCAATTTCGACAGTTGGGATTGGAGCTAAATCTGAAGGATGTGCTATTATTTCTGGAACAAAAGGTTATATTTATATACCAGCACCATGGTGGCTTACAAGAGATTTTTATATCCGTTACGAAGACCCAACTAAACAATTGAGTTATCATTATGATTTTCAAGGCGATGGTATACGTTATGAGATATCAGAGTTTTGCACTAGAATAAAAAGAGGCAAGAAAAAATCTTCAAGATTAAAATGGAAGGATATGGTAGAGATTAATAGAATAATTTCGAAGTATAATAAAAGAATAAAAGAGAAAGGCAATTAATGAGACTTTGGATTTTTTCCTATTGTTAACTTATTCTCTCTTTAGTTACAGTATTGAGCATTTTTTGATGCCTAAAGATGCTAAACGAGCCGAGGATACTCTTGCGCAATCAATTTTGAATGCACAAAACTCTATAGATGTGGCAATGTTTATGATTACAAATAGGAGATTGGCAAATGTACTAAAAAGTGAGCCGAGATAGGTAATGTTACTATACGAGTCGTTGCAGATGAAAAGTTTGATATTAATTATCCTAAAGAGTCTAAAGTTCGTTAGTTACTTGCTAAGAAAAATATATATACTTATCATATCAAAGGAAAAAAGAAAAAGAAAAAAAGTTTGGTGTTATACATGTTAAACTAATAATAGATAAAAAAATAGTTTTTGTGGGGTCAGTAAATTGGACTAAGTCAGCTTTTAAGTATAACTATGAAATTCTTATTGAAATTATAGATACAACCACTGCTAAGTATTATTAATATTATTTTAAAGATTTACTTCAAAATGCGAAACTAGTATATTAGACGAAGGATGTGTATATGTCATTAATAATTATAGGTCATAGAGGAAGTAAAGCAGAATATTATTACAGATAATCTAAAATATTTTTGCAATTTGACATAAAAATATAGTTGCAAAGATTTCTTTGTTAGTATTCTAAAGAGAAAATGAAGGGAATGAATGAGTAAGCTAACTAAATTTTTTAAGCACCCAATACAGTTTTTAGATTGCAGGTAAAGGGAAAAAGAAAGCTATAGAAAAGAAGGTTGTTGCTGCTGATAAAAAGAGATAGAAGAATGCTTCGTGAAACAATTTCTCGAATTACTAGTAATATTAACAAGGTTTAAAGAGAATTTTCTGGTAAAAAGCACAAAAGAGAGTTAAATTCAGATGTGTTTGATTTCCAGATATTGCAGGGTGATATGGAGTTTGCAAAAAGAGCTCTATAGAGAAACTTTAATTAACGAAGAGAAGACTAAAATAGAGGTTTCTCAAAAAGCAAATCATATTGCAGTGGTCTCTAAACCAACATTGGCAGATGATTTTACATATCCAAATAAGGTGTGGGATCTATTTACAGTTGCAATTGTTCTGCTTTTTATTTATAGTGTTTTGATGACGATTGTTACTATTATACAAAACCATAAGGATTAAGGTGGCTGATTATGCTATTATAGATACAAAAAACTTAAGAGGTTTTTTATGATGAATGAATCTAAAATATCGAATTATGCAAAAATCGCAAAAGATTTAGAAGTAGAAGATCCTGTAACCATATATGGTAGTGCAGTAATTAAGAATGAGTGCAGCATAAAAAGTTTTAGTTTTATTAATTCTGGGACAACACTTTTTAGAGGAACAAAGGTAGGAAGATACTGTTCGATCGGTAAAAACTGCGAAATAGGTACAGTTGATCACCCAATAGATTGGCTAAGTACTTCTCCTTTTTCATATAATATGAAAGTACATTTTCCTAAATATGAAAATGTAGTTAATCAAAAAAAGCTCGATCGGCCAAAAGAGACCTATATAGGTAATGATGTTTGGATTGGCTCTTTAGTAATTATTAAACGAGGAGTTACTATTGGTGATGGTGCAGTGGTTGCTGGCGGTGCAGTGGTTACTAAAGATGTACCACCATATGCGATTGTTGGTGGAATACCTGCAAAGATAATTAAATATCGTTTTGATAAAGAGACAATAAAACAACTATTAAAGTTAAAGTGGTGGGAATTAGATATCAAGTTATTAAAAGATGTAGATTTTGATGATATTAAGAAAGCGGTAAAACAGATTAAACAGATAAAATTAGATTCCATAAAATCGGTTTTGGAACATATTGGTAATGCTAAAGATGAGTCTGGCAGTAGAAAGCCACCTATGAGTTTTGATGAACTTAGCGAAATTATTTCATTACAACTTATAGAAGCTGGCATAGATGAAGATTTGGCAAAAGAGATTCTAGAGGCAAATAAAAAGATGTGTTTAGAGTATAATTTAAATGATGAATATGATCAAGTGATACTGTATCATAAAATATCTGCAATAGTTAATGTTATAGAGACAGATAGAAACTATAAAAAAAGTAAAAAAATCACTAACCAGTCGCATAAGATTATTCAAAAAATCTTACAAACAAAGCTATAAACACGGTAAATTTTATTAGGAGGAAAATATATGAAACATTTTATATTTTTTACACTATTGACTAATTTGTTATTTAGTTATAGTATTGAACACTTTTTAATGCCCAAAGATGGCTCAAGGGCTCAAGAATCGATGATAAAAGATATTTTAAGTGCTAATAAAGAAGTTGATGTAGCAATGTTTATGATTACAAATAAAAAATTAGTTAAAGCACTTAAAGAGAGAGCAAAAAAAGGGAATGTACATATAAATGTAATTGCAGATAAAAGCTTTGATATAGACCATTTTAAAGAGTCTAGGGTTAAAAAATTATTAGATACAAAAAATATTTTTGTATATCACCTAAGAGGTAAAAAAAAGAAGAAGAAAAAATTTGGTATTTTGCACTCTAAGTTGGTAGTTATTGATGATAAAATTGTCTATTTAGGGTCGGCAAACTGGACAAAATCGGCTTTTAAATATAACTATGAAATTCTTGTAAAAATTGTTGATGGTGTTACTGCAAAGTTATATAAATATTATTTTGAAGAGATGATGCAAAATGCATGTTATTTAAAAGGAAAAAGTAGTGAAGGTTATAGGGCACAGAGGAAATAAAGCCGAATTTACAGAAAATACACTAGAGGGGTTTGAATCTGTAATTGCAGATAATAAAATAGATGGGTTTGAGTTTGATATTATAGTAAGCAAAGAGAAGAAACTAGTTATTTCGCATGATTATTTTTTAAAAGATAAGAATGATAAAAAACACATGCTTTACAATTTAACTCATGATAAGATGCTATCTTTATCAAAAGATAATCCACATATAAAAGAAAAAATAGGTAATCCATACCCACTACTTGAAGATCTATTTGCATTAATATCATCAAAAAAATATACTAAGTTGGTGCTTCTAGAAATAAAATCTATACCGTCAAAAATAGATATGCCTTTATCAATTACAGAAACTATTGCAAAAATCCATTTGCTAATTGCACAATATAGCTTAGAAAAAGTTGTAAAAATCATCTCTTTTGATTATAGGATCATTAAAGAATCATATAAACAGAATAGAGAAATAGAAATAGGATTAATATTGCATCGTAATCTTATACCCCTAGATGAAATTGTAAAATCACTAAACCTTTCTTTGTTAATTGTGGAAAAGAATTGGATTACTCAAGAACAAATTAAAGAAATAAAAAGAGATAATATTGAGATTTTTACATGGACAGTAAACACTCAGAATGAATATGATAGATTGAAACAAATTGGTGTGAATGGTATTATTACAGATAATCCAAAATATTTTTGCAATTTGACATAAAAAATATAGTTGCAAAGATTTCTTTGTTACTATTTTAAAGAGAAAATGAAAGGGTATGAATGAGTAAGCTAACTAAACTTTTTAAGCACCCAATACAGTTTTTTTTAGATGCCGGCAAAGGGAAAAAGAAAGCTGCTGAAAAGAAAGCTATAGAAAAGAAAATTGCTGCTGCTGAGAAAAAAGCTGTTGCTGCTGAGAAAAAAGCTGCTGCTGCTGAGAAAAAAGCTGTTGCTGCTGAGAAAAAAGCTGCTGCTGCTGAGAAAAAAGCTGCAGAAAAGAAAGCTGCTGCTGATAAAAAAGAGACAGAAACGAAAGGAACTAAAACAATGTTAGCATCAATTATTAAGAGCATAATTCCAGTTTCAAATGTGAATCTATCGCATATAGAAATAGTATTATACTTTGATGGAAAGATGGGAAATATATACCAAGTACAACAGTGGATAGGAACTCTTAATGAGCTTCACAAGAAAAAACCAATTTTGATTATTACAAGGGTAAAAGAAGTGTATGATTGGTTATCTGCACATACAGATTTTATAGTTGTTTATTGCCGTACTATCAATGATGTAATAGAGTTAAATGAAGAGAATAATTTCAAATGTATACTCTATGTAAATAACGGTGCAAAGAATTTTCAATCGTTAATCAATGGAAGGGCATTACATGTCCATATAAATCATGGAGAGAGTGATAAAACATCTACTATAACAAATCAATCAAAAGCGTATGATTATGTATTTATTGTTGGTGATGCCGCATATGATAAGTACTACTTAAATCTTATTAAGAAAGATATGAGTAAATATATTAAAGTTGGTCGTCCTCAATTAGAACATATCGAAAGAATACCTCCGTTTGACTCTGGTTATGTAGAAATTCCTACTGTTGAAGAAAATTCATTAATGAGTCAAGAAAATGCGCAAAAAGTCCCTAGAAAAGTTATACTATACGCTCCAACGTGGGAAGGTACCCATGAGTCTATGAATTTTACCTCTTTAAATGATTTTGGAATGGCTATTGTACAGCAACTCTTGGCACATCCAGATTACTATTTAGTTTATAAACCACATCCAAATACTGGATCGCGAGACTCTTTAACTAAAAAGATCAATGAGTCAATTATTAAGTTACTAGATAAGAACAGTAAAGGGAAAGCTATTTTAGGTGGGGATATTAACTCTTTATACGAACATATAGATTTAGCAATATTTGATAACTCTGCAGTTGCTATAGATTATTTACTAGCAGATAAACCAATGCTAATGACAGATATGTTTTATAAAGTTAAAGATAGAGAGAGCAAACCAACAATTGTTAAAGCTGCAAGAATGATAACAGAGAGAGAAATGTATGGTATTCCAATGATTGTTGCTGATGAATTAGAGAACGATAATCTGAAGGATGAACGAAATAAGGTTCGTAGATACTTTTTAGGAGACTTTAATTATGCAAAAAAGGAGAGTACTCATAAATTTATATCTACACTATTTGATATTTGCGATGAGAGGGATCACCTTGTAGATAATCTAAAAAAAATAAATGAAGATTACACGATACTTTAAAATTTATATATGAAATGCGAGGTGTAACATAATGAAAAAAAGAAAACTATTATCACCTACGGAACCTTCTTTGATATGTTTCATATTGGACACTTAAAGCTTTTAAAGAGGCTCAAAAAGATGGGAGATGAGCTTATAGTTGCTGTTTCAATGGATAAATTTAATGAAGGCAAGGGAAAAAGGTTATGATTTCTTATAGGCAAAGAGCCAAAATAGTGAAAAGTATAAAGTATGTTGATAAAGTTATCCCAGAAAAAAATTGGGAGCAAAAAGTTAAGGATGTAAAAAAATATAAAGTTGATATTTTTGCCATAGGAGACGATTGGAAAGGTAAATTTGATTTTTTGCAAAAGTATTGCGAAGTTGTCTATTTACCAAGAATGAAAAATATATCTACTACTAAGCTAAAAAAGTCTCTAACTAACTTTATATCAATTCCAAAAGAAGATATTATGAATGCTTTTAAAATATTGGAAGCTCTAAGAAAAGATTTAGGATAAGTTTTATCATGCTAAGCAGATTTTTACGAAACAGAAAAAGAAAGAGTAAGTTTGTATCCTATTTAGATTCATTGTTTCCTAAGGATAAAAATAAAATCTTACTTGTTGTTAAAGATAGAACATATTTCTCAGGAAACCTAAGGGTTGTATTGGAGTCTTTTTTAAATAATACTGATAAAAAACTGTATATATACAAAGATGGAGTATGTAATCAAAATATTATAAAAGAACTAGAGATACTGGGTGTTGTTGTGCTTTCAGGGTTTTCTATACGGGCAGTATGGCATATAGTGACCTCTGGTTTGGTAATTTTGTCACATAGTCCAAGGGATGCACATATTACAAAAAAAATAAGAAGCCGTAAAGTAGTAAATTTATGGCATGGTGCAGTGTTTAAAAAAATTGAGTTTTTAATGGATGGGATTGATCCAGAAAAATACAGTTTGATGCAAAATAATAGCACTCTTTATGATTTAATTGTTGCTAGTAGTAAAGAAGACAAAAAAAGAATTATGAAGGCTTTTGGTGTGTCTAGCAATAAAGTGTCCATCACAGGCCTACCTAGATATGAGATACTAAAAGATTCATATATAGCTAGTTTCTATTTGAAGCAACAAGAGAATGTAGTAAAGAAATTAAAAGGGAATAGGAAATTAGTTTTATATGCTCCTACCTTTAGAGAGTCTAGTGAATCACCACTAAAGCAGATTACGAAAGACGAGTGGATTAAGCTTAATCGTTTTGCAGAAATAAATGAGATTGTATTTGGAATTCGTCCACATCCATATGATAAAGAATCTATAAACATAAAAGATAATTTTTATTTTTTTAGACATGATGATTTTCCTGAAACAAATCTATTGTTAAAAAATGTAGATATATTAATTGTAGACTACTCTAGCATATGGATAGATTATCTATTGTTGAATCGACCAATAATAGGGTTTGCTAAAGATTTTCAAAAATATATAAGTAATGAAAGAGCATTTAGTTATGATTTTAAATCTATTTTTCCATCAACATTTACTACAACTATTGAAGATTTGATGATGGAAATTAAAAAAATGCTTAAAGAGGATGTAGAAATAAACTATGAACAGACTTTAAAAATATACCATGAGTATAATCTAAATGATAATTTCAGAGAAAAGATTTATACTGAAATAGTAAAACTAGATAAAAAGTGAAGGTGTATAACAGTTGACCAAAGATAAAACTATAAAGAGGTATGCAACATCTCGGAAAATTATTAAAAATGTCAATAATTTTATAAATCTTGTATATTACTCTACTTTCTCCCAAATATTTAAAAAAAAGGGCGTTTATTATGGTTGGGGTCGTAAAAGATCTGGTTTTAAAGCAATTGATTTAGCACTAAAATATGGAACATCTTTTGTTTTGTTAGAAGATGGTTTTATTCGCTCTATTGGTCTTGGGATTGATGGTTCACCCTCGTTTTCTTTAGTGGAGGATAATATTGGCATCTATTATGATGCTACAGCACCATCGAGACTTGAAGAAATTTTAAATAATTATGACTTTGATTCGGATGAAAAGCTGATGCAAGATACTAAAAAAGCAATAGAGTTGCTTTTGCGGTATAATATCTCTAAATATAATAACTCAAATAATGTGTCACCGGAGTATTTTGAAAAAGATGATGAGAAGAGGGTTCTTATTATTGCTCAAACTGCTGGTGATGCATCTTTAGAGTATGGTATGCTAGATGATTACACAACAGAAGAGATGATAGAGGCTGCTATAAGCGAAAACCCAAATGCAAAAGTATATATAAAGATACATCCTGATGTGCTTAGTGGTAAAAAAAAGTCAGATACTAATCTTGATTTTGTTAAAAAGAAATGTAATATTATTGAAGAAAATTTTAATCCAATTTCACTTTTAAAATATTTCGATAAGGTTTATACAAAAACCTCACAAATGGGCTTTGAAGCACTGTTGGTTGGTTGTGAATGTGTCTGTTTTGGAATGCCATTTTATGCTGGTTGGGGAGTGACTATTGACAAATCCAAGTGTAGCAGAAGAAAAAGAAAGCTTAGTATAGAAGAGATATTTGCTGGGGCTTATTTGCTTTATACTCGGTACCATAATCCTTACACAAATAAGCCTAGCGATATATTTGATACAATTGCTACGATAAAAAAGATGAGAAATCTATTATAATTAGAAAGATTTGAGTAAGGAAAACTAAGAGCTTAGGAGAAGTTTTGCGTGGTTCAAGAGAACATTTGAAAAATAAAGCATACTTTTTTGGTTTCTCTAGATGGAAACATGGGTTCATACGGCCATTTTTTTATGAATACTCTGCAAAAAATATCAACTTTATAAATCCACTTATTTCAACCCATTTAAAGTTAGCTTTAAGAAAAGGTTTAGATAAAGAGTCCCATATTTATATATGGGGGAGGAAGTCTTTCCCAGAAATAGAAAAATTTGCTAAAGAGAATGGCATAGATATTTATCGTGTCGAAGATGGATTCATTCGATCTGTTGGTCTTGGTTCTGATTTAACACAGCCATACTCTCAAGTAGTAGATAAACGAGGTATATACTTTGATCCCACTCACGAGAGTGATTTAGAATATATACTACAAAATTATAATTTTTCAAAGGAACCGGATCTTCTAAAAAGAGCTGAAGTTATCAAAGATGAAATTATAAAGAATAAGATTTCGAAATATAATAGCGATGAAATCAAAAAATTAAATTTCCCTTCTCAACAAATAGTTGCCCTAGTAACTGGACAAGTAGAAGATGATGCCTCAATACAATATGGTGCAAATGGAATGACAAATTTCGAGTTGCTTCAGATAGTTAAAGAGAAATATCCCGATAGATACATTGTATATAAACCTCATCCAGATGTATTAAGTGGTAATAGGGTAGGGGATATTCCTAGAGAAAAAGCTTTAGAATATTGTGATGAGATAGTTACAAATATCTCCATAGGAAGTTTGCTAGAGGTTGTTGATGAAGTACATACACTTACTTCGTTAACAGGTTTTGAGGGACTTATATATGGTAAAAAAGTATATACTTATGGTATGCCTTTTTATGCGGGTTGGGGTTTAACTGTTGATCTTCGAAAATGTAAAAGAAGAACAGCAAAACGCACTCTAGAAGAACTTATTGCAGCAAGTTATTTGCTCTATCCTCGCTACATTTCTGTTGAGACCAAAGGGATTTGTAGTGCAGAAAAGACAATTAAAGAGCTAAAGATACAAAAAGAAAAACTTAATAAATCGTCATTTTTTCGTATTAAATTTACGATTTATAGTAGAATAAGTAGAATTATACAAAAACTTCTTTCTTTGGTGGTGTAAACTTGCATAAAATATTTGAGATCATTGGCAATGTTGAAGGAAAAAATATTCTCTTATTACAAGGACCAATGGGAAATTTTTTTAATAGACTTGATAAGCTATTCGTAGAGCATGGAGCCAATACATTTCGTATAGGGCTTAATGCTGGTGATGAATTTTTTGCAGATGCAAACCATTTTACACCTTATCGAGGTAAATTAGATGATTGGGAACTATTTATTGAAAAGTTTTTTAAAGATCATGCTGTAGATATAATTTTTCTATTTGGAGATTGTAGGGTTTATCAGGAAAAGGCAATTAAAGTTGCTAAAACAATTGGTGTCAAGGTTTATGTTTTCGAGGAGGGATATATTCGCCCTGACTTTATTACTCTTGAAGAGGATGGAGTTAATGATAATTCCAAACTTCCAAGAGATAGAGAGTTTTATGACTCTTTAGAATATAATTCAAAAAAGGGTTGCAAAAGAAAGGATTTAAAGCATTTTGGTAACACTTATGGGGCAATGGCAATACAAGCAACTATCTATTATCTTGTAGCAAATATGCTCTTTTTTCGATATCCTTACTATCAGCACCATAGAAAATTCTCTATTATGCTTGAAGCACTCTATGGTATTAGGAACCTTTTTAGAAAATATTGGTATAAAATTATTGAGAGAAATAAAATAAAGTTATTTAAAACTATATACAATAAACAGTACTACTTTGTAGCACTTCAAGCTTATGAAGATTTTCAGGTAAAGAGACATTCCGATTTCAATTCGATAGAAGAGTTTATTTCTGAGGTTCTTCTCTCCTTTAGCAAGTTTGCTCCAAAGGAGACATTTATTGTCTTTAAACACCATCCTATGGATCGTGGAAAGAAGAATTATAAACGATTTATAACTAAATTAGCAAAAGAGTTGGAATGTCAAGAGAGAGTATTTGTGGTTTATGATCTTCATTTGCCAACACTTTTAAAAAACACGATTGCAACGATAACTATTAATTCTACTGTTGGGATATCATCTTTGTACCATAAAACACCTACAATTTGTCTAGGAAGGGCTTTTTATGATATTAAAGGGCTGACATCTAAAGGGATAAAAATTGATGATTTTTGGGAGAATTACCAACCAGTAGACTATACACTTTTTCAAAAATACAGATGCTATCTCGTAGAGAAAACTCAAATAAATGCAAGCTTTTATAAAGAATCATAAAAATATTTATTTAAAAGTAAACTAATTAAGAAGTGGTGCGGATGAGAGGAGTCGAACCTCCACGCCTTGCGGCACTAGATCCTAAGTCTAGCGTGTCTGCCAGTTCCACCACATCCGCAGGTGGTACACCCGTTAGGATTCGAACCTAAGACCGCCCGCTTAGAAGGCGGGTGCTCTATCCAGCTGAGCTACGAGTGCATTGTATAATAATTTAGTGGTACGCCAGAGAGGACTTGAACCCCTAACCCTCTGATCCGAAGTCAGATGCTCTATCCAGTTGAGCCACTGGCGCTCGGTCGGGTTAAAAATCAAATGGGGTAGGCGATGGGACTCGAACCCACGACAACCAGTGCCACAAACTGGCGCTCTACCAACTGAACTACGCCTACCATATAATAATATGAGCGACCAAAATCTATTACTAAATTATTAAAAAAGTACATATTTTACAATGGTCGGAGTGAAAGGACTCGAACCTTCGACCCCCTGGTCCCAAACCAGGTGCGCTACCAGACTGCGCTACACTCCGTAACAAAATGGAGTGCAATTATAGGAAAAAAAATTTAAAATGTCAAGAGTTTTTTTGTAAAAAGCTTTATTTTTTATAAAATAAGGCAAATTAAGCACTTTTTATAGTGATTTAACTACAATTTAGTATGGTTTATCTCACTCTCTTTTTTATTGCATTTTTAAGTGGATCGCTACTGCCGCTTGGGAGCGAGGCACTCTTTTTGTATGATTTGCAAGCTGGCTATAGTGCTATTACACTAGTGCTTTTTGCAAGTGTAGGGAATATACTTGGTGCTTTACTAAACTACTATTTAGGGCTAAAAGGCGAGGAGTTTTTATTGTATAAGGGGTATTTGAAGGAGGCTTCTTTGCAAAAGGCTCGTAAGCGTTTTGATCGTTTTGGTGGATATGTTCTCCTCTTGAGTGCGGCTCCAATTATTGGTGATCCATTAACATTTATTGCTGGTATGATGGGGTATCGTTTGCGATATTTTCTATTTTTTGTTACTCTTTCTAAAACCGTTCGTTATGCCCTGCTTGCTCTATTTTTTATATAGAGTGATTAAATTAACTTGAGAGTGGCGGCTGAGAGTACGAATAGATATAAGATAAAATTTGAGGAGGCTAAAGTGGAAATTAGTGTAATTTACATTCATGGTTTTGGAAGTTCTGGTTTTGGGGTGAAGGCGGAGCTCTTTCGGCAATACTTTAAGAGTCGAGGGGTGCAGTTTTTGGCTCCGTCGCTCTCGTATGTGCCGCAGCTTGCGATGCAAACACTTACTGAGATAGCGAAGTGTTGCAAAAATCCAGTTTTTATTGGCTCATCGCTTGGTGGGTTCTATTCGCTCTATTTGGCAAATAAGTTTAATACAAAGGCAGTTTTAATAAATCCGGCTCTCTATGCAGAGTCGACTCTAAGACGCCATATAAAGGGGTATGCAACAAACTTTTATGACCTAAGTAGATTTGAGTGGAACGATAATCACTTGAGTATGCTCAAAAAGTATAAGGTAGATTCGCCTAAAGAGGAGAATCTCTTTGTTTTGCTGCAAAAAGGTGATGATATTTTAGATTACAGAGATGCTTTGGCACTTCTGCCCAATGCAAAAGTTGTCGTAGAAGAGGGTGGTTCACACTCTTTTGATGGGATAGAGCGATATTTTGCCCAAATTGAAGCCTTTTTACTTGCATAATTTTCGATACGCGAAGTAGAGTTTGTGTATAATATCATTAATTTTATAGAGTGAGGATAGATCTTGAGTAAGATTAATAAGAGTATATTTCGAGAGTATGATATTAGGGGAGTATTTGAAGAGGATTTAAATGAGACCTCGGTAAAGCTAATTGGTTACTTTTTAGGGAAGCGAATTGGTGGTGCAAAGATTGTTGCAGTTGGTTTTGATGCAAGGGAGCACTCTCCTATTTTGCGTGACTACTTAGTATCTGGGCTCAATGCTGCTGGGTGTAGAGTGATCGATATGGGGTTGGTAGCAACGCCTATAAACTACTTTAGTAACTACCAGCCTCTCAATACCCTTTTGCCAGAGGATTCTGCAATTTTAGCTGCTGTTAGCAACAAAAAGTCTTTGATTGATGGCTCGATTATGATTACAGGATCACACAATCCTAGTGAGTATAATGGTTTTAAGATTACAATCGACAGAGCACCATTCTTTGGCGAAGATATCTATGCTTTGGGCGATGAAATAGTTGCCAATGAGAGCTTAGAGATAGAGAGAAACTTAGAGCGAGAAGAGGTGGATGTGAAGCGGCTCTATGTCGATTTCATGCTTCAAGAGTTTGCACACCTTAAGGGTTTAGAGAAGAGAATTATTATCGATTGCGGTAATGGTGTTGCTGGAACGGTGATAAATGATATCTTTGATGGCTTGGGGCTTGACTATAAGGGGCTCTACTGTGAGCCTGATGGAAGATTTCCAAATCACCATCCAGATCCATCGGTAGAGAAGAATTTAGCAGATCTTAAAGCAGCTCTTGCGAAAGAGGGAGATATTGGTTTTGCTTACGATGGCGATGCTGATAGAATTGCTGTTTTAACCAAGAAGCACAATATCAAGGGTGACCAGATGGCACTACTTTATGCTTTGTCAATGGAGCAGCCAACGGTTATTGGCGAAGTAAAGTGCTCGCAGGTGATGTATGATGAGCTAGAGCGAAGAGGGTGCAAAGCGGTAATGTATAAGACGGGGCACTCAAACCTGAAAGTGAAGATGAAAGAGCTTAATGCCGATTTAGCGTGTGAGGTGAGTGGGCATATCTTCTTTAAACACCGCTATTTTGGGTATGATGATGCAATCTATGCAACTTTAAGAATGCTTGAGCTAATTCAAAGTGGTGTCGATTTAGATAGCGAAATAGAGGCACTTCCAAAAGTCTTTTCGACAGAGGAGATTAAGGTGGAGACAAGTGATGAGGAGAAGTTCGCTCTTGTAAATAAGGTTAAAGAGTTGCTTGCTAATCCAAGTGAGGATTTTCCTAAGATTAAGAGCCTTATCGATGTTGATGGTGTGCGGATAAATTTTGAGCATGGCTGGGGCTTGGTGCGAGCAAGCAATACGACTCCAGTACTAGTAACACGATTTGAATCGACCGATGCCAATTTAGCAAAACTCTATGAAGAGCGAGTAAATAGCTTAATTGGGCGAGCAAAAGTGCTTCTTGGAGAGGAGCGATGAAGAGTCGATTGCACTTTGATGAGCAACTCTTAAGTAGGGAGCGAAAGCGGTTACTAGAGCAGATAGAGAAGGAGCAGGAGCATATTGGCTACTATAGCTTGCCCAATCAAGATATATCGCCAATATTGGAGTTTGCCCAGAGTTTTGATGATACTATAGAGACTATTGCAGTTATTGGAATCGGTGGGAGCTCTTTAGGGGCAAAGGCTGTCTATGAGTTTTTGCGGCCTGTAAAGAAGCTAAAGCGAAGACTCTACTTTTTTGAGTCGACCGATCCTATTAATATAGAGAGTCAGTTAGAGAGTATTGATATTGAGAAGTCGCACTTTTTAGTAATTAGTAAATCGGGTACAACTGTTGAAACAATGGCTATCTTTAAATATATCTATAGTCTTGATAGCTCAAGGGATCGATTTACCTTTATTAGTGAAGAGGGCTCGAAGTTAGATCAGTTTGCCCAAAAGATTGGAGCAACAAGGTTCCATCTACAAGAGAGTGTAGGGGGGAGATTTTCTGTACTGAGTGTTGTGGGGCTCTTGCCGCTCGCTTTAAGTGGTGTTGATGTTGTAGAGCTTCTAAAGGGGGCTTCTCGGATTAAGGAGAGCTTCTTTAATGATGGCTACATTAAAGAGTTGCTCTTAAATAAAGCCTCTTTTTATGCAAAGAATCATGCTATATATAATATTAACTGTCTCTTTGCCTATAGTGAAACGCTGCGATATTTTATTCAGTGGTATGTGCAGCTTTGGGGGGAGAGTTTAGGGAAGAAGCAGCGACATAGTGCCTTTAATGTGGGCCTTACTCCGATTGGACTGATTGGTCCAAAAGACCAGCACTCCTTTTTACAGCTGATTATGGAGGGGACTCGCGATAAGTCGATAAGCTTTATTGAGATTGCTGATTTTCAAAAGAGTTTAGAGATACCAGATATTTCACTGCCACATTTAGAGGATATGGATCTTTTAAATGGTGTGAAGTTTAGCGATCTTATATCGATGCAGAGCCAATCGGTGCTAGAGGCACTTTTAGAAGAGGGTGATATACCAATAGATGAGATAGTGATTGACCGTGTGGATGAGGCAAGTATGGGGGAGCTTATCTACTACTATGAGCTCTTAACCTCACTTGTAGGCGAGTTGATTGATGTAAATACCTATGACCAACCAGGCGTAGAAGCCGGAAAGAGAATATTAAAAGAGAAACTAGAAAAAAGGAAAAAGAATGATTAAAAAGTGCCTATTTCCTGCAGCTGGGTATGGGACAAGATTTCTACCAGCTACAAAAGCAACACCAAAAGAGATGCTCCCAGTGTTAACAAAGCCACTTATTCAGTATGGTGTAGAGGAGGCGATATCTGCAGGGTGTGATACGATGGCTATTGTTACAGGTCGTGGAAAGAGAGCTATAGAGGACCATTTTGATATTAGCTATGAGTTGGAGCATCAAATCAGAAATACACCTAAAGAGTACTTTCTACATGAGATTCGTTCTGTTATTAACTCTTGCCAATTTACCTATACAAGACAAAATGAGATGAAAGGGCTTGGGCACGCTATTTTAACTGGTGAAGCTCTCATTGGAAATGAGCCATTTGCTGTTATTTTAGCCGATGACCTTTGTGATAATGGGGATGGTGAGAGTGTATTAAAGCAGATGGTAGAGGTTTATGAACGCTACAGCTGCTCTGTTGTTGCCCTGCAAGAGGTACCCAAAGAGGAGACCTCTAAGTATGGGATTATTGAGGGAAAATTGATCGATCAGAGTGATGATATTTACAGAGTTAGTAGTATGGTTGAAAAGCCAGATATGGATGAAGCACCAAGCAATTTAGCCATTATTGGGCGGTATATATTAGATCCAGAGATCTTTGATGCCATAAGAGAGACAAAACCGGGTCGCGGTGGAGAGATACAAATTACAGATGCACTGATGGAGTTGGCAAAGAAAGGTCGAGTCATTGGGTATAAGTTTAAGGGTAAACGGTTCGACTGTGGGAGTGTCGAAGGGTTTGTAGAAGCAACAAATTGGTTCTATGAAAAGAGTGCTAAGTAGGCAATAAAACCGATTAAAAGTAAATTTAAGCTACAATACTTCAGATTTTAACTGAAGGTAGAGTTGTGAAGATTGCAATAGCTGGTACGGGATATGTAGGTTTATCAAATGGGTTACTTTTAGCACAACACAATGAGGTTGTAGCACTTGATATTGTCAAAGAGAAGGTGGAGATGCTTAATAAGAGGCAATCTCCAATAGAGGATACAGAGATAGAAGCCTTCTTGCAAAGAGATGATATTAATTTTCGAGCAACGCTTGATAAAGAGGAGGCCTATAAGGGTGCGGAGTTTATTGTAATTGCGACCCCTACAGATTATGACCCCCAAACAAACTATTTTAATACAAAGAGCATAGAAGCTGTAATTGGTGATGTCTTAGAGATCAATCCAGATGCAACGATGGTGATAAAATCGACTGTGCCAGTAGGATATACGAAGAGTGTACGAGAGCAGTTTAATACGAACAATATTATCTTCTCTCCAGAGTTTTTAAGAGAGGGGTGTGCTCTTTATGATAATCTTCATCCTAGCCGTATTATTGTTGGCGAAAAGAGTGAGCGAGCAAAAACCTTTGCGAGATTGCTGCAAGAGGGGGCGATAAAAAAAGATATTCCACTTCTCTTTACAGACTCTACCGAAGCTGAAGCAATTAAGCTCTTTGCCAATACCTACTTAGCGATGCGTGTAGCCTTTTTTAATGAGCTCGATAGCTACTGTATGGCACACAACTTAGATACTGAACAGATTATCCAAGGGGTTGGCTTAGACCCACGAATTGGAACACACTACAATAATCCAAGCTTTGGTTATGGTGGCTACTGCTTACCTAAGGATACCAAGCAGCTTTTAGCAAACTATAACCAGGTGCCAAATAACCTTATAGAAGCAATTGTTAATGCCAATAGAACGCGAAAAGATTTTATTAGTGATACCATTATAGAGAAGCTAAAATCGATGGGAAAATTGCAAGATGGTGTTGTAGGGATTTATCGGCTTGTGATGAAAGAGGGGAGCGATAACTTTAGAAGCAGTGCAATTCAAGGGATTATGAAGCGACTCAAAGCAAAAGGGATAGAGGTTATTGTCTATGAACCGGTACTCAAAGAGGAGCACTTCTTTAACTCTGAGGTAGTAAAAGATTTTGAAGCATTTAAAAAACGATCAGATATTATTGTCGCTAATAGACTTGGAGAAGAGTTGCAGAGTGTAAAAGAGAAGGTCTTTACAAGAGATATCTTTAATAGCGATAAGTAGGGTTGCGTGAAGATATTAGTTACCGGAAGTGCCGGCTTTATAGGGTACCATTTAACAAAAAGGCTTTTAGAGCGAGGGGATGAGGTAGTAGGCGTTGATAATATTAATGACTACTACGATGTGGCACTCAAATTTGGACGATTAAATGAGCTTGGAATTAGCAAAGATGCACAAGAGTGGGGAAAGAGGGTAGACTCTTCGCTCTACGAAAAGCATCATTTTTATAGGATAGATTTAGCCGATAAAGAGGCGGTAGAGAAAATCTTTAAAGCAGAGCGTTTTGATGCAGTTGTCAATTTAGCGGCACAAGCAGGAGTACGCTACTCGATAGAGAATCCAGATGTCTATATACAGAGCAATGTTGTTGGATTTTTAAATATTTTAGAGGGGTGCCGTAACTTTGGGGTAAAGAACCTCTGTTATGCTTCGAGTAGCTCTGTATATGGCTTGAATGAGTCGCAACCCTTTAAGACGAGTGATAGGACTGAACACCCAATTAGCCTCTATGCTGCAACAAAAAAGAGTAATGAGATGATGGCACACACCTATGCCCATCTCTATGGCATACAAACAACAGGTTTACGATTTTTTACAGTCTATGGACCATGGGGCCGTCCCGATATGGCACCAATGCTCTTTACAGATGCAATTTTGAGTAATCGAGCGATAAAGGTCTTTAATAATGGGAAGATGTCGCGAGACTTTACCTATATTGATGATATTGTAGAAGGGATAGTTAAAGTTATCGATAAGCCAGCAAAACCAAATGAAAACTGGAGCGGTAAGGAGCCCGATATTGCCTCGTCGAGTGCCCCCTATAGGCTCTATAATATTGGGAATAATGCACCAGTTGCTTTGATGGATTTTATTCAAGAGTTAGAGAGAGCTCTTGGTAAAGAGGCAGAGAAAAAATTTATGCCACTGCAAGATGGCGATGTTGTCTCGACTTATGCAGATGTAAGTGGGTTAATCAAGGAGTTTGGCTATAAGCCACAAACACCACTTAGTAAGGGAATTGCTGAGTTTGTGAAGTGGTATAGAGAATTTTATAAGAGATAAAGAGGTAATAAATGGCAGATAAGATAGCAATCATCGGCTTAGGGTATGTTGGCTTGCCTTTGGCACATGCATTTAGTAAAAAGTATAAAGTAGTAGGTGTAGATATAAACCCAGAGCGAATAAAAGAGCTAAAGAGTGGTTTTGATAGGACTCTAGAGTTAAATGAGTCTCAGGTAAAAGAGTGTATCGATAATGGTATGGAGTTTACAACCAATATAGAGGATGCGAAAGAGTGCAATATCTATATTGTAACAGTTCCAACCCCTATTAATGAGGAGAATGAACCAGATTTAACACCTATTAAAAAATCTAGTGAGGCAGTTGGGAGTGTTTTGAAAAAAGATGATATCGTAATCTATGAATCGACAGTCTACCCAGGTGTAACAGAAGAGGTCTGTGTGCCTATTTTAGAAGAAACAAGTGGGCTGAAATTTAATAAAGACTTTTACTGCGGTTACTCTCCAGAGCGTATCAACCCAGGCGATAAAGAGCATACTGTTACAAAGATACTTAAAATTACCTCCGGTTCAACCCCAGAGATTGCAAAAAGAGTAGACGATCTCTATAGGAGTATTATTGAGGCAGGAACCCACTTAGCCCCATCAATAAAAGTAGCTGAGGCTGCAAAAGTGATCGAAAATACCCAACGAGATGTTAATATTGCTTTGATGAATGAATTAGCTCTTATCTTCGATACTCTTGGTATCGATACAAACGCAGTAATAGAGGCAGCTGCAACAAAGTGGAACTTTATTAAATTAACACCAGGACTTGTTGGAGGGCACTGTATTGGAGTAGACCCATACTACTTAACCTATAAAGCTCAAGAGCTAGGCTATACCCCAAATCTTATTTTAGGAGCAAGACAGATTAATAACTCTATGAGTAAATTAATAGCCGAAAAAGCAATAAAATACATGGTAAAAGCTGATAAAAAGCTCAATGGAGCAAATGTATTAATCTTAGGGGTAACCTTTAAAGAGAATTGCCCCGATATGCGAAATACAAAAGTTGTTGATATTATAAAAGAACTTAAAGAGTATGAGTGCAATGTAGATGTGTATGACTACTGGGTAGATAAGAGTGATAAAGAGAGTAAAAATCTTCCATTTATTGATGAGTTGCCATTAAATTCTAAAAAGTATGACTCTATTATAGTAGCAGTTGCCCACGATAAGTTTAAAGAGATTACTAAAGAGCAGTACGAAAGTATGAGTAGAGGCGAGCCTATTGTGATTGATGTTAAAGGGATTGTGGAAAATCCTACTTGGAGATTGTAAGTAAGGTAGAAGGAAGAAGGTAGAAGGTAGAAGAGATTAAATTAAAGAAGGGAAGAGCATGAGTAGCGTAAAAAACTTTGCATTAATAGGGGCGAGTGGATATATCGCTCCAAGACATATGAAAGCGATAAAAGATACAGGCAATGAGTTAGTCGTTGCTTATGACCCATATGATGGAATAGGGATAATGGATTCTAACTTTCCACAAGCAGAGTTCTTTACAGAGGCAGAGCGGTTTGAAGATTTCCTCTCGAAGTGGAGACGCAGTGGGGAGAGAATGGATTATATAAGTATTATGACTCCAAACTATCTGCATAAAAGCCATATTCGACTAGCACTAGAGAATGGTTCAGATGCCATATGTGAAAAACCACTAGTGCTTAATCCTAGTGATATCAATGAATTAAAAGAGATAGAAGAGCTTACAGGCAAAAGAGTCTATAATATCCTACAGCTAAGGCTCCATGAATCTATTATAGCACTCAAAGAGAAAGTAGCAAAAGAGATAGAAGAGGATCCAAATAAAATATACGATATAGACTTAACATACCTTACAAGCCGTGGAAAGTGGTACTTTGAGAGCTGGAAAGGGAAAGAGGAGAAAAGTGGTGGATTGGCTTCGAATATTGGTGTACACTTCTATGATATGCTTACATGGATATTTGGCGAAGTAGAGGAGAATGTAGTTCACCTAAAAAGAGCAGATGCAAGTGCTGGGTACTTTAAACTCAAGAATGCAAAGGTAAGATGGTTCTTAAGTGTAAACTACGACTACATCCCTGATAGTGTGAAAGCTCAGGGACAAAGAACCTATAGAAGCATAACAGTAGATGGAGAAGAGATAGAGTTTAGCGGCGGCTTTACAGAACTGCATACAAGAAGTTACGAAGAGATACTCAAAGGCAATGGCTTTGGATTGGATGAGGCAAGAGGCTCTATAGAGATTGTATCGACTATTCGTAATCTTCAGCCTCTTGGACTGAAGGGAGAGTTTCATCCATTTTGTAGAAAGGTAGAAGAGTGAAGGGAGAAGGAAGAAGGAATAGTTATCGCGATTTAATTGTTTGGCAAAAAGGGATGCTTTTATGTAAAGAGGTTTATCTTTTGACTAATAATTTTCCCAAAGAGGAAGTTTATGGTTTAACTTCTCAGATAAGAAGATGTGCTATATCTATTCCTAGTAATATTGCTGAAGGTAGAGGAAGAAATGGAGATAAAGAGTTTATTAGATTTTTACAAATATCACTAGGTTCACTATATGAACTTCAAACACAATTGGAACTCTCTTTGCAATTAGGTTTTATCCAAGATATTGAAAATATTTCAAATTTATCAATAGAGATAGAAAAAATGTTAAATACATTAATCACAAAAAAAGGTGGTCGAAAATGAACCCTTCTACCTTCTACCTTCACCCTTCATCCTATGTTGATGACAATGTTCAAATAGGAGAAAACACTAAAATTTGGCATTTTAACCATATTTTACCTCAAACAGTTATAGGCAAAGATTGCTCTTTTGGACAAAATTGTGTGGTTGGTCCAAGGGTCAATGTTGGCAATGGTGTAAAGGTGCAGAATAATGTCTCTATCTATGAGGGGGTAGAGATAGAAGATGATGTCTTTTTAGGCCCTTCGATGGTCTTTACTAATGTTATAAACCCAAGAGCATTTATCCAGAGAAAAGAGGAGTTTAAAAAGACACTTCTTAAAAAGGGGTGCTCGATTGGAGCAAATGCTACTATTGTTTGTGGTGTGACTATTGGAGAGTACGCACTTATTGGAAGTGGTGCGGTAGTGAATAGAGATGTAAAGCCTTATGCTTTAATGGTTGGGGTTCCTGCCAAGCAGATTGGTTGGGTTGGAATTTCTGGCAATACTTTAGAGTTCAGCGAAGATATTGCAGAGGATGAGTTTGCGGTTTATAGGTTAGTTGATGATAATTTAGAGGTGAGAAGAAAATGAAGATAGATTTCGCAAAGCTACAGTACCAGTATCAGCTCTATAAAGAGGAGATAGACCAAGCAATTCATAGTGTATTAGATAAATCAAACTACATTATGGGGCAAGAGGTAAAAGAGCTAGAGGAGAATCTACAAAGCTTCACTGGTGCAAAACATGCTATAACTTGTGCGAGTGGAACAGATGCCCTGCTTCTTGCTATGATGGCATTAGATATTAAGCCTGGTGATGAAGTAATTACCACACCATTTACCTTTATTGCGACTGCTGAGACTATCGCATTTTTAGGGGCAACTCCTGTATTTGTAGATATTGATGAGCAAACCTACAATATTGATGCAAGTAAAATAGAAGAAAAAATCACACCAAAAACTAAAGCGATTATCCCTGTAAGTCTTTATGGACAACCAGCAGATATAGATGCTATACAAACTATAGCAGATAAATACAATTTAAAAGTTATCATAGATGGTGCACAGAGCTTTGGAAGCACCTATAAAGGAATAACAGACTCTAATTTAGGCGATATATCGACTACTAGCTTCTTCCCTGCAAAACCATTAGGTTGCTTTGGAGATGGGGGAGCAGTGTTTACAAATAGTGATGAGCTCGCTGAAAAGATAAGAATGTTAAGAGTACATGGGCAAAATAAGCGATACCACCATAAATATATCGGTATGGGCGGACGAATGGATACTATTCAGTGTGCTGTTGTGAATGTAAAGCTTAAACACTATAAAGATGATTTAGCTAAAAGGCAAGAGGTGGCTCAAAAATATACAGAAAGGTTGAAGGCAGATGGCAGAAGGGAGAAGGGGAGTGAATGGTTAGAACTTGATCCTTCTACCTTCATCCTTCTACCTTCTACCTCAAACAACACTACATCTGCTTGGGCACAATACTCTATAAGGGTGAAGGGCGAAGGGAGAAGGGAGAAGGTGCAAGCTCTATTAAAAGAAGCTGGTATTCCAACAGCAGTACACTACCCGATACCTTTGCATCTGCAAGAGTGTTTTTCTTATCTTGGATATAAAAAGGGAGATTTTCCAGTGGCTGAAAAAATAAGTAAAGAGATAATGAGCCTGCCAATGAACCCTTATTTAAGCGATGAAGAGATTGGGTATATTGTAGAGAGGGTTAAAGTCTCTTAATGAAGATACCAATAGTTACTCACTCCCTAAAGTATAATCCAGCGTTAGATGGTTTACGAGGAATTGCAATACTATTGGTTCTCTTTTTTCATCTTTTCCCAAACTATTTTTCGTTTGGTTATATTGGCGTTGATATATTTTTTCTTCTTTCTGGTTTTTTAATCACCCAAATAATCTATACAAAGTTAGAGAAAAATAGTTTTTCGTTTCTCGAGTTTTATCGTAATAGGATTCGTAGAATCTTTCCAGCACTTATTATTGTTTTAATTTTTACACTGATTATTGGATATCTCTTTCTTTTTCCTTCAGAGCTTGCTGATTTAGGGAAACATCTAAAATCTTCAGCCTTTTTCTACCAAAATTTTCAATTAATGCATGAGGTTGGTTATTGGGATAAAGCTGCAGAGTTAAAGCCACTTTTACACTGCTGGTCACTTTCGATAGAGGAGCAGTTTTATCTGCTTTGGCCACTTACTATTCTGTTAATATATAAAAGTAGGGTAGACCTGCTTATTGCACTGCTTATTGTAGTATTTCTTTTGATGGTATCACCATTTTTATTTAATATTGATACTTTTTACCACTCAGTGAGTAGATTTTGGGAACTTGCTTTTGGTGGTTTAACTTATGCACTTACAAGGAGTAGTTTTTATAAATATTTTAATTTAAGAAGTTGGGTAGTAGTTTTACTTTTTGTAGCAGCACTTATATATGTTTACGGTAATAGCAGTTATAGTTTTTTAAAAACATTTGTAGTTGTATTAACCACAGCACTTACAATACTCTATGTTACAAAAAATAGTCATGATAAATTTTTTGCCTCAAAATTTTTAGTTTTCTTTGGATTAATTAGTTATCCGCTCTATCTTTGGCACTATGTTTTTATAAGTTATCAACATATTTTTGGTTTTAATGTACAAAAGTATGCAGTGGCTACAATTGTACTTTCAATACTTTTCTCTTTTTTAACCTACAGGTATATCGAAATTTATGCTCGAAGATCAAAGAGTTACCTTTTTGCTACTATTTTGTTCGTAATCCTTCTTAGTATAGGTTTTTTAGGGAACTATATCTATAAAGAGAGGGGCTTACCGTCTCGGAGTTTTTTAATAGATAATAGAAAGTTCCAAAAACAGTTTATTCGAACACCAGCGAAAAATGCTTTGGGTTTCAATTTAGTAAGTAAGGTTTTAGGATATAGACCCTCTAATGATTATATAAAAGCCACTTCAGATGATCTACATAGAGAGTATGTAGTAATAGTAGGTGATAGCCATGCACACACCTCTTATCCAGGATTTGCTCAGATGTTTAAAAAAAGAGGCTTAGAGACACTACTCATTGCAAACTCATCATGTCCACCATATGTAGGGGGAGCAATGGGGAGTACATTAAATAAGGTTCGAGAGTGCCAAAAGAAGATTAATGATATTTATAAAACAATTAATAAAATTCCACATATTAAAAAATTAATATTTGCTACAAGAGGCCCTACATATATTTACGGTATCGGATATGGTGTTGTGGATGGGGGCAATGAAGTTCCATACTCTGGTTCTAAATTTATTGAATATTTTGTTGATCGAAAACTTTGGAATCAAAAAAGGCAATTTTTTAATAAAATAGAGAGAACCTTTCAATATTTTAGTAGTAAAAAATTTAAAACATACTATTTAATCGAAGATCCTGAGCTTGGTTTTTTACCAAAAAATTGTATGGAGCGGCCGTTTGGTATATTACCATCTCAATGTAGGATAAGCTATAGTGATTATATTCATAGGGCGGGAGAGTATAGGGAGAGAGTATATCAGATAGGAAAAAAATATCCAGTCATAACTATTTTAGATCCAAAGTGGTTGTATTGTGATCATGAATACTGTTATGCAGTTAAAGATGGTAAAATGTTGTATGTGGATGATGACCATCATAGTATAGATGGCTCTATTATGCAAGCAAAATTTTTTAAAGATAAGTTACTCCATGATTAATAAGTTCAAGCCAAAGTCTGAGTTTTCAAAAAATGTCTTAACTTTAATGACAGGGACTACTGTTGCACAAGCCATACCTATAGCAATAAGTCCCATATTAACAAGACTCTACTCTCCAGAGGATTTTGGGGTGTATGCCCTCTTTATCTCTTTGGCAACTATCTTTGGGAGTGTTGCAAATGCCCGCTATGAGTTGGCGATTATGCTTCCAAAACAAGAGGAGAGTGCGATTAATATTGTAGCACTAGGTTTATTGATTAATATTGCACTCTCTTTGGTGCTCTCTATTCTTATTTGGCTTTTTCATGGCCCTCTTGTGAGACTTTTAAATAATAAAGAGATCTCAGTATGGCTCTATTTTATACCAGTTGTTGTTTTTTTTATGGGAATATGGAATCTGCTTACCTACTATAATAACCGAAAAAAAGAGTATAAAGATATTGCAAAAGCAACCGTTATTAAAGCAGTGATTACTGCAGTGGTGCAGCTTTTATTAGGTTTTTTAAAACAGGGTTCTGTGGGTCTAATAAGTGGACAGATGCTCTCGCAACTCTTTGCAAATAGGCAGCTTGCTCAAAATATCTATAGAGATAAGAGGCTTTTAGCAAAAGTATCGAAGCTAAAGATTATTGCTGTAGCAAAGAGGTATAGAGATTTTCCAAAATTTTCGATGCCATCTGTATTTATCTACACTCTTTCGCAAAATGCAACAAACATTATTATAGCCCATCTCTACAGCAGTGCGACATTAGGGTTTTTTACTCTTGTACAAAGAGTCTTAGGGATGCCCTCTTCGTTGATAGGCGGCTCAATTGGGCAAGTCTTTTTTCAAGAAGCGACGCAAGAGAAGCAAAGAAGTGGCAAAGCGATTAAGAGCTTTAGAGTGACATTGAAGCGGCTAACGCTCATAGGATTCCCAATTTTTCTGCTCCTTTTTTTTACAGTAGAGGATATTTTTGCAATCGTATTTGGCCAAAAGTGGAGAGTTGCAGGAAGTTATGCACAAATTCTTATTCCACTCTTTTTTATCCGTTTTATCAATACACCTGTGAGTTCAATGAATATTGTTTATGAGAGAAACAGAGATGGACTCTATATCTATCTTTTGCAGTTAATTACACTTTTACTAGTAGCTGCAATTGCTTTTTTATTCTCTTTGGATGCAAAAGGGTTTTTTATACTCTTTGCGATACTCTTTAGTCTTCTCTATCTTGCTTTGTTATACTACTACTATCAATTGGCACTTGGGAGATACGAAGAGGGGCATAAAAGTTAAAATTAGTCAAAAGATAGGATTATTATAGTAGAATTATGTAAGCAAAGTGGCAATATAAAAGTATATTGTAGGGTTAAAAAAATTAGGAAAGAGAATGCAAATAGACTCAAATAGATTTTGGAGCCAAGCGTGGGTTCGACATATTGAAGAGTATCTTAAGAGTGTGCCAAGAGCTGGTATCTTTTTAAGAAACTATTTTGCCAAGGAGCGAACTGTTTTAGAGGTTGCTGGAGGCAGCTGTAGAGATAGCAGATATTTAGCTAACAATGGCTTTGTTGCAACCTGCAGCGATTTTGATGCACAAACAATTAAGTACCTTAAAGAGGTGCGTTTTCCAAATGATCTGTTACGCTACAGCGTAGAGGATGCTTTTGCCTTTAGCTATAAAAAGAGGAGTTTTGATTTAGTCTTTCATAACGGCTTTTTTATCTACTTTGATGATGCACAGATAATGCAGATGCTTCAAGAGCAAGCAAGAGTAGCAAAACACTATATTGTCTTTTTTGTACACAATGGGGAAAATAGGGAGCTTATAGAAACTTTTCGCAAGAGGGCACAAAGCGATAAGCTCTTTGATATTCGTTTTTTTAGCCAAGATGAGTGCATTACTCTTGTAAAGAGCAGCGGTATTGAGGCAAAGCGTATTAAGATAGCAAAATTTGGCGGTTTTTTTGATCTCTTCTATAAAAAGCGATTTAAAAGGGTAATTCCTAATCCCCTCTATCCATTAAGGGAGTATATTGTTCCAAGGCTCTATTGGCTGCAGAGGTGGGAGAATACGGAGCGAATATGTTGTATTGTAGAGTTGCATAGATGAAAAAAGTTCTTATTTTTGAAGCCAATTCTAATCAGGCGATCTCTTTAGCGAAGTATCTAAAGAGGTTTGGCAACTTCTCTATTACTGGTGTAATCAATAGCGATAAGGCAAGCCGTTTTCTCAAAAGATATTACGATAGAATCATTTTTGGAGAGTGTAGCAAAATCGATAGAGAAGGGTATGACTATATTGTTCCAACAGGAGCCAAGAGCAGTTATGAGATACTCTCACAATATAAAAAGCTCTTTTTTGAAAATGGTATTGTTATGTGTGATAAGAATTTACAATTTTTTAATAAGCCCCACTCTTTAGAGCTTGCAAAAGAGTTAGCTATTCCTATACCTCAAAGCTACCCTTCAAGAGAGGAGATAGAGAGATTTCCAATCTTTTTTAAAGAGCGTTTTGAGAGTGGCGGAGGGGTGCGTGGCATTGCAAGGAGTACTTTAGAGATTCCAAAGAGAGGGGATCTTATCTTTCAAGAGTATATCGATACCCCTTCGACATATGGGGTTGGATTTTTAGCTATCGATGGAGAGATAGTAACAGCAACGAGCTATAAAGAGGTGATAAGTTATCCCAAAGAGGGAGGTTCAGCAATAGTTGTAGATAGTTTTGAGGATCCAAGATTGCTAGAGTATACAAAAAGGGTGCTAAAGAGAACAAACTACAGCGGCTGGGGCTTGGCTGAGTTTAAATATTGCAAAAGAAGAGAGGATTTTGTCTTTATGGAGGTGAATGCAAAACTTTGGGCTTCGCTTGAGTTTGTACTGCTTAATAACCAAAAGTTTCTAGAACTTCTTTTTGGTCTCAAAGGAGAAAAGATAGTATCAAGTGGGGCAAGAGATGTTATCTATCTTGATAGACTGCTTAGTCTAGAGCCTAAAAGTATTCTTAAAAATAGCCGCTACCTATTTGGACGAAAGGTGCTCTACCAGAGCAATATCTTCTACCTTGTGTTGCGAAAAATGGTACCTGATTTTGCAGTAGATTGGTTTAAAGGGTTGCTAAAGTGAAAGTTACTATTCCAAATAACAATATTCCTGAGCGAAAGTATATTCTAGAGGTTATTTTAGGTGAGTTTTTAGGGCTTGAGTTTAGCATAGCAATTGGATCGAGCAATTGGGTAATAGAGCATAATGGCAAAGAGTTAGTTATAGAGGATACCTTTTTTAATCGATTTCCGAATGATTTAGAGTACCTAAAGAGGGAGAATATTCCAAAGAGTATTGAGGAGTTAGATCTATTTGCTGCAAGCTTTTTTATGCTAACACGCTGGGAGGAGTATGTCAATCGAGCCAGAGATAACCATAATAGATTCCCTGCCAGAGAGAGTTTGGCTTTTAAGCAGGGGTTTTTACATAGACCCATTGTAAATGAGTATGTAGCGTGGTTAAAGCAGAGGCTATTGGAGTTAGATAGCAGTTTGCGTTTTCAAAAGAGGGAGTTTGAGCTTGTTTTGACCCATGATGTGGATGAGATCTATTTTTGGAGGAGCTGGCAGCAACTTTTAAGAGTTGTTGCTGGAGATATTCTAAAAAGGGGCTCACTCTCTTTAGCTATCCAGAGAATAAATGAGTTTTTTTCGATAAAATGGGGAAAAAGAAAGGATCCTTACGATACATTTGATTGGTTAATGGATAGAAGCGAA
>JALVWQ010000042.1 GCA_027034975.1 Campylobacteraceae bacterium
CTAAAAAGCAGAAGCCAAAAGAGAAGCAAACAGGTGGAGAGATGGCAGAGCTTAATGAGCAAGAGCAAGCACTTTTTGATAAGTTTGTTAAAGAGTATAGCTTAAATAAACAGGTCGCAAGTATTTTTGCAAGAGATGAGGTATTGGCTAAGTTTTTTGAAGAGGCTACAAAAGAGTATAATAGTGCTGTAACAGTTGCAAATATAGTAGCAAATGACGTGGCAAAAGAGTTAAAGAGCAAAAGCTTAGAAGAGTTAAAATTTAGCCCTAAAGATGTTGCGATTTTAGCTAAAATGGTGGATGATGAGATAATCTCTAGCAAAATTGCAAAAGAGGTGTTTGAAGCAATGAGCCAAAGTGGGCAAAACCCAGAGCAGATTGTAGAGAGTAGGGGACTTAAACAGATTAGCAACCCAGATGAGATACTACCAATTATAGATGAGGTAATAGCAAAAAACCCAGACAATGTTGCAAAGTATAAAGATGGCAACCAAAAACTATTTGGCTTCTTTGTAGGGCAAGTATTAAAAGCAACAGGCGGTAAGGCTAACCCTAAAGTTGTAAATGAGTTAGTTATTAAAAAATTGCAAGAGCTTTAGAGATTAGGGGTTAGTTGTTAGTGTGTAGGGGTTAGGGAATAGTATCTGTTTGCTTGTCATTCTGAACGGATGTGAAGAATCTAACTTAAACCCAAAAGTTGAAGTCGGCAAAATGAGTTAGATTCTTCGCAAACGCTTGGAATGACGGCAGTGGCAATTTTGTATTTTACAGAAGGGCATCTCCATTGCCATTAAGTTAAGGATTCTACATCCATTTCTTGGCATTAAGCTCAAAGCCGAAAGCTTAAAGCTATCCACTTCGTCACTCCCATGGAAGTGGGAGTCCACTATTTTAACTACCTAAAAGTTAAAAAATGCTTTTTCGGCAATTTAAACTGTGGATTCCCGTTTTCAGAGATTGTGAAAAAACTTGGCATTTCTTGGAAGTGAGACTTTAGTCTCACTAAGATATTACCAACAAATGGCAATAACAAGATGAGGCTCTTGTGCTTGCACTCTCTTTGAGAAAGCCTCATTTCCATTGTTTTCTAAGTTTTATCACAGTCCCTCACGGGAATGATATGGTGGCAAGCTTTTGGCTTTGTGCTTTAAGCTTTATGCATTTAATGGAGTTAAAACTCTTAACTTAATGGTATTGAAGGGCATCTCTATAATATAGCTAACCTCTAACAACTAATCACTAACCCCTAATTTCCTATGTGGGTCTAATTTTAGAAGTACTAAGTCGGCAATTACATTACCAAGTAGGGTTAAGAAGGCTCCGATTATTAGTATTCCCATAATTACTGGGTAGTCTCTTGATAGGGCTGATTGGAAGAAAAGTAAGCCCATTCCATCTATCGAGAAGATTTGTTCTAATATTACACTTCCGCCAAGTAAACCTGGCAGTGATAGACCTAAAATTGTAACTATAAATGGCATTAAGTTTGGGTAGATGTAGCGTTTTTTTATAACCTTGTCGCTAAGTCCTCTCGCTTTTGCAAAAAATATGTAGTCGCTCTTTAGTATATCGAGTGTTAGCGAGCGAATATATAGGGCTAGTGAGCCAAAGCCAGTAAATACTATTACGGCTATTGGCAAGGTTAAGTGGTAAGCTACATCTAAGTAGTGTGCGAAGCCTGTTTTTGTGCTTAAGCCCTCTATTCCAGATATTGGGAACCAGCCGAGTTTAAAGCCAAAGAACATTATTAAAACTAGTGCTAAGTAGAAAGATGGGGTAGCGTAGCTAAGAAGTGCTAACTGCTTTATAAATTTCTCGAATTTACCACCTCTTAGGGCACTTGCAACGCCAAGTTTTAGGGCGATAAAAAAGACTATAATCATAGAGACTATGTTAATGCCCAAAGTTATGCCAATTCGGCTTTTAATTTCGCTAATTACGCTTTGACCGCTTGCAAACGAGATACCAAAATCTAATCTGAGAAGCGACTTTAGCCAGCCAAAGTATTGCTCTAAGAAGGGTTTGTTTAAGCCGTAAACCTCTTTTAAGTGCTCTATCGCTTCTGGTGTCATATTGGGGTTTAAG
>JALVWQ010000043.1 GCA_027034975.1 Campylobacteraceae bacterium
GCATCTATGATAACTTAGCACTCATTATTTACGATCCAACCCATGAGTTGCCAAAACGCTATAGAGTAAATGCCAACTCTCTTGATTTAGCACCGACACTTTTGCACTTAGTGGGTCTACCAAATAGCAAAAATAACCTTTTAGGGCGATCGATTTTTGAAAGAAGAGAGCATAATAGTAGTTTTGGTGTGACTATCTATAGAGATATGAACTACTACTACAATATCAATGGAAAAGTACTCAATGGAAAGTATGATCATATGGAAAGCAAAGATCGAGCAATTTTTGATTCTCTGCTTCGTTTAGTTAAGTACTACCAATTCTCTTTGCAGCGATAAAGAGAACTTTTCTACTCTATTTAAAGAAAATAGAATATAATATTATAAAAAAGCATAAAGAAAAATTATGATACAAAAGTTAAAGAGTGAGATAGCAAAAGTTGTTATTGGGCATGAAGAGTTAATTGATGCAATGATTATTGCACTTTTGTGTCGTGGCCATATTTTAGTTGAGGGGGTACCAGGAGTTGCAAAGACTACAGCAGTCAATGCCCTTGCAACTGCACTTGGGTTTGATTTTAAGCGTGTGCAGTTTACGCCCGATCTACTCCCTAGCGATATTATAGGTAATGAGATCTTGGATCTAAAAAGTAATGAGTATAAGATTAAGCATGGCCCAATCTTTACCAATTTGCTTTTGGCTGATGAGATCAATAGAAGCTCCCCAAAGGTACAATCTGCCCTACTTGAGGCGATGGCAGAGGGGCAAGTAACTATTGGAGAGAGTAGCTTTAAGCTCCAAGAGCCATTTATGGTGCTTGCTACTGCAAACCCAATTGACCAAGAGGGGACCTATGAGCTGCCAGAAGCCTCACTCGATCGCTTTATGATTAAGGTAGTTGTAGGCTATAACACACCGCAAGAGGAGCTACTGATCATGGAGATAAGTGATCGCAAAAAGTTTGATAAGATAGAGCAAGTGATGGGAAAAGAGGAGCTTGAAGAGTTGCAAGAGCAGCTTGAAGCGGTGTATATTGATGATGCACTCAAACGCTATATTGTTACAATTATCGAGACCACTCGAGACCCTAAAGCGAATGGATTAGAGGAGCTTGCAGCATATATAGAGTTTGGGGCAAGCCCTAGGGGAACGATTGCAACCTACCGAGCGAGTAAAGCCTTTGCACTCTTAAGTGGTCGCGATTTTGTAACACCAGCAGATATAGCTAGAAGTGTATACCTAACACTCCCACACCGTCTTAAACTTAGTTACCAAGCGGCAATCGATGGGGTAGAGAGCCAAGCAATTATCGAAAAGATTCTTATAGATACAGCAGCACCGTAATGGAATTAAAGTATATACAATTAGAGACAAAACGGCGATTTTTTTCTAATCGTATAGGAGAGCACGCAAGTAGTTTTGCAGGTAGTGGTGTAGAGTTTAAAGATTTAGTAGAGTATGATAGCTCACAAAGCGTACGGCATATCAACTGGAAAAAGAGTACTAAAGAGCGAATAGTTGCCAATAGCTACTATGATGATAGAGAGCTCACTATCGCACTTATCTACCTCAATAGTGGCTCGCTTAAGTTTAATAATAAGCAACAAAAGGCTTTAGAGGCTTTAACGGCTCTAACAACTGTAGCAATTGAAAAAAAAGAGGCTCTCTCTACCCTCTTTTTTAACAGTAAAGAGGTAAAGTTCCTTCCACCAACAAAGAGGCGATCAGCAATTGAGTTAAACTATAACTTAGCTAAAAATTGCAGCTACCAAGGAGAGATAGTCTCAAGCAGATTAGTAAATGAGATTTTGCATAAAATAAAGAGACGATCACTGCTCTTTTTTATTGGGGATTTTTTAGAGCCAATCGATTTTGCTTATTTAAGTAGGCTCTATGAGCTCTATGCCATTGTGATTCGAGATCGCGCTGAAGAGGAGTTAGAAGTAAATGGAGAGGTAAATATTGTTGACTTAAATAGTCAAAAAGAGGAGTTTGTAACTGTCAATAGGAGGAGTCAAAAAGTTTACAATAGACTCTTTATGGAGTACGATAGAGAGCTTATAAATGGCTTTAAGGCAAACAGGGTAGAGTTTACAAAAATTTACACTAGCAACAATACAATAAGTAAATTAGTAGAGTTGACACGATGGAGAAGATAAACGATATAGAAGCGATCATTCCAAGCGAGATAGAGTATTATACTACTATGTTAGTGGCACTCTTGATAGGTATAATTTTATTGGTACTCCTTTTACTCTGGAACTTTTGGAAAAAGCGAAATAAAAAGCCACCACACCCATTTGATAGCTTAGATTTTAGTAAAGTTAATAGAGATCTTCTTTATGACTTTACAGTTATTGCTAAAAAGCTTAAGCCCTGCGATGGCTTAGAGGAGCTTTTAGAGAGGCTTAAGCCCTATAAGTACAAAAGAGAGAGCGATCCAATTGATCCCAAGATTATCGAAGCAATAAGGGAGTACATACAGCGATGCAGACAGTAGTACTCCTCCACCCACTCTATCTTCTCTTGATACCGCTCTATCTCCTTGTAGTGTGGCTGCTGAAGCGATACTACAGACGCGTAGAGTTTTCGAACCTGAAGATGCTCAAAAGGGCACTCCAAAAGAGTTTTGATAGCTCAAAAGTTTTAAGGCTCTTTATAGTAGCCTCTATCGCCTTTGCACTTGCAACGCCAGCATTAGAGCAGACGCACAAAGAAAAGAGTAAAGAGGGGTACGATATATCGCTACTGCTTGATGCAAGTAACTCGATGCGAGAAGATAATCGCTTTAGCATGGCAAAAGCGATAATTGCAGATTTTATTCAAAAGCGAAGCAATGATAATATTGCTCTTACCCTCTTTGCCAACTACGCCTATGTAGCATCACCTTTGACACACGAGAGAGAGTCCCTAAAAAAGATGCTTCAGTTTATAAAACTTGGAGTGGCAGGCTCTCGAGAAACTGCTCTGTATGAAGCCCTCTTTTTAGGAGCTAATCTCTTTAAGAAGAGTAGCCGCAAAAACAGAGTGATGATCCTTTTAACTGATGGAATAAATACCGTTAAGGGTGTTACACTAAAGACGGCTCTTAATCGCATAAAAGAGGCAAATATCCGCGTCTATACCATTGCACTTGGAGATAGAGGTGATTACAACAAGGCGGTTTTAGAGGAGATTGCCAAAAGCAGTGGAGGTAAATTTTTTGAGGCTCTTACGCCCCAAGAGTTAGAGCTTATCTATAGTGAAATTGATAAGCTTGAGAGTGCAAAGATCGAGGGTAAGAGTATCCATAGCTACAGATACTATATTCACTATCCATTAGCAGTAGCACTGCTTTTGATGCTGCTTTATGCCTCTCTCTATAGAGGCAGTTATGAGAAGTTTAGCTATGGGGCGGCACTTTTGCTTATCGCTTTTGCTCTCTACAAACCAACAACCACGACACATTCACTCAAAAGTGCTCAAAGTGGGGAGTTTACGATCGCTCTTGATATTAGTTATGCAATGGAGGCAAAAGATATATACCCAAATCGCCTAGAGTTTGCAAAAGCGAAGATTTTAAAGCTTTTAAAGCATCTAAAGGGGCAAAAGGTGGCTCTCTATGCCTATGCAAAGAGACCATTTTTAGTAACCCCAGCAACAAATGATTATGATCGGCTAGCCTATTTGGTAGAGCATCTAGAGCCAATAGGAATTAAGCGAGAGAGCAGCAATATTGTAGCTCTTCTTAAGGCTGTTAGCAGCAATGAGAGTGCGAGAGGCTTGCTTCTCTTTAGCAGTACAGATGCCCAAAATTTTGAGAGAGAGAAGCACTTTTTAGCAAAAACTCCTTTGCAAGTTGTAATCTATGCAGTAGCTACCCCTAAGGGGGATATTGTTAAGGTTGATGGCAAGATTCTAAAAGAGGGGAACCATATTCGAATCTTTAGGCTCCATAGCGATATTGAAAATTTAGCTACAATATCAGAAGGGGACTATTTTCTCTTTAGTTTAGGAGATGATGTAGGGAAAGTGCTTGATGCAATCGATATGCACGCTAGTACAACGAGCGTTACAAGAGGAGAGAGGGAGCTCTTTGCAGCTCCAATGCTTTTAGCACTCTTTCTTTTCCTCTTTGCGGTACTAAAACGGAGGTAGATTATGAGATATTTACTATTGATAGCATTAACAATATATACACTTGTAGCATCGCCACTTGCTGAGTATAATCTCTATAGAGCCAATACTCTCTATAGAGAGGGGCACTATAAGCAGGCTATAGAGATCTATGAGGCTATAGAGCCAAAAGATGATAGAGTCTATTTTAACATTGCCAATAGTTACTATCGATTAGGCAAGTACCAAAAGGCGATAGAGTACTATAAACTTATTGAAGATGAGAGCTTTAATGCCAAAAAGCTCTATAATATCGCAAATGCCTATGTGATGCAAAAGAATTACCTAAAGGCGATCATTTTCTATAGAAATGCCCTTAAATTTAGCAATAACCCAAAGTACAAAGAGAATTTAGAGTATGCAAAGCGACGAATTGTTGTGATGCGAGATGTGATGCTTAGTAATGCAAAGTGCTCAGCGACATTAGCAGTGCTTGATAACTTTGATGATCAAAATGTCTCCAAAGATCTGCAAGATGCAAAGTATCTTAATGAGTCAAAGTTTAATGTTGTAAATGAGTTTAAGCCTACAATAGAGGATCTTATAGAGAAATATAGTGAGGGGAATGAGACTAATAGAAGCGAGGAGCCTCATATAGAGCAAAAACTTATAGATAAGCGAGTAGACGAAAGACTCAAAGAGCGAAGCAATAAGGTACTGTTAATTCCAGTAGAGGAGAAGCGATGAGGTTTTTAATTCTTCTTTCTCTTCTGCTTGGAGTCTTGTTTGCAAATCCAGCTATTTCGATAAGGTACTCTAAAAGCGAAGCCTTTTTAAATGAGCCAATTGTAGCAAAGGTCTATATAAAGAGTACTATCAAGCCACGCTACATTACCTTTGAGGGCTTTAAGCAAAAAGAGCTCTATGTTAAAAAGGTAGAGGAGGGGAATATTACATATAACAAAAATGGGTGGTATAGCAAAACCTACTACTATCTTCTCTTTCCGCAAGCAACTGGAGATATAGAGATTCCAAAACTCACAGCTAAAGTGATGACAATAGAGGCAAAGACAGGCTTTACAATCACTAATGCAGTCGAGTCGAAGCCATATAATCTAAAAGTCAATTCACTCCCAAGCAATTTAGAGCTTAGTGGCAATTTGACAATGAAGTTGACACAAAGTAAAAGAGTTGCTAAAAAGAATGAGGCAATCCACTTTATTTTAACTATAGATGGAAGAGCTAATATAGATGATATAAAGCCCTTTAAGCTTCCAGTTAAAGGTGTAACACTCTATGCAGATAAACCAACGAGAGAGTATAAAGTTGTTAATGGAAAGCCAAAAACAAAGTTTACACAAAGATTTACAATTATAAGTGAAGAGAGCTATAGTGTTCCACCACTAAAGTTAGAGTACTACAACACACAAACACGCTTAAAAGAGCGGCTTGCAACAAAAAGATTGAGTCTCAAGATTGATAAACCACTCTTGACACTAAGAGATACTACACTTCTACTGATAGGTTTGCTCTTTGGAGTTATTGCCTCGTTTCTACTCTATAAACTAAAAAATAGAAGAGCCCCAAGCGATTTAGAGCTAGCAATCAAACGAGCCAAGAGCGATAGAGAACTCTACAATCTTCTCCTGCCTTATGCCAATAGAAGAGAGTATAGAGAGAAGATAGAGGAGTTAGAGCGACGCCTCTTTCGTAAGTAAACCGCTCTTATAGATATTTTCGCTAAAATATGGGCAAAAAAAGGAAAAGAATGGAAAATCTACCAAATTGCCCTAAGTGTGGGAGCGAATATACATATCAAGATGGCGAACTCTATATCTGCCCAGAGTGTGCCTATGAGTGGAATCCAAACCAGCAAGAGGAAGCTGAAGCTGGATTGGTTGTTAAAGATGCCAATGGAAATATTTTGCAAGATGGCGATACAGTAATAGTAATTAAAGATCTCAAAGTAAAAGGGAGCTCAAGCGGTATTAAGGTTGGTACAAAGATCAAAGGTATTCGCCTAGTAGAGAGCAATGATGGGCACAATATCGACTGTAAAGTACCTGGTGTAGGTGCGATTAAACTCAAGCAAGAGTTTGTTAAGAAAGCATAATAGATTTTTTGCTAAAGCAGATAGAGCTTTAGCACCTCTTATAAAACTCTCCTAAAATTCTTAATTGACACTATATGACCATTTATTAAGTTACAATTTTTTTGTGCAAAGGAAGTTGCAGGCTCTGCCTGGCTTTGGCCTTGCACTGCTGCTATGCAGTTTGTGTATGAGGTTGCACCTTTTGCAGTTGTAGTTAAACTGCTCCTTATGGAAAATAAGGCGTTTTTTAAAATCGTGGGTTCGAATCCCACCTAATACCACAAATTTGGTATTAGTAGTCTAGTGGTAAGGCATTACATTTTGGTTGTAATTTTTTATTTTTTGGTTTATAGCACTAAACTAGGGGGTATGCCTTGAGGTTAAAGCAAAAAGTGCATTAATAAAAGTGCATTTAAGCTTTAACCCCGCAACCCTCCGTTTAGTGCTTTTAATGGGGGTCGTGGTTGTATAGACTTTTAAAAGTTAAGCCCTGACCCCTTAAAAAAAGGAGTTGATATGTTTAGAGTAAGAGTAAAAGAGAGTGAAAAAGCATTAATCTATAAAGATGAAAAGTTTGTAAAGTTGCTTGATACTGGAGTTTACAAATTAATTAATATTTTAAGAAAATATAGAGTTGAAAAAGTAGATAAAATCAGCAATGGTATTAGCGGCGATAAGGCAAAATTGCTTTACAAAAACTTTACAAAAGAGATTAAGAAGTATTTTAATGTTGTAGATTTAAAAGATTACGAAAGAGCCTTTGTTAAAGTTGATGGCAAATTTAGCGAACTTTTGCCTCTTGGAGCAATAAAGCTATATTTTAAAGAGTTAAATATAGAGCTTGAAGTAGTAGATGTAAGAAGCAACTATCAATTAAGCAAAGAGCAAGTAGAGTATGTAAAGTTATTGCCAGAGTCTCCAGAAGATATTTTAAAAGTTTTTGTATCTACCGATGAAGAGGCTTATATTTTTAAAAATGGGGAGTTTCAAAAGAGTTTAAATAGCGGAGTTTACTACTTTTTTAACGATTTAGAAAAAATTGAAGCAATAACTTTAGGAAAATATATAAAAGAGTTGGAGTTAAATCAACAAGAGTTGCTAACAAAAGATAAAGTTACAATTAGATTAAATGGGGTGCTTTATTATAAAATTAGCGATGGCCTAAAGTATATTACTGCTATTGATGACTCTAATGAGTATATCTATAAAAGTTTACAATTTGCCCTAAGAGAGTATGTAAGTGCATACACAATAGATGAGCTTTTGCAAAATGAGTATAAGATGCCAAAAGAGATTATAGAGCATTTAAAAGAGACTCTTAAGAGTATTGGTGTAGAGTTTCAAAATGTACATATTAAAGATATAATTTTGCCAGGAGAGATGCGAGAGATTTTTAACCAAGTAATCGAGGCTCAAAAGAGAGCAGAGGCAAATATTATTAAACGACGCGAAGAGACAGCAGCAACAAGGTCGCTTTTAAATACAGCAAAACTCATGAAAGATAACCCAACTCTAGCAAGATTAAAAGAGCTTGAAGCTGTAGAAAAGATTGTCCAAAGTGTTGATACACTCAATATCTATGGCGGATTAGAAGCAGTTGTGGAGAATTTAGTGAAGTTAAGATAGAGAGTTTATAGTATAAAACTATTTTTTAGCATAATCGTTTAATTTGCTTTACGATTTACTCAAATAGAAACTATAATAGTCGATTATATAGAGATTGACTCTAAAACAAAAATGCTTCTTTGGCTCTTTTGGTTTTTGAATTGAGATAAAAGTTTAATTTAAGCAACAAATATATATAATATTGTTGTTTACAGTAAACAAAAGGCTCATTATGATAGATATTCTTTTTCGAAAACAGCAATATATCTATAAAAAGATTGAAGATATAAAATATAAGCGATACTTTTTTGATATTGTAGATTTTAATGAAAAACTTATAGGGCTTATTGGTGCAAGGGGTATTGGTAAGACTACATTTTTGCTTCAGTATCTGAAGTCATTAGATATAGAAGAAGAAAAAAAGTTATACTTTAGCGTAGATAGTATTATTACAAGCAATATGAAGCTTTTTGATATAGCAGAAGATTTTTACAATATTGGCGGAAAAGTTTTAGTTATTGATGAGATTCATAAATATCCAGATTTTGAGATAGAGTTAAAAGAGATATATGATTTTTTAGATCTGAAAGTTATTTTTAGCGGCAGCAGTGCTATTGTGTTAGAGCATAAAAAGGCAGATTTGAGCCGTAGAGCAGTGATATACAGATTAAAAGGGCTCAGTTTCAAAGAGTTTTTAGAGCTTAAACTGCAAAAAGATTTTAGCACCTTTAGTTTAGATGAGATTTTAAAAAATCATATAACAATAGCTAAAGAGATTACTAAAGAGATAAAACCGCTTGAGCATTTTAAAGAGTATTTACAATTTGGATACTACCCTTTCTATTTTGAAGCTAAAAAGAGTTACTGCATAAAGCTTGAAGAAACTATAAATACAGTTATCGAAAGCGATTTGCCTATAATTTTTAATATTGAGCCGTCAAATATTCATAAACTAAAGCAGCTGACTGCATATTTGTGCAGCTCTAAACCTTATGAGTTAAATTTAACAGCACTTGCTCAAAAAATCGGGATAAATAGAAAAACGCTCTATCAATACATATATTACTTAACTTTAGGGAATATCTTTAGCCGTTTAGAGGCAAAAAGCAGAGGCGATAAAATTTTTTCTAAACCTGCAAAACTCTATTTAAATAACCCAAATCTAAACAGTTGCTATTGTCAAAATAGTGAAATTGGTACGATAAGAGAAGAGTTTTTTTTAAATATGCTATCAACGAAACATAAACTTTTATATCCAAAGAGAGGTGATTTTATCGTTGATGAAAAATA
>JALVWQ010000044.1 GCA_027034975.1 Campylobacteraceae bacterium
AGATGAGAGCAACTTTGCACTAATGCAAGCACTTAAAGCACAAGAGGCTTTCATAAAAGATGTAGAGGCAAGGGGCAAAGCGATACTTCAAGAGGTAGAAGAGAGTGGAGAAGTTGCTGTATTATTACTTGGGCGTCCATACCATTTAGACCCTGGAATTAATCACGAAATATTAAGCGAGTTTCAAGCACTTGGCTTTAAGATTTTAACCATAAACTCTATTCCAAAAGAGCCAGAGTTTTTAGAGAAGTACTTTAAGGCAGATTTCGAAAAGGGGATTATAGAGTCGGTGTTTGATATTCGAGATGTTTGGCAAGAGAACTTTTCGACCAATTCGGCACAAAAGGTTTGGGCTGCTAAGTTTGCTGCAAGGTGTGCAAATGTTGCTGTTGTAGATATTAGCAGCTTCAAGTGTGGACACGATGCCCCAACTTACGCTATAATAGATAAAATATTAAGTGCTAGCAAAACCCCACACCTTATGCTACACGATTTAGATGCCAATAAGCCAAGCGGTTCTATAAACATAAGAATAAAGACTTTTGCCTACACACTAAACGAGTACGCAAAGGAGCTAAGGAGCAAAAATGTCGTGCAATTACAAACCAACTAGCCACTCTAATTTAGATTTACTAAATTTGACTCAAGAGGCGACTCAGTGGAGTGATATACCACCAAAAATAGAGTATGCTCCAAAGAGTGAAACAAAACTGCTGTTTGGTGGATTAACCGAAGGTCGAGAGAGACTACTACAAGCCGCGGCAAAGTCGCTTGGAGAAGATTATACTCCGCTACCTACAGTAGATAATAAATCACTAGAGTTTGGCAAAATTTACGGAAACCGAGGGCAGTGCAACCCTACTTACTATACAGTCGGAAATTTGATAAAATATTTAATTTACCTACGAGATGAGAAAAAAATTCCAACAGAAGAGATAATACGAAAATATGTACATGTTACAGCAAATGGCTGTGGACCTTGCCGTTTTGGAATGTATGTTACCGAGTATAAAAAAGCTTTAGCAGAAGCTGGTTTTGCAGGCTTTAGAGTTGTTAGTTTTGAGCACAATAAAAGTATATTTCAAGAGGCCGAAGAGAGCGTAGTAGAGTTTAGCCCTAAGTACTTTTTAATTCTAATAAAGACTGCAATAATTGCCGATATTTTAACAATTTTAGGCTACCAAATGCGACCTTACGAAGTAGAAAAAGGAAGCACAGACAGAGCAATAAAAGAGTGCGAAGAGTTGATAATTAAAACATTAGAGAACAAAAAAAGCCTCTTTAAAGCCCTGCTAAAGTGTCGCAAAATTTTAGAGCGAGTAGAGTTAAATAGGCTACAGGTAAAGCCCAAAGTTATGGTGATGGGCGAGTTTTGGGCAGCGATGACAGAGAGCGATGGCAATTACCATATTCACAGATTTTTAGAAGCCGAGGGTGCAGAGGTTATAAATCAGCCATTAATCAACAGAATATTGCTAAATGTTTGGGAGGCAGAGTACCTGCGAGAGGTTAAAGAGGGGCTAGAGCCAAAGGGTGTTTTAGATTTCTCTTTAGCAAAGTCTAAATTTATGATTTTTCTAGCAAAACATGGCATACACGCACAGTTTAACCTGTACGCAAAAGCGATAGGATTAAATGGCTACAAATTACCAAATATGGAGCATTTGCAAAAGCTTGGCGAGCAGTATTACCCACTAGATAGCAACGGTGGAGAGGGACATTTAGAAGTGGCTCACTTAATAGAATCAGTGCAAGATAGGGTGGCACATTTAGTAATTTCGGTAAAACCTTTTGGCTGTATGCCAAGCAGTGGTGTTAGCGATGGAATACAGTCGTTAATTACAGCCAAATACCCAAATGCAAACTTCTTAAGTGTCGAAACCTCTGGCGAGGGTGGAGCAAACTTCTATTCTCGTATTCAAATGGCACTCTTTAAAGCTAAAGAGCAGGCAAAAGAGGAGTTTTTAGAGTTTAAAGATGTTGCAAATGTACCTAGTAAGGTTCATAGTTATAAGTAT
>JALVWQ010000045.1 GCA_027034975.1 Campylobacteraceae bacterium
ATTTTAAAAAAATATGGAGAAAAATTTATAATAAATTTTAAAAGATGGCAAGAGGAAATAAGTGGTATTAGAATGTTACCTTATTTAACTATTAATTAGGGTTTAATAAGTTGTAGATACTTAAAAGAGTTAAAATATGATAATATACGAGATATTATAGGAGTAGAGTTAAGTGATGATGATTTAGAGGTGTTAGAAAAGATAAGGAGAGAGAAAGTTGTAATTAAATATAATGAAGCTGTGATTTTAAAACAGAAGCCTTTAGAGGAGCATTTTACTAGCTGCCGTGATAAAAAGGCTAGAAACAGTGCAATAAGAGAGGCTTTGGAAGATGGATATACCCAATCTGAGATTGCAAAATTTTTAAAGCTTTCTAATTCTACAGTTTCTAAGATAGTAAGCAATTTACAAAAGTGAAAATTCAACGCCTGACCCCTAAAAAGAAAGGTTTACAATGAAGCAGCCATACAGTTTAGAGGAAGTCCAAAAGCAGTATGAAAACTATCCCTATCCTCCAAGGGATCCTAATGATGAGTATAAGCGGCTAGTGATGCTTTATGCAAATGATTTGCACCTAATTAACCACTACTGCTTTAAAGGTGAGTTATCTATACCAAAAAAAGGAGAAGGTGAGCCGTTTCGCATTTTAGTAGCTGGTGCTGGAACTGGCGATAGTGTTATTGAGTTTGCTGAAGTGTTGCGAGATTATAATGTAGAAGTAACCTATTTAGATATAAGCAGTGCCAGTATTGAGATTGCAAAGAAAAGAGCAGAGATTAGAGGGCTTGATAATATTGTATGGCTGCATGAATCGCTGCTTGAGATACCAAATTTGAATCTTTCAAAATTTGATTATATAAACTGCGTTGGGGTGCTGCACCACCTTGCTAATCCGCTTGAAGGACTTTTGGCTCTTAAATCGATACTCAAAAAAGATGGAGCAATGCATATTATGGTCTATGCACAGTATGGAAGAGTACCTGTTTATATGATGCAGGAGTTGGCAAAACGGATTAATAGCAACGAAGCTAATTTGCAAAAAAGGGTTGAGAATACAAAAGCAATACTGAAAAATCTCCCAGATAGAAATTGGTTTAAAATAAGCTACAAAAGATGGCAAGAGGAGATAAAAACAGATATTGGACTCTATGATTTACTGCTGCACTCTCAAGATAGAGCTTACACAATCCCACAACTTTATGATTTTATTGAGAAAGAAGGAGGTCTTAAGATTATAGAGTTTATAGGAAATTACAATCGCAATAAGATTGCCTACAATCCTGCATCGTATCTTCCAAAAGGAGAGCTTTTAGAGAAGATTTTAGCCAAACCAAAAGAGGAGCAGCAGGCAATTGCCGAGTTAATTGCCGGTGATATGGTAAAGCATAGTTTCTATCTCTCTTACGAGGGAGAAGGGAGTATTGCTTCGCCTGAAAATTTAGAGTTAGTACCCTATTTTAGAAACCTTGAATTAAAATCGTTTATTATTAACAATTATAAAAAATTTAAAAACAGCAGAGTAAAACTGGAGATTAAGGGGAGAGGCTATTTAGAGCTAGAGTTTACAAATGAGATTGTAGCTTTAGTGGAGAAGATTGATGGGAAAAAGAGTATCAAAGAGATATTAAATGAGATTGGCAAGGATAGTAAGAAGTATTTTAAAAGTTTTAAAAAGCTCTATTATAGACTATTTCAATTTGAATTGATGCTTCTTAAGTCAAAAAAATTTCCGCTGCTGCTGAGTCAAAAGCAATTGCAGAAGCAATTTTTAGAAAAGTATAGCAATAGAGGATAATTGCCAAAAAAAAGATATGTATTATGTGCTATAATATGCAAAATTTTTAAAAGGATTGTTATGAAAGCAGATTGGATGGAAGGGTATAATGCGGAGGAGACTTATACTGCAAAATATTTTAGGTTTTTAAATCCGGGTTACTTGAATATGTGTGCAATTACTAGCGGCTTAAGAGCTATACCTGCTGAAGAGTCATTTACATATTGTGAATTGGGTTGCGGATATGGCTTATCTGCACTTATGAATGCAGCAAGTTATCCGCAAGGTACATTTTATGCAATTGATTACAATCCGACGCAAATTGCTTATGCAAAGAGTTTAGCAAAAGATGCAGAATTAACAAATATCCACTTTTTAGAGTTGAGTTTTCAAGATATAGTTGATAACCCATCGCTATTGCCACAGTTTGATTTTATTGTTTTTCATGGAATTTATAGCTGGGTAAATAATATAAATAGAGATAATTTAGTAAAAATATGCAACCATCACTTAAAATCTGGCGGCATGGTTTATAACAGTTACAATGTTAAACCCGGGTGGTCAATTACTGAGTCACTGCAGAAGCTTATGTATAATCTGGCAAATGAACTTCCAGGCTCAACAAGATCGAAAATGGATAGAGTTTTATCAAGGGTAGAATCACTGATTGATTTGAATGAAGGGTTTTTTAAAGAGCAGCACACAAGCTTAAGAAATAATTTAAAAAATATAAAAGATAAAGATAGAACCTATGTTATCCAAGAGTATATTAATGATGACTGGAGGGCATTTTACTTTCCTGAGGTTTATAAAAAGATGCAGAGTGCAAAATTGGAATATTTGGGAGAAGCATCTATAGTTGACAAATTAAGCAAGCAACTGCAGTCAAAAAAGCTTCAGAGTGCTATAGAGAAAGCAGACTTAATTGAAAACAGAGAGCTTATTAAGGATCTAGCTTATAATACGAAGTTTCGAAAAGACCTCTATATACGAGGCAACTATGGTGAGATAAATAGATTTGAAATGCAAGAGTGGTTTTTAAATCAAAGATGGATAAGATTGACTCCGCTAGGAGAGATTGAAAAGTATTCATTTACATTCTCATACGGAAAGTATGATGTAGCTAATAGTGAGCTTTACAAATGCATTATGGATAGTTTGGCAAAAGAGGTTATGAGCGGCAAAGATATTTTAAATAAGTGTAAATGTAAAGCAGGTATGCTTACAGAAGCTCTCACACTGCTATCACACAATAACTATATAGATATATATCAAGAACTCCCAAAAGAGAGCAATGGAATCAATAGAGCAATTGTAAGCCGTGTTTTTGATAGTGTTAATATAGAGTATATACTCTATCCAAGAGCTGCAAGAGCGTATAAAACCAATAGAGTCCATCAACTCTTTTTAGACGCAATTGAGCATGGTCATACCAAAAGCAGCGATTTGGTAGATTATGTTTATAATAAATTTACACACTATCAGCAATCATTAACTGTTAATGGAAAAACTCTGGTGGGTAAAGAGTTGAAAGAGAATCTTAAATTGTTTGAAAAAGTTTGGAGAAAGAAAATTTTCCCTATATGGAAAATGGCTGGAGTTGTGTAGTTTTAGTGGCTTAGACTATACTTGAATTTATAATTTAGTATAATATATCGAACAATTTGTTACTAAATAACTCTTTTAAACATATTTTAATTATATATATGATATAAAATATATTCATTATTATTGATTAAATTTTAGCATAAAAGGCGGGAAAATGTGTAATTTTAGAGTAAAAGCGATTTGCTCGATTGCTGCTGCACTGCTCTTTACTGCATCTCTTGAAGCAAAAGAGGTATCGGTAGAGGCGAAGATAGAAGGACTCTATATAGCCTATTTTAATCGGGCAGCTGATCAGAATGGATTGGCGTATTGGAGAAATCAGGCGACTAATGTAAAAGGGCAAGGGAAAACAGAAAAGGAAGTTCTAAGAGAGCTTTCAAAAAACTTCTCAGAGAATGAGGTGTTTACAAAACTATATAACCGTTTGGATAACCAATCATTTGTAGAGGCGATTTATAAAAATATACTAGGTGCAAGGGGCGACAGCAAAGGCATTACATACTGGAAAAAAGAGTTAGATAGTGGGAAGAGCCGCTCTGATGTAGTAGCAACTTTTCTTGAAGCGGCACTCTCAGTAGATATCAATAGAGAGAATTTTCCAAATATGAGCAATGAAGAGTTAGCTCTAGCCAAAAAAAGGCAAAGTTTTTTAGAAAACAGGGTAAAGACAGCTTTAGCTTTTACCAATAAACTAGGTAATTTTACAAATATAAAAGGGGCTAATGGCAGTGTGGATCTTTCTGCTGAGTATTTAGCATCAATGAATATTCTTAAAAAGGTTGATGAGGATCCAAAGAGTATGGAGGATGCTATTAGCTACCTCAATACCCTGCTTGTCAATAAAGAGAGTGCAATAGAGCATATTAATAATGGCTGGAATAGAGCTCCAGTTGCAAAAGATACATCTTTATCGATTAATGAGAATGGCAAAGTAACAATTGATTTAAAAACTCTTATATCTGATCCAGACGGGGCAGATGATATTAAAGAGGTTTTGATTGATAGAACCGAGACTGTAGGAAAAGTAACATACAATCAAGAGAAGATGCTTCTTAGTTATGAAGCAAAATCCGGTTTTAGCGGTAGCGATATAGTTAAATTTAGAGTAAAAGATTTTACCGGCTTAAGCGATGATGGAAAGATACGCATCACAGTTGGTTCATCAGCTTCATCTTCAGGCAGTGGAAATAGCAGCGGTTCATCAGCACCAAAAGATAACTCTATTGTAACACTTGGCCGCTTGGCGAATGCTGTTGTAGATATATATGAGCTTGAAGAGGGCAAGAGTGTCTGCGATCTCCCTGCACCTAAATGGAAAGGTATTATAACATCTAAAAAGAATCCAAATTTAGATGTTGTTGGTGTATTTGATGCCCATATCAAAGAGCTTGATCCAAATAAATACTACCTCTATCGAGCAAAAGGCGGTGATGATTGGGATTATGATGATGATGGAAAGATAGATGGACATGCAACACCAAATAAAGGGACTATTAATTTAATTATTAAAGGGGAAGATGTCGAAGATTATCTCCATGTAACTGCTGCTTCAGAGATTATCTTTAGAAAACTGGGGTGCGATGCTATAGATAAAGATACACTCGATAAGCTAGCCAAAGATTTGGTGCAAAAAGATCTTAATGGCGATGGTAAGATAGATTCTAAAGATGTAGCAAATTATGACCCTGTAAAAGATAAAAAAGATGAGAGCACCCATTTAAATGGCGAGGTAGAAGATGGATTAGAGGATTTCGTTGCTAAGATTCACGATGCAAGCTCAGATAGCGATGAAGATGGCATTAGTGATGGCGACGAAGAGAAGATAGGCTCAAACCCATACAATCCAGATAGTGACGCAGATGGTATTAAAGATGGTGATGAGATGAAAAACGCTAGCGGTGATGTTGATTTAACTATCGATACAGATGGGGATGGCAAAGTAAATGCTATCGATCCAGACGATGATGGCGATACTATCTTAACAAAAGTAGAAACTACAGATGGTTTGGTAGATACAGATGGAGATGGCACACCAGACTATCTAGATGACGATGACGATGGAGACAAAGATGAAGAAGGCGGCGGTTTAACAATAGATGAGAAAAAAGATGGCGACAGAGATGGCGATGGATTGCCTGATTACTTAGAAAAACCAGGACTTGAGACAGTTTATACACTAAGAAGCAGAGATTTTGCATTTGCATTGGGTGACGATGGCAATCCAGATATTGGACACGCTTGGGTTGCACCAACTTTTGGTTTTGGCAAATTAACTTATGCAATTAAGAAAACTGATACTAATGACCCTGTTGATGATAAGATTGAGTATAATGAGTATGAGTATAGAGTAGATAAAATCAATGGCTCAGACCCTGCTGTTAAAGATACAACTACGCATATAACCAGAAGTGTTGAGCTTTTAGATAAAGCAACTGCAGTAGTAGCAACCGGATATAAGGTAGAAAAGTATGATATTAGCGATGTTGCAAATATTGGAGACCCTGCAGCACAGACAGATATTCGCGAAGATATAACAGAAAATAGTAATGCGATGATAAAAAAATATAGAGGTTTAAGTGCGGTAAATTTAACAAATTATGATGTCTCTTTAAATCCAGATAAAGATAAAATTTATGTTGCAACAAACAGGGGAGTATTTGAGTATGATGCAGATTTAGCTCTGCAAAACATTTATGGACACAGAGTCCCGTTTATTGCCTCTGCAGTTTCTAAAACAAGACCAAAAGATGTGCTTTATGGCTTGCATCGAGGTGGTTACTTGGTTAAACTGAATATGAAAAGAGATGCAGATAAGTGGTGGCAGAAGACACTAGCTAATCTTCCAAGCTACCGATTTGGCGGATTTGCTTATGATGTTGAAACTACCATAATAGATGGCAAAGAGTATGCTATTATTGCAAATGGCAGATATATTACAAAAATAGATTTATCTATTCCTGCAATCTCTAGCCAAATGAGATTGAATTATCAAAAATATAAAAAAGATATTTGGAAAAGCAAAGAAGATGGCGGTATAAAAGGCTGCCGCATTGCAACCGGTATTACTATTGATCCTGAAGATCCTGCTAAAATTTATGTATCGTGTGCAAATGGTGCAATTAGACACACTGATGTGCCAGCAGAGCCGGTTAATGAACCAGGACCGCATATCAATAAAGTTTTAGCTGCAGATTTAATAGTATCTGGCGATGGAAAAAATGCTTATGTGCTAACTAGAATCGAAGGTTCTTGGGCTTCGCAGCTTGTAAGATATGAGATTGATGATGATGGTGAATTCTATAATAAAACACAGCTGTTGCCAGAGACTGATCCGACAATTCCTTTAAGAGATAAAGTAAGAGGTGTAAGCGATATTATCTTTGTGCCTGGTTCAAACGATTTAGAAGCTTTTGCAACAGCAGGAACCGGTATATATAAAGTGAATCTAGTTACTGGCAAAGCAGTTAGATTAGATGATGATGGAGATAGCAGAGTATTTGATAAATATTACGGAAGACCAGCTGGTCCATACAATAAAAATATTCGTAAATTAGCATTGGCTCTCACAGATAGCGATGCAAATATTGCATTTAGCAGAGTGAGATACTCTATTGGAACAATGCCAGTAGGTGGTGGAGCAGCAATCTACAATAGTGTTCCTGGCCCAAAATCAAATGAGTTATATAATAACTTATTGCAAGGTGCTTCGTATATAGTTGCCATGGATATAGATGCCGACTTTAATGTATTTACAGCTCACCGCCACAGAGGGCTTGTAAAATCGATACAAGGCGGCACAGATTACACATTTGAAAAACAGCTATGGCCTCATGAAGATTATACTGCAGCAATAAAAAAAGAGGGTAGATTGGTACCGTATCATGGTGTAATGGAAGATGTTCAATTAGCTGGTGGTGCAGCAATGGAGGATTATCTCTATGTTGCAACAACTTATGGCTGGCTTGAACAGAGAGCAAAAGATTTATCTTTAGTAGGCGATTATTTCCAAATGGGTGATGATAACGGTAAGACAAATTATGAGAAACTACGAGATAGAAATGCAAAAGAGGATGGTCCAACGCTTAAAATTGCAGGCTGCTACAGAGCTTGGGGAGTATATGTTTTTGCCAATAAAGCAATGGCAGCTTGCGGCAATAGAGTAGTAACGGTCGATTATAAAGATGATGCACTCCATCAGCCATTTACCCAGCCGTTCCTGCCACTCCCTTAAAATCCACTATTCCCACATCTCTTGTGGGAATATCTTTTTTATTAAGGGTCAGGCGTTGAATTTTCACTTTTTTGATTATGAGAGTATTTTCAATTGGAATGCTTGGCAGAGTTTATAAATAAAGCTCTCTTTGATATTTTAAAATAAAATGCTAATAAACCTCAGTCTCGCTTAAGCCTCCAATAAATTACTATCTAAAACCTTCTTTTCATAAGGAGTTAAATTAAGAGAAGGTTTCTTAGGCTGATAACTATAAGCAATTAAAGCACTAACCCAATTGACCATAGCATTAATATAACTTTTGTGTCTTGTATGTTCTAATTGTGAAATATTCTTTAATTGGTCATTAATAGTTTCAATAATAGCTCTTTTTCTAAGTAAAAGTTCATCAATTAATGGTAAAAGTTTGTTTTTCATATAAATATTTTGATACATATTTTAGGTAGTAATCTTTAAAGGTTCTAAATTTAGCTATATAGAAATAGACTATTATTGTCTGTCGGCGCCGGTCGCATTTGGATAGTGTGCCGGAGTTGATTCGGACACTTCGCCGGAGATTATTCGGACAGTGCGCCGGAGTTTATATGGACATTTTGCTTCTTTAAACCGGCGCGTAAGTTTCATTTAAGTTTTTGGATATTCTCATTAAAATACACCCTAAAAAGGGTTTTAAAGAGGAGATTAACAATGAGCACTTTTAGGGGTCAGGCGTTGAAAATTAACCCATAAAAGTAAATTTTCAACGCCTGACCCCATAAAAAAATTGTAACAAATCAAATACGGCAAAAAAAGAAAGCTGTATTAAAATTTTTACTCTAAAGGATATCTCCATTGCCATTAAATTAAGAGTAAATTACCCATTTATTGGCACAAAAAGCTTAAAGCTAAAAGCAGAAAGCAAAAAGCTGCTATTTTAGAAAAGAGAGATTAGAGATTAGAGAAATTTGTTTTTTGTAATCTATATTCTGTAATAGACTTGTTGCGATATAACATAAACTTTACATATTTGTTCATATACAAGGCAAGACGACGCAGGACTAGCCAAAGAGAGTGCGAAAAAAGTTCAAAAATTTTGCCATTTCAGTCATTATGAGCGTAGCGAAGAATCTCTTTACTGCCGTTCTATCGAGACTCTTCGCTTTTCTCAGAATGACGGTGTTGAGCGATTTTACAGAAATTTGAACTTATTTCACAGTCTCAAAGAGAGTGCGAAAAAGGTCTAAATTTATTGGAAATGAGGCTTTCTCACAGAGAGTGCAAGCACAAGAGCCTCATTTTGTTATTAGCATTAATTGGTAATATTTTTCTCAAAGAGAGTGCGAAGCACAAGTGAGACTGAAGTCTCACTTTCAAGATTTCTTAACTTTTTTCACACTCTCGTAGCTAATTGTCCTCGCTTCGCT
>JALVWQ010000046.1 GCA_027034975.1 Campylobacteraceae bacterium
AATCTCCACCGCCCAAAACACCATAACAAAATTTTGGGACTATTTCGAAGAGTTTATCTTACAATACAAAGGGGTCAATAGCGAAAACTTTATTTTTTATCTTAAAGAGGCGGAGTGGAGGTTTAATTTTAATTAAGAGTTAAGAATTGTAGGTGGTACTGTGCCTCACAATTTGCTCCTGTAAAACAAACGTATTCCGTCATTCCCAACTTGATTGGGAATCCACAGATATTGTAACTGATAGATTTTGCATCTTTTTCTAATCTCTAATTACTTATCCCTTTTCTTTATTAGAGCCCTGGATTCCCGCTTTCGCGGGAATGACAGAGACCTTAAACCTTTAAACAACTCTTACTTATTAACTCTTAATTTAAAAAAGCTGTTTGCCCCAAGGCGATTCCGCCATCGTTTGGTGGAATTTGGCTTGGTATATAGGCATTTGGGAAACGCTCTAGTAGTAGCTCTAGCAATACTCTGTTTTGGAATACTCCTCCGCTTACTACTAATGGTAGATGCGAGTAGTCTTTGTAAATTGTAGCGATAATTTCAATGAGAGTATTAAAAAATTTCGATACTGCTTTGCTTTTGCTATTTTCTTTTATTATAGCTTTTACAAGTGGGCGTATATCTATTTTGCCATCTTTATATTCAAATGGGTAACTAGATTTTTCATCTCTGTTATATAACTCTTCTAACATTAATCCACTCTCGCCTTCATAACTTACGATTTGATTAATTCCAACAAGCGAAGCTATTGCATCAAATAGTCGCCCAGAAGATGAGCTAAGTGGTGCATTAAGCCCCTTTTGCCAAGCAATATAGAGTGCATTTAACTCTGTTTGGCTAAAGGCTTTTATTGTTGGTATATTTAAATTTATTGCATTTTTACCAAAACAATCAAAAAGAAGACTCAGGGCTACTCGCCTTGGCTCTTTTATCGCCTTTTCTCCACCCAATAGCTTAAAATACTCTATATGAGCAACCCTCTTAAAGCCTTTATAGTCACAAAGTAAAAACTCTCCACCCCATAAGTTACCATCGCTTCCAAGTCCGGTACCATCGAATGCTACACCAAAAACTTTAGAAGGTATTGAGTGCTCTACCATTACCCCTAAAATGTGTGCAAAGTGGTGTTGAACCTCTTTTAACTCTACATCTTCAAACTCTTTAGCTACTTTAGTGCTTTCGTAATTTGGATGCAAATCGTGGGCAATTAGCTCTGGCTTAAAGTTATAAATTCTAAAGAGTGTTTCGATATTCTTTTTATAATACTCAACTGAGCCGATACTATCTAAATCACCAATATGGGGTGATAGTATAACCTCTTTATCAAAACCAATAGCAACTGTACTTTTTTGGTTTGCCCCAAGGGCTAGAGTTTTTTGCTCTAATTTAAATGGCAATTTAATACTAATAGGTGTGTATCCTCTGGCTCTTCTTAGTGTTATAACCCTATCTTTAACAACCATTAGCACTGAATCATCACAACCATTTACAATCTCTCGATTATGCTCTAACACCCCATTATATACATTTTGCAACTTCTCTAAACTCTCTATATTAGTACAAATTGGCTCATCAGTAACATTCGCACTTGTAGCAACAATCGGGCAATTTAACTCTTTTAAAATAAGTAGATGCAAAGGAGTATAAGGCAAAAACAAACCAATCTTACTAATATTTGGTGCAACTAATGAAGGAAGAGTTTGTAAAGAGTTTAGAATAACAATAGGTCGCTCTTTTGAAGTTAAAAGCTCCTCTTCTTTTTTAGAAATATTAGCTAACTCTTTAGCCATCTTAATATCTTTAACCATTAAAGCAAACGGCTTAGTAGGACGCTCTTTACGCTCCCTAAGTTTAGCTATTGCTTCAGAATTAGTAGCATCACAAACCAAATGATACCCACCAACCCCTTTAAGAGCTAAAAT
>JALVWQ010000047.1:0-7583 GCA_027034975.1 Campylobacteraceae bacterium
GTAAACAAATCTTCAATTGGTCTTTAAATATAGTTTTTATTACAATATTAAGTATTCCATTGCTACTAACTTTTTTTGGATTATATTTCTTGCTACTATTATTAATATTAGTGATTACATATGAACTTTATGTTTCGCTGAGAGTTTTTTTAGCTCAAAAATGGAGCTATCCATATATTATAAAGTTTTTTCACTAGTTCCATATCTCCTGATATGGAACTTCTGCTCTAAGCTCTAAGCCCTTAGCTCTTAGCTTTACTAAGTCGTGGTATAATAGCAAAACTACAAGGGGGCTCTTTTAGAGCTACAGGGGTCAGGTGATAACAATAACATAGTTTAATAAAAGTTATTATTATCACCTGACCCCCTATTCTTTTTGGTATGGTAATAGCTAAAGGGGTACTTATTGGCTTTGCCTCAGGAGCAATAGCCACAGGTACCCTTAAAGGTGCACTAAAAGGAGCCTTCTGGGGAGCTATAAGTGCAGGGGTAGCCTATGGGGTAGCAGAGCTAGCCTCCACAATAACAGGTGTTACAAGCGATGTAGCCCATGCTGCAAGTTTAATAAAGGGTGGAATGAGTAAACTCACAGCTATAAAGAGCTTGCTTCATAGCTTAAGTCGTGGTATAATAGCAAAACTACAAGGGGACTCTTTTAGAGCTGGGTTCTTTAGTGGTTTAAGTAGTGCGTTAGATATTGGAACAGTTGGTTATGGTACAATAGTAGGCAGAACTGTAATTATGGCAGTGGTTGGTGGTACTGCAAGTGCACTTGGCGGAGGAAAGTTTGCCAATGGTGCTATGAGTGGGGCGTTTGTGCATTTGTTTAATGCGGAAGGTAAAACATTTGTGGATGGTATCAAATCCATAAGAACAGCTCTCATGAGATTTGGTGATTACTTAGCAAGAATCTCAGGTTTTAGAGATTGGCAAGAAGAAAGTGTTATATTAGAAAACTATTACAGAGATCAAGCAATAGCACAAACCAAATATACATATAATATTGGCAAATTTATTGCAACCAATCCTAAAGCTAGAAGTTTAGCAATAGATTCAGCTGAGCACTATATTAAACAAAATCCAGAATATGTTGCTGGAAGATTTTTAACAGGTGCACTTTTATCTTATGGTGCGGGAGGAATAAGTGGAGGTGGACCAATAATTCCAACTGTTGCAACTATAGGGGATATAACTTCTTTTACTGCAAATGAGATAGATAGTTTTGTTAGAGGAGTTGTATATGGATACTAACAAAGTATCATTCCGAAGAAAAATATTAGCTCACATAGGAATGAAGAAAAACAAAGATGATTTGATAGTCTGCTCATTTTTAGCTGCCTTTTTGTTGCACAGTATAAATATTGTTTTTATACTTGGAGGATGGGTATTTGTCGCATACTATTTTGATCTAATTTTTAATTTCAAGGTAGGATATATAAGTACTTTGTTGGCAATAATATTGTGGGTAGTTTTTAATCTTTTCTATATTTATCTCATGCCATGCAAAAAATACAAAAAGTAGGGGTCTATTATTAACTTTCCCTTGCTCCCATCAGGGACAATGAGAGTGTATACTTAAGAAAAAATATGAATATGTATATATGTATTACAATCAGGGATGATAGAAACGAGAGAAACGATTTACAAACAAAGAGAAATTAATTAATCCTCTATTTTTAAAACGCTCTTGCTTTTTTATATCTTATTAGATATAATATTTTGATGAAATGGAGTGTAAACTACTTTACAGATAAATCTGGCAAGCAACCTGTTAGAGAGTGGATTGAGAGTTTGGATTTAAAACTGCAGCTTAAAATATTTAGGGCATTTGAGCTGCTAGAAGAGTTTAATATAACTCTTAAAGCTCCTTATGTAAAACCTTTAGAAGAGAAGTTGTATGAATTGAGAGTAAAAGACTCCAAAGGAATTTACAGAATAATCTATTTTGCCTATACCAATAGACAATTTATTATGTTAAACGGTTTTGTAAAAAAGAGTCAAAAAACTCCTAAAAAAGAGATTGTATTAGCAAAAAAACGAATGAGAGAGGTGTTAGAAAATGAGTGATTTTAGAAAGCATTTAAATGAAAAATTAAAAGATGAAAAATTTAAAGAAGAGTGGGATAATTTAGAGCTACGCTATGCAGTTATTAAACAATTAATTAAATTAAGAAACAGTTATAATCTTTCTCAAGCCCAATTGGCGGAAAAACTTAATACCACACAAGCAGTTATTAGCCGAATAGAAAACGGTACTGTAAATATTGGTATAGATTTTCTTGAAAGATTAGCAAAGGCTTTTAATAAAAGGGTAGAGATTAAGATAAGATAAATAAATACTATTTTCTTAGTTGAGTAGGCAACTACGCAAAGTATAAAAGATACCGCTACGATAGACTCGACAATATAACCTACCGAAGTGGCATTGGGATATAGGGGTCTACCTTAATCATAAGTTTAGAATTAAGATTAATTTAATCAAAAATGTATATAATAAAAATATACACATATAAGGTTTTATATGGATTTTGACTGTTTAGACATTGACTCTATTACCGGTTTCGATTGGGATGAAGGAAACATTTACAAAAACGAAGAGAAGCACGGTTTGAATTATAAAAAAATTGAAGAGGTCTTTTTTAATGAGCCTCTTTTGATTGTAGAAGATTTTATACACTCAAAATTCGAGTGCAGATGTATAGCTTTTGGCAAAGATAACAGCAAAAGAAAAATTGTAGTAATTTTTACTGTACGAAATAATAAAATTCGAGTAATATCGGCAAGAGAAATGACAAGAAAGGAGAAGAGGTTTTATGAAAACAATAAAAACAATCCCTACATTTAAAGATGAAAATGAAGAGAGAGAGTTTTGGGAAAATAATGATATTACTGAGTATGTAGATTTATCAAATGCTAAAAGAGTCCGTTTTCCTAATTTGAAAAAAACAACCAAGAGTATTTCTATTCGCTTGCCTGTGGATATGATAGATGCCTTGAAAGTCAAAGCTAATAGTATGGATGTGCCTTATCAATCTTTAATTAAAATGATACTAAGCGAAGGACTGAAAGCGTAAATTTTTCACTCATCCAGCAGCTCCAATTTTGGCTATAAATAGAGGGTCAATGATAATAACAACCTCTTGCTCTAAGCTCTATGCTCTATGCTCTTAGCTTCTTTCTGTGGTATAATAGCAAAACTACAAGGTGGTTCTTTTAGAGCTGGGTTCTTTAGTGGTTTAAGTAGAGCTTTAGATATTGGAACAGTTGGCTATGGTAACATAGTAAGTAGAACTGTAATTATGGCAGTTGTTGGAGGTACAGCTTCAGCACTTGGTGGAGGAAAGTTTGCCAATGGGGCTATGAGTGGGGCGTATGTGCATTTGTTTAATGCGGAGATAAGGTTTAGCTGGAGTGCTTCAGGTGGTGTAGGTGCAGGCGCGAAAAGGTTTTTCAATAGCCTATGATACAAGCAAGCCTTGGTATAAATTTTTCTCTAATTGGAGTTTTCAAAAATATACTACAAAAGCGTATGGTGCCTTTTCGGATGCATCGATATCAACAGAGTTAAATTTTGGTTGGTCTAGCTTAAACGATTCTAAATTGGTATTAGGTAAATCTGTTATTGGTGGAAGCTCATTTAATACTACAGTCTTACCTGAAAATATTGCTATTGGAGCAGAAATTACATTTCCGGTTAATAATGGTATAAAAATGTATAATATAAGTATTGGCTTAGACTCACCAGGAGGTTTACCAATGGAAAATCATGCATATAGAGCAAATACAACACCAGGATGGTAATTTTATTATGTATAAGCTAGTATATGAATCTGATATAAATTTATCATATTTTGATAATATAGAAAATACCCTAGGAATTATTTTATCTGTATTTGTATTTATAGTGTTATGGAAGTTTAATAGTAATAAAAAAATAAAAAAATTTTTAGTATATATTATTATTTTATTTTCCATAATTACTTTATACGGCATCTCAGACTTTTATATAACTAAAAATAAAATTATTAGTGCATTAAATAATAAAAGTTATAAAATAGTTGATGGTTATGTAAAAAACTTCCATGTAATGCAAAAAGGTGGTCATGATATAGAGAAGTTTGATGTAAATAAAGTTCATTTTGAAATATTATACACCGGGGATAAGCCTAATAAAAAAACACTCTTTTATACACTCGTAAAAAATGAAAAAGGACATATAAGAAAGAATATGCAAAAAGTAAAAATATATTATATTACTTTAAAGGGAAAAAATAAAATAATTAAGATGTGGGTTATGAATAAATAATAGTGAAATAGCAAAATAACGTTAGAGGGGTCAAGTTCACTAGTTCCATATCTCCTGATATGGAACTTCTGCTCTAAGCTTTACCAAGTCTCTTTTCATTTTTTTTAGAAAAAAATGAAGAAAAAAATCGCACAAGAGTTGAGATTTTCGGGAGAGTTGTTTAATTGCTGCTAAAAATACAAAACTCACAAGCTTTGCTTGTTCAAACAGTTGCATTTTTTTAACGCTACAATTTAACAACACTCTATTTCTGAAAATCTCAAATTGTGCAAAAAAGCAAATACTTGGCGATAAAAACAAAAGGCAAAAAATACAATAACTTTTTGCTCTAAGCCCTTAGCTCTTAGCTTCTTTCTGTGGTATAATAGCAAAACTACAAGGTGGCTCTTTTAGAGCTGGGTTCTTTGTGCTTGGAGGCGGTAAGTTTGCCAATGGGGCTATGAGTGGGGCGTTTGTGCATTTGTTTAATGCGGAAGGTATATTTAGAAAAATAACAAAAGGTCTAGGTAAAAGCTTGTCGAAGTTATGGAAAAGAAAAGGGGAAATTGGTAGTAATATTATACAAGGTTTTAAAGGTGGTTTTAGAGGGTATAGAAATGTTAGGGATAATGCACCTTGGTATGCACGATTAATGTTAAAAATGGGAATAACAGGAATTGAAGAAGGTGCTACAGGAGGTTTATCTGGATGGTCCAAAATATCTTTTGATATGTTTTCAGGAGCATATCTTGATTCATTTCCAACTTCGAGATACAGTTTATCAGGATTTTATTTAAAAGCATATACTGATGACTTAAGAGGTGTACATTATAAAAATATAAATTTAAACCCTTTAGATTTTTAAGGAAAAAAAATGAAATATAAACATAGTTTACTAGAAGCAGGCATAGTTTTATTTATATTTGGTCTAAGCATGATTTTATTCCCTTCTATTTTTGAACATTCAACAACTCATCACTATGAGAATCCTGATAATATTTATACTGGAATATCTTTGATGGTTATTGGAAGTATTTTATTGTTAATTAAATGGTATAATGTAAAAAAAGATGATAAAGGATAATTTAATGAAAAATATTTTAATAGTATTAGGATTGTTAGCATTTATTGCATTGGGTATTATTTTTTCTCTAATTGCACTTTATGCTTCTCCTGATGGGAAAGTTCATTTTAGTGAAGCTAGTTACTTTTGGATTGGTAATGCCATAGCAATTTTAGGATTGCTTTATTATTATAAAAAATAAGTGATACAAATTAGAAAAATCGGGCTCAGTCGCCACCTTTCCCTCACTAGTTCCATATCTCCTGATATGGAATTTTGGCACTAAGTTTTACCAAGTCTCTTTTCATTTTTTTTAGAAAAAAATGAAGAAAAAAATCGCACAAGAGTTGAGATTTTCGGGAGAGTTATTTAATTTGTGCTAAAAATGCAAAACTCACAAGCTTTGCTTGTTCAAACAGTTGCATTTTTTTAACACTACAATTTAACAACTCTCATTTTCCGAAAATCTCAAATTGTGCAAAAAAGCAAATACTTGGCGATAAAAACAAAAGGCAAAAAATACAATAACTTTGGCTCTAAGCACTAAGCTCTATGCTCTAAGCCTTACCAAGTCGTGGTATAATAGCAAAACTACAAGAGGGCTCTTTAGTGGATTAAAGTGCTTTAGATATTGAAGCTTTGGGTATGGTGCAATTGTCATGGGAGATGTGCTCTACTCTCCACTCCCTCCACGAATTATAGAGGCTTCTCCACTTAAAAGAGTAACACTACTCTCTCCAGATGTCAAGTTAGAGTCAATCTTAATTTGAGGATTCTCAGATATTTTTTCGATCTGGTCACCCTTTTGTATCTTGTATGCTTTACCTTGCTCCATTCTTATATTCTTATTAAAATCACCTCTATTGACTACTACACTACTTGAATTATCTTCACAGCCAGCTAGTGCTAATACTATTACTGTAACTATATATAGTTTCTTCACTTTACTCTCCTTCTACTTAAACCATAATTGTTTAGTTAACTTAAATTTAGCAGTTAATTTATCTTTTTTTACTTCTAACTTGCTTCCTGGAGGAAGTTTCCCCTCTGGTAGAGGAGCTTTTGCACTCTTCATCTCCAATTCACCACTACTGTAGACTTTTATATCTGCTTGACTCTTCTCTAACTTAAACTCTGTAAAGTTTTCGTTGACAACTTTTGTAAAGTCTGTAAAGAGCTTAATAACACTCTCTATATCGCTATCTCCAATGATAGGAAAGTGAAACTCTTTACCACCTTTTGTATCCTCTTTTGCCTTTACCATAACGGTAACTTTTGCTTTTGCTTCACCGCCTCTATTGTCGCTAATAGTGTATTCAAAAATATCACTTCCACTATACCCCTTTTGTGGCTGATACTCTATTGCCCCACTTGCAAGAAGCTCTACTCTTCCATGCTTTGGTTGTGTTACAGATTGAATAACTAATGTATCGCCATCAGGATCGCTATCGTTTTTAAGCACATCTATAATGACTTTTTGCTCAAACTCTGTAGTAACTAGTTCACTCTTTGCCTTAGGATCTTGATTTAGCTTCTCTTTTACAACTACAGAAATCGTTGCTTCTGCCTCGCCACCTCTACCATCGCTTACTGTATATTCAAAGTTATCTTTGCCGCTGTACCCTTTTTCTGGCGTATATTTTATTTTTCCATTCTCTATTGCTACTGTTCCATGGCTAGGTTTGCTAACTGATTTTATTGTTAAACTATCCCCATCGGCATCATTATCGTTTTTGAGCACATCAATAATTACTGCTTTTTCATACTCTGTTACTGCACTATCATCTTTTGCTACTGGAGCTCGATTGGCTCTTTTTGCTACCTCTATCTCAATTACTGCAGTCGCCTTAGCCCCTTTTGCATCACGAATTATATAGTTAAGGCTATCCTTACCACTAAATCCACTCTTAGGCGTATACTCTACTCTATTAGATTTTATTACCGCCTTACCATTTTTTGGCTGCGTTATGGAGTCTAATACAATAGTGTCCCCATCAATATCACTATCGTTGCTTAAAGCATCAATAAGCACCTTTTTCTCAAAATCGGTCTTTACAAAATCACCTTTAGCAACTGGGGGATGATTTTTCTCTTTTTCACTCCTCTGGTTTACTGTAACAGCTACTGTTGCTTTTGCTTCGCCACCTTTTCCATCGCTAACGATATACTCAAAGCTATCTTTGCCGCTGTAGCCTTTTTTAGGTGTATATTTTATTTTTCCATTCTCTATTGCTG
>JALVWQ010000047.1:7683-36070 GCA_027034975.1 Campylobacteraceae bacterium
TTTGCTAACTGATTTTATTGTTAAAGCATCCCCATCGGCATCACTATCGTTTTTAAGCACATCAATCAATACAGCTTTTTCATACTCTGTCACTGCACTATCATCGTTTGCTTTTGGTGGGGTGTTTGGTTTCTCTTTTACTGTAACAGCTACTGTTGCTTTTGCTTCGCCACCTTTTCCATCGCTAACGATATACTCAAAGCTATCTTTGCCGCTGTAGCCTTTTTTAGGTGTATATTTTATTTTTCCATTCTCTATTGCTGCTGTTCCATGGCTTGGTTTGCTAACTGATTTTATTGTTAAAGCATCCCCATCGGCATCACTATCGTTTTTAAGCACATCAATCAATACAGCTTTTTCATACTCTGTCACTGCACTATCATCGTTTGCTTTTGGTGGGGTGTTTTTAGCACTCTCGCCTGCTACAGCTTTTAGTGCATTATAGCTATTGACTCGCCCACTCGTTGATACTTTATCTTTTAAATCACTTTTAACATCCACTCCCTCTTTTATTGCCGCAATTCTCTCATCTACACTCGAATCTGGATTCGCAGAAGCTAAAAGTGCCACCGTTCCAGTAACTTGAGGTGTCGCCATAGAAGTACCCTGCATATATGCATACTTATTCTCAGGATATGTGCTTAAGATATTTGCCCCTGGTGCTGCTACCTCAACTGTCTTCTTGCCATAATTAGAAAAACTTGCTAACTTATCATCTTGGTCACTTGCAGCAACAGTTATAATATTAGTTGCCGAATAGGATGCTGGATATACTGGCTCGTTATCTATATCTTTGCTACTATTACCAGCTGCAGCACAAAATACTACACCTTTGCTTCCAAGTTTTTGGATCGCTTGATCCATGCTATCTCCAGGCATTCCTCCACCACCACCATAACTTGCATTAATAGCAACAATATTAACACCCCTATCAATCTCTTTACTTATATAATCTAAACCCTCTAGAATATCACTTGAGTATCCATTCCCATTTGGTCTAAATACTTTAACAGCCATAATTTGAACATTCTGAGCAACACCGCTAATACCACTACCATTATCACCAACTGCTCCAATAATTCCAGCAACATGTGTTCCATGATAGTGCCCACTCTCATTATATGGCTTATCTGGCATAGGGTCATCATCGTTATTTCCATCATTATCTCCTGCAAAATCGTATCCATGCTTTGCATTCCCTTGCCACATATTATCTGCTAAGTCACTATGGGTATAATCAACTCCTGTATCGAGCACAGCAACAACTACACCACTCTCACCCTTCTCTATCTTCCACGCTTCATCTACATCCATATCGGCATCGTTTGTGCCACTTGTTCCATTTATACTCTGCCCAGTATTTTCGATTGCCCACAACTTATCATAATAGCTATCGCTGCTCTTCAAGGCTGTTACTGCATAGTTCTTCTCAATTCGCTCAACTGCCATCTTTACTACTGGATTCATCTCAATCATCGATTTTATCTGATCAAAACTTTTTCCAGGAACTATAATATGCATGCCATTTATTAAGCTAAACTCTGTATGCTTCATAGTAGCACCAAAGAGAGTTTGCATCTGCTTTACCATCTTAGAAGCTAAGCTACCATTTTTAAACACAACTATCGCTTCATGCTCTGCAAACTCTTTCGATAGATCTTGATTAATGATTGTACTATTTGCATCTATAGCTTCGAAACCATTTAGACCTGAAGAGAAAAGTAGCGTTGCTGCAACTGTTGAAAGAATTTGATTTATTTTTTTCATCAATAGATACCTTTATAATAAAAAATTTTCATTATTATAAAGTATACCTATTAAAATAATAATTATAATTCCATTTTATGGATATATTTAAAATTTAACTGTTACGATTTTACCTAAAGAGTCTTCTCTCCTCCTCTCTTTTAAAGAAGGTAAAGTAGCTCCAAAGAGTAATACCATAAACAAATATTGAGAGTACCACAACACCAATAGTAACTGCCTCGAACATCTCTTTATGGGCAAAACTATCTGGTATAAGGTGGACTAAAATTATTGAGAGTGCCCCCTTCATCCCTGAAAAGGTCAAAATAAACCACCCCTCTTTTCCTACTGGCTTTATCTGCTCAAATTTTGCTCCAATGAGTGCAAACTTTGCCATCGAGAGTGCACGAATAATCGTTGTAGCAAGAAACATTGCTATTATTTCACCTCTATACTCCCAGAGCTTATGAAAATCAACCATCTCGGCCAAAGCAAAGAAGATAATAACAGATGCAATATAGCCAAACTCTTTTGCCATCTCATAGATATACTCTAGCCGCTCTTTAGAGGTACTTGCAATTGCACCTAAACGAATTTTTCGAAAGAAGCTCTTTACCCGTTTAGAGTCTTCAGCATCTAAATCAAAATCTATCCACGCCTTTGTTGCAACTACTGCAACAATAAGTGTTAAGATCCCACTTACATGTAACTCTTCACCAAGCAAATAGGCAACATAGGCCTCTACTATAAATGAAAAGAGCTCTCCTCGCTTATCGGAATAGAGCTTCATTATCATATAGAAACCATAGCCTAAAAGTACCCCTATTATAGCACTTACAAAAAAGACTCTTACTGCATCAAAAGCTGCATGTATTGGATCTATATGACCACTAAGCATCCAAGGTAAACCAATAAAGAAAAAAGCGATAACTGCAGTTGCATCATTCCCTAAGCTCTCGCCCTCTATAAGCACCTTAATATCGTGTCCTATCCCCTTAAAGCGAGAGAGAACCGATTGTACACTTACAGCATCTGTTGCCATATTTATTGCAAAGAGAGCAACATACCCTCCAAGTGTAAGCCCCTCAAAGAGCCCAAAGTTAAAAAGCATCGCCCCTGCAACTATCGAAAAAGCAACCGCAACTACTGCTAGGTAAAAGATTGCCCAAGCATGCTTTTTAATATCGGTAAACTTTAAATGCAGTGCATCCCCCATAAAGATAAGCGGAATACAAAAGAGAATAACAGTTGTAAAGTGCTCTGTCAAATCAATTGGAATAGCCGCCTTAAAATAGGTATAGACAAGATAAGATCCAGTAAGCAATAAAAAGACAGAAGGAATCTTTAATCTATTTGCTAATGCATCTGAGGCAATAACAAGTGTAAGTATTGTAATTAACATAATCTCTGGTGCAAATGAATGCATACATCTCCTTTTTTGGGTAAATTATAGAGAAACTCTTGTTAAAATAAAGAATACTTCATACAAACACTAAAAATTAAACGATGTGTAAAGATCTTGTTACAAAATTATCAATACCCTTTACAGATTAAACTCCCAATAAATGATAGTTGTTAGACTATTTTTTAATCCAGTTGTAAACCTCTTTGACTCTATCTTTACAAAAATTTGTAAACTTAATTGCCACACCCATCAAGATTAATTGTGCTCTTGATCTCCCTCTCGATAACTTGCCAAAATCGAAGCAATAGGGAGCGTTACAGTAATAAAGAGCATAAAGAGTACATTTACCCCCACCATTAACTCTTGTAACTCAAAATACCCTAAATGGAGTGTTGCTAAATACTCTTGTAGTTTATAGTAGAGTACAAAAATCAGTAGATAAAAGAGATAAAGAATCATATAACGAAGCGTAAAGGCACGAGCAAGATAGCGAGGATCCATGAGAGTCAAAATCGAGAAAAACCCTTTAATAAAGCCTTGCGAAAGTATCATCTGGTACTGCACTAAAAAGTAAAAATAGGAAAATATAACCCAAAAGAGAAATGATGCAAGACTTAAGTGCCGCACATCAAGCAGATAGATAACTATAGGTACTAAAATAAGTGTTAATGCACTCATTAAACCAAATGCTATCGGAAAGCGACGAAAGATAAAATGCAATACTCCCCCTCTTTGAATATTGCTGCGTAGCTCATTGACATCATTGACATTTGTAAAGATCTTCCCAACATAAGTTGCCACAGAAAAGAAGAGAAGATGGGTCAAAAAGGAGCTCCCTAAATTGATTAAAAAAAGAATATTCCCAACTTTAAACCCATGGAAGAGATTATCTTTTTGCAATCCACTAAAGTGCATAAAGAGTGTTGATGCATATGCTAAAACAATAAACAAAAGGGCCAAAAGAGTTATTGAGACTATCTTTATCTTTGCTATCTCCCAACCAACTCTTAGAGTATTGAGTATAGGACTATCGGTGAGTTCACCTATGTGCATATTCTTCATTTTAATCCTTTTATCCAAAATTTTGCATTGCAGTTATAAAGATTTAGCACAGCATAAAGTTTCGAACCTTTGCTAAAATCTGTGTAAGTATTGGCTCCCTTTAGCTATAAGCTTATTCCATTAAATTAAGGTAGATATCAGCAAATACCCAAGCTAGTTAATTTACTAAAGATTGTCAATCTTTAATGCAAAATTTAGGTTTATATCTTATCTTATGCCATTTTACCGTTTTTTTATAAGATTGTACAGAAATTAAACTTATTGAAATATTTTAACTCCATAGTATCTACCCTTTAACTCTATCCTCTCTATCTAAGCTAGTTCACAAAGCTTTCTTTGTTATAATTCCCTCCATGATTACCACGATACTTTCACTCCTTTTTGTCTATCTCTTTATTCTTCTAGGTTTCTTAGCAAAAGCGATCTTTCAAGAGGAGATCAACAATAGGACACTCACTCTAATTTCACTCTACTTTTTACAACCATTTGTCTCTGTTTGGGGCTTTAGTACTGCTTCTCTCTCATCAGAACAACTCTTTGCACCAATACTCTACATTATAATTATTATCTCTTTACTCCTTCCAAATATCCTAATTGCCAAGATACTCTTTAGCGATCCAAAAAGAAGAGCTATCTATACAATAGCTGGTTTTGTTGGTAATACAGGCAATATTGGCATTCCTTTAGCTATTGCTCTCTTTGGTGAGTCAAGTGTCATCTACGCAACACTTATAAATTTAGCAAATGTTTTTGTCGTTTACATTTTAGGTGTATATATCTACTCACGAGGCTCCTTTGGTATAAAGGAGTCGCTCTTGAATGTAGTAAAGATCCCAATAATCCCAGCATCAGCTTTAGCAATTGTAATAAACCTTTATGGAATTGAACTCTCTTTGCAGATAAAAGAGTTTCTGAAAATGGGGGCTTATGCAGCAATTGTGCTCCAACTCTTCCTGCTTGGAACATTCCTTAAAGATATCAAGTTTAACACTTTAAACAAGCGACTCTTTGGACTCGTCTTAGCACATAAGTTTTTAATAATCCCACTTACAACTGCCACTATCCTCTCATTTTTAGATATTGACCCTATGGTAAAAGGAGTTCTCTTTATCCAAATGCTCACCCCACTAGCAGTTGCAAATATCAACTTAGCCTCGCTCTATAACTGTCGCCCACACGATGTCTCGGCACTTATCCTTTTTAGCACTCTACTATTTTTACCAATTTTAACTCTATTTAAAATGGTACATTTTTTTTAAAGAGTTAAGACTATTTGTTGGTGCGGTAATATAATTTAAGTAAAATTTCATATAATATTTATAGCTCATATTCAATAGGATATAACATTGTTTAACAAATATTATCTTTATATCTATGGATTTTTTATAGGAATCTTTGCACTTTTTATCTATCCAGTATTTATAACAAACCACCCAAAACTCTATGATGAAAATGGATTAATAGAAAATCTTCAAGCTCTCACTCTCATTCTAACATCTATGCTATTTTTATTGAATGCTCTTAAAAAAAATCGTAACGATAGACTCTTTATGCTCTTTTTTGCTTGGCTAACTTTTAGCTTTTTTTTAAGAGAGGTAGATGTCGAAGATTTTGATCTTCCTTCTATTATTATCTTTTTAGGCGGCCATGGAGTTGGAAGAAACACAATGCTCGCACTTGGCTTTTTAACAATCATTTTTTTCTATATTAAAGAGCGAAAACTCTACAACCCTTTAATAAAAAAATTTGCTCTCTCTTTTGAAGGAGTTTTAATAATTCAATCTGCTATCTTTTTAGTATGTAGTGACTTTTTCGAAAAGAGCCACTCTTTAGCCTATCATCAGTTTTACGAAGAGCTTTTTGAGCTCTATGGCTATTTACTGCTTTTAATCGCTGCACTTCTTTTACGAAAAAAGCAAACTCTTTAATTTCTGCTTGATCTCGTGCAGCCATATCCTTTTTGCATTTGCCTCTTTCTTCAAATTATAAGTGGTAGATTTTGTAACTATAAATACCCAATCATCCAAACTTGGCGGCAGTGGCATCTGCAGTTTTCCTTCGCTATTTGTAACATCGTAGGCTTTTGGATAGCTTATAAAATTTTGTGGATCCCAAAAGTAGCACTCATAGGTACTATTTGGCTCTAAACTGCTAAAGATATAGCGAATATCCCAAGGGGCAATTGGATTATAGAAGTATGCAATACGAAGCTCTTTACCAATACCGGCAACATAGGGGGCTCTTGGGTCACTCTTTGGCACCTTTGGCTCTATACTCTCTTGCATTGGCTCTAGCTCTTGCCAAGCAAACTGCTCTAAGAATTTTTTTGCCTCTCCTATCTGCTTGGCACCCTCAAAATTGATTGCTCTCTCAAGCGGCGTATTCCCCCAATTTGCACCACTTGGCGATGCCCCAAATGGTGCACCCACTCTATTAACTTGCCAAATCCCATTGGCTCCATAACCAAAGCCACATGAGCCGCTAAGCAGTGATGCCCAAAAGCTAAGCCGCTGTACTTGATCGTGGGTATTACGGAGTATCCCTTCGTAATTGATCTCATCCATAATTGTTGGTATCTTGCCTCTTGTTCTACTAAGAAGCTCTACTCCCTTTGCAACACTCTCATAGCCATTGTGGCTTGCTTGTAAAAGATTTATATCAATCAACGAAGCATCAATCTCAAAGAGCGAACTCTGCATAGGGTGGAGTGTCAGTAGATTTCCAAAGGGCTCTATTTTGCGGATATATTTTGCAACTTTCTGCCACCCCTCTTGCAGCTCCCTCTCTTCCTTTTCTCTACTGCTGCTTAGGTAATAGGGCATCGTCGCCTCGCCAGCTAAACACCACACAATTGGGTAGGCTCCCCATCTTGCAATAATATACCGCCAGTGCTGCTGCATCTTCTCTACACCCATCTTTTTAAGGTAATAGCCCCAGCTCCCTAAGATGCAAAGCGTAAAGCCCTCCTCTAATAGATAGAGAATCTTTTTATCAGCTTCATCAAAATAGTTAGGATTTATCGATGCATACCCATCACTCCAAGGAAAACCTTTACTATTTGCCCCACGCTCATCAAAGCTATCCATATCTGGAAAGAGCCCAGCAACCAACTGGATAACACTGAAGCCTTGCTCTTTTCTTTTTCTTGCTAACTCTTTAAAGGTCTCAAAATCTAACCTGCTGCTTAGTACCATCCACCAAGTATCGCTAAGCCAAAAAAATGGCTTTTCATCTTCATCAATTAAATACCGCTTATTTTTTGAGAGACGAAGCTCTCTTGGATAAGCTTTAGAGCTTACAGTAACCTCTAGAGTTTCTGTTTTACCATTGAGTAAATCTAAATTTGAAATAGTGACAACCTTGTGTAAACCAATCTCGTTTGGTAAGAAACGCACACTCCACCTGCTATCTCCCCTATAAAAGGCTGGTATCTTATAGAGTTTTTGCGATGGAGTTGTAATCGCAACTGTCAATTCAATTGTAAATGGATTGTCAATAGTTTCATCAAGCAGATAATCCCACTCAAGCAGTGTTGCATACTCTCCTCTTAAACCCATCGCTTCCACCAAGATTTATGCATACTCAAAGCCACTACCAAAGATTGTGGCAACTTTTCGTAACTTTTACCAAGCTTATACCCCAAAAGCTTCATTACATTGCGAAGCAAAAACTCAGGAACTCTCAATATTGCTTTTTTACTCAATAGAAACCGAAGCTCCGACTCTATATACCGCCTCCCCTCGCCCTCAACTTTGCCAAACTTCTCTAAGAGCCAAGACTCCCTTGCATGGAAGACTCCAGTATCAAAGTAGCGTTGAAAATCTTCTAAAATTGTATAGTTATGGGAGTGATAAACCATCGCCTCAGCAACATAGGCAACTTTTCCGCCAGCTAGCAGCAGCCTTGCAACTAGATGCATATCTTCTCCAACAATTACACCCTTCTTAAACCATCCAACTTTTTCTATTGCACTCTTACGGTAAGCTGAGAAACTATCGGAGAAAAAGGCGGTTTTTAGGCCATACTCTTTGCTATCGCTAAATGATCGCACATAAGATTTTTCGGGATAGTTAAAGGCTCTAAGGTGTTTAGCAAAGAGTGAAGCATCAGGGTAAGCAAGCTGTCTTCCATAAGCGGCTACTACCTCTTCATCTTTAAAGGCATCTAAAAGCCGCTCAAAACTATACTTATCTTTTGGGAGAGCATCTTGTGTTAAAAAGAGCAAAATATCTCCGCTTGCAGCCTTTGCAGCAATTGTACGGCTTCCTCCATGGTCAAACTCTGACTGTTTGATTGTAATAAATTTATCAGCACGATTTTTTAGAAACTCACCTGTTCCATCAGTCGAGCTTGAATCAATCACAACAAGCTCAAAAGGGATTGTTTGCTGCTCTAAAATCTCAAAGAGTTTTGGCAAGTGGTGCATAGCATTGTAGGTAGGAATAATTAAAGAGACACGCAAACTATACGCCTTTTTCTTTGGGGCAATGTACCCACAGTTAGAGATTATACTTCTTTAGATACCAATCGATTGTCTTTACAATCCCTGTATCAAAATTCTCATCTGCCCTCCAGCCAAGCTCATTTTCTATCTTTGTTGCATCGATTGCATAGCGTCTATCGTGCCCTGCTCTATCCTCGACAAAGGTAATTAACTCTTTATAACTCTCTTTGCCAATTCGCTCTTTGGGTGGTACCTTTTCATCTAATATTGAGGTAATTGTATCGACAATTTGGAGGTTTGTTCGCTCATTTCGCCCGCCAATATTATAGGTCTCTCCGCTCTTTCCTGTATGGTAGACTAAATCGATTCCTTTACAGTGATCTAACACATAGAGCCAGTCGCGAATATTTTTACCATCTCCATAAATTGGTATTGGCTCTCCTGCAAGAGCTTTACGAATGATTGTAGGAATCAACTTCTCATCGTGCTGCTTTGGACCATAATTGTTTGAGCAGTTGGTAATTACGGTATTCATCCCATAGGTCTCTTTATAAGATCTTACAATCATATCGCTTGAGGCTTTTGAGGCTGAGTATGGAGAGTTTGGTGCATAGGGGGTATCCTCTCTAAAAAGTCCTGTCTCCCCAAGTGTTCCATAAACCTCATCAGTCGAGATATGGTGGAATCGACACCCCTCATACTCTTTTTTGTAGGTAAATGGCTTCTCCATCCACTTTTTATAGGCAACATCTAAGAGTGTAAAGGTTCCATTTACATTAGTCTCTACAAAAATACCCGGATTCTTAATCGAGTTATCAACATGGCTCTCTGCTGCAAAGTGGATAACCCCTTTTATATTGAAGGTATCGAAGATATACTCCACCAACTCCCTATTGCAGATATTCCCTTTAATAAAGGTATAGTTTGGATTCCCCTCTACCTCTTTTAGGTTCTCTAAATTCCCTGCATAGGTTAAAAGATCTAAATTGACAATATGGTAGTTTGGATACTTCTCTAAAAAGTAGGGTACAAAGTTAGATCCAATAAACCCAGCACACCCTGTAACTAAAATCGACTTCTTTTCCATTCTTTCCCTTAATTTTTAAAATTTAACCCAAATTTATCGAGCTACAATCCCCTCTTTGGCTCTGCGAATCAGATACTCTCCATACTGATTTTTACTTAATGGTTTTGCCAACTCTAACAGCTTCTCTTTGGTAATATAGCCCATCTCATAAGCGATCTCTTCGATACAAGCAATCTTAAGCCCTTGACGGTTCTCGATTGTCTGAATAAAGTTCGATGCCTCTAAAAGCGACTCATGCGTTCCTGTATCGAGCCACGCAAAGCCACGACCCATAAGCTCTACTTTTAAGCGTTTCTCTTCGAGATAGAGTTGATTAAGTGTTGTAATCTCTAATTCGCCACGGGCTGAGGGCTTTACAAGCTTTGCCTTTTCTACAACATCGTTGGGGTAGAAGTAGAGCCCAACAACTGCATAGTTACTCTTTGGCTCTTTGGGCTTCTCCTCAATTGAGATTACATTCCCATATGCATCAAACTCCGCAACACCATACCGCTCTGGATCTTTTACATAGTAGCCAAATACTGTTGCTTTCTTCTCTTTTTGGGCATTCTCTACAGAAGTTGCTAGAAGCTTTGTTAATCCCTGTCCATAGAAGATATTATCACCTAAAATCAGACAGACATCATCATCTCCAATAAACTCTTCGCCAAGTATAAAGGCTTGTGCTAAACCATCTGGTGAAGGCTGCTCAACATACGAAAACTTTAAACCAATCTCGCTCCCATCCCCAAGCAACTCTTTAAATCGCGGCAAATCTTTCGGTGTAGAGATAATTAAAATCTCCCGAATACCGCTTAACATTAAGATAGAGAGAGGATAGTAGATCATAGGCTTATCATAAATCGGTGCTAACTGCTTACTAATCCCTTTTGTTATTGGGTAGAGCCTTGTTCCACTCCCCCCTGCTAAAATAATACCCTTCATCGATACCTCCATATTGAAATCTTATTATAACACAAATAGTTTTACAATCATTCTAGTAACTAAATCCCACTATTTAGTAGGAGCCTAAAATTTTAGAATACTATTATTTTATGATATAATTTCTGCCAACAAAAAGAGGAGTTTCCCATGCAAAATCAATCAACTTTTTTTAAAAAAGAGTTTATCGCATTTTTTCTCTATTTTCTTACACTCATAACCCTCTTAATTATCACACACCACACCTTTTTAGGGGTACAAGACGAAGCCCAACTATATGCAACTCTCAAAGCGAATGAGCCAATAAATTACATGACAAGCTACCCATTTGCACTCCTTGGTGGATATCTTTATACCCATTTTCCATCTATGCAGTGGTATAGTATCTTAATGACATTTTATATAATACTCTTAACTACTCTCTTTTCATGGTATTTAGCACTTATTCGAATCCACTCAAAATTTGATATTCTCTTAAAGATTCTTCTTTTTAGCATCTTTACTCTAATGACACTCCATATGCTTTTTGAAGTCGATGTGACTACCCCAACACTCTTACTTATTGTTATGGCTATTCCATTTATTCGTTATCATCAAGCCTATTTTTGGTTTATTGTTTGGATTGCATCTTTCTTAAGATCACAAATCATTATCTCTCTCTTTCCACTCTTGCTACTTGCATATATTGCAATGGTTGCCAAAGTAAAACCTAAGCAAAAAGATATTTTTATGTCGCTTCTTTTTATAATATTAGCCCTTACTACCCATTTTTCATATAAACTCAATCCTACATACGATAAATGGATGGATTTTACAGAAAAGCGAGCCTATTTTACCGATTTTGACGCTTCTCCAAAGCATAATATCTTAACATCCAATGAACATCAATTAGCAAGAACTTGGTGGATTGTCGATCAAGACCTCTATCCATACAAGAAGGTAATGGCTGATGCTGGTGGTACTTTAGATATTATCAAGAGCCGTTTTGAGCATATCTCACCAAAACACTATATCGCTTTTATTTTTCATGGCCACCATACACTCTACTTTCTTTTTATACTATCTATATTTGTCTCAATTTTTCACAAAAGCTATCTAAAACTCATAGGCTATTTAGGATTTGGTAGCGTTTTGGTTTTACTACTTATAGTAAAAGATGTTGATCGCGTTACAATGCCGATGATCTTAATGTGGTGGTCGATGATTATAAGCGATCTTTGGTGTATAGAAAAAAGAGAGTGGCTTTTTGTAAAAAAAGCTATCATTGTTGCATCGTTAAGCTGGGTACTCTACTATCTCTTTAATGATATACCATGGAATCGAATCACGCACTACCAAGCAAGAGAGGCAATGGTCAAAGAGCTAAAAGAGCTTCTAAATCGTAATAAGATGCAACTTGAGATAACATCTGGATTTACCTCATCATGGGATAACCTTGTTGAGACAATTATGCAAAATCATCTTTTTGACGAAAAAAATTGGATCGACTACTATGATGATCTCCTCTTACAAGGGTGGTTTAGCCGTGTTCCACTTGTCTATAAGCAGCACAATATCTCATTTAATGGAGTCAAGAGGAAATATAAGCACTATCACGACTGGCTCCTTGATCCAAAGAGTGGCTTTTTAGGCTCTACTGGAGAGACTCGCCATATTCATAAATTTTTACGAGATAATTTAATGCACCTTTATGATCAAAAATTCCCACAAAAAGGGTGCAAACATATAGTTATACCTGTAGATATTACACAACACTTCATAATTCATAGAGTTACGAAGCTCTGCCAAGATAATCTATCTAAGCAATTCTTTAATTTAATGGAGAAATCACCATCTATAAAATATATAAATATGGAAATTAAAAATGAAAAAATGGTTGCAAAAAATGACCCACAGCTTATTATCAATTATCAAAAAAGAGTTCCTCGTTTTATTAAGGTAGTACTAGAGATTAACTCACCTATCAATTCAATATTCCAACTCTTTTATAAACGCAACCCCAAAGATCACTTCAGTGAAGCAAACTCAATTATAAAGCAGATTAATAAAGGGTGGAATAGAATTACCGTTATCATTCCAGGTAGATTTTTAAAATACCCACTTCGTATCGATCCAATACAAGAGAAAGGAACCTATACAATAAAGAGCTTCCAATTAGAGGAGTTTTATCCTTAATCTACTTCTCTCTTCATCCTACTCTTTTTCTGCTATAATATGAAAAGTAAACTCTATTCTATATTAGGAGCACATATGTATTTTCGACTTTTTATCCTCTCTCTCTTTATAATTGTTTTAAATAGCTGCACAACAAACAGTGTACTTACAACTGATAGCAAATTAGCTCCAGCACCAAAAAAGAATCACACACAAAGCCTTTTTTTAATCGATTTGGAGCAGATTAGTGGAGATACACTCTATATTGATCGTAAATACTTTAAAGAGGCACTCTCTGGTTATCTAAAAGAGCATAAAGCGGCACTAGAGTTTAATCCTAATGCTCATCTAATAGTCAACTTTAAACAAACACTCTTAAATGAAAATAGATTCCAAGCCAACTATAGAGATGCGAAGCAATACCGCATAGATCGCAGAGTCTCTGTTGTTGTTAACTACTCTATGTATGGTAAATCTAACTACCACAATAGCTTTACCTATAATGTTTTGGTAAAGAGTGGATCTTATGTTAGTTATGAAGATGCAGATAGAAAAGCACATATTATTCTCTTTAAACAGTTAGGTAGAATGGTTGGTAAACGTGTGATCGCCTTACGACATAAATTCCGCTAATCTCTCTTAATTTTTACATTTTTACTACATATATAATTTAAAAATTATCCATTTTATGGTATTATTTTTACATAATACCATAAAGGATACTCTATGCGATTCTCAATTTTACTACTATCTATTATTTTACTCTTTGGTGCTTGCGAAAGCGTTACACATAAAAAGAGTGCTTCGGTACCAAGCGATACGACACCACCACAACTCACTCTAAAGGGAGACAAAAATATCACACTTCCTCTCCATCAAAGCTTTAAAGATCCTGGTGCAACTGCAATTGATGACTTTGATGGTGATATAAGCAGTAAAATAGAGCATAATAGTACACTCAATATCGATAGAGTTGGTCTCTATAGTGTAGAGTATAGCGTTACAGATAGTGCTGGTAATCGGACTATTGCGAAACGATATATTCGTGTCACAACTTTTGCCAATGCAAAATTAGGAGTTTTAGCAGATGCAGATGTAACACTCTATAGACTCGAAAATGATGGCAACCATACTCTTTTATGGCAAGAGAAGAGTAGTAAAGAGAGTACACTTCAAAAGAGTGGCAAATTCGATACCCATGCAGAGACTTTAGAGGATGATAAACTCTACCTTATCGAAGTAGATGGCGGTATTGATTTAGATGCTAACAATAATGGGCAAAAAGACTCAAATGAAACAGTAAATAGTGGAAAGTTGCGGGCTATTGTAACAAAAGATGAGATTATCAATCTAGCACAAAACCTTAATATAACTGCTCTTAGTGAACTCATCTACGAAGAGTTGCTTCCACTCCTAAAACACAACTACAACCAAGATAATATTCTTACTGCCAGGGAGCAATTTACTAAAGAGCTAGTGACAGATATAAATGGTGATGGCAATGTAGATTTTAATGATATTCTTCGCTTTAACCCAGTAAGCGATCAAAAGAAGCTTCTAGGAGCACTCTATAACAACTATAATAGTATTGCAGATACACTACGAGATGGCAAGCTAGCAATTTTAAATCTAAGCCAAAGAGTAGCTAATATCCCTACATTTAACTTTGCTCGAAATATCACTTTTAACCAAGATCACTCAAAAATCTTTGTTGCAGATGGTTTAAGCGGCATCACAATCATCGACAATGAGAGTAAAAAAACTCTTGCTAATATCAAAACAAAAGATTTTGCACGCCATATTGCACTTAGCAGCGACGAAAAACTAGCCTTTGTAGCCGATAGTAAAGCTGGCTTAACCATTGTAGATCTAGAAGAGAAAAAGATTATTGCCAATATTCCAACATACGAAAATAACGCCACTGGGGATCATGATGCTCGATATATACTCTTAAATCAAGACTATTCTAAACTCTATCTTGCCGCCTCAAAAAGTGGCGTACTTATTTTTAATATAAACAACCCTAAAGAACCACAACTTATTGGTCAATATGACACACCCGATATTGCCTACAACATTAAACTCTCTAGCGATGAAAAAACACTCTTTATTGCAGATGGGAAAACAGGTCTTATTACTGTAAATAACGATGACAACTCGACACTTGACACCTTTAATACCTATGGAAGTGCAAATAGTGTTACCCTCTCGCAAGATGAGACAAAAGCATATATTGCCGACGGATATAAAGGGGTTGTTATTGTTGACATTAGCAATCCAAGCGATATTGGCTATATAGATCATATTGATACACCTGACTTTGCCTCAGCTATTACGCTCAATAGCGATGAATCTAAAGCCTTTGTTGCCGATAGAAAATCAAATATTCAAATTATAGATCTCCAAAACAATAACTATAAAATCATCCAATCGATACAAACCCCATACCGTACCTATGCAATTGCTCTTACACCTAATGAGAGCTATCTCTATGCTGCAACAGGCACAAATGGTTTAGAGATAGTAGCAACGAGTTCGCTTAAAAATCCTTTTATTGTCAATCATATTAACACTCATTATAAAGCGTATCGTGTAGCTATAGAGCATAACTATCTCTATGTTGCTGAGGGTAAATCAGGTTTACAGATAGTTGACATAGCAAAAAGAGATAATCCAAAAGTCATTACAACTTTCGATACAGATGGGTTTACACTAGATATTACTACAGATAGCTCTATTGCCTATTTAGCTGATGGCTATAAGGGTGTAAAAAAAATTGACATTAGCAGTAAAAAGAATCCGCAAACTATAGATTCAATCGATACCGATGGATTTACAACAAATTTACAATATCTATCAAAAAGTAAAGAGCTATTGGTGAGTGATGGTACAAAGGGTATTAAGCTAATTGAAACTCAAAACTTAACACTACTTGACAGCTTTACACCTGAGAGTAAAGCTTTAGATATCACTCTCTCTCCTGATTATAAAAGAGCTTATGTAGCACTTGGTAATGGAGGTGTATTAATACTCTCAATAGATAATGGGCATTTAGAAAAAAAGAGCATTATAACAACGAACAGTTATATAAAACAGATAACTCTTGATGGGGCAAAAGCATATTTAAGTGGCGATAAATCACAACTACTTGTTATGGATCTAACTAGTAATAAAATTATCAAGAGTATTCCAATTGGAGAGTTCGCATATAGCAGTATTGCTGATGGCAAATATATCTATGTAGCAAATGGAAAAGATGGGATTACAATCATAAACAAAGAGGGCTACAAAGTTTTAGGAAGTATCAATTGCCAAGGGGAGGTAAGAAGTATTGCAATAAAAGATGGTCTACTCTATGGAGCATCGAGCGATGGAGGAGTCTGCATTATTGATGCAAACCTCCTATAAAATTAACTTTAACCCAAACTATTATAGTTTCTCACCTAAATCAATAACAAGGTAGTAACCATCTTTACCCCTCTGCATACTCATTCCAACATTACTAAAACGAGGATTCATAATAATTTTACAATGAGTTGTATCATTCATTAAGTTTTTTACTGCTTCTTTAAAATGATCATAATAATCTTTTTTACTATTTTTATTAAATTTTGTAAACGCAAGACTCTCACCTAAAAGTTTTCCTGGTTTATTTGGATATCCAAAATAAAGAATTCTCTCAACATAGGTACTACCAATCCCAATGGACTTCTTTGCTGGATCTGTCTCTGTTCCAGAACCTGTATGTGAAAGTTTATTATTGATTGCCATATCTCTTGCATGAGCTTCAGCTGATTTCTGCAAAAAACTATTATATGTAAGTGGTGACGCTGGAGCTGCACAAGTTGCTCCATTTTGACGAATATTGTTTACATATGCTAACATCTTTGATTGCATATTACTCCTAGAATCTATTCGATTCTCTTTATTCAAGCTACTCTTATTTGTAGCACAGGCACTAAAGAAAAAAAGCAGTACAAATGTAATTGATAATATTTTTGACATAGGAATCTCCTGAATATATATTTGATTTAGTATAACCAAAAAAAATATAAAAATAATTGAAAAATGGAGCTATTTTAGAAAAAAATGTCTATTATATGTTTAAAATGGGTAGAAAAGAAGACCTTTTCTAGTTTCCGCGACTTCCTGGTTTTACCGCTTCACTCCCCTCTTTACAGAGTGGACAATCGCTTGGGTCGTAGATTTCAAATTCAAAATCTTCTAATGCAAAGAGTGGTTTAGTAGTTGGAAGTTTACACTCTAGCTTTGGCTCTTTATCTATACCGTAGCGACTACAAAAGCCTCTATTAGCAAGTGCTGCAAAAGCAACTACTTCTGCTCCTAGCGACTCAATAATAGTTGCAGCCTCAAGTGCAGAGCCACCTGTTGTAATGATATCTTCACAAATTAAGACTTTCTCGCCTTTTGCTACCTCGAAGCCTCTGCGAAGCTCCATTGCACCACCTTTTCGCTCTACAAATATTGAACGAACACCCAAAGCTCTAGCAAGCTCATAACCAGCAATTACACCCCCAAGTGCTGGAGCACATACAGTCTCTACCTCTATGCCAGCCTCTTTAATAATTTTAGCCAATGCATCTGCTAGAAGCTCGGCTCTCTTTGGATCTTCTAACACCTTTGCACTCTGTAAGTAATTAGGCGAGTGCTTCCCACTACTTAAGATAAAGTGACCACTTAAGAGTGCACCCGACTCTTTATAGATTGCTTCTATATTCATCGTTACACTTTTAAGATATCAGCTTCTTTAGATTTAAGAGCCTCATCAATCTTTGCTATATGCTCATCAGTTAACTTTTGGATCTGATCTTGAGCTCTTTTAGACTCATCTTCACTAATCTCTTTCTCTTTCTCTAGGCGTTTAATCTTATTATTTGCATCTTTACGAACATTTCTTACTGCAACTTTTGCCTCCTCAGCCATCGCTTTTGCTTGCTTTACAATCTGCTCTCTCTGTTCACTTGTCATTGGAGGAAAGAATAGCTTAATAAAGTCCCCATCATTATTTGGGTTCACCCCAAGATTTGCTTGCTGGATCGCCTTTTCAATATCTGGAAGAAGCTGCTTCTCCCATGGTGAAATTGCAATTGTCGTTGCATCAAGAGCAGTTACACTCCCTACCTGATTAAGCGGTGTTGGCGTTCCATAGTAGTCTATCTTAATCTCATCGACTACAGATGTTGTTACCTTTCCTGTTCGAAGTGTTAAAAACTTCTTCTTCATCGCCTCAATACTCTTTTGCATATGATCAGCAGTTTCGCTATATATCTCTTCTAACATTCCCTATCCTTAAGTAAAAAATTTACAATATTGTAGCTTGATTTTGGTAAATTTTGCGTTAGTTTAAACCAAATTTTACTTCGATTAAAAAAGTTGCAAGAAACTTTCTAATTTTCTAATCAGAAACAAGAACAATCGTCATGAAAGTTTCTCTTGTCAAAGACAAAGCGTAAGTTTATCCTATAAAATTTATCTATATTTATAGGATCCTCAAATGCGAAAGAAATTTTCAAGGAGCTACACGCTTCTTGAAAAGGAGATTTTTTTGGCAAAAGGAGAAAAAACTCTATTTAGAGCTATTGCTCTCTACTGCTTTTGGAGCTTCAGGAACAGCTTTTACAGGAGATTGTGGCACAGCTATTGGTTTTGCGACACTCTTATTAAGCTCTTTTTTGCTCTTAAGCGTATCGATTACACTTGATTGACTCTCTTTAGAGTACATATACCCAAGTGCCAAAGTGTTAATCACGAAAAGGAGTGCGAGTGTAAAGGTAAGTTTTGTCAAGAAACCTGCAGGGCCCTTTGCTCCAAATACCGACTCATTACTCCCACTATATGCTCCAAGACCAATACTAGAGCTCTTTTGCATTAAAACAGCTATAGTAATCAAAATCGCCAAAATAATCTGTATAACAAACAGTGTAGATGTCATAAAAAATCCTCTTTAAGTATAAATATATATAATTGGCGGAATTATACCCAAAATAAGCTTCAAGAGAGTAAACAAATGAAACTTTCATGTTTCACAAACACAAACAAGAAGAAAATCATGAAAGTTTCTCTTGCCAAAGGCAAAGCATAAGTTTATCCCATAAAATTTACCAATTTTATGGGAGCCCTAACGCGAGAGGAATTTTCAAGGAGCTTTGCTACTTGAAAAGGAGATTTAGGTGAAGGTAAAAGAGCAGTTTAATAAGTATGCGAAGCACTATCCACACCGAAGTGTTATCCAGCAAAGGGGTGCTGAGATAGTGGTTGATTCTCTTCCAGAGTCACTTGGGACTGTTATTGATCTTGGCTGTGGCAGTGGAAGACTCTTTAAGCTTTTACAAAACCGATCCCTTAAATTTAATAGATTTTATGGTGTCGATTTTGCAGAGTCGATGCTCTCACTCCATCCCAAAGGAGATAATATAGAGCTGCTTATAGGTGATTTTAACCAAGCAAGTACATTTGAGAGACTGCAAAAGCTCAATGCCGATACGCTCCTTTCTGCATCGGCTCTACAGTGGGCTAAGGATATTGAATTTACCTTTAACTCTGCAGCCAAAACTGCACCATTTGGAGCCTTTTTTCTCTTTAGCTCCGGAACCTTTAAAACAATCCATAAAATAGCTGGTGTTCACTCTCCAATCCACTCCTATACCGCTCTTGAATCGGCATTTCTTAAAAGCTATAGAGCACTCCAAATCGAACAGTTTCACTTTGAGCTCCCTTTTCCATCGACACTTGAGATGTTACGCTATATCCAAGAGAGTGGTGTTAGTGGCAAACTGATGCTTTCATATAGAGCACTAAAAAGGGTGCTAAGAGAGTACCCTTTTGACTATTTAGAGTTTGAAACAGCACTCTTTATAGGAGAGAGTTATGATTTTAACTAAAAGATATAAAGAGCATATTCTTAAAGGTAAATTCTTTGAAGCACACGAGGCTTTAGAGGAGTATTGGTTCCCAAGACGCAAAATAAAAAGTAGAAAGATTTTAGTAGTAAAGGGGTTTATCAATGCCGCAGTAGCATTTGAACTTAAAAAAAGAGGTCGCCAAGAGAGTGCCCTTAAGGTTTGGCAGACATATCTCAAGTTTGCAAAGCTCATTGAGAGTAACGACACCCTTTTTATTGAGTTAAAAACTTTTATAGATGATTATGGACAAAATTACCTTTTTAAATGATATAATTTCAGAAAAAAGTGATAACAGATGAAAAAACTACTCTATATAGTACCTTTTACACTTCTATTAATTATAATTAGCATTGTTGTAGTGCTCTTTACCCCTTTTGGGAGCAACACCTTTATAAAACCGCTCCTCAATGAGTATATTGAGAAAAAAGTTACAAATCCAAAAATAAAAATTACCCAACTCGATAGCAAGCTCAATACAATCAAACTCAAGGCAGTAACAAGTAATGGAATAGAGGCAGAAGCAGATGGTGATATCGACTACCCCAAAAAGAGTTTCGATCTTAACTACCACCTCTTTGCAAAAAATGTAACTGTTAATAAGCACGATATCCTTATGAATCTTAACCTTTCAGGTCAAGCAGTTGGTACACCAAAGAACTTTGGTGTTAATGGTATTGGTAGAGCCTTTGAGTCTGATGTGAAGTATAAATTTATTATCAAAGATGGTGATCCGCAATCTATTAATGTCTCTCTTAATAGTGCCGAGATTGCAAAGATTTTTGCCTTTGCTGGTATGCAACCATTAGCAAATGGCCTTTTGTTTGTTAATGCCAAGCTCCCTAGCCTTGATCCTAAAAATCCACACGGTACTGCACACATAGAGGTGCAAGATGGCCTCTTTAACCAGCAACTTATTGCAAAAAAGCTACACTTTGTCATTCCACATAATGAAAAGTTTACTGCTAAAATCGATACAAAAGTTGCAGGTAAATATATTGTAGGTCAAGGAGACATAGACACAACAACTGCAAAAATTAAGATAAAAAAACTCACTTCAACACTCAATTTTAAACAGCTTAAGAGCTACTACACACTCAATATTGAGAAGCTCTCTCGATTAGGGACACTTCTTAAAATGCCTCTTGAAGGCAAAATGGATCTCTATGGTGCACTCTATTATAATGCAAAACGATCTATCTTACAACTCAATGCTACTACAAAATCTTTTGGTGGTGTCGCAAAGCTCATTTTAAATAACAAAAAGCTTCGAGCAGATCTTAAGAGTGTCTCAATTGTAGCACTCCTTAAGAGCACCAAACAGCCTAAATTTGTAAAGAGTGGAACTCTTACAGGCTCTCTCTACCTCACAGACTACTCAAAACTGAATGGGAGTTTTAAAGTTGCAAGTAGTGGCGTTTTAAATAGAGAGCTCCTAAGAGTTGCTCTCCCAAGCTATAAATATAGTCTTAAAAGCCAGGGGAGTATAAAAGATGCCACACTCTTTGCAAAGAGTACAACAGTAGCATCACATTTTCTAAATGCTCAATTTAAAAATAGTCGCTACGCATTTATTACTGGTGCTATCGATAGCGAATATAGTATCGATATAAAAGATCTCTCTGGACTTAATTCGATCAATAAAATTCCAATGCAAGGACCACTCAAAATTGCTGGAGTGCTTAAGAGTCAAGGTGCAAACACGACTGCTACCTTTACAACACACTCCTTTGATGGCACTCTTAAAGGGGAGTATCTGCCAAATAGCATTAAGAGCAACTTCTCAAATATCTCTTTAGTAAAGCTGCTCTATATGTTCAAGATGCCACACTACTTTACCAAGTCAATTGCGAGTGGTACGCTGCATATAACCGATACAAAAGCTCAAGATGGGCTCTTTACAATCAAATCAAAAGGTGGCATTGACCTTGCAACACTTAAAAAAGTTGCCGATATAGAGCTTACTGCACCACTGAACTATTCGCTTTTAATCAAAAATGGTGTTATAAAGGGCGGAAAACTCCTCACACGCCCACAACTCCTTACAAGCTATGGAAAGTTCGACTTTGACTACCTAAATTACGACAGTACAATCGATAAACTCTCGACAAAATTTAAATTTACCATAGATGATCTTGCAAAACTCAATAGCCTTACAAAACAGCACTTGAAAGGCTCATTCAGAGTTGAGAGCGAAGTAAAAAAAGAGGGTAAAAACCTTTTGGTTACTGCAACGGCAAAAGAGTTAAATGGTGTTATCAATATGATGCTCAAAAACTCCTCTCTTAGAGTAGATGCTGCTGGAATAAGTGTAGTCGAGCTTCTAAAGATGCTCAACTATAACCCTATACTCGACGGCATCGCTCTTGCAAATCTCCAATATAACACCCAAGCAAAGAGAGGAAAATATAAGATCACTATTGATGAAGCTCGATTTCTTAACTCCCCACTTGTTACAACCCTAAAAGAGACAGCCGGATTTGACCTCTCTAAAGAGGTCTTTAACAGTGCTACGCTACGAGGAGATATTAACGATAATATTATCACCTTTTATCTCAATAGCTACTCAAGAAAGGTACATATTCTCATCGAAAATGGTATCATAGATACCAAAGCAAACAGTATCAAAGCCCGTATTGTTGTTCAAATTAATGGGCTCGATTATGTATTTAAACTCCGAGGACCTCTTAATGATCCACATCTCATCCTCTCCTTTAGTGGGCAGGTTAAAAAGAAGGTAATAAGTGTTGTTAAAAAAGCAATTTTAGGGGACGATAGCAATAAAACAATCAATAAAATCATTCCAAAAGAGCTTAAAGATAAAAAGCTACAAGAGAAGATAAAAAAAGCGATCCCTAAAGAGATTAAAGGGCTCTTCGAAAATCTATAATTGCTACTCTTTAACTAGGTAGTCAAAGACCTCAAGAGTCGTCTCGAAACTCTCTTTTTATTCTCTTGACTATTTTTGAGCTCCTCTTTCATCAGTACAATAAGTGCTCGCAAACGGCTATTAACCTCGGCTTTGCACCCCTTTTGTTTTTGTGCATTACACTCTTCGATTAGTAAAATAAGCTGTGGTAAGAGTGAGGCTGTCAACTTCGTATAGATTTGTCCATAATACCAAATTAAAATTAAAAGGTATACTTAATAAACCAAAGAAGCCATAAGATTTTGCAGATAAAAGTTGAAGTACTAGCTGAGCTAATACGAAACTTTTATCTGTGAAAGATTATGGTTTATCTGTTTTTAGAAGTGTATGTTTTTATTTTTATTTGGTATAAGCTTGCTGCTCTATAAATCTCTCTACAACTGCCTCTTGGCTTTTATTGTAGCCCCAGATTTTACCAATATAGGCTATTTGATCTTCAATAAATCTATGTTTTCGCAGCTCTTTCTTCTCTCTTTTTTGCTTCGCTCTCTCGAGTTCTCGAAACTCTTTGCTTTTAGGTTGCATACTCTTCGTTTGCCAAAGCTGATAGAGAAGCGTTAAGCAGGCTGCTAGAGCAAAAAAATAGAGTGATTTTGGAAAAACAATACCAACAATAGAGATAAAGATGATTAAGATACTAAGCTTCATAAAAAGGATTATACACTATCAGGATTAAAGATTGTAGTAGAAGTGGCCGGGAGAGGGGGATTCGAACCCCCGGTGGCTCTCACCACACCGGTTTTCAAGACCGGCACGTTCAACCGCTCCGACATCTCCCGATAAGTAGATGGAGGCGGCACCCGGATTCGAACCGGGGATCAGAGCTTTGCAGGCTCCTGCCTTAGCCACTTGGCTATGCCGCCATCACCGTTAAGAAAACCTTAGAAACCAAGCATTACTCTTAAAATAGTGTTTGATTTGTAAGGTAAGTGGTGCCCGAGGCCGGACTTGAACCGGCACGGCCAAACGGCCAAGGGATTTTAAGTCCCTCGTGTCTACCAATTCCACCACCCGGGCAATACATGCTGGTAAGACACCACAAACATAACTGGAGCGGGAGACGGGATTCGAACCCGCGGCCCCAACCTTGGCAAGGTTGTGCTCTACCCCTGAGCTACTCCCGCTTAATTGGAGTGTGATTATAGTAAATATATCCTTAAATAATATTTAAACTGTTTCTAACAGCTTTAAAAAAAGAGAAAAAAATCTTTATAGAGTAAATTAAAGGGATCTACAACTTTTATTAAACTATAATACTATGAATATATTCATAAAGGATAGTAGATGCGTAGTGATGCAATTAAAAAAGGGTACCAACGAGCACCCCACAGAAGCTTGCTTAGAGCAACAGGATTAAAAGATGAGGATTTTGAGAAGCCATTTATTGGTGTTGCAAACTCTTTTATCGAGCTCATTCCAGGGCACTTTTACCTCAATAAAGTTGCCGAGATTATTAAAGATGAGATTCGTGCAAATGGCTGCGTACCATTTGAGTTTAACACAATTGGCGTTGATGATGGTATCGCAATGGGACATGATGGTATGCTCTATAGCTTGCCAAGCCGTGAGATTATTGCCAACTCAATAGAGACGGTTATGAATGCTCATAAGCTCGATGCGATGATTGCAATTCCTAACTGCGATAAGATTGTACCAGGTATGATTATGGGTGCTCTGCGTGTGAATGTACCAACAGTTTTTGTAAGTGGTGGGCCAATGGCTGCAGGGAAAATGAAGGATGGTACACCAATTGATTTAGCTACAGTTTTTGAAGGTGTAGGAGCGTATGAGGCTGGCGATATAGATGAGACAACTCTTACTGAGATGGAGTGTAATGCCTGCCCTAGCGGAGGTAGCTGCTCAGGTATGTTTACTGCAAACTCTATGAATACACTGATGGAGGCGATGGGTATTGCACTGCCAGGAAATGGAACAATACTCGCTTTAACAAAAGAGCGAGAAGAGCTCTTCCGTGCAGCAGCAAGAAGAGTGTGCGAAATGGCAAAGATGGAAGACTCTTCACAGTTTAACTTTAGAAATATTCTGAATGAAAATGCCGTACGCAATGCATTCGCTGTAGATATGGCGATGGGTGGAAGCTCAAATACAGTACTTCACATGCTTGCAATTGCAAACGAAGCAGGCGTTGACTTTAAGATAGAGGATATCAATAAGATCAGCAGCCAGGTAAGCCATATTGCAAAAATTAGCCCATCACTTACAACCGTGCATATGGAGGATATCCATACAGCAGGTGGAGTAAGTGCCGTTATGAAAGAGATGAATAAACGAGCAGAGAAAACGCTCATTGACAACTTAACAGTTACAGGTGAGACACTCTACGAGCGAATCGAAAATGCTGAAATCAAAGATACAAATATCATCCACACAATCGACAATCCATATAGTGAGGTTGGAGGCTTAGCTATTCTCTTTGGGAACTTAGCAGAGCAAGGAGCAGTTATTAAAACAGCTGGAATCGTAGGTGAGAGAAGTTTTAAAGGCAAAGCAGTATGCTTTAATAGCCAAGATGAAGCAATTGCCGGAATTACAGGCGGTAAGGTAAAGGCTGGAGATGTAGTAGTATTAAGATACGAGGGACCAAAAGGAGGGCCAGGTATGCAAGAGATGCTAAGTCCAACAAGCCTTATTATGGGTATGGGGCTAGGCGATAGCGTAGCTCTCATTACAGATGGACGCTTCAGTGGAGCAACAAGAGGTTTAAGTATTGGTCATGTAAGCCCAGAAGCTGCAGAGGGTGGTCTTATCGGATTAGTAGAAGATGGAGATGAGATATTTATCGATGTAGATGCGTATAAAATTGAACTTTTAGTTAGTGAAGAAGAGATTGCTAAAAGAAGAGCTGCCTTCAAACCACTCGTAAAACCATTAGAGAGCCGATGGCTTAGACAATATAGGGCACTTGTAACAAACGCTAGTAAAGGTGGCGTTTTAGAGGCTTAATTTAGTGATTGGTGATTAGTTGAGAGCTTAGGTGCGGCTTGGCCGCACAAACCATTTAGGAATTTAAATGTTCATTGTAAATTTACAGCTAAATCTATTTTTGCCTTATGTAGAGTCTCTTAAAGGCCGCAGGAAAATTGTGCACTCTCTCAAAGAGAGGCTCTCTAGGCACAATCTCTCAATACTTGATTTGAGTAGCGAGTATGTAAAAGAGGCTGATATTGCTATTGCATTTTTAGCCCTAAACTCTAAAGCAATTTCTCAAAAAATTCATACAATAGAAGATACTATACAAAAACACTTTAGCGAGATAGAGTATAGCATCGACTACGAGATATTGTAAAAAAAATTTTCTATTCAAACCAATCCAACAACTGCCTAAAGATTTACTTTAACCCAAAATTTGCATTAGAGATTAACAACCTTTAGCAAATCATTTAGCTATGGGCATTTACAAAAATCCATCAATTAACCTATGGGTTAACCTCGTGACCGAAGGGAACCCACACTTGCACAGTTTTTTTCAAACACCCATAACCAAAGCATTTGCCAAATCTTTGCTAATTCTAATACAAAATTTGGGTTTAAAATTTACTTCCATAGGGGCTAGCCCTCTTTGAAAGAGGCTTACGCCTCCTCTTTATTTCTTACAATTACTAAGATAATTGCCAATAGTGCTAAGAGCCCTCCAAAGAGACTCAGAGCTGGTGCACTGTTCGATTTATACTCCTCTGGGTGCACCTCATAATCGTCACACTCACAGTAGATGCCTAAATCGTAACTCATATCATCACTTACTGCTTTCTTAACATAAATAGTTGCACTACTGCTTCCATCAGAGTCTTTTGTATCATCCCCTTGGTTTTGGAGTGTTGGCATATATGAGTTTGGTAGATCAAACTTAATCTGATACGCTTGACCAGGTTTTAAGTGGCAGAACTTATAGTGCCCACTATTATCAGTTTTTGTTGCTTTAACAATGTTTCCATAGATATCTTTTACACTATTACCATTGGCATCAAGCAAGTATACAGGAATATCTATCGCACCTGGCTCGCCGCTATCTTGTAAGCCATTTAGGTTCTTATCACCCCATACAAGATCACCTATACAGATCTCTTTAATAAATCCAGCAAATGGCTTAATTCTCTGTTTTGTTGTAGTAGCATCATCCCCACTTATAAGGGTAAAGACTCCACTCTCTCCACCACCTTCATTAAACTGTGGTGTTTTACTCTCCTCGCCTCCTTTTGTTGTTATATATGGAGCACCATTACTCTCTGGCTCTTTTTCAAAGTGAACCTTGTAGCTTCCAGGTATAAGGTTACAAAAGAGGTATGAGCCATCACTATCTGTATAGATTGGTGCAACACTCTCACCCAATACACTTTTTGGTAGCTCTCCAGTTACTGCATCTATTAGAGTTACTTTTACATTAGCAACTGCCTCCTCATTTGCATCACGAATGCCATCAACATTCTGATCGATCCATGTCTCACCTGCTAAGCAGACACTCTTAAATATGCCGCCATCAAAGCTACTATTATGCTCTCCACTCTCTAAAAGCTCTTTTGGCATTGCTCCACTTGTTGCAAGGAAAGAGGCTATATCAGAGTCTTTACTCTCATCTTCACCTTCATTCTCTCTTGTAATATAGTAGTTTTCTGGTAGCTTTGTTACTTTTACTTGGTAGACTCCTGGTACTAGGTTACAGAACTCATACTTTCCATCCGCTGCTGTAGTTACTGGAACAACACTATTGCCATTGACATCCACAACACTATTGCCAGATGCATCAACAATTTCTAGCTTCACTCCAGCAACTCCACTCTCTCCAGCCTCTTGAATGCCATTTGCATCTTTATCCTCCCAGATGAAATCACCTATACATGCTGGTTTAACAAGACCAGCATCTAAATGAGCATAGCTTGCACCGCTCTTTAGGAGAATATCGCCACTCTCTTTTGTAGCTGCATCAATATCGCTATCTCTACTCTCATCCCCACCTTTGGCTTTGAAAGAGAAGTAGTACCCCTCTGGTGGAGTCACTTTAATATGGTACTTTTTGTTTGGTTTAAGAGTGCAGAACTCATAACGACCATTACTATCTGTCATTTGTATGTTACTGTAGCTATTACCATTTGCATCAACACCTACTGGTGTACCATCTTCGTTAAAGAGCTCTACCTTCACATCTGCTATACCAACTTCGCCAGCATCTTGGATCCCATTACCGTTACTATCGATCCATACTCTATCGCCAATACATGCTGGCTTTTGGCCAATATAGTGCGATGGATCACTATCGCTAACCTTTTTGCCACTTTTACTCTCAATTGCACTTACAGTTGCACTATTCTCATAAAGCCCCTCTGTAGCTTTGGCACTCTTTAGGCACACCATCGATTCACCAGGATTAAGCGTCGTTTTTGGGCAACTAATGGTACCCTCTTTGTCATCTTTTAAAGTGATTTTACTTAGAGTTGCGGTACCAGTGTTGGTAATATTATACTCCCACTCTACACTCTTGCCAACCATTACAACTGGAACATCGACACCATTTGCACTATCTGCATCATACCCATTGGTGTATTTCTCAAGGTCTATACTTGGAATCTCCTCTTTTACGATACCCATATCGATTGTAGTGATATTACTATCAGTAATTGTTACCTTTGCACTCTTACCATCTTCTGGGTTTGCGTCAGAGTCTTTACTCTCATCAGTACCGCTATTTTGCGTAGTGATTTGATAC